>JAAYDW010000042.1 GCA_012729055.1 Deltaproteobacteria bacterium
GCGGCGCGGGCGCTTCTTTTTTTGCGCTTTCCGGCGGCGGAGCGGGGGCCGTCTGCCGCATCGTTTCCAGTGCGGCGGGCGGCGGCGCGCCGGGCAAAACGGATTGGACCGGCTCTTCGCCCGTGCGGTAAATAAAAACGGCCAGCACGGCGATGACAAGGGTAGCGGCAATCGAAACAGGAATTTTGAACCTCAACGGCCAAAACCAGTTTTTCGCCCGGCTTTCTGCCTCCCTGCGCACCTGCGCCATGATTTTCTGTTCGAACCAGGGCGGCAGGGCCGCCTCGGGCAGTCCGCGCACCAGCGCGGCCGCCTTGCGCAAATCCGCCAGCTCGCGAAAACAGGCGTCGCAGTGCGCCAGATGCTCCTCCACCAATCGCTTTTCCGCGTCGGACAAAACGCCCTCCTCGTAAAGCGGCAGAAGATTTTCAATGTTGGAACAGGTTTTCATAGCGTCCCCATGGCTTTTTTCAGACAGTCCTTCATCGCCAGCCGCGCGCGGGCCAGCCGGGATTTCACCGTGCCTTCCGGTATCTTCAGAACCTCGCGGATTTCACCGTACGAAAAGCCCCGGACATCGCGCAGCACCAGGACTTCCCGCTGGTCTTCCTCCAGCGCCGCCAGGCATTTTTCCACCTGGGCGTTGATCTCGCGCTGTTCCAGCGCCCGCTCCGGGTCGTTTGCGTCCGAAGCCGCCGGACAGGCGGGGCCCGCGCACCCGCCGTCTCCCGTTTCGTCAGGCGGTCCGCTTTCGCGCCCGGACAGGATCCGGATCTTTTTGAGCCTGTTTTTCGCGCAGTTAACCACAATCCGGTACAGCCAGGTCGAAAACGCCGCGTCGGCCCGAAAGCTGCCGAGCGAGCGGTAAGCGGCCAAAAACGCCTCCTGGGTCACGTCGCACGCTTCGTCGTAATCGCCGAGCAGGCGGCAGGCAACCGTGAGCATTTTGGACGAGTGCCGCCGCACCAGGACGGCAAACGCCTCCGGATCGCCCTTCCGGCAGGCCGCAACGCACGCCGCATCATCGTCGGCGGAGGATTTTTTTTCGCCTTCTTCCCTTTTAGACAACCAGCGCAAGGTTTTTGTTCCCCTTATTCTTCACGGGATGGAAATGTTTATCACAACCCGCCGGTTCGTTCATGATTTTTCATACAAATCGCCCCCCTGTTCGGCGCAAGGACTTCGACGCCCATTTCGAAGCGGTCAAAAGACTGACGCTCGCCGAAATGGAAACGGCGCCGGAAAAATGGCTGCCCGTCCTCGACCGCTGGAAAAAACTGCGCATTAATTTCGCCCGCCTGGGCGGCGGCGATCAGCTCGGCGAAAAGCAAGAGGATTTTTGAACAGCGGAGGCGATCCCTAATCTTTACCGGGCGGCTTCCTTCCCTGAGCGGATAACTGCAGCGTTAGGGCAAATCGGGAAACGCCTTGCGGTATTCCCGCATCAGCGCTTTTTTCGGAAGGCCGACATCGACAATATCCCAGGGCAGGAACTCCTGGAGCGCTTTTTGCCGGTAGACGTAGAAGTCGGGATTGACGGCGACTTCGCGGAGCGCTTTCATCCAGTGGCCGCCGCGGCGATGGACGGCCAGCAGAATGTCGCCCACGCGCCGGTCGCCCAGCGACAGAAGCGCCTGAACGAAGTTCCACTTGGGAACGTCTTTAAGGACGGCAATCTGCCGGTCGCGGCGAAAGGCGGAAACGATTTTTTGAATCCGCCGGTGCACGTCCTGCACGTCCGCCAGCGCGCACCACTGCAGCGGCGTGCGGGGCTTGGGAATGAACTGGTTGACGCTCAGCGTGATGCGACGGAATTTCTTCCGGCCCGCCGTGTGGGCAAGCGCCGTGTGCTGAATTTTCCTGGCCAGATCGATGATCGCGTCAATGTCCCCGTCCTCTTCGGTCGGAAGTCCGACCATGAAATACAAACGCAGATTGAGGATGTCTTTTTCAATCAGCAGCCGCGCTGCATCGAGGATGTCGGCGGCGGTGATCTCCTTGCGGAGGAGATCCCGCAGGCGCTGACTTCCCGCCTCCGGCGCCAGCGCGACGGTTTCCACCCCGCCCGCTTTCAGCAGATCCAGCATTTCGCCTGTAATTCGGTCGACGCGCAGGGATCCCACGCCCACGGCGGCGCCGCGCGCCACGATGTGGCGGCAGAGGTCCGCCAGGTCGGGATGATCGGAAACGGCCGTGCCGACCAGGCCGATCTTCCCTTTCAGCGCCAGACCGCGGTCGACGGCCTTGACGATTTCGTCATATGCGCGGAAGCGCGGCGGCGCGTAGACATGGCCGGCGGCGCAGAAGCGGCACAGGTGCGGACAGCCGCGGTTCACTTCCACCAGGCACATGTCCGCCATTTCCGAATCGGGACTGCTCACGGTTTGCGTCGTGCAGAAGGCGTCAATGTTCCGGACGCGCTCGATCCGGATGGTCTCCGGCAAGCCGTCCGCAAGCGGGGTCATGCGCCGGACGGGACCTTCCGGAAAATAGGACACTTCGTAAAGCGCAGGAACATAAACGCCCGGCAGTTGCGTCTGCAAAGCGATCAGACGATCCCTGCGGGCAAGGCCCGCCGTGGCGGCGTAGAGGCGCGCAAACGCGGGCAGAATTTCTTCCGCCTCTCCCAAGAGAAAAACGTCGAAAAAAGCGGCCAGCGGCTCGGGATTGAGCGTCGGCGCGATGCCGCCGCCCATCACCAGCGGATGGGTAAGATCGCGGTCTTCGGCCGCGAGGGGAATTCCCGCCGCTTCCAGCATTTGCAGGACGGCGGAGTAATCGTTTTCAAACGACAGGGAAAAAGCGAGAATATCGAAATCGGCGAGGGGTTTTTGACTCTCCAGGCTGACCAGGGGCGCCCGGCCGGCGGCGGATTCGGCGCCGCCGCCGGCGCTGGGCCAAAACGCTCGCTCACAAAGAAAGGAGGGCAAATCGTTAAACAGCCGGTACACCGTCTGGAAACCGAGGTTGGCCATGCCGATCCGGTAGGCGTTGGGATAGGCCAGACAAACCGTATGCCCGGTTCCCCAGACTTTTTTCACGACGCCCCGCTCGCGGGACAGCAGGGCTTCGTATTTCTGCTTTTGTTTCCAGTTCATCGGCGTCTCATGGCCGACGGCCTCCCCTAGTCCGCCTGCCGGCGCAAAAACGTGGGAATCTCAATGTCGACGTGCTCCTGGTCGTCGTTGAGGCCCATGGTCAACACGGTGGCCGAGTCGCGGGATTTTTCCCGGCGCAGGAAAGCGGGCGTCGCGAGGTCTTCTTTCCGGAAGCCGCCCAGATGCGCCACGTTGGCCGGCGCCTGTTTTCTCTTCGTCACGTCTTCGAAGCCGGTGGCGATCACGGTAATCCGGATCTCGTCTCCCATGGATTCGTCGATGACCGTGCCGAAGATGATGTTGGCCTCCTCATGCGCTTCGGCCTGAATGAGCGACGAAGCTTCGTTGACTTCGTACAGACTCATATCCGGTCCGCCGGTGATGCTGAGCAGGATGCCCTGCGCGCCCTGGATGGTGTTGTCTTCCAGGAGCGGCGAGGAGATCGCCCGCTGCGCGGCTTCGACGGCGCGGTTTTCGCCGCTGGCCGTGCCGGTGCCCATGAGCGCCATGCCCATGTTGCTCATGATGTTCTTCACATCGGCGAAATCCAGGTTGATGAGGCCCGGGACGATGATCAGATCGGAAATGCCCTTCACGGCCTGATACAGAATGTCGTCGGCCTTCTTGAAGGCTTCCAGAAGCGAAAGCCCCCGACCGCCGAGACTGAGCAGCCGCTGGTTGGGAACGACGATCAGCGTATCCACCACGTCGCGCAGCTGGAGGATGCCTTCCTCCGCCTGGAGGTTGCGCCGCTTGCCTTCAAACTGAAAGGGCTTGGTCACCACCGCCACGGTGAGCGCGCCGCTTTCGCGGGCCACCTGCGCAATGACCGGCGCGGCGCCCGTGCCCGTGCCGCCGCCCAGGCCCGCCGTGATGAAGATCATATCCGCGCCTTCCAGATGCCGGCGGATTTCATCGCGGGACTCCAGGGCCGCCTGCTTGCCGACGTCCGGATTGGACCCGGCGCCCAGTCCCTTGGTGATCTCCGCGCCGATCTGGATCTTCACGGGCGCGCTGGAGGCCCCCAGCGCCTGGGAGTCGGTGTTCGCGATGATAAAATCGACGCCCCGCAGCGCATAGGAAATCATGGTGTTGACGGCGTTGCCGCCTCCGCCGCCCGCGCCTATTACCTTAATTCTTGCCGAATTCTCGATGCATACTTCCGTCAGTTCAAACATGCGCACCCCCTTCTTTCTTTAAAAAAACTCCACAAACCATTTTTTGAGCGTTTTGAAAAATTCACTGAAAACATTTCCGGTCCTGCGATAAACGGAATCGCCGGGCACGTTCCGGCTGCCGTAAAGAATCAACCCGACGCCGACGGCAAAGGCCGGCGTGTTGGCGACATCGCTTAAGCCCCCCACGCCCGCGGGATACCCGCGGCGCACCGGCAGGTCGAAGATCTGCTCCGCCATCTCCGTGATCCCCGGCAGCAGCGCCGTTCCGCCGGTCAGGACGATGCCCGCCGCCAGCAGATCTTCATACCCGGAGCGGACCATTTCCTTGAGCGCCATATTGAGAATTTCATCCATGCGGGGCTCCATGATCCGGCCCAGGATCTGGCGCGATACCATGCGCGCCTCCCGTCCGCCCACGCTGGGCACCTCGATGGTTTCCTCTTTCGGAATCATCGACGTCAGCGCGCAGCCGTACTCGATCTTGATCTTCTCCGCCTCCGCAAAGGGCGTGCGCAGCCCGGTGGCAATGTCCGAGGTCAGAAAGTTTCCGCCCACCGGCAGCGACGCCGTGTGCTTGATGCTGCCTTCCGCGAAAACCGCAATGCTCGTGGTCGCGCCGCCCAGGTCGACGAGCGCGACGCCCAGGTCCTTTTCGTCGGCGCTCAAGACGGCCTCGCTGGCCGCGAGCTGCTCGAGAACCACGTCGTCGATGTCGAGGCCGACCCGGTTGACCGATTTGACAACATTCTGAATGGACGCCGCCGCGCCCGTGACAATGTGCACCTTGGCTTCCAGCCGCACGCCGGCCATGCCGATGGGATCGCGGATGCCGTCCTGGCCGTCCACCACGTAATTCTGGGGCAGCGTATGCAGGATCTCACGATCCACGGGAATCGCAATGGCCTTGGACGCTTCAATCGCCCGCTGCAGATCGTCTTCGCCGACCTCCCGGCCCTTGACGGCGACGATGCCCAGCGAGTTCTGTCCCTTGATGTGCGGACCCGCAATCCCGACGTAGGCGGAATTG
Source organism: Deltaproteobacteria bacterium (assembly GCA_012729055.1). Taxonomy (GTDB): domain Bacteria; phylum Desulfobacterota; class Syntrophia; order Syntrophales; family Smithellaceae; genus UBA8904. Next base: position 5,304 of record JAAYDW010000042.1, read on the forward strand.
ATGCGGCAGCCCGACATATGCTCCGCGTCCTCCACGGCTTTTCTGACCGCCTCAACGGTGTTGTCGATATTGACCACGCCGCCTTTGCGCAGCTCCCGGGCGGGCGTGATTCCCATGCCGATGATGTCGATGCCGGTTTCCGTCACCTCACCGACAATCGCCACGGTTTTCGTCGTTCCGATATCGACGCCCACCAGAACGTTGCTTTTTCTTCTGCCCATCAGTTCACCTTTTTAAACACGACCGCTTGTCAGATGCGATACTGCGGCCCCGATTTTTCGTTCTGCGCTTTTCCCAGCGCGTCTTTCCGCTGCACCGTCACCTTGGCCACGTCGGTCAGATCGACGAACAGACGGCCGTCCTTCATTCCCCGCTTCTCCAGGTCCGCCAGGACGATGTCCAGCCGGCGGATCTTGCCTTCAAAATTGTCGCGGCCCAGTTTCAGGTGCAGTCCCCTGTCCGTGAGAATGGACAGACCGAAAACCTCATCGACGGAAATTTCGGATATCGTTCCCAGCGAGGCGTGCGGTTCTTCGCCCAGCGTCTGGAGCAGTTTGAGGGCCTCCGACACCACGGCCGGCTGCGACCCGGCCTGAATGTTCACCCCCGTCATAATCGCCAGATCCACATCGTCGCTCCGCGATAATTTTTTGAAGACGAATCCGTCCGCATCCATCAGGTAAAAGGTTCCGGCCTGTTTGACCAGCGCGACGGGCGTGCGTTCGCGCACCTCGATCACCAGGCGGTCCGGAAATTCCCGGCCGATGTAGACCGTCCGGATCCAGGGATTGGCGCGGATCCGCCCGGACACCGCGTCCGCGCTCACCGACAGAAGGTTCGCCTGCGGCGCAATCTTCGCCAGAGCGAGAATGTCCTTTTCCGTAAGCTCCTTCACGCCACGCACGGATACTTCCCGGATCTGCAGATAGGAAGCGCTCAACACCGCGCTGTAGGCGTAAATGAACGCCGCGCCGAGCAAAGCCGCGCTGAAGAGCAGGACCGCCGCAGCGAAGGATTCGCCAAGCGCTCCGATCATCCGGCGGCGCAGTCGGTTTTTCCTGGCTTCCAGACCCCCTCGAATCTTCCCGTTCACCGATCCTCTCCGATCATCACGATTTCCGGCTCCAGATTCACGCCTCTTTCCCGATGAGCCGTCTCCTGCACCAGCCGGATCAGTTCCAGCATATCGGCGGCCGTCCCCTGTCCCTTGTTGACGATGAAGTTGGCGTGCTTTTTCGAAATCTGCACGTCGCCCAGCCGCCGCCCTTTCAGGCCCAGCTCCTCGATCAGGCGGCCGGCCGGCAGTCCCGGAAGATTTTTAAAAACCGATCCGGCGCTGGGATACTGCAGGGGATGCTTTTCCTGCCGCCACTTCATGATTTCATTCATCCGCGCCCGAATCGCCCCGGCATCTCCTTTTTTCAGGACAAAACGCGCCCCGCAGATGACGGTGTCCGCGGGCAGACCGGACCGGCGATAGGCAAACGCGATTTCCTCGCGGCGCAGCTTCTGCACCCGGCCTTCCCTGTCCATCACCGTCACATGGACGATCACATCCTTGATTTCTGATCCGTACGCGCCGGCGTTCATCCGGACGGCGCCGCCGACGCTGCCGGGAATTCCCGCGCAAAACTCGACGCCCGCAAGCGCCTCGGCCGCGGCCAGAGCGACCACCCGGCCCAGCGCCGCGCCGGCCTGGGCATCCAGAAAATAGGTTCCGTCCGGCCCGGGCGAAACGGCGGTTTGGTCCCAGCCCCGCATCCACAACAGCGCGCCGCGGTAGCCGCCGTCGCGCACCAGGATATTGGTCAGATTTCCGACCGGCAGAAACGCAATGCCTTTTTGGGTCAACCGCCGCACGACCGCAGAGAGTTGGTCCTCATTGTCGGCCGCCACCAGCGCATCCGCAGGGCCGCCCAGACGCAGCGACGCATGACGCGACATCGGTTCGTCGTAGAGCACACTGCCGATCGTCAGCCCTTCGAGAGCGTCTGCTATGGCCTGCCTTTTTGTCATGATGACGCCGCTCCTTTTTTTTGCGCCAGAAACGCCTCGCCGATTTTATATACGCTGCCCGCGCCCAGGGTGAGAACCGTATCGCCCGGCCGGGCTTCGGCCAGAAGAAAGTCCACCGTGCTTTGCGCCTGGCCGATGTATTCCACACGCGGATGGCCGCCTTCCTTGATCGCCGCCCACAGCGCGGCCGAGTTGATGCCGGGAATCGGGGTTTCCGAAGCGGGATAGATGTCGTTTAACACCAGAACGTCCGCATTGCCGAACGCCCGCGTGAATTCGTCAAAGAGCGCCTGCGTGCGCGTAAAGCGGTGCGGCTGGAAAACCACGAGCAGCCGGCCGGGCCACATCTGCCGGGCCGCGGCCAGCGTGGCCAGAATTTCCGTCGGATGGTGCCCGTAGTCGTCCACCACGGTAATTCCCCCAGCGCTTCCCTTGATCTCGAGGCGCCGCTGAACCCCGGTGAAGGCCAGAAGTCCTTCGCGGATCGTCGGCAGATCGAGTCCGAGCTCGACGCCGACGGCCGTCGCCGCCATGGAGTTGTAGACGTTGAAAAGCCCCGGCACGGCCAGCGCGGTTTCGCCCAGATCCTCTCCCTTGTAAAGCAGGCGGTAAAGGGTCCGCGCCGGCTGAAACCGGATGTCGCCCGCCCGGTAGTCCGCAGGCTCGTCAATGCCGTAGGTGATGATCCGGCGTTTGACCGATCCGATGATGGCGCGCACGTGTTCGTTGTCGTTGCACATGACCGTGCAGCCGTAAAAAGGAACGATGTTGGCGAATTTCAGAAAGGCGTCCTTGATTTCGGCGATGCCCGGATAGTAGTCGAGATGCTCGCGATCGATGTTCGTGACCACCGCGATCGCGGGCGACAGCTTCAGAAACGAACCGTCGCTTTCGTCCGCCTCCGCGACGATAATGTCGCCGTCTCCCAGCCGCGCGTTGGAGCCGATGGACGCCAGCTTTCCGCCGATCACCATCGTCGGGTCCAGACCGCCTTGGGCCAGAAGGGTTGAGATCATGGAGGTGGTCGTCGTCTTGCCGTGGCTGCCGGACACGGCCACGGAAAATTTCATTTTCAGAAGCTCCGCCAGCATTTCCGCGCGGGGAATCACCGGAATGTTCCTGCGATGCGCCGCCTTCACTTCCGGATTGTCCGCCTTCACGGCGGTGGAGGTCACCACCACATCCGCGTCGCCGATATTCTCCGCCGCATGGCCGTGGGCCACCTGGGCGCCGAGGCTCCGCAGTCGCTCCGTCGTATCGTTGACCTGGGTGTCCGAACCGCCGATGCCGTAGCCGAGATTGAGCAGCACCTCCGCAATGCCGCTCATGCCGATGCCGCCGATGCCGACAAAATGGATGCGCTTGACTTTGCGCTGCATGAATCCGGTTTCCCGATCTTTTCCCATGGATATTCTTTTCCCTTCACCGGCGCCTTTCAGCGCCTTTTCTTTTTGACCAGTTCCAGGCAGGCATCGACGATCGCCGCTGCGGCGTCCGGCCGGCCCAGCGCCTTGGATTTTTGTTCCATCTCCCGGAGCCGGCGCTCGTTCTCCAGGAGTTCCTTCACCACACCGAAAAGCTTTTCACCCGTAAGCTCGCTTTGCCGGATCATCACCGCCGCGCCCGCATCCGCCATGGCGCGCGCGTTTTGCGTCTGGTGGTCGTCGGCTGCAAACGGAAACGGAATCAGGACCGAGGCCTTTCCGGCCGCCGTGATTTCCGCAAGCGACGTCGCCCCGGCGCGGCAGATGATCAGATCCGCCGCCGCGTAAGCCGAAACCATATCCGAAATGAACGGCGTCACCTCGGCCGCAACGCCGCAATCGCGGTACGCACGGCCGACCGTCTCCACCTCCCGTTCACCCGTCTGGTGGACGACGCGGACGGCGGGCGTAAACGTTTTCAGCCGAGGCAGCATTTCCGTCACGGCTTTGTTGATGGCCGCGGCCCCCTGCGAACCGCCGAAGATCAGCAGACCGCGCCTTGCATCCGCGGGAGAGCTTTGCTTCGACGCGTCGACAAACGCGGCCCGAACGGGATTGCCGGTCACCAGAACCTTCCTTGCCGCAAACGGCCCCCGGCTCTCTTGGTAGGTCAGAAACACCCGATCGACAAACTTTCCCAAAATGCGGTTGGTGTTTCCCGCCAGGGCGTTTTGCTCGGCGACGGCCGTCGGAATGCGCATCAGCCGGGCGGCCATCACCGCCGGCCCCGACGCGTATCCGCCGACGCCGATCACGACGTCCGGCCGGAATTCCCTGAAGATCCGCCGCGACTGCAGCATGCTGTTGGGAATCGCGTACAGCCCCCGGACGAGCGCTTTCGGCCCCCGGCCTTTCAAGCCCTCCACGTCGATCTCCCGCAGCGTGTAGCCCAGCGGCCCCAAGAGCCGGTGCTCGATGCCGCGCTTCGTCCCGATGAAGATCACCCGGTTGGCGGAATCGCGACGAAGAAACTCCTCCGCCACGGCAATGCCGGGAAACAAATGTCCTCCCGTTCCTCCTCCCGCGATGACCATCCGCACCGTCTTCACCTCATTACGTCCGCTGGGTGGAGATGTTGAGCAGAATCCCCACCGACAGCATGCTCATGACAAACGACGTGCCGCCGTAGCTTAAAAACGGCAGCGCCAGCCCCTTGAGCGGAATGAGCCCCATTACGCCCGCGATATTGATAAACGCCTGCATGGCGATGAGCATCGTCAGTCCGGCGGCCAGAAGCGTCCCGAAAAGATCCGGCGCACGAAACGCGATCATGAAGCCGCGCAGCAGAAAAACGATGAACAGGACGATGATGAGCGTCACGCCGACAAAGCCGCTCTCTTCCGCGATGACCGCCAGAATAAAATCCGTGTGCGGCTCCGGCAGATAAAACAATTTCTGCATGCCGTCGCCCAGGCCCTGGCCGAAGACGCCGCCCGATCCGAAGGAAATGAGCGACTGGATGAGCTGAAAGCCCGTCTTGTCCGGATCCTTCCACGGGTCCAGAAAAGCCGTCAACCGCGCCAACCGGTAGCTCTTGTGCAGGATCAGCCAGATCCCCACGGGGATGAACGCCGCGCCGAGAAACAGCAGGTGCGTGATCCGGGTGCCGGCCAGCGACAGCATCAAAAGCAGGATCGACGCGATAATGACGACGGTTCCGAAATCCGGCTGAAAAATGATCAGGCCCATGATGACGGCCGTCACCGACAGGGGCACGGCCACGCCCCGGCTGAATTTCTTCAGATGGTGCACCTTGCGCGTGAGCAGGTGCGCCAGAAAAACGACCATTGCCACCTTGACCAGCTCCGTTACCTGAAAAGTGAAGATGCCCATATTGAGCCAGCGGGTCGCCCCGCCCCGACGGATGCCGACATGCGGAATGAACAGCAGCAGCAAGAGCACAATGGAAACGATCACGCCGGGATACGCCACCTTCTTAAGATGCTCATAGGGCACCTTGGTCATCACGATCATCGTCACAAGGCCGACAAAAACAAAAAACAGATGCTTCTTGATGAAAAACTGTCCGTCCTTGAATTTTTCCATCGCCAGAATGGAGCTCGACGAATAGATCATCGCGGCGCCCACGGTCACCAGAACCAGCGTCACGAGCAGCAGGATGATATCCGGCGTATTGGTTTCTTTTTTAAAGGCGGCTTCCATCTAAAACGACCTCACCACGTCCTTGAAAAAATTCCCCCGTTCCTTGTAATTGGCAAATTCGTCGAAGCTCGCGCATCCCGGCGAGAGCAGCACAACATCCCCCGGACGGGCGTCGCGATACGCCCGGCGCGTCGCGTTTTCCAGCGTGGACTCCTTGACGCTCGGCACGCCCCGGCCGATCTGAGGTTCGATGCGGTCGCGCGCCTCGCCGAATAAAATCACCTGTTTGGCTTTCTTCTCCAAAATCCCCGTAAGCGCGGTAAAATCGCTGTCCTTGTCGCGGCCGCCGAGAAGCAAAATCACGGGCCGGTCGAAGGTTTCGAGCGCCCGGACGACGGCATCCACATTCGTGCCCTTGGAGTCGTCGTAAAACCGGACGGCGTTTTTCTCGCCGGCAAACTCAATGCGGTGCGGAAGCCCGCGGAATCGGGAAACGGTCTTTGCGATGCTCTCGGGATCCGCGCCGCAGCATCGCGCCGCCGCCAGCGCCGCCATGACGTTCTCCACGTTGTGCCGGCCCGGCAGCCGGATCAGGCCGAGCGGATAGCGCTCAGGGGCGTCGTTTTGCATCCGGCAGCAGATTGCGTCGTCTTCGAGCCAGAGGCCCTCCGTCTGTTTCCGGCGGGTGCTGAACCGGACGATCCGCGCGGAGAGAGCCTCGTCAAGCCCCTTTTGCGCCTCGTCGTCGGCGTTCACGATCGCCCAATCGGCGCTTTGCTGATTTTCAAACACCCGGGCCTTGATCCGCCGGTACTCGTCAAACGAGCCGTGGTAGTCGATGTGGTCGCAGGTGATGTTGAGCAACAGGGCAACGCGCGGGCGAAAAGTTTCGATCCACTGCAGCTGGAAGCTGCTGATTTCGGCGACGACGAAATCGTCGGTCTGCGCCGTGTTCGCGTAATCGATAAGCGGATTGCCGATGTTGCCCCCGACAAAAACCTTTTTGCCCGCCGCGCTCAGCATTTCGCCCAGAAGCGTGGTGGTGGTGGTCTTGCCGTTGGTGCCCGTCACCGCAATCAGCGGCGCACGGAGATGACGGTACGCCAGTTCGATTTCGCTCAGGATCGGAATCCGCGCTGTTTGCGCGGCGACCAGAATGGCGTTGCGGGGAGAAATGCCCGGCGAGGGAACGACCAGATCGGCGCCCGCGAGCACGGAAGGATCGTAGGGGCCGACGGACAGCCACGGGCTGGCAAGGATGCGGTTGCAGGTCTCGCCCCATTCTGCCGCGGGTTTTTCATCGACCGCGACCACGGACGCGCCCTGCGCGCCCAGAAACGCGGCGGCGGCGATGCCCGTTTTCCCCATACCGATGACGATGCTTTTCTTTCCTTTCAGGTCCATGTCTTCCCTACCGCAGTTTCAGCGTGCTGATCGCCACGAGCGCGAGCAGAATCGATATAATCCAGAACCGGACGATCACCTTCGGCTCCGCCCAGCCCTTGAGTTCGAAATGATGATGGATCGGCGCCATCCGGAAAATCCTTTTTCCGCCGGTGAGCTTGAAATATCCCACCTGGAAGATGACGGAAAACGTCTCCATCACAAAAATGCCGCCGACGATCGCCAGCAGAATTTCCTGCTTGGTAATCACCGCAACCGTTCCCAGCGCCCCGCCCATGGAAAGCGATCCGACATCGCCCATGAAGATTTCCGCCGGATAGGCGTTGAACCACAAAAAGCCCAGCGCCGCGCCCATGAACGCGCCGCAGAACACAGACAATTCGCCCGCGCCGGGCACATAGGGAATCTGCAGGTAATGCGCCACCTTGATGTTTCCGGCAAAGTAGGCAAACAGCAGGTACGTGACAAAGCAGATGCCCGCCGGTCCGGTCGCCAGCCCGTCAAGGCCGTCGGTGAGGTTCACGGCGTTGGCCGCGCCGACAATGATAAAAACGCAAAAGATTATGTAGCCCCAGCCCAGGTTGGGCAAAACGGTTTTGAAAAAGGGGATCGTCACCTGCGTGTTGAAGCCCGGCTTGAAATACAGAATCACGCCGACGAACAACGCGATGACGATTTCCGCGGCAAGCCGCGTCTTTCCGGAAACGCCGCGGGAGCTTTTTCCCGCCAGTTTCCGGTAGTCGTCCAGAAAGCCGATCAGACCGAAGCCGACCGTCACCAGGAGCGCAAGCCAGATGTAGCCCACCGACAGGTTGGCCCACAGGAGCGTGGACGCGATGACCGCAAAGATGACGAGCACGCCGCCCATGGTGGGCGTGCCTTTTTTTACCAGGTGCGTCTGCGGACCGTCTTCGCGGATCTGCTGATCAATCTGCAGGGACTGCAGCTTCTGAATGAACCAGCGTCCCAGCACCAGGCAGATGACCAGAGCGGTAATGGAGGCAAAAATCGTCCGAAACGTGATGTACCGAAACACGTTGAAGAAAGAAAGCGCCGTATGCAGAGGATAGATGAGTTCGTAAATCACTTTTTTTCTCCCGGCCGGTCGCGCCGTCCGTCACTCCTGCGTCCCGGCAACGCCCACCTCGGCGATGAGCCGTGCCGCTATTCTGTCCATTTTCATCCGGCGGGATCCTTTCACCAGGACCCAGTCGCCCTTGCGCAGCGCCTTTTTCAAAAAGGCCAGCGCCTCTTCATCATCCTTCAGAAGAAAAATCCGTCCTTCATCCAGGCCGTTAACCCGGGCGCCTTCCGCCGTCACGGAGGCAAAGTCACCCTGCAGAAAAACGGCTGCGACGCCGATGGTCGCCAAGAGCAGACCGACCTTGCGGTGCATCTCCGGCGCGGCGTCGCCCAGCTCCAGCATGTCGCCCAGAAACACGTAAGCGTTATGCCCGTTCTTCAGGTCCTTGAGCGTTAAGAGCGCTTCCCGGACGGACGCCGGATTGGCGTTGTACGCGTCGTTGATAATGTACGCGCCGTTTTGCAGCCGGACGATTTCCATGCGCCCGCTGACCGGCGTAAACAGGGCAAGCCCCCGGCGGATCGCCTCGACCGACGCCCCGCAGGCGAGCGCCGTCGCGGCGGCGGCAATGGCGTTGTAAAGGCTGTGAATGCCGGCGACCTTCATCTCCACCCGGTGCGCCGCTTTGCCGATGAGCAGATTGAAGCCGGCGCCCCGAACGCCGTTTTTGCGGATGTCGCTAAGCCCCACGTCGGCCGCGGCGCTCATGCTGAACGTGACGCGGCGTCCGGACCACCGGTTGGCCGCTTCGCAAACCGCCTCGTCGTCCAGATTCACGACGGTCGTTCCCGTTTTGCGGACGTTGGCAAACAGGTCGCCCTTCTCCTCGCGCACCGTCGCCACCGAACCGAAGCCCGCCAGATGCGCCGGACCGATATTGGTGATCAAGCCGATGTCGGGCTCGGCAATCCTCGCCAGTCGTTCGATCTCACCGCGTGTGTTCGTCCCCATTTCCAAAACGGCTATGTCGTGTTCGCCCGTCAGGCGGAAAATCGTCTGCGGCAGGCCGATCAGATTGTTGAGGTTCCCTTCGGTCTTGAGGACGTTTCTTTCCAGAGCGAGAATGGAGCAGAGCATTTCCCTGGTGGTCGTCTTGCCCGAAGAGCCGGTCAGGCCGACGACGGGAATGGAAAAACGCCGGCGGTAGGCGTTCGCCAGATCGCCGAGCGCCCGCAGGGTGTCTTCGACTACAATCACCGCCGCCCGCATGCCGATTGTTTCCGGACGAATGCCGGAGCCGGCGGCGACGATCACGGCTGCCGCTTTGTCGTCCACGGCGCCGGCAACGAACGCATGGCCGTCGAAACGCTCACCGGTCAAGGCGACAAAAAGATTGCCCGGCCGGACGGTTCGCGAATCGGTGGAAATCCCGTAAATCAGCGTATCGGCGTTTCCGGCGGCCAACTGTCCGCCGGTCGCGGCCAGAACGTCGGCTACGGAAAACACCGGCGTTGCGCATCCGGCAAACCGCGCGTGCAGCGCCTCTGCGGCGGCCACCCGGTCGTCAAAAGCAATCTTTTTCGTTGCCAGGATCTGATAATCCTCATGTCCTTTGCCGGCAATCAGCACAATGTCTCCGGGACCGGCCAGCCCGATCGCAGCGTCAATGGCCGCCTTCCGGTCGGCGATGACCGTGTAGGCGCGCCGGCCGGCGATAAAATCCGGAGTTTCGGAGTTTGTCTTTTCAATTTCTTTCGGATCCACTCCCGCCTCAATTTCACCGATGATCGCCAGGGGATCTTCGCGGCGCGGATTATCGGAGGTAATGATCGTCAAATCACTGAGCGCGGTTGCCGTTTGCCCCATGAGCGGTCTTTTGGCGCGGTCCCGATTACCCCCGCAGCCGAAAACAGTCAATATCCTTTTTTGCTTAAGTTGGGTAAGCGTCTCGAGCACCTGCGTCAAGGCGTCCGGTTTGTGGGCATAATCGACAAAAACATGAATGCCGGCGGGGGATTGCACTCTCTCCAGACGGCCCGGAACCTGCCGCAGGTTGCGGATGCCGGCTTCAATCGCCGCCGGTTCCGCGCCCAGCAAAGTTGCGGCCGCCGTGGCGGCCAGGATGTTGGACAGATTGAACCGGCCGATAAGCCTGGATGTTACAGGGAGAATTCGACCCGTGAGGAGAATGTCGGCCCGGATGCCGTCCAGGGAATGTTCCTCCCGCGCAACAGTTATATCGCTTTGGCCTTCCAGGCCGTAAGTCAAGAGGGGAACCGCCGCCTCGCGAACCAGCCTTTGTCCCCAGGGGTCGTCCGCATTGACGACGGCCTTCTGCGGACGCGGTTTATTGCTAAGCGCCAGAAGCTCGGCAAACAATCTTTTTTTCGCCCGGAAGTAATCTTCCATATCCCGATGATAATCCAGGTGCTCCGGACTGAGATTGGTGAAGATGCCCAGATCGAAATCGCACTCGTCCACCCGGCGCAGATCGAGCGCGTGCGAGGAGATTTCGGCAATCACATGCGTCACGCCGGCGTCGGCCATTTCCCGGAGGATCTTCTGCATATCGCAGGATTCCGGCGTGGTGTTGGGCGCCGGCAGGACTTTGCCTCCGAACCGGTAGTTGACCGTCCCCAAAACGCCGCAGCCGAAACCGGCGGCCGAGAGCATCGATTCCAGCAGGTACGAGACGGTGGTTTTCCCGCTCGTTCCCGTAATGCCGACAAGCGTAAGTTCCGACGAGGGGTCGCCGAAAAAATTCCGGGCCAGCCGTCCCAGCGCGCGGCGGCTGTCGGCCACCCGGATCGCAACGATTCCGTCTGGAAACGTCATCTCCCTGGAGTAAACGATATACCGGGCGCCGCGTTCGACGGCCTCGCCGATGAAATCGTGTCCGTCATGCGCCAGGCCGGGAATAGCGACAAACAGGGAGTCCTTTCCGCACTGCGACGCCGCATAGCAGACCGAAGACACCTCGCCCTCCCGATCCGCGTCGCCCGCGCATCCGACGATTTCGAGACCCTGTAATAGTTGCCGAAGTTTCATGCCTTCCCTAGTCTTTCCTTTCAAAGACGACCCGGCACAGCCGTTCGTCGCCCAGCGCCGAACCGGGCGCCGGCATCTGTTTTACCGCCCAGCCGCTTCCCGAAATCTGCAGATCGATGGAGCGCGACTTCGCTTTGCGCAGGGCTTCACGAATCGTGAGGCCTGTAAAATCCGGCATGAGAGACGCATCGTCGTCGAAGTTCTCCTCCAGGACGGCCGCTTTTTCCAGCAGCGTTTCGTCCGCAGCCACCAGCTCTACGCTGCCGGGTTTGGGCGGTTCGAACACGGGCGTTTCCCGGATGTTCGTTTTAAAACAGTTGAGAATCTGTTCGCCGATGTTTCGGAAAACCGGCGCGGCGGCCACGCCGCCCCATTTGTCGCGCTGCGGTTCGTCCAGGATGACGAGAATCACCACCTGCGGATTGTCCGACGGGAAGAATCCGATAAACGACGTGCGCACGCGTTCCGAGGAATAGACGCCGCGCGCAAAATCGAACTTCTGCGCGGTGCCGGTCTTGCCGGCGACGTCGACATTGACGATATGGGCGTTCTTGCCTGTGCCGTCTTCGGCGCCGACTACCTGCGTCAGCATGGCGGTAAGGCGCCGGGACGTCTGCGCCGACACGACCCGACGGACGGTCTCCGGCCCGAACATTTTAATCGGCTGATTGTTCCGATCGGTCAGCCCCCGGACGACGAAAGGCTTCATCAGAACGCCTTCGTTGGCGATCGCCGACATCGCGGTGATGAGCTGAATGGCCGTGACGGATATCCCCTGGCCGAAAGCGATCGCCGCCGTATCCACGCGTGTCCAGTTTTTTGCGGGTCTCAGCAGGCCGATCGCCTCGCCGGACAAGTCGATGCCCGTCTTCGCCCCGAAGCCGAAACTCCGGATATAATCGTAGTACTTTTCCCGGCCGAGCTTTTCCGCGATTTTCGCGGAGCCGATGTTGCTCGAGTATTTCAGAATGTCGCGCACGGACAGGTAGCCGTGGCGTTTCCGGTTGGCCTCGCGAATCACCCGGTTGGCGACGACGTAATGGCCGTTTTCGCAGAAAAACCGGTCCGCTTCCCGAACGACTTTTTCCTCCAGGGCAGCGGCGACCAGAAACGGCTTGAAGGTGGACCCGGGATCAAACGCGTCCGCAATGGCGCGGTTGCGCCAGATGTCGGGCGTGAGCCTCCGAATGTTGTTGGGATTGAACGCCTTCTCATTGGCCAAAGCCAGAATTTCGCCTGTCTTCGGATCCATGACGATGGCAACGCCGCCCTTGGCTCCCTTGTCCTGCACCGCCTGTTTCAGATGCGTCTCCACCAGATACTGAATGCGGCTGTCGATGGTCAGCACCAGGTTGGCGCTGCTGTCCCGGGGCGAAGCCGCGCGTTCCACGTGCAGAAAAAGTTTTTTCCCTTTCGCGTCTCTCGCCCAGGTCAGTTTCTCCGGTTTTCCCCGCAGATAGGCATCGTACTTTTTTTCCAGCCCTTCAAGCCCTTCGGCGTCGAAACCGGAAAAGCCGATCAGATGAGCGGCAAGCGGTCCGTTGGGATAAAACCGTTTCGGTTCCTTGATCAGAAAAACGCCTTCGATATTTGCCGCCTCGACCTGGGCGGCCTGTTCGGGCGATATTTTCCTGGCCAGCCAGCAAAAGCTCTTCGGCTCGGAAATTTTCCGAAAAACCGTTTCGGCGTTGAGATTCAAAACTGCCGCGATCCGGCGGGACGCCTTCGCGGGATCGTTGATCCGGGATGGGTCGGCGCACACGGAATCCGCCAGAACGGACATGGCCAGCTTCTCGCCGTTGCGGTCGTAAATCATGCCGCGCTCGGAATGGATCGGCAGCGTGGTGATGTGCTGGCGCTGGGCCATCTTCTTGAGCTGTTCGCCGGAGAGCACCTGCAACTGAAAGGCGCGCGACAACAGCGCGATAAACAAAACCAGAAAGATCGCGAGAAGGCTCGCCAGCCGGAACTTCAGCCATTTTTTCGAGTCTGCCGCCATACTATTTCTCCGAAGGTTTGATGACAATCACCTGTTCCGCCGTGGGATAGGACATCTGCAGCTTGTTCCGGGCGATGTCTTCGATCCGCTGCGGCGATTTGAGCATGGCCATTTCCAGTTTCAGCTTTTTTTGTTCCTCCTGGAGCAGTTCCCGGGCCGAAAGCGCGGCGGCGATGTCGTACTCCATCTGGGTCATCCGAATGTGCAGCCCGACGTAAACCAGCGCCACAAACATCAGAACCAGCGCCACCACGATGAACGTCGGATACTTCACGCCGAACGACGCGGCGGCGCTCTCCTTGGCGGGCCGGTTATGGGAAATCGCATGGGCTCCTGCCGTCTGCGCCATGATCAAATCCTTTCTGCCACGCGCAGCTTTGCGCTGCGGGCGCGCGGATTTCGCCGGATCTCCGCATCCGGGGGCGTCGCCGCCTTGCGGGTTAAAATGTTCACGACGGCTTTCTTAGAGCAGACGCAGTATGGAATATCCCGGGGACAGACACAGGAGGCGGCCAGGTCCCGCAGGGTATTTTTGACGATCCGGTCTTCGAGCGAATGAAAGGAAATCACGGCCAGGCGTCCGCCGCTTTTCAGGGCCGCAACGGCGCTTTCGATCCCCCGGGGCAGCCGGTCGAGCTCGGCGTTCACGGCGATCCGCAGCGCCTGAAACGTCCGGGTGGCCGGATGAATCTTGAGCTGCCTCATCCGCGCCGGCATGACGGAGGTCACCAGATCGGCCAGCTCCGATGTCGTCCCGATCGGAGCGATTCGCCTTTTTCGCGCTATGGTCTGGGCGATTCTTGCCGCCATTTTCTCTTCTCCGTATACCCGAATTATTTTTGCCAGTTCCGTAGGCGTGAAATCGTTGACAATATCGTATGCGCAAAGCTTCAGGTCGCGGTCCATCCGCATATCCAGCGGCGCACACCGACTGAAGCTGAATCCCCGGTGCGCCGCATCCAGTTGATGGGAAGAAACTCCCAGATCCAGAAGGACGCCGTCCACCTGATCGATCTGCAAATCCGCGAGCACCAGGGACAGATCGGCGAAATTCGCTTTCACCAGGACGACGCGCGATCCGAAAGACGCGAGCTTTTCGGCGGATGCCGCCAGGGCATCTTCATCGCAATCGATGCCGACGAGCCGTCCCGTGGTCGCCTCCAGAATCGCCCGGGCATGCCCCGCGCCGCCGATCGTACCGTCCACGTAGACGCCGCTTTTATTTCCCACCAGCCAGGAGAGCACTTCCTCGCGCATCACCGGTTCATGGGAAAATTCTGCGGTCATGGTCAGATCCCCAGACTGGCGGCAATCTCGTTATCTCTGTCCATTTCAGCGCCGGCCGTTTTCAGTTTTTCGTCAAACTTGTCCTTCGGCCAGATTTCAATATTTTTCAACATGCCGGCCAGAACAATATCCTTCTCCAGGCCGGCGTATTCGCGCAGCGTCGGCGGAATCAGCACCCGACCCTGACTGTCCAGATTGCAGTCCACCGCTCCGGACATGAAGAACCGCTGAAAGTCGCGAAACTTCTTATCCAAAATGCGTTTCTTCGATATTTCTTCCTCGATGAGGCGCCATTCGGCGTAGGGAAACACAAGCAGGTATCCATCCCAGTTCGTGATGACCATTTTATTGTCATACTGCTCAGCAAAAATTTCGCGGAACTTCGACGGGAAAATTATTCTTCCCTTTTCATCAATACTGTGATGATATTGCCCACGAAATACGGACATTACACATTCCCTCCACGATGAGCCACTTTACTCCACGTGGCCAATATAGAGGGGGAAAATGGCTTTGTCAAGAAAAAAATATATCTTTCTTCCGATCGAATAACTTAAAATCACTGAGAAAAAAGGAGACCGCGACCGGTCGCAACGGCCGGTTCGGGACGAAGATGTTTCCGGACGGCGGCAAAGCGGATCCGCCGAAACTCTCCCCGCCGGGAAAACGGGCGGAGAAAATCAACAAAAAGCAATTATATTAAACGGATGGGGTTGTATCGGCCGGCCGGTGGTCACGGAGCATCGGTGGGCACGGTGCGCAAACGGACGATGGCGCTGTTGTGGGAGTCAAACGACGATGAGAAAAAATGGCTTCCGTCATTCTGGGAAACGAAGTACAGGTAATCCACCGGCGCCGGATTGAGCACCGCCCGGTAAGAATCGAGGCCGGGATTGGCGATCGGACCGGGCGGCAATCCGCGGATGAGGTAGGTGTTGTAGGGGGATGCTCTTCTGTAGTGGCGGCGCAGCACTTTCCCGTTGAAATTCTTGAGGTCGTAAACGGTTGTCGGATCGCTTTGGAGCGGCATACCCTTCTTCATCCGGTTGTAGAACACCGCGGCAATCAGGGGTTTTTCAGCGGTATAGCCGGTCTCCTTGCCGATCAGCGATGCAAAGGTGACAAATTCATGGGTGTTGAGCCCTTTTTGCGCCGCCTGGTTGATCATCTCCGGTGAAATTTTATCCCAGAAACGCTCCACCATCATCCGCATGACCTGACGGGTGCTCATCGACCGGTTCAGGTAGTATGTGTCGGGGAAAAGATACCCTTCGATCGAAGGTCCCGGAATGCCCAGCGAGGACAGAAATACGCGGTCCCTGGCCAGTTCAAAGAAGGTTTCTTCATCGATCATCTTGTATTCCCTGAGGCGCGCGGCTACCTCCTGAAGCGAAAAATCCTCGTGAATCGTCACGCGGTATTTTTTGATATCGCCGTGGAGCAGCTTGTCGATCAGCTGGGCGGGCGTGATGGACGGAACAAACTCGTACTCTCCCGCGCGGATCAACCGCGTCCCCCGTTTGACGACGACCAGGCTGTAAAACAAAAACCGGTTTTCAACCAGACCGGCGTCGGCCAGCATTTTCGTAACCCGGACAAAACTGGTGCCGGTCGGAATATCCACCAGAACCGGGGTTGTGTTCGTTTCATCAATCGGCAGGCGGGCATAGATGAATAAAAAAGCGCCGAAGACAAGGGCCGCCAGAAGCGGCACCAGCAAGGCATGACCTATTATGCTAAGGATCTTTTTTTTCATTTTTCATCACATCATTGATATCAGGATGGAAAATAGACAAAGTGGAATTTCAGGATTGTCCGCCGGGCGGTTTACCGGCGTAATCCAGATAATTCTGAAGAATCAGGCAGGCGGCCAGCCGATCGACTTTTTCCTTCCTTTTTTGCCAGCGGACACCGGATGAAATCAAAATGTCTTCCGCTTCTTTGGTGGAAAGCGTCTCCGGCCATTTCAGCACGGGAAGAGAAAACGCATCGGCGAGCAACCCGGCAAAACGGTTGACCTTCTCACACTGGATGCCTTCGGACCCGTCGAGCCGCACCGGATATCCGATGACGATCTTCTGCACCGAATATTCACGAATCCATCGCCCCAGAATGTCCAGATCATGCTTTCTTGTTTTCCGGACAAGCGTCGGCAGGCCCTGCGCTGTCAATCCCAGCTCATCACAGACGGCCACACCGATTCGTTTTTCACCGTAATCCAGCCCTAAAATACGCAAAAAACACCTCTTGTTTTTTCCTGTCTAACAATTCCAATGCCTATTTTCAAGAATAAAATCAGAGGCCGGCCGGCCCGGACCAAACCGCTTTCAAATATGAGGTTGTGAAATACCCGGGAGTTTGTTATCTCTTTTCCCGCAAATATCAAGACACTGGGACAGAGGCATGCAGCATTTCGTTTTAGGCACAGCCGGTCATGTGGACCACGGCAAGACATCCTTGATCAAGGCGCTGACCGGCGTGGATACCGACCGTCTCAAGGAAGAAAAGGAAAGAGGCATCACTATCGAACTGGGATTTGCCTCCCTGACCCTTCCTTCCGGACCGACGCTCGGCATTGTCGACGTGCCGGGTCATGAAAAATTCATCAAGCACATGGTGGCCGGCGCAGCCGGTATCGATCTGGTGCTGATGGTCATTGCCGCTGACGAGGGCGTCATGCCGCAAACGAAGGAGCATCTCCATATCTGTTCGCTCCTGGGCATCACGACCGGTCTGGTCGCCCTCACGAAAATCGATCTCGTGGAACAGGACTGGCTGGAGCTCGTGCGGTCGGAAATTTCCGATTACCTCACGGGCACGTTCCTCGCCGGCGCGCCGATCATCTCCGTATCCGCCGTCAAGGAAACCGGCATCCGGGAGCTTTTGGCCGAAATCGACCGGGTCGCGGCGCAATTGAGCGAAAAAAACGACGACGGCATTTTCCGTCTGCCGGTGGACCGGATTTTCACCATGAAGGGCTTCGGCACGGTGGTCACCGGAACGCTGATTGCCGACCGGATCCGGACGGGCGAGGAGATCACGATCCTGCCGGAAGGAACCGCGGCGCGCATCCGCGGCCTGCAGGTCCATAACGAACCGGTGGAAGAGGCCTTTTCCGGACAGCGAACGGCCGTCAATCTGCAGGGCGTCGAAAAATCAACGCTCGAGCGGGGCGATGTGCTGGTCCGGCCGCAGACCGTCTGGCCCACGCGGCGGATGGATGTTTTTTTTGAATATCTGCCCTCCAATACCCGGAAGCTGAAAAACCGCGCGCTGGTGCGACTGCACACGGGCACAACGGAAATCATGACGCGGATCATTCTGCTGGACACGGATGAACTGGCCCCGGGCGAAAAGTCTTTCGCCCAGTTGATTCTGACGGACGAGGACGTTGTCGTGGCGGGCGATCATTTCGTGCTGCGCAGCTATTCGCCGGTCACCACCATCGGAGGCGGCCGGATACTCGATCCCCTGCCCGTCAAGCATAAAAGACACCAGCAAAAAATCCTCAACGATCTTCTGATTCTGCAAAGCGGCGCCCTGCCGGACCGCCTCTGTATTTTGCTGGAACGCGCCGGCTGGAGCGGCGCCAACGCCCGGATGCTGGCCTTTCGCGCGGGCGTCCCGGTGAAGAAAGTCCGCGACACCCTGGAAAAACTGTTTTCCGGCCGACAAGCCGTTCTTCTTGCCGGCGAGGAGGCCTTGTCCCTGTCCGCGCGTCTGTACGGCCAGTTGGAAGACATGCTGACGTCAAGCCTCAAGGCGTACCACAGGGACAATCCTCTCAGGGAAGGCATCTCCAAGGAAGAACTCAAGGCGGCGCTGCCCGCGGCCGTATCGGCGAAACTCTTCAACATGGTGCTGTCCGGCCTCACGAGAAAAGGCGCCGTCGCGGGTGACAAAGACAGCGTCCGGCTGGCCACCCACGCGGTGCAGCTCGCCGGCGAAGAAGACGAACTGCGGCAGTCCATCGCCTCGACCTATGCGCAGGCCGGACTCGCCCCACCGTCCCTGGCCGAGGTGATCAGCGGTTTTCCCGACCGGAAGGCCAAGGCGCAGAACATCGTCAAACTGATGTTCAAGGAGGGCGAACTCGTTCAGATTAACGAGGATCTGTGCTTCGCCCGCGGGGCGCTGGAAAAGCTGCGCGAGGACTACAGGACCCGGCTGGTCCGCGACGGTCAGGCGACCCCTGCGACTTTCAAAGATCTGACCGGCCTTTCCCGCAAGTACATTATTCCGCTCATGGAGTATTTCGACGCGAGCAAACTGACTGTGCGCGTGGGAGACCACAGGATCCTGCGGGAAAAAAAATAACTTAACGACTGTAAAATTTTTTAACGAAAGGCGGTTCATTTGAAAACCAAGGACATCTACCTGCAGGACATCAAACCCGGCGATAAAATCGCCTCTTCCTTTCTGGCCGCGGACAAGAGTTTGGCTTTTTCCCAGAAAGGCTCGCCGTATCTGAACGTCCGCCTGAAAGACAAAACCGGCGAAACCGACGGCAAGATCTGGGACAACGCCGTCGAACTGGACCGCGTGTTCAAGAAGGGCGACATCATCTTCATCGAAGGACGGGCGCAAAACTACCGCAACGCGCTGCAAATCTCCATCGTCACGGTCAAGCCCTGCGCGCCCGGGGATGTCGATCCGGCAGATTATCAGCCGGTGAGCAAGATGGATATCCCGGCGATGTTCCGGGACATCCTCGCCTACATTGACTCGCTTTCGTCCGAACCGCTCCAAAAACTGCTGTGGGCGTTTTTCCATGATGAAGAAACGGCTGACCGGTTCCGGCGCGCGCCGGCGGCAAAAGGATTTCATCACATTTACCTGGGCGGCCTCCTGGAGCATACGCTGTCCGTCGTCCGGATGCTCGACCGGGCGGCCGAACATTATCCTCACCTCAATCGGGACCTGCTCATCGCCGGCGGTATCCTGCACGACATCGGCAAGATTTACGAGTTCAACTACGACGGCCTCATTGCTTACAGCGACGAAGGCCGGATGATCGGGCATCTGGTGATGGGCGTGGAGATGATCGACAAGAAGATGGAAGCCATCGGGAGTTTCCCCCCGCAGCTCGCGCTGGAGCTTCGCCACATCATCTTAAGCCATCACGGCGAATTTGAATTCGGTTCGCCCAAGCGCCCGAAAACCATGGAAGCGCTGGTCATCCACTTCATGGACGACCTCGACGCAAAGCTCAACGCCTTTCAAAGCTTCGTCGCCGCCGACGCCGCCAATGCCGAGTCCGACTGGACGGCCTACAACCGTTTCTTCGAGCGGTACCTATTTAAAGGCCGGTAACGAGCCGGAAGCGGCATCTCCGCGTTATTGTCGGCACCGAACAACGACTGTCACAACACGTAAAAAAAGGGGCTTTTGCCGTCGGCAAAAGCCCCCTGTAATTTATGGGAAGGCACCTTACTTCTTGGCGGGTTCCGCCTTCTTCTGCAGCTCCGCCAGCGAAGCTTGCAGATGCTTCTGAGCGACTCCCGGAGGCTTCACGGCCCGCGGCACATCTCCGAAAAAGTCGATGTTGTTCAGTTCGGCCATCACGGAGCGGAAGCCGCCGTCAAAGGAAAAGGCGCGGACGGATTTGTCGAAATTGATGTTCTTGCCGTACTGGCCTACGAACGCCGCGGCTTTTTCGGAAATCATAATACCGTTGTCCGCGTTTCCATCCTGGTCCAGGGTCTGCAGAAGAACACAGATATTGACCACGCGCTGATCATTGGCTCCCTTGGCGTCCTTGACGATGTCCAGAGGAGTAATGACGGGTTTTCCCGTTGCCGAGCCGAGTTCAAGACCGCCCAGAGAAAAAGTAACGGTTTCACCGGCTTTATATTCAAATATTCCGTCCGCCTTGGTAACGCCTTTCAGGGTTGGGGTGGAGTAGTTCAGACCGCCGACCGGACCATCCATAAAAACGCCCTTCAAGGCAGGTGATCCGCTGACGCCGGTGCTCAAAGCGCTGCATCCGATCATGAAAACAAACAGAAAGACGCCTGCTGCTGCACATACAAAACCACGCATCAAAATACTTGATTTTTTCATCATGCCACTCCTCTCTTTAATTTTAATTTGACGGCATATTGATAATATAGATGGCAGGGAATGTCAATGAATGAAAAAAATACCAGAAAAAGACAATAAACACGGAAGAGAACCGTTTTCAGGTCCTCTTCCGTCTGGTGCAGTGACCGACCGCTTACAGCAGGGGCAGGACCCCCAGAGCGGCAAACAAAAAAGTCAGAACCGGTGACGGCGCGTTGGGATCCGTCGCCAGAGCCGTCAAAATTTCATTGTTGACGATGGCGGCCGTCGCCTCCGCATTGCTCATGACCAGCGCCGCCCGGTCCAGATCAGCATCAAAAATGAGGAATTTATTTTCTCCATCCGCATTGGACCACTGGGTCCACGGCAGCAGCGCCGACGCCGCCGGATTGGGATTGCCGGTATTCACAAACGCGCTCAGGTAATCCATCATTGCCCCCTGCAGCGCGACACGGCCGGCCTGGTTGGCCGGTGTAAACGAATAGCCCCTGAAGAGGTCTTCCTCGTCCCCGAAGAGGAACGGCACATCCTGGGCGTGCGATGCGCCGAAAATTTTTCGAAAATCTTCCAGGGCGGGATCGCCGCCTCCGGCCCAGGCAAACAGATAAGTATAAACCGCATTTGCGGCGTTTTCAGCTTTGATCGCCCGGGCGATCTGGTTCACATCGTACTGCCACTTGCGCGCTTTCAGCAGACCGGACTGTTCGTAAGCGAACTGATCGCCCGCCGTCGGCAAAACCTCATCAAACGTCAATGTGCCGTTGAGCACATCGTAGAGGTTGTTCCAGGAATAGGCGCCGGAAGGAACACCCAGCCCCATCTTCAACGCCGCGCCATAAAGGGTCATCAAATCCTTGTATTCGTACTTTGTTGTCCCGATGATCAGCGGAACTTTCTTAAAATTGCCGGCTTGGATCGCCTCCAGCCAGCTTGTCGCCGGCAGAACGACGCCATCCAGAAAAGAGGTGGGCACCGGCATGGACGCCCCGCCGCCGGGGCCGGCGATAGCCGCCTGCATGATCTTGTTTGCCGCTTTTCCCCGCAGATAGGCCCGAACGGCTTCATCGGACATGCCGGCCCGGTAGGCGGCGGCCGCCGCCGCGTCGGCGCAGGTTCCATCGTCCACCAGGAGCCAGTCAATGAGGGCGTCGGTCTCTGCATCCCCGTCGGCTAACGGCCGCAGCGGCATCAGTTGCGTAAGCGCCGGACTCATGGCAAGGGCGCGGTGAAACGTATTGACGAGGGGAGTGATGATCAGATTCATGACATGCTGGCCGCCCGCGGACTGGCCGCCGATCGTCACCCGTCCGGGATCGCCGCCGAACGCCTCAATATTGTTCTGCACCCAGGCCAGAGCTTTCATATGGTCGAGGGTGCCGAAATTCCCCGACTGATCCAGGGCCGTCCCCGTGGATCGAAAGGCGGGATGCGCCAGCCACCCGAACATGCCCAGACGGTACTGAATCACCACCACGATCATATTGCCGCGTTTGGCCAGAGCCGCCCCCTCGTAGAGAGCGGCCGCGCCCATCACATTCGCTCCGCCGTGAATCCAGACATAGACGGGAAGATTTCTGGCCGGCGTGCCGGGACGGTAGATATCCAGATACAGACAATCCTCACTGCCTACAAACTCCCCCGGGGCAGCGCGCCAGAATTTATCCGCTTCCTGCTGCGCGCAGGCGACGCAGGGCTCAGTGGCGTTCCGGACCCCCTGCCAGGGATCGGGATCCACCGGCGCCGCCCAGCGCAATTCGCCCACAGGCGGTTTGGCGTACGGAATTCCCTTCCAGCTGCTCACGCCGTCTTCGACAGAGCCCCGGACATAACCAAAACCGGTTTTGACGACTGTCGAACCGAACCATTCCTCTTCGCCGTTTTTGCAGCCGACGCCGGCGGCCAGAAACATCCCCAGCGCCATCAACGAAAAAGCATAACACAACTTTTGATAACAGGATTTGCGCTTCTTCTGCATTCTTTTTCTCCTCCTTAGAAAAAATTATTATTTTCGGACAGCCTCCGCTTAAAATCATCGGCCGCTCCCCGCCACCCGAGGCGGCAAAGCAACAACGCGCACTCTCGCGCAAAGCATGCCGCGCCGATTTTTCTTGCACCGATTTTTGTTGTCTGGAAAAAATTGTGTGGAGCCGCGTGAACTGAAAAATCGGAAAAATGCAAGATGAAAAAAAATAGCCCCGGGCGCCGTAAAAATACCCCGGCTTTTCGGTAATTTCATCCCTGAACGGCGCCGGGGAGCCCACCGGCTTCCCTGGCGCCGTTCTTCGCCGCAGCGGATAACTCATGATGTCAGCTAGAGGCCCTGAATCGTACAGGCCCACCAGGCCGCGGAAAAGGGAACTCCCTTGGCCGCGGCAATTTCAGCATCGAGGTCGGCGGCGATGATTTCCGTATTTTCGACGGCCAGCACCGCAGCGCCCGGGGTCGCGTCAAACGTCATCACCTTGGGACCTCCCGCCGCCGGATCCCATTGCGGCCAGTCGGGCAACCCTGCAGCGGCCGGATTCGGATTCAAGGTTTTTACAAACGCAATCAGATAGTCCATCATCACTTCCTGCAGGGCGATGCGCCCGGCTTGATTGACGGCGGTAAAGGAATAATTCCACGAGTCCGATGGCTGACCCTGGAAAAACGGAATATCCATTGAATGGGCGGCGCCGAAATAGTTTTTAAAGTCCTCCAGCGCGGGATCGCCGCCGCCGGCCCATTTGAAGATAAATCCGTAGACCGGATTGGCGGCATCGTTCGCCTTGAGCGCCCGGTTGATGTCGTCCACGCCGTTCAGCCTCCATTTGCGCGACCGCAAATCCGTCACGGTCTGATAAAAATCCTTGTCGGCCTGAAGAGGCAGCACCTGGTCCGCCGTCAGCGCGGGCGGCAGAAAGCCGATCACATTCCAGAGATTGAGCCAGGAATAGGTCCCGGAGGGAATATTGACGCCGGTCTGGGCAAAGACCATGGTTTTCATTGCGGCGCCATAGAGCGGAGCGAAGTTCTTCCACTCATAGCGCGTGCCGCCGTTGACGACGGGCACTTTATGGTAGTTGCCGGCGGCGATCGCATCCACCCAGGACGCGTCGCGCACGACACTGCCGTCGCGGATGCCGGTGTGCGACGCCATGGTGCCTGAACCGTCGGCCCCCGTTCCGTCTCTGCGGCATCGGGCAACGAGCTCGGCGGGCTGACTTTTCAGAAAAGCGCGAATCTGCGCGTTGGTCATGCCGGCGCGCAGAGCGGCGGCCGCTGCCGCGTCCGGCGCTAATCCGCCGCGAATCAAAAGACCGTCAATTGTGGTGTTGGTCCAGGCATCCGACTCGGCCAGGGTTCTCACATTCATCAAATCCGGACCGGGCACGCTCTGTGTGAACACACCGCGGAAATTGGCGGGCAGAGGAGACGTGAGCAGACACATGATGTCATGAGCGCCCGCCGACTGGCCTCCCACCACGACTCGGGCGGGATCGCCGCCGAACGCGGCAATGTTGTTTTGCACCCAGACCAGCGCCTTCATAATATCGAGGATGCCGTAGTTCCCCGAATTATCCAACGCCGCCTGGCTGATGCCGGCGTCCACATTGATCGCCGCGGCGGCGTTTTCCCGAAGCGAGGGATGCGTCAAGAATCCCATCGCGTTGAGGCGGTACTGCACATAGACCACGATCATGTTGCCGCGCTTGGCTATTTCGGCGCCGTTGTACTGCTTGGCGGAGCCGAAATTATTCGACCCGCCGTGGATATAAACATAGACGGGAAGATTTTTAGTCCAGGTGCGCGGCGCGTAAATATCGAGATACAGACAATCCTCGCTCCCGATAAAGACATTTTGTGAAAACCACTGCGGCGAGTAAACCTGCTGCACGCATTCGCTGCAGGGCTGGCTGGCGTCCCGAACGCCGGCCCACGGATCGGGATCCACAGGCGCCATCCATCGCAGGTCGCCCACCGGCGGCTTGGCGTAGGGAATCCCCTTCCAGACCCAGGCCTCCTCAACGGTGGTTCCCCGGACATCGCCAAACGCGGTGCTGATCGTCCTTTCTTGCGGTAAAAATACGATCTGTTCATCCCCGCCGGTGCATCCCGTCATCCAGAATAAAACGGACAGCAAAGCCATCCCTGCCGCAATCAACCGCACTTGCTGGAAACAAAATTTGACTTTCTTATGCATGATTTCTCCCCTCCCTGTTCCTGAAATGGATGCCTGACTGCCCGATGATTTGCTTCCGCTCACCGGATTCCCGAAAACCCACGAAACTTTTTCAGATGATTTAAACCGAATGGACTTACAGGATACATGCCAAAACTCACCGGCAGTTTTTTAATAAACAGCAGTGATATCTTATTCTTGCATTAGGGCGGCAGGGAGAGACGGATGATGTGTGTGACATGGCACACATTTACAGGCCACACCACTGAGACATGTCACACACGTCCTTATCAGGTGGGATTGACGGAGCTATTCTTTTCGATTTTTCGATAAACGGTGCGCCGGTTAATCCCGAGCAGACGGGCCGCCTCGGTTTTATTGCCGCCCGTTTTATGGAGAGCCTTCACGATATCCTCGCGCGCCGTGGTCTTGCCGGCAATTCGCAAGCTTCTGACCTTGCTTTTTTCGGTTTCGATAGGATCGTTGATGGCCGCCGGCAAATGTTCCGGACTGATCATCTGCCCGCGGCATAAGATAAAGGCGTGCTCAATCGCATGCTCCAGCTCCCGAACATTACCGGGCCACGAATACTGCATGAACCGGTCCAGCACGTCTTCCGTCACGCCGTCGATGTGCTTGCTGAATTTTTCATTGAAGATCTGACGGAAATGATCGACCAGCAGCGGCAAATCCTCCATGCGTTCGCGCAGCGGCGGAAGAGGAACCTCCACCACCATCAGCCGGTAATACAGGTCTTCGCGGAATTCGCCCCGGCGGACCTTTTCCTTGAGATTGCGGTTGGTGCAGGCGATCACCCGCACGTTCGCTTTACGGGGAAAAGACTCGCCTACCCGTTCAAACACCTTTTCCTGGAGAACCCGCAGCAGTTTGAGCTGAATCAGGGGGGAAACCTCTCCGATCTCATCGAGCATGATGGTCCCGCCGTCGGCCGCTTCAAACCGCCCCTGCTTGTCTTTGACCGCGCCGGTAAACGCCCCGCGCACGTGACCGAAGAGTTCGCTTTCCAGAAGGCTTTCCGCCAGAGCCGAACAGTTGACGGTCACAAAGGGACGGAAAGCGCGCTGACCCGTGTAATGCAGCGCCTTGGCCACGAGCTCCTTGCCCGTTCCGCTTTCTCCGGTGACCAGCACCGTGGTTTCCAGGCTCGCCAGGTCTTCGAGCAGACTGTAAATATCCTGCATCTTCCGGCTGCGGCCGACGATGTTCTGAAACGTGTGGCGTTCGCGCAGGTTTCTTTCCAGATCACTTAGGCGGGTGATGTCGCGGATCACCAGCACGGCGCCGGCGAATTCCCCCTGATGGTCCAGAAGCGGCGTGCTGTTGACGCTGACGAGCTGCCGGCAGCGGTTCTGGTGGTCGCATTCGATGCGGTAATCGGAAACCGACATCTTTTGTTCCAACGTCTGCCGCAGAACTTCGCAGCAGGCCCGATTGCACTGCTCCAGGCATTCGGAAAAGATTTTTCCTCCGATCCGCCGGGTGTTGACGCCGCAAATCTTTTCCGTAGACTGATTGGCCTCGATGACCCGCAGATTCAGATCCACCGTGATGATGGCGTCTTTGACGCTGGCAAAAATGGCGTTGAGCCTGCGGCGCTGATCGTCGAGCTTCTGCCGGGACTCCTCGCGGTCCGTCACATCCCGCTGCACTGCCCGGAATCCGCTGATCCGGTCATCCTGATCGCGGATGACCGACACGGAATCCTCCACAATGCGGCGCGCGCCGTCCTTGCGGATGATGTCGTGCGTGAAGCGGCCGGGCATTCCCGTCCGATAGACCTGGTTATACGCCTGGCGCAGGAATTTTGCGCCTTCCGGATCGATATAGGTGCGGTAATTGGACCCCAGAATTTCTTCCCGGGTGTACCCCCACAACCGGCAACCGGCGTCGTTGATAAAGGTCAGATTGCCCTTGAGATCCGTTTCCCCGACGCCGTCCTCAATCTCGTTGATGATCGTCTGGTAATGGCGAATGGATTCGTCGGACGTCTGCTTGGTGTCCATCGGCGCTATACACCCCCGACACTTAAAAAAGCGTTTAAATCGACATTTGAAGATCAACCCGTGTGAGGTGACTATAGGAAATCAGCCTCGGACTGTCAACCGGAAAAACTCCCGCCCGGCATCCGGGCCGCACGATTGCCGCCGGAGGAGAAAAGGCACAGCAAGGAGAGAAGGCGGTACGCGCCTTCGTTAAACGCTCTGTCCGCCCCGGGCGAGCTCTTTTTGCCGTCGTCGGTCTTCGGGCAAAAGACAACCGGTCCGGCAGAGCTCCGTGCAGTTCCCGTCGCAAGGCTCAATGTGGATGGTGACGCTCGTTGCCGGAAATCTTTCCAGGATGTCCCGTTTGAAGCGCTTCGTAATGTCGTGCGAATCCGTCACCGTCATCAGCGGATCCACCTTGATATGAAATTCGACGAACCGGAAATGGCCGGCCTTGCGGGTTTTCAGCAGATGGTAACCGTGCACCTGCGGCCGGCGGCCGACTATCAGGCTGCGGATCCACTGCTCTTCCTCGGGGGGCAGTTTTTCATCGAGGAGATCGCCCATCGCCTTGACGGTCAAATCGTAAGCCGCCTTTAAAATAAACACGGCGACGAAAATCGCCGCTGCCGGATCCAGCCAGTGAATGCGCGGATCGGCAAAGAAGAAATGGCCGACCCAGATGATTCCCAGGCTGATCATAACGCCCAGAGAGGTATAGACATCGGTCCGCAGGTGCCAGGCATCCGCCTGCAGGGCCAGTGAATCCGTCTCGCGTCCCACGGCAAACAGCTTCCGGGATACAAAAAAATTCATGCCCGCGGAAATTCCCATAACAACCACGCCCCAGCCGGGCGCGCCGAGTTCTTCGGTGGACATCAGCTTTTTGAGCGCCTCCAGAATAATCCAGAAAGCCGCGACAAAAATCAGCGCCGCCTCAATGAGGCCGGAGATACTTTCAAACTTGCCGTGGCCGAAAGGATGGTCCTCATCCGCCGGGCGGCCTGATTTTCTGACGGAAAACATTGCGATGAGGGCCGCCAGCAGATCCATGGCCGAATGAATGGCTTCGGAAAGAATGGAAACGGAACCGATGAACGCGCCGGCGACGATTTTCAAAACCACCAGAATGGAATTGGAGACAACGGACAATGTCGCCACCTGCTCTTTGCGCCGTTGCATGGACATTCAGGCCCCTCCCTGTCGTTTGTTTTTTCCCATATCACGACCGGTGGACGATTGCCCGACAATTTTTACGGCGCGCGGAAAACGGATTTTCTGGGCACGAATCCGAAATTGTGGTACGAAGCGCGATCAGAATGGACGAAAAACTTTTAATGCACCGATTGAATATTTCCCGCCGGGACTGGCAAGACTGGCGCTGGCAGCTGCAGAACCGAGTCACGACCCTGCCGGGCCTGGCTCAATATCTGAAGCTACCGGCCGCCGCGCCACGCGATCTGCGTCCCGTCCTCAGAGCCTATCCCCTGGCCGTCACACCATATTATTTGTCCCTCATCGACCCGGACGTCGAGGCGGATCCGCTGGCCCGGCAGTGCCTTCCGGATGTTCGGGAAGCGGCTTTTTCCAACGCCGGCTCGGCCGATCCGCTCGATGAAGACGGCCGCATGCCGGTTTCGAACCTGATCCACCGCTACCCCGACCGGGTGCTGGCGATGGTGACAAGGAACTGCGCGGTTTACTGCCGGCACTGCAACCGCAAGCGTCTCTGGAAGACGCGGGAGACCGCCGGCTTCAGAAACCGCCTTGCGGCCATGGTCCGCTACGTCACAACTGCGCCGCAGGTGAGGGAGGTCATCCTGTCCGGCGGAGATCCGCTGATGTACGACGACAGCAGGCTGGAAGCCCTCCTCGCCGCGTTTAAAGCCGTTCCGCATGTCGAAGTCCTGCGCATCGGCAGCCGCATGCCCGTCGTGCTGCCGATGCGCATCACAAAAGACCTCTGCCGGATGCTCCGGCGCTACCGGCCCCTGTGGCTGAACACACAGTTTAATCACCCGGCCGAAATCACGAAAGACACGGCGCGCGCCTGCGCCATGCTGCTCGAGGCCGGCATTCCGGTGTCCAACCAGTCGGTGCTGCTCCAAGGCGTGAACGATTCGCCGGAGGTCATGCGCCGCCTGCTGCACGGGCTGCAAAAGATATCCGTCCGTCCTTACTATCTTTTTCATTGCGAACCGGTCCGCGGCTGCATGCATCTGCGCACGTCCGTCTCCGCGGGTCTGGCCCTCATGGAAGCGCTGCGCAGGGACTGTTCGGGGCTTGCCCTGCCGCAGTATGTCGCCGATCTTCCCGGCGAGGCGGGAAAAGTTCCCCTGCTGTGCCTGTCGGAGACGCTGAAAAATGATTTACGAAAACATCAAGATTTTTTTGACAATTTCGAATAATTGGATTAGGAAGAACGTCAAACAAATCCCAACGCTGTAAGGATGAGGAGAAAGACTTTTTATGTACACCGCCAGTGATTTAAGAAAGGGGCTGCGCCTGAAAATCGACAGCGATCCCTATGTGATCACCGAGTTCAACTTCGTCAAGCCCGGCAAGGGCCAGGCGCTTTACCGCTGCCGGCTGAAGAACATGCTCAACGGCAGCCAGTTCGAACGCACCTTCCGGTCCGTCGATGTTTTTGAACCGGCCGATCTGCGTGAAAAGAAGATGCAGTATCTTTATAAGGAAGGCGACAAATACTGCTTCATGGACAATGAAAACTACGAGCAGGTTTATCTGTCGGAAGACCAGGTGGGCGACGCGGTCAACTTCATGACCGACAACATCGAAGTCGAAATTCTGCTCTTTGAAGACCGGCCTATCGGGCTCAGCCTGCCCAATTTCGTCGAGCTGGTCGTCACCGAGTCCGAACCCTGGGCTAAAGGCGACACGGTTTCCGGCGCCACCAAGCCGGTCAAGGTACAGACGGGCTATACGATCCTGGTGCCGACCTTCATCACCGAAGGAGAAAAAATCCGCATCGACACGCGCACGGGAGAGTACCTGACCCGCGTGAAGGGATGATGTCGGATACAGAACATCGGGATGATCGGTTTTATCTGACGCGCAAGGCGCACGCGCTTGGTCTTCGCGCTTCTTTTTT
The DNA here is from genome assembly GCA_012729055.1 of Deltaproteobacteria bacterium. Classification (GTDB taxonomy): domain Bacteria; phylum Desulfobacterota; class Syntrophia; order Syntrophales; family Smithellaceae; genus UBA8904. Next base: position 35,009 of record JAAYDW010000042.1, read on the forward strand.
GCAAAGCCTCCGCAGGCGCTTTGCCGCCCTGGATTTTCTGGAAGTCGAAACGCCCGTTCGCGTTCCCTCTCCCGCACCCGAAGAACACATTGAAGCCCTTCCCGCAGGCGACTGGTTTTTGCAGACCTCGCCGGAACTGGGCATGAAAAGGCTCATCGCCGCCGGCTTTCCCCGGATCTTTCAGATCTGCAAATGCTTCCGGGCCGGCGAAAGAGGCGCGCGTCATCTGCCCGAATTCACTCTGCTGGAGTGGTACGTTGCGGGATTTGACTACCGCGACCTGATGGATCAGTGCGAAGCCCTGCTGATCGCCGTCCTGAAGGAGATGGGCCATGACCGGCATCTCGTCTGGCAAAACAGACGTCTGACGCTTACCGCCCCCTGGGAACGCGTAACCGTGGCCGATGCGTTTGCCCGCTACGCGCCCGTGAAGCTGGAGAAAGCTCTCGCGGATCAGCAGTTCGACGAAATGCTGACCGAGCACGTCGAACCGCGCCTCGGCTGCGACCGTCCGACCTTCCTCTACGATTATCCGGCCCCGATGGCGGCGCTGGCCCGTGTAAAAAAAAGCGATCCTTCCGTGGCGGAGCGTTTCGAACTTTACATCGCAGGCCTGGAGATCGCCAACGGCTTTTCGGAATTGACCGATGCGGCCGAACAGCGTCAGCGCTTTGAAGAAGCCCTGCGCGTCCGCGCCCGGAAAAACTGGGCGCCCTACCGCATGCCCGAAAAATTCCTCGACGCCCTGGCCGTCATGCCGGATGCCGCCGGCATCGCGCTCGGCATCGACCGGATGGTCATGCTCCTGGCCGCTGCTTCTTCGATTGACGACGTGGTCGCCTTTCCTCCGGAAACGCTCTGAAGCGGACAAAACGGGTCTGCCGTGAAGGACGCGGCGATGATCCTGATCCGCTTTGCGCCGCGGCAAAGCCTGCGGCAAAAGATGTATTGACAAGCCCTCCTTTTTCCTTTAGGGTACAACGCAAAATTTCAAACCCTTTTCCGGAGATGATAAAGTGAAAGATATCGGTTCATTAGATATAGCAAGCCAGTTTCACGGCTCTCTTTTGGGCATGATTCTCGACGCCGGTCTGATGGTCAAGTTTGTTTTGCTCATCCTGCTTGTTCTCTCCATCGTTTCCTGGACGATCATTTTCCTGAAGTTCCGGTATTACCGGAAGATCCGCTCCGAGAACAACGCGTTCGAATCCGATTACCAGCGCAGCAGCAAGCTTTCCGAAGTGCTGCCCGCAGCCAAGAAATACGCTTCTTCCACAACGGCGGAAGTTTTCCGCGTGGGCTATTCCGAACTGACCAAAATGAACCGGTCCACCAAGGACGCGCCGCGCGGCGAAGACATCAGCCTGTCCTCGCTGGATAATGTGCAGCGGGCGCTCAACCGGGCATCCAATACGGAAATGACCAAGCTGGAAAGCGCGCTGGGATTTCTCGCCACTACCGGGTCGGCAAGCCCCTTCATCGGCCTGTTCGGAACGGTCTGGGGCATCATGGAAACTTTCCAGTCCATCGGCGCCCGCGGCTCAGCAACGCTGGCCGTGGTTGCCCCCGGCATTTCGGAAGCGCTTATCGCCACGGCGGCGGGACTGGCCGCGGCCATTCCGGCGGTTATCTTTTACAACTACTTCCTCAACAAATCCAAAACCATGGTTCAGGAAATGGACAACTTCGCCGACGAGTTTTTAAATATCGTCGAGCGCTACCTGATCCGCAAGTGAGCTGAACGAAAACAGGGCGTCATGCGGCACACACGCAGAAGAAATTCGGAAACAAGATCGATGGCGGACATCAACGTCACCCCCCTGGTGGATGTCATGCTGGTGCTCCTCATCATCTTCATGGTCACGGCGCCGATGCTCTCCATGGGCATTGACGTCAACCTGCCCCGCGTCAAATCAAAAAGCATCGACCTGGCGGAAGAAAAACTGGTGTTAAGCATCAACGAAAGCAGGGAAGTCTATCTGAACAAAACGCGGCTGCCGATGCAGGATCTCCACGCGAAGCTGGCCGCGATTTTCGCCCAGCGGGTGGACCGGGAGATCTTCCTGCGCGCCGATAAAAACGTTCCCTACGGATTCGTTGTGGAGGTGATGTCGGAAATACGCCGGGCCGGCGTGGACAAGTTGGGAATGATCACCGAACCGCCCGAGGACCGCAAATGACCTCCCGGATGCCCCATAGGAACCTCTTCGGCAACTCCGGCAGTCCCTACAACATGTTTTTCGCCTCGCTGCTGCTCCATCTGATCGTGATCGCCGCCGTGCTGATGACGGCGCCCGGCAGTTCGAAGCCGCTGACGTTCGGCGCCCCTTACTCTGTCGCGCTGGTCGGACCCGAAGCGCTTGAAGCGCCGGGAGATTTTTTCGGGCCGAAGGATTTGCCGCCGTCTCAGGCGGTGGGAATTCTGAAACGCGACCCGGCTGGAGAAAAAACGCCGGCGCTGACGAAAAAGACCGAAACGGAAAAACCGGACATTGAAAAGGCGCTTGGCGCCCTGAAAGAGAAAATGCCCTCCGCCGCGGAGGCGACTCCGTCCGCCCCCGGCAGAGCGGCGGCGTCTCCGGCACCCGCTCCGGCGGCCCGGCAGCTGTCGACGTCCGATGACTACACCCGGTTTATCTGGTCGAAGGTCAAGAGAAACTGGACCCTGCCCGCGGCACTGCTGCCCAAAAATCCGCTGGAAGCCGTGATTGACGTCCGCATCGGGCCAAGCGGCGCGCTCGAGCATCTCGGATTTGAAAAACGCTCGGGCAACGCTTATTTTGACGAGTCGGCGCTCCGCGCCGTTAAAAAATCCGCTCCCTTTCCGCCGCTGGCGGGACGGGCGGCCGGTCGCTCCGTTGAAATCGGCATCCGGTTTCATTCCTCGGAAATACAGTCATCCCGTTAAAAGGATTGTCGCTTATCATGAAAAACAAAATCTTCATTTTTCTGATCTCGCTCTGGACGGCTTTGAGCATGGTCTGTCTGTCGGACATCGCGCAGGCTAAAGTGTATATCGATATTGACGCGCCGGGGTTTCAGCAGTTCCCGATTGCGGTTTGCGATTTTCAAAACAATAAAACCGGAACGCCTCCGTCGGACGACGAAGGCGTTGTCCTGGCCGACCATATCCGGCGCCTCCTCGACCTGTCGGGGATTTTCAATATCCTGGACAAGAAAAGTTTTCTTGACGGCGTTGAGTCGCAAACGCCGGAAGTCATCCGTTTTTCCGACTGGTCGGTCATCGGCGCCGATTTTCTGCTGCGCGGCGATCTCGCCTTCGGCGCGGAAGGACTCCGGGCGGCAAGCCGCCTCTACGATGTGACGCGCGGCCAGACGCTGTTTCAGAAAACGTATGCGTATAAAACCGGCGATCTGCGGGCCGCCGCGCGGGCCGTCGCTTCCGATGTCCTCGTCGCGCTCACCGGCGACGAAGGGGACTTCAACACGCAAATCGCCTTCGTCATCAAAAAAGACGCCCGGTCGGACATCCACACCCTATCTTACGACGCAGCCGACCTGAAGAATCTGACCGGACATCAAAGCATCGTCACATCGCCGCGCTGGTCGCCGGATGGGCAATACCTCGCTTTCACCTCCTATAAGAACGGCCGGCCGGAAGTCTATTTGCGCTCCCTGAAAACGGGCAAGGAAAGAAAAGTCGCCGCTTTCCGGGGGCTCAACCTGTGCGGCTCCTTTTCTCCGGACAGCAGGAAACTGCTTTTGACCCTAAGCAAGGACGACAATGAAGAAATTTATTCCCTGGACATCGAGACGCTGGCGCTTCAACGCCTGACCCGCAGTTACGCCATCGACGTTTCTCCGGCCTGGTCGCCCGACGGTCGGAAAATCGCCTTTGTCTCCAACCGCTCCGGGTCTCCCCAGATATTCGTCATGGACGCGGACGGCAACAATGTCCGGCGCGTCACCTACGAAGGCAACTACAACACCTCCCCGTCCTGGTCGCCCCGGGGCGGCCGGATCGCCTACGAAGGCCTGATCAACCGCAAATACCAGATCTTTTCCGTCGATGAGGAGGGAAACAATCTGATTCAGCTGACGTTCGACGATGCGGACAACGAATATCCCTCCTGGTCTCCGTCCGGACGGCAGATTGTCTTCAGCTCGCAGCGGGGATCGAAAAGCCGCATCAGCATCATGAATGCCAACGGGCTGAACGTCCGCGTGCTCAGGGAAGGCCGCGAACAGATGGTCATGCCGTCCTGGTCGCCCCGGCTGAAATAAAAAATTTCATGTTGGGGTTGTTATTTTCCGGCCTTTGCCGTATAAATAGCGACATGATGAAATTATCCTTTGACCGAAATCACGAAAAACAGCGGGGCTGCCGGGCATCACCCTGAAGTCATCATCATATTTCATTGATATTTAAACAGTTTTTTATTGACGCGATGTCACGGATTGTGCTTAAGTTAGGGCCCAATACGTGTAAATTTTTATTTACATTTTTGAAAGGAGAGAATTATGAAAAAGTCTTTAACCCTGATTGGTTTATTGTTGGTTTTTGCTTTCGGCCTCATGATCCTGGGCGGTTGTGCGGAAAAACAGGCGGTCGTCAAGGACGAACCGGCCCAGGAACAGAAGGTGGCCCCCACGCAGGCGCCGGCCGCGCCGGTCGCGGACGATGAAGCCGCAAGACGGGCCAAGGAACAGGCGGACCGGGAAGCCGCTTTGAGGGCGCAGGCCGCCAGAGACGCGGCAGCGAAAAGAAATGCGGCAGCCCTGGCCGATCTGAACATCCAGAATATTTACTTTGATTTCGACAAATCCAGCATCCGTCCTGACGCACGGGAAATTCTGAAAGCCAATGCGGAGATCTTCACCAAAAACAGCGCCGCCAAAATCACGGTGGAAGGACACTGCGATGAGCGAGGCACGGCCGAGTACAACATGGCGCTGGGCGAAAGACGCGCGCAGGAAGTCAAGCAGTATCTGGTGAATCTGGGCGTCGATGCCGGCCGGATCGAAACCGTCAGCTACGGCGAAGAACGTCCGGCGGACCAGGGCCACACGGAAGAAGCCTGGGCGCAGAACAGACGCGCACAGTTTCTTTTAAAGTAGAGGCGTTTGAGCGTCTGTAAGAGGAGACTCCCTTGAAACGATCTTTGCATTTCATTGCGCCGCTGCTGTTTCTTTTTTTGACCGCCTGCGCGACGTCGTCCGAATTGAACGCCGTCCGCTCGGAAGTGAACCAGCAGATGGAAGCCAATCTGGCCGCCCTGGACGCCCGGATCGACAAACTGCAGAAAGAGCAGGTCAAAAGCGCCGAGACGCTCGCTTCCATCCGCAAGGGTCAGGCCAATACGGGCGCGGACATGGTCGAGCTGCGCGAACAGATTCAGCAGCTGCGGGGCCAGGTCGAAACGCTGAAGAAGGAAACGGGCAGGGACGCCAAGAAAGAGGAAGAGTACCGGGAAAAGATCGACGGCATTTTGCTGAAGATCGGTTTCATCGAAAATTTTCTGGAAATCGGCAAGAAGGATTACGCAGGCGATGCCGAAACTTCCGATCTGCCCCGGGATGCCTCGGGCAAGCAGGACAAGGCATCCCAGTATGCCGCAGCCTACTCGACCTTCAAGGCCGGAAACTACGCCAAGGCCAGAGAAGCTTTTCAGAACTTTCTGGCCGCTCATCCGACCGGCGAGTATGCCGACAACGCCCAGTTCTGGATCGGCGAGTGTTATTTCTTTGAAAAGAAGTACGACAAGGCCATTCTGGAATATGAAAAGGTCACCAAAAAATTCCCCAACAGCAACAAGGTTCCTTACGCGTTGCTGAAACAGGGAATTGCGTTTCAAAGCCTGGGCGACAAGGTGAGCGCCAAGCTGCTCCTGCAGCAGGTCATCCGGGACTATCCCAACACCAGTCAGGCGCGCATCGCGCGCGCCAAGCTTCAGGAAATCAAATAACCGTTTGAACCCGTTTTATCACCGCAAGGGGCTTTGTTAAAAAGCCCCTTTTTTTATCCACTGGCGTGTCCAGCCGATGCCGGGCCTTCTTTTATCCGCCGCAGTCTGTCCGCGGCGGATAAAGGGTTTCCCCGGAATTATCTTGACAAAAAAATACCGTTTCATTTACAGTACGCTGCATTTCCATGACGGACCTCCTTCATGGCGATGCAATTCAACCCAAACAAAAGAATCCCGCGACTTCCCCGTCTTTTACCGCATGGGCAAAAAGAGGCGGCGGATTGCGTTGTCAAGAAAGGAGAGACTGATTTTGGAAATCAAAATGTTTGAAGGGAAGATTGCGCTCGTGACCGGAGCCACGGCCGGCATGGGACGAGCCACGGCGATGGCATTCGCCAGGGAGGGCGCCAAAGTCGTCATGGCGGCGCGCCGCGAAGAGCGCGGACAGGAAGTTGTCGAACAAATCGCCCGGGCCGGCGGCGAATCTCTGTTCGTGAAAACGGATGTCCGCAATCCCGCGGATATCGACAACCTCTTTCAGACCCTCATGGACCGCTACGGTCGTCTGGACTTTGCTTTCAACAACGCCGGTGTTTCCACCTCCCATAATCCCACCGTCATCAAATACGACGACGACGAATGGGACCGTGTTCTGGAAACCAATCTGCGCGGCGTCTGGCTGTGCATGAAGCACGAAATCGACATCATGAAAAAACAAGGCGGCGGCGTCATCATCAATACCGCCTCTATCCTCGGCGTCGTCGGCGACTGGGGTTTGAGTTCGTACTGCGCCTCCAAGCATGGTTCGCTGGGAATGGCCAAAACCGCCGCGCTCGAGTACTGCAGGGACAATATCCGTATCAACACCATCTGCCCGGGGCCCATCATGACCGAAATGCTCGAAAAAGCGCTGCCCTTCATGCCCAAGATGCTGGAAGTCATGGCCGGCAAAACCGCCGTGCGGCGCATCGGCCAGCCGGAAGAAATCGCCGGCGCCGCCCTGTGGCTCTGCACGGACGAAGCGGCCTTCATGATCGGCAAGGAAATCGCCATTGACGGCGGATACATCACCTACTAACGCGCATAAGGAGACGCACAGTGAATACGCAAAGATTTCAGAATAAAGTTGTGCTGGTCACCGGCGGCAATTCCGGCATCGGCCGCGCCGCGGCTCTGGCTTTCGGCCGGGAAGGGGCCAGGGTAATCATCGCCGCGCGCCGCGAAAAAGAGGGCGCCGAGGCGGCAAGCGAGATTCAAAGCCTGGGCGGTGAAGCCCTGTTTGTAAAAACGGATCTGACGCTCGCGGGCGACATCGACCGTCTGTTTGCGGTGATTGGAGAAAAATTCGGAGAGCTGCACTGCGCCTTCAACAACGCGGGCGTCTGGCCGGCCATGAAACGCGCCGCCCGTTACACCGTTGAGGAATTCGACGCCGTCATGAACATCAACGTCAAAGCCGTCTGGCGCTGCATGCAGCGGGAGATCCCCATGATGATCACCGCCGGCGGCGGCGCCATCGTCAACTGCTCGTCTGTCGCGGGCTGGACCGGCGAACCCGGTTCCTCCCTTTATACGGCCAGCAAACACGCCGTGATCGGGCTCACCCGGGCGGCGGCCGTTGAGTTCGGCCGCAAAAACATCCGCATTAACGCGGTGTGTCCGGGAATGACCGAAACGCCGATGCTCGATCAGACGCTGCAAAGCGCGGGGCCGGAAATCAAAAAGGTCATGCTGGACATGATTCCCCTCAAACGCTTCGGGAAACCGGAGGAAATGGCCGGGGCGGTTCTGTTTTTGTGTTCGGAGGCGGCATCCTACATCACCGCCAAGAGCCTGGTGATCGGCGGAGGCCAGGCCATCGGTCCCTGACGTTTAAATCGCTGCGGCAAGAAAATCCCTCGCTTCGCAGCGGTCAATCCAGCGAAATGATTTTGGCGCCCGGCGGGTACGGCAGGTTGAAGACGGCCGTATCCGTCGCCGGCTCGATTTTCCAGTCGTCGTACCGGACCGTCAGGGATGCGCCGGACGTTGCCCAGCGGAGCGTGATTTTCCCGGCCAGACGGTTTTCGCCGTCATAGTCTTCGTAGCCGACCGAATAAATGTCGGCGCCGTCCACGTTCCGGCAGATCACTTTATCCGGACGGCCTTCCCGATCGATCCAGACGGTCTGCACGTTTCCCGCAGCATCCTTCCTTTCTCTCCACAGGCTGCCGGCGGATGACGGACTGTCTTCCCGAAACGGAAAAGCCCCGGTCAAAAGGAGGACCACATCTTCAACACTTAAGTCCCAGGGCAGAAAATGCGTCAGGTGCTCGGCCGTTGGCTTGCCGGTATAAAATTCCCCCCGGGACGGGAAAAAGGCCCGCAGGGCGTCGGGCGTGGCCGAAAGAAAGAAGTCCGGTGTGCCGATCACCGGCAGCACCTCCAGGCGCAGATAGGCGGGCTGTTGCAGGATCAGGGCGGTGCGGAGCGGATACTGTTTTTCGTCCATGAGCAGGTTAATCCGCGCCGTAGCGACCAGGCGTTCCGCCGTGGTCAGAGGCCGGAAAGTCGCCGAACCGGACATCGCCCGCTCCCGGACGGCTTTTCCCGCGCAGCCGCACAACACGGCCACAAGGAGCAAAACCGGAATCAGTCTTCGGCCGATGCCACAGTGCAACATTCCGTTCGTTCGTCCTTCCTTTGCAGAATCGATCCGGCTATTTTTCCCGGATCAGGTTGTCGATCTTCCGGATGAGCGCGCTGTTGCCGGGATTTTTTTCAAGCGCCCGCCGGTAATGCTCCAGCGCTTCCTCCCGCCGGCCGGACGTGAGATACGCGTCGCCCAGATGCTCCAGGACGCTGGCGTCGTCCGGCAGGTGTTCCAGAGCCCGTTTGAGGTACTGCAGGGCGCCCGTGTATTTCCCTTTTTTGAAAAGCACCCAGCCCATGGAGTCCAGAATATACCCGTTGTCCGGTTTGAGCTTGAGCGCCTGAGCGATCATTTCTTCCGCTTCATCGAGGCGCAGGCCGCGGTCGGCGTAGGAATAGCCGATGAAATTAAGCGCGTCGGCGTTTTGCGGGTCGATGGCCAGCACCTTTTCCATGGTCCGGATGCTGTCTTCGAAACGGCCGGTCTTTTCCTGCAGCATCCCCAGGACGTAAAGCAGGTCCGCGTTGCGGGGAAAGTGTCCGAGGCCCTCCCGGACCGTTCTTTCCGCGGCGGCGAGATCCTTGACATCCTCATACAGGGACGACAGATACAGGTAGGCAACAGGCTGATCGCTCTTCTTCGCTATCGCGCGGACCATCACCGCAATGGCTTCGGTCATGTTCCCGGCTTTTTTGAAAATCAGCGCCGCGTGGATCTGGGCGTTGATGTAAAGATCAAAGGCGGACGATATTTTCCCGTATTCCTCCTGCGCCTTTTGTCCTTCGCCCTTCTGCTCCAGCGCGCTGGCCAGCAGGTAACGCATCCGGTCGTCGCCGGGCGCCGTCTCCAGAAGCGCGGAAAATTCGCCCGCCGCCTCGTCAAACCGCTGCATGTCGTAGTACAAAAGCCCCAAGGCGGTGCGGATCTCGCGGTTGGCCGGATCGACGGCCAAAACGTCCCTGAACTCCTTTTCCGCCTCGGCCGGCCGGCCCGCCTTGACCTGCAATTCAGCGATTTTCGCCCGCAGACTCTGGCGCGCGGGATTGACTTCCAGATAGCGGCGGTAAACGCCGATGGCCTCATCGAATTTTTTCTGCGTTTCATACAGCGCCGCGAGGCTGAGCCAGGCGGCTTCAAACGCCGGCCGTTTGGCAATGATCTTCGCATAGAGCGCTTCGGCCTGCGCCGGACGCTCCATCAGCGTCAGCGTTTTCGCGTAGTAGAACATCCCGATCACGTTTTCGGGATCGATCTCCAGCATCCGGCGATAGGCGCCTTCCGCCTCTTCATATTTCTTTTCCTCGGCGTAAACGGTCGCCAGATACAGATAGGCCACCTGATTGTCCGGGTCCAGCCGGATGACGGCCTGATACTCGCGAATCGCCTTGTCGTACCGGCGCAGATTGAAATACAGCCCGCCCATAATGGAACGCAGTTCGCTGTTGCCGGGATTCCTGGCCAGGGCGGCTTCTCCCAGCGTCAGCGCGAGGTCGTTGGCGTTGTTTTCGATATAAAAAGAAACCAGCTCAGTGGCAAGATAGGAAGACTCGGGATAAAGGTCCAGCGCCTGCTTGAGATGACCGATGGCGCCGTTCAGATCTCCGTTCAGACGGGTCAGAACCGCCAGCGAATAATGGTAACCGACTTTGGCCGAAAAGCGCTCCGGCGCGGGCGCCTGCGGAGACGGCCGGACGCCGGGAAAAAAGGCGCAGCTGCAGAAAAGCGCAAAAATCAGCGCGCCGCTAAGCAGGGGATGAACGACTTTTTTGAGCATTTTACGGGATGTTCTCCAGGCCGGCCCGATCAGGATGCCCCGTCAGCGGCGTTCCGTTTCAGGAGTTTCGACGCCGGCAGAATTGAAACGCCTTTTTCCTGAAAAATCCGGCTCGCGTCGCGCAGCGCCCGGATGGTTTCCGGATAGGGATGGCCGATCACGATCACCGGGCCGTTCCCGGCCGGCGCATCGGCCACGTCCATCAGTATCCGGTAAATCTTGTCATAATCGCGCTCGTTATCCAGAAAGATCCGGCGGGACGCGACGGTAAGATGCACCCGCGCGGCCACCGCCGCTGTTTTCGACGAAGGCGTGGTGCGGGAATCGATAAAAAACATATTTCTCTTCTTCAGCTGCCGGAAAACCGGCTCGAGTTTTTCGCCGTCCGCCATGAATTTGGATCCCATATGGTTGTTCACGCCCACCGCGTGGGGCACGGAGTTCAGATTCTTCTCGAGCTGCAAAACAATCTCCTCTTCGCTCATCTCCGTAAAAAGAGCGCCGTTGCCCGGCTTGTCCTTGGGGTAGGAGGCGGGCTCCATGGGCAGATGCAGCAGGGTTTCCCGCCGCGCCCGGTGAAGCAGGAGCGCCGCCTCGCGCGAGTGCGGCAACAGCGGCAGCACGGCGAATGTGATATCCGCGTCGATGCTTAAAAGCTCGCGCACCGGCTGCATGTCGTAGCCGATATCGTCGATGATGACGGCCACTGCTTTCAGGGACAGACGGGGGGGCGCCGCCTTGGCAATGACAACTTTTTCTTTCTCCGCGGGAGGCGCGGCTTCCGGCGTCGCCGGGACGGCGCTTCTTTCCCGGGCCGTTTCAGCCGTCGGCTGCGGGCGCGGCTTTTCCGGGGATGCGGTTTTGGCCTGGCGGGCAGGTTTTTTTTGCCCGGCGGGAAGTGTCGAACCGACCGGCTCTTCGCGGTGGAAGAACGCCACGAAAACGATGGCGGCAAGGGAAAGGACAATCAGCGCCGTCAGCGCCACTGTCAGCCTATTGTTCTTCTTCTTTCTTCTCATAGCCGGCAATGATCCGCCCCCGATCGATAGGTCATCAGTTGGCCAGATTTTTTTTCATGATATGCCAGCTTTTTAAAATATCCACGGCCGTTTTCAGTTGATTATCCCGGGGCAGATCGGCCGTCTCCTTCAACGCCTCGGGGCTGGCCTCATTCAACGGTTGGCCGTCTTGCCCGGCCGGTTTGATGTGCCCCTTGAGGTCTTTTTCCCGCAGCCGCTCTTCCGTGTGGTTTTCCGTCTCCTCGGCCGGTTTCACCGGACGGACGAGGATGTCCGGCCGGATCCCTTCAGCCTGGATGGACTTGCCGCTGGGCGTGTAATACCGGGCGGTCGTCAATTTCAGAGCGGAGCCGTCTTCCATGGGAATCACCGTCTGCACGGACGCCTTCCCGAACGTCTGGGTTCCGACAATCAGCGCCCGGCCGTTGTCCTGCAGCGCGCCCGCCACGATCTCGGCCGCGCTGGCCGTTCCCTCATTTACCAGGACAACCAGAGGAACCGTGATTTCCTTGGCGCCCGCGTCCCGCGCCATCGTTTTCGTTTCCATGCTCCTGGTCCGCCCGCGGGTGGATACGATAACGCCCGATTTCAAAAACAGGTCCGAAACCTCGATGGCCTGGTTGAGCAGTCCGCCCGGATCGTTGCGCAAATCCAGCACCAGCCCCTTCATGGGTTTGGTTTTCTCGCCGACATCGGCAAGCGCCTTGCGCAGGTCGGCGGTGGTCCGTTCGTTGAAGGAGGAAATGCGGATGTAGCCGATATGATCTTCGAAAGCTTTCGCCTTGACGCTTTTGACCTGGATGACGGCCCGCGTAAGCGTGATGTCTCTGGGCTGGGTCATGTTCTCCCGCAGAATCGTGATGATCACCTGAGTATCCTTGGGACCGCGGAGCTTTTTCACGGCTTCCATGATGGTGATGTCCTTCGTAGACTTGCCGTCGATTTTGATGATCGAATCGCCCGATTTCACACCGGCCCGGTGGGCGGGCGTATCCTCAATGGGGGACACGACGGTCAGCACATCCTTCACGATGGTGATTTCGATGCCGATGCCGCCGAACTGCCCCTGCGTTTCCGCTTCCAGCTCCTTGTAAATTTCCGGCGTCATAAACGCGCTGTGAGGATCGAGAGACTTGATCATCCCGTTGATCGCCCCCTGGATCAGCGTGGTGGCGTCCACGTCCTCGACATAGTTTTTCTGCACCATGTCCAGAACTTCGGTAAACGTTTTCAGCTCCTTGTAAATATTTTTATCCCGGGCGAAAACCTTGCTGTCGGAAGACGGCCCGAAAACGATCAGGAGTCCCAGTAAAACGACGACAAAGACCGGCCATTTGCCCGCTATGTTCTTCATGTACTGCCTCACTGTATGCAAGAACTTTTCATTAATTTGCAGAGATATTTCCAGTTGGACGAAGTATATACCACGACTCCGCTTGTTTTCCATATAAATCGGCAATCGGAAAACAAATATTGCGGCGCAACCGTGGGAAACGGGCAAGAATGCCCGACAGCTACTCGATCAACCAGGAGGTCTGCCCCGCCGCATCTTTCAGGGCGACGCCCATCGCGGCCAGCTCCCGGCGGATGTCGTCGGCCCGACTCCAGTCTTTTTCCGCGCGGGCCTGCTCGCGTTCCCGGATCAAGGCTTCGATTTTTGAGACATCCAGACCCCGCTTGGCCACTTCCAGGTCGCGGTCGGCGCGGAAAAAGTCGTCCGGATCGGATTGAAAAATGCCCAGCACGTCGCCGAAATGCGCAAACACCCCGGCCGCGGCGTGACAAACGGCAAGCTTTGCGGACACCGGCATATTTTTTCCCGCCGTCACGACGGCGTTGATCAACCGGGCGGCGTCGAACACAAATCCCAGCGCCTGCGCCGTGTTGAAATCGTCGTCGAGCGCGGCGTCGACTTTTCCCGAAAGTTCGTGAAGCCGTCTCGCATAGTCGCGCGCAGCTGCCGCGGACGCGTCCCCGGCGCCGCCGCCGTTCAGGACGCGCAGATCCTTCATTTGCTTGAGCGCGGTGTAGCAGCGAATGAGCGCCGTCCGGGTCTCCCGGAGGGCCGTGTCCGAATAGTCCACCGGACTGCGGTAATGGCTCTGGATCATGAAGAGCCGTAAGACTTCCGGATGGCATTGCCGGATAATCTCCCGGATGGGAAAGATGTTTCCCAGCGACTTGGACATTTTCTCGGCGTTGATTTTGACGAAGCCGTTGTGGACCCAGTAATTCACCGGAGCCTTTCCCGTCGCGGCCTGGGACTGGGCGATTTCGTTTTCATGATGCGGGAACACGAGATCCTCGCCGCCGCCGTGGATGTCGAACGTATCCCCGAGATAACGCCGGCTCATGGCCGAGCATTCGATGTGCCAGCCGGGTCTGCCGGGTCCCCAGGGGCTTTCCCAGGAAGGCTCGCCCTCCTTGCTTTTCTTCCACAGCACGAAATCCAGGGGATTGCGCTTCTTGTCGTTGACATCCACGCGCGCGCCGGCCAGCATCTCGTCGAGGTTGCGCCCCGAAAGCCCCCCGTAAGCGCGAAAGTTCCCCACGGCGAAAAACACGTCGCCGTCCGCCGCGTAGGCGATGCCTTTTTCCTCCAGCGTCCGGATCAGCGCGATCATGTCTTGCATATGTTCGGTGGCTTTGGGCGTGATCGTCGGCGCGAGGACGTTGAGCGCGGCCATGTCTTCGTCGTGCAGGCGGATGTAGCGGTCGGTGATATCCGTAATGGTCACCCCTTCGCGGTTGGCCCGGTCGATAATCTTGTCGTCGATGTCGGTGAAATTCTTCACATAGGTTACGCGGTAGCCGCGGGCCTTGAAATGCCGGAAAATCACGTCGAAGACGACCGCGGCGCGGGCGTGGCCCACATGGCAGACATCGTAGGCCGTGATTCCGCAGACGTACATGCCGACGGCGCCTTCCTCAATCGGTTGAAAAACTTCCTTTTGTCGCGTCTTCGTATTGAATATTTTCTGAGGCATGCGTCACCTTTTGTCAGGGATAAAGCGGGGGAACCGCAAGGCCGCAGTCTTCCGCCAGGCCCAAAATCAGATTCATGTTTTGTACGGCCTGTCCGGCGGCGCCCTTGACCAGATTGTCGATGGCCGAAAGAATGACCACCCGGTTCGTCCGCGGGTCGCAAACCAGACCGATGTCGCAGCAATTGGATCCGCAAACGGACGAAATATTGGGCGACGTTCCCGCGGGGCAAATCCGCACGAATTTTTCGCCGGCATACGCTTGGACGTAAAGCTCCTGCAACTCGGCGGCCCGGATGTCCTTTTTCAGCGTCGCGTAAACGGTGCTGAGAATGCCCCGCTTGACCGGCAGCAGATGCGGCGTAAAAGAAATGGCGAACGGTTCTCCGGCCAGCCGGTTGAGCTCCTGTTCGATCTCCGGCGTGTGGCGGTGCTTGCCGACCTTGTAGGCCTTGAATCCGCCGTCCACCTCGCAGAAGAGCGAACCGACGACGGGATCGCGCCCCGCGCCGCTCACGCCGGAGGCCGAATCGGCGATGATCGTGGAAACCTCCAGCAGGTTGTTTTTCAAGGCGGGCGCCAGTCCCAGGATGATGCTGGTCGGGTAGCATCCCGGATTGGCGATAAGCCGGGCGTTTTTGATATCATTTCTGTACAGTTCGGGGATACCGTAAACCGCCCGGCCGATGAGATCGGCGCTCGTGTGCTTCGCGTACCACTTTTCATAGGTGGCCAGATCCCGCAGGCGGTAGTCGGCGGAAAGATCGACCACTTTCTTACCCGCCTGCACAAAAACGGGCGCGATCTCCATGGACACGCCGTGCGGCAGAGCCAGAAAAACCACGTCGCATCCGGAAGCGATTTCTTCAGGGGTGGCGTTGACATAGGTAAGCGACGTCCGGCCCTGCAGCGACGGGAAAATCTCCGCCGCCGGCGCGCCGGCATAGCGCCGGGAGGTGGCGGCCACAAGCTCCACCTGTGGATGAGCAGATAAAATCCGGATGAGTTCCTGGCCGGTGTAGCCGCTGGCGCCGAAAATGGCTGCTTTGATGGACATAAGTAAAAGCTCCAAAAAAAAGGGGAGCCGGTAAGCCCCCCTGGAAAATTAACGTTTGGAGAATTGGAATCTCTTGCGGGCTCCCGGCTGTCCGTATTTCTTTCTTTCCTTGACCCGGGCGTCGCGCGTCAGGAATCCCGCCTTTTTCAGGATGGGCCGCAACTCCGCATCATACGCCAGAAGCACCTTGGAAATGCCGTGTTTGACCGCGCCCGCCTGTCCGGCGACGCCGCCGCCCACCACGTTGACATACAGGTCGAACTGGTCTTTCTTCCCGGTAATTTCCAGCGGCTGGCGGATGATCATCTTCAGACTGGGACGCGTAAAATACTCTTCGTAGTTTCTTTTATTCACGATGATGTTGCCGCTGCCGGATTTCATGTAAACGCGGGCAATGGCGCTTTTTCTTTTACCGGTTGCATAAAAACGTTGTTCTGTCATGATTTCTCCCAAATAATCCTTGATGATTTAGACCGTCAGCGTCTGCGGACACTGAGCCTCGTGCGGATGCGCGTTGCCGCTGTAAACTTTCAGTTTCTTGAGCATTTTCCGGCCGAGATTATTTTTCGGCAGCATGCCGGCGACCGCCGTCTTGATTAACCGTTCGGGTTTTTCTGCGAGCATCTTTCCGGCGGACGTTTCCCGAAGACCGCCCGGATAACCGGAATAGGCGTAATAAATCTTGTCGGTGAGCTTTTTTCCGGTGAGCGTGATCTTTTCGGCGTTGACCACGACGATGAAATCGCCGCAATCCACGTGCGGCGTGTAAACCGCCTTGTGCTTGCCCCGAAGGCGCAGGGCGATTTCACTGGCCAGTCGTCCCAACACTTTGCCGGTCGCATCGACCACATACCAGTCTTGTTTGATTTCACTTGCCTTCGCTGAAAATGTTTTCATATTCAAACCGCCCAATCTCAAAAATTTAAAGGTGCAAGCTATGTAATTCCCGCCGTTTTGTCAAGGAAAATATTCAAGCCGCCGGTGATCCGTCCCCCGTCGCAGCACCGCGCCTCGCGCACGGGCGCCCGGGTGCTAAATCCCCAGGGACCCCAGGCCGGTGAGCGATATCTTCAACATGATCCGTTCGTCATCGTGGGTTCGGGTGTAATCGACGCCAACCCCCCAGCATTGTTCGGTGTAGAGCAGCCCGATCGTGTTTTCCACCGTCTGATTGTTGAACTGATCCAAACGGATGGCCAGACGGCCGCTCAACCGTTCCGTGAGAACCGCTCTCAGATCCAGATTAATGGCCTCAATGGAATCAAGCGTATAGCGGTAGCCGACGGAAAGCCGGTCGCCGCGCCAATCACTCAGGTTGATGTCAAAATTCAGTTCCCTCCACCCGCTGTACACGCTGTAGGTGTTGCGGGCCGCAAAAGAAACATAGGGATGCGGATTGAGATCGAACTCGATGCCCAGATCCGACAGGGGGCGTCTTCCGGCCGCGACGCCGGCCATGTCTTTTTTCGCCTCGTAGATATCATACACCTGGTAAAGCTTGAAACGAAGCAGTTCCTGGTAGCTCGTTCCCCGAGCTTTGTCCTGCGCGCGGGCGGTGAGCGTGTTGGTGAGCGACCAGGCGAAGGCGTTTTGTTCCCCGATCGCCCGGTTATCCACGGCGTTGAAGGTGGAGAAAGCGTCGAGAAACGTGCGCACCTTGGGCAGATAATCGGGCAGATCGTCCTGCCGAAGGCCGGGAATATTGTCATAGCGGATGCCGGGCATATAGGAATAAGCGATTTCCGGCCGGATTTCATGCCGGACCTTGTCCCAGTTGAGGATGCGGACATCAAAAATGCGCGACAGACGGCTTGAGGCCGCAACGCCGATATTGTAAACGAACCGGTCGCTGCTGCGGTTGGCCGCATCGGCATCGCGGTCGTCCCGGCTCCAGTAGATTTCCCGCACCGTCAGCTGCGGCGTCACGCGGACATAACGGGAGAGAGAAAGCGGGAGGCTCACCGTCGGCGCAACTTCGGCAAAATGTCCCCGGGCGCCGTCTTCGCGGTAAAAGTAGTCGTACTGGCCGGAAAATTCGACGTACAGCGGCGTGGCCCAAAGCGGCTGCCGAATGCCGGTAAAAATGATCTCCGGATACTTCTGCAAGGTGCGGTTGTTCGCGGACGCAAAATCGTCCGTCGCGCTGAACCGCGCCATCAGGTTGTAATTGTTCCATCCCTTGAAGGCGCGCGCGGAGGATTCGAGGGACCGCAGATATTCATTCCCCTGGAAGGATATTTTTTTAAACGGATCCTCTTCCGTGGCGGCCCAATTCGTCAGATAGTAATTGTGGGCGTTGAAATCGCGAAAATACCAGGCGTCGGAAACACGGCGGATGTCCGTCCGGACGTAGAACTGGGAATCAAATTTCGTCTCGTGGTTGACCAGAAAAGACCAGCGCCGGTGCATTTCCTGCCAGTCGCGGCTGATCGTCTGGCCGAGCGTTTCTGTGACATGCTTGTTGTCTTCCATGTAGTCGCCGTAAATCGTGCCGTAGGACCGGCTGCCGGCGAAATACCGGAATTCCACGCCTTCCTTGAAGCCCCGCTTTTCCATATAGCGCGAATAAAAGGTCGCATCCATCCCGGAGGTGATCGCCCAGTAGAAGGGGATCTCAATGTCCAGACCGTCCTTGTTGCGCGAATAAGCCAGATAAGGCAGAAGGAATCCCGTCTGGCGCGACGTTTTTGCCGGAAAGGCCACCAGGGGGGTATAGATAACCGGCACCCCCTTGGTCAAAAGCCGGGCGTTCGTCACCCACCCGTACCCTTCGAGGGTCACTTTCATCTCAGAGCCGGCAACCTGCCAGTCAGGATTGTCTCCGTCGCAGGTGGTTGCCAGGGGCTTCACAATCCGGTAGCTGTTCTCGCCGGTCTTCTCGATTTTGTCGCCCCGAATGTAAAAATGGTTGCGCGCGTAAAAGGCTTTCGAGTTGTAGGCCACCCCGGTCTTGTCCGCGACGTTCACCGTGATGATTTCCCCTTCGAGCGAATCCTCCCCCATTTTGAGAAAGGCCCCGCCCCGGGCGGTCGCCAACTGATTCTTCCGGTCGTATTCCACGCTGGCGGCTCTCAGGACACCCGCGCCGTAAGTGATGACGACATTGCCTTCTCCCGCATACACGTCGCTTCCGGCGTCGTAGGACAGATTGTCCGCCTCGATCCGGACCGGCGCGTCGCCCTGCACCACGGCGCCAAACGGTTCGCTTCCTGCGGCAGGTTTGCTGTAATCCGTCGTTTCTTTGCCCTCGGAAATATCCCCTGGGGTCTGCCGCGTCGCAGCCGTTGCGGAATCCGCCGCGACCTTTGCAGAGGGAGGCCTTCCGACATCCGGCGCCGCCCATGCGGGCAGAGCGCACAGCCAGACGCCCAGGAGGCATCCCCAAAGCACGGACCGCGCCCGCTTCCCCGGTCCGGTCCGTTCCGGCCCGCGCCGCGGACGGCCGGCCGGATTTGCTTTCAAAAATGAAATCATCAAAACCTGCCGCAATCGAATTTTTCTATTTCAGCGCCTTGCCTTTTTTCCGACGGCAGGTTTCTTACCACAACCGGCCCTGTGTTGAAATGTTTGTTTTATTTCCCCGGCCAGATAAAGCGAACCGCAGGCGCAGATCACATCGTTCTTCCCGGCCCCGGCCATCGCCTTTTTTACGGCTTCCGCCACGCTTGCCGTTTCACAAACCGGATACCCTCTGGCACGGGCATAAGCCGCGAGCGCGCCGGGCGCCACGGCGCGGCCTGTGGCGAGCGGCGGCAGATAAATCCGGAGAGCCGGCGGACCGATCCGGTCGAGCATGCCTCGATAGTTCTTATCGGCCAGGGCGCTGAAAACCAAAATCAGCCGGCGGCCGGGGAAATCCTCGCCCAGCGTCCGGCACAGCGTGGCGATGCCGGCCGGATTATGCGCCCCGTCGAGCAGAAAAAGCGGGCGGGACAAAAGCGTTTCCATGCGCGCCGCCCAGCGGGTCCCGGCCAATCCGCGGGCAATGGCCGCGTCTCCGATGTGATAGCCTTTTTCTTCCAGAACCTCGGCTGCCGCCAGCGCCAGGGCCAGGTTTTGCGCCTGATGTCGGCCGCGCAGGGGAACGGTCAGCGGACCGATTTTGCGCCGCCTGCCGGCATAGGAAACGGCGCCGTCCGGACGCCGCCGGATTTTGAAATCCACGCCAAGGCGAAAAAGCGCCGCCTGACGCTCGCGGCAGGTCTTTTCAAAAACGTTCAGAACTTGCGGCCGGTTCGCCGCGGTGAGGCAGACGCCGCCCTGTTTGATGATGCCGGCTTTCTCGCGTGCGATGTCCGCCAGTGTCTTCCCCAACCAGGCCGTATGCTCCAGGGCGATGTTCGTGATTACGGAAACCAGCGGCCGGCAGACGTTGGTGGCGTCGAGCCGCCCGCCGAGGCCCACTTCCAGAACGGCCAGATCCACCCGGCGGCGGGAAAAATAAAGAAAGGCCGCGGCCGTCAGGCATTCGAAATAGGTGATCGGCTCGCTCGCCAGATCCCGGATCTCGGCGAGCAGTTTCGCCAGATCGCAGCGCGGGATCATGTCGCCGTCAACGACGATTCTCTCGCGCACGTCCACCAGATGCGGCGACGTGTAAAGGCCGACCCGCATGCCCGCCTGTTGCAGCATCGCCGTCAGCATGACGGCGGTTGAGCCTTTGCCGTTGGTTCCGCCGATCAGAACGGCGGGAAAATCGTTTTGCGGCCGGCCGGCCCGGGCCAAAAGCGCCGTGATCGCCTCCAGACCGAAGCGCATCACGTCGATGTCGAGGCCGGAAAGGTAGGCTGCGGGATGAAAGGGTTTCATGACATTGCCGGCAAAATTAAATGTGGATGACCTGACCGTCTTCAATGATGGAGATTTTTTCGTCCGCGAGAGCGCCGATCTCGCGGCGGATCGCCCGGGCGTACTGCGGCTTCATGTGGTAAAGGTAAACATTCGCATTTGCGTTTTCAAGCTTCCGGAGTTCGGCGGCAAGCGTGGCCGGCGTGAGATGGCCGGTTTTGTCCGCGATGGGCTGCATCGCGCCGGGTAAAGAGGTTTCGACGAAGACCGCCTTCAATCCGGAAACGCGTCCGGCGGCTTTCCAGACCTCCTCGGTCGGCCCCGTGTCCCCCAGAAAAAGGACCGCCTTGCCTTTCGATTCCATCAAAAAACCCAGGGTTTCCACGGTATGGTGGACTCTCAGGGTCCGCACCTGCCAGTTCCCCACCACCTTTTTCCGGCCGGGCGGCAACGCTTCAAACCGGATGAGCGGCGTGCGCCGATCGGGTATCCGGGTAAAATCCGGCCAGATCACGTTATTCAGCAGATGGCGGTGGATGCTGTCGAGAATCCCGCGGCTGCTCAGGACGACCAGCGGTCTTTTCCGCTTGGCGTAGTAGAGGTTGTCCGCGAGGAACATGATGTCGCGCACATGATCGAGATGGGCGTGCGTCACAAAAATATAGTCGATGCGCATCTGCTGGGGCAGGGTCAGCACGGGAGTCACCGTTCCGGCATCGATCAGAATGTTTTTATCGAGCAGGAAACTGGTCGTATGGTGATGAAGCAGTTGTGAACCGTGGCAACCCAACACCTGTATCTTCATGAAGAGCCCCCTGCCATCCGGGATACTTGAAAAAGTTTTCGGAAAGGTACCATACCTTAGGCGGACAGGCAATGACTTTATGCCGACCCGGGCCGGCGGCGCCGGGACTAAAATTCTATTGAATATTGCAGCGAATCATGATGAAATCCTTGTCACTTTGCGGGAAAGGAGATTCGCTTATGCCGAACGTCAGCGCGGAAGTAACGAGTTACCAGTACGAGTTTCGGACCATGAACGGTGAAAACGCCGCTTTTCTTTATCTGTTTAACGCGCAAAACACGCTGTTGTGCATGGCGGCATTTGTAGAACGAACCGGGGCGCTCCCCGGTCCCCGCCAGGGGTTGAACGGAACGGTCTTTCTCAGCTTTCACCGGTCGGACCTGTCGTCCGTCACGGATATGCTGCGCAACGAAAAGCCCGTGATGTTCAACTGGTCGGCGGAGAATCAGTCGGCGCAGATCACGACCGGAAAGGAACCGGTCGGCGAAGAGGAAAACCGGCACATCGCCGCCATTTTCGCAGCGGGAAAACCGGCGACGCCCAAACGCGCGCGGAAATCCGCCGCAACGAAGAAAACAAAAAAATGACCGGCCCAAGATCCGGCTTGCCCTGCGGGATAAACCGGTCGGCGTGCGCGGCCGGGCGTTTCAGCGGGCCGGGGCCTGTCCGTTAAAAAAACCTGGAGATGGCAAGGATGACAATTGCACATGGAGGAAAAACAAGCGGCCGCCGGTTGCTGTGGACGGCGGGCGTCCTGCTTGGTGTGGCGGCCGTCGCCGCGCTGTATGTCTGGATCACCCTCAACTGGAGTTTTTCCGAAGGCGAACGCGTCGGCTATGTTCAAAAGCTTTCGAAAACCGGGTGGTTCTGCAAGACCTGGGAAGGCGAGATGGCCATGGTGACCATGCCCGGCGCCATTCCCGAGAAGTTTCTCTTCAGCATCCGGGACGATGAAGTGGCCAGGCGCATCAACCAGTTTGCGGGACGGCGCGTCGCCATCCTTTACGAGCATCACAAGGGCGTTCCCACCAGTTGCTTCGGTGAAACGGAATACTTCATTGTGGATGTCCGGCCTGTCCAGTAACCGGAACCGGAAAGCTTTCTCTTTTACCGGAATCTCCGGCTACGGCCGCCCGGCATGTTTTTCCATTCTCAGGGTCAAAAGGGTGATATCGTCGGCCGGGCTGGCGCCCGCGGCAAACGCGTGAACGGCCGCAATGGTTTTTTCCACGATTCCCTGAGCCGACAACCGCTGGGCTCCTTCCAGAACCTCCAGAAAGCGTTTTTCGGTAAAGAAGGCTTTTTCCCTGTTCGTGGCCTCGGTCACGCCGTCGGTGTAAAGCACGAGCGTGTCACCGCTGTCCAGATGCAGCGTGCCTTCCCCGTACGCCATGCCTTCCACGATGCCCAGCGGCACATGCGCCGTCACGGAGAGCAGGGCAACCGCGCCGTCGGCTTTCACCAGCGCCGGCGGATTATGGCCGGCATTGACATACGTCACCTCGCCGGTTGTAATGTCCAGCAGGCCGCAGAAAGCCGTCACGAACATCGAGGCGTCGTTGCCCTCGCAAAGCGTCCGGTTGACATCGGAGATGATCCGGCCCAGTCCCCTGTCCACCGGCTGCATTCTGGTTTTCATCACCGTCCGCGTCACCGCCATGAACAGCGCGGCGGGAATGCCCTTCCCCGAGACGTCGCCGATCATGAAAAAAAAGCGGTTGCCCCCGGCAAAATAAAAATCGTACAGGTCTCCTCCCACGACCCGCGCCGGCTCCAGCGTTGCGTACAGGGAAAATTCGTCCCTGGCGGGAGCGGGCGGAAAGGTCTTCGGAACCAGGCTCATCTGAATCTCCCGGGCCGCGCCGAGCTCGCCTTCCATCATCAGCTTCGCTTTTTCCAGAGCGCGCTCCTTGAGCAGGTTCGTCATGATGATGCCGTAAACGCCGATGCCGAGGGCGTTCGCGGCGACCATGGGGAGGATCGTGCTTTCCACCAGCGCCACCGCCTGCTCCCAGGGGCGGCTCAAGGCAAGCGCCAGGACCATATGAAACAGCTCGACACCGATCATCAGCAGGACGGCCTTGCCGATTCCCAGAAACTGCTTCCGCTTGAGAAGATACAGGAGACCTCCGGCAAGCCCTGCCGCCACCGGGGCGATTCCGCAGGCCGCCGCCGTAAAACCGCCCTGCAGATAGCGGTGCGCGCCGCCGATCAGTCCCGCGCCCAGCCCCACCGCGGGTCCGGCCAGCAGACCGGCGACGGTCGGACCCAGATCCCGGATACTCGCGATCCCGCCGAGAATCGGAAACCCCGCGAGCGTGCCGTAGATGGAAAACAACCCGAAAATCAGGATCAGGGGAATCCGGTCCCGCCACGTCATGTTGCGCTCCAGAACGCGGTTGAAAAGCGGACTGCGCGTTAAAAAATACGCGATGACGACAATCACCGCGGCGCTGTTGATCAGAGGCACCAGAGTGGAAATAATCGATTGCATGTCCATTGCGGCTCCAAAAAAAATTCCGGTTGCAGCATAATGCATTCCGGAAGAATTGCAATCTCTCATTTTGGACAAAACCGGACGGGAAGGCAGATTTTTTTCCCATCTTGACAAGCGCAGCCGGAATGATGAAAATATGAAAAAGACGGTTGATTACGACGCATCACGCTTTAACGGTCGTTTGTTTTTTGCATGCGCAGGGCAGAGGAGGTCAAGAAAAGTTTCCCATCCGTCCTGAAAAAAAAATGATCGGGTTTTTGCATCCGTGTCCCGTTTCTGGTAACGCGCCTGTTTCTTTTCTTCCCGTGTGGAGTTCCCGTCTGTTCGTCTCAAACCGCCGCCCGTTTTTTTTCGCGCTCGGAGTTTCCCCGCGCCTTCGACGCCGGTCGCAAAACCCGGTTGGCGGGCGGATGCCACGGTGTGCGTAGCAATGTTTCTTACAAAGCGTTCAAAACGGCAACAAAGACAAGAAAGGAGATCGGGTATGGACAGACTTCATCTGACGCAGCAGGAGGAAGGCGAACTGTTGATGATCCTCGAAAGATATTTGCCGGACCTCCGGCAGGAAATCGCCAACACCGACCGCAAGGAGTTCCGCAAGGAGCTCAAGGACCGGGAAGTCTTCATGGCGGAGCTGATCGAACGGTTGAAACATTAAACGCCGGCAAATTTTTTTTCAAGCGGGCTGTCAAGCGGCCAAAAGGCCGTTTTTCCGCTAGCAGGAGTTTTCTGTGTCCGCCGCCGAAGGCTAAGGCGGCGGAGAAAAGATGTTTCTGTAAAAACGGGGCCGCCTGCCTTCGCAAGCGGCCCCGTCCGGCGGATGGCGGGGCTTGATCGCCCCGTTGCTTGACTGAGAGCGTTGAAATCCCTCTTATTCGTTCATCTCGTATTCGCCCTTCAAGGCATGAACGTACGTTTTCCAGACGCGCTGATACTGAGCCTCATCACCTTCGGCCTTAATCAGCATAATGTCCCGGCAGTAGGCGCGCTGCTCGTCCGTGGCGTTGTGCATTCCGTAAATCGCAAGCGCAAAGCGCGCGAAATCGCGCACCATGAAATCAAAGATCTGGTTTAGAATATCCGGATCGACGTTGTCGAATTTCGCCTGCTCCAGAATCAGCTGCCCGTACACCACGATGGAAAACATCTCGCCCAGCGGCAGCGAGAAAGACGGATCCATATCCTGGGAGGCATCCGGGCCCGCCTTCTCCAAAAGCGCCTTGAAGAGCTCGATCTGTTTCATGAAAACCGCGACGTTCGGCAACTGCCGGTTGGCTGCAAAAACCGGCCGATAGTCATGGAACTGAACGGATCCCAGGCCCTTCGTGGGTCCCTGGTTGAACAGGAACAGGTCGTCCTTCGGCGAGAAATCCGGGGCCACCGGCGGATAGGAGGCCGGATTGAAGAAATAATTCTTCATAAACTTCCGAATCAACTGAACGTTGACGTGGACGGTGCCCTCCAGCTTGGACGGCCCCCGGATGTCGGAAGCGCCGATGGAGAAATAGGTGTCCTTCTCAAAGCCTTTGGCGGCGATGACATCCCACAGCAGGTTGATGACATCCTCCGCCTGGAGGGTGACCTTCATTTTGCTGGTGGGGTTGTACAGCAGATAGCGGCGATCCCGGGCGTCGGCGTTGCGGAAATAATCGGTGGCGCGGCGCTGGTAGAGCTTCATTCCCACCAGGCGCAGCCAGGCATCCATGAAATTTTTCTGCACGTGCGGCATGTGGGTCACCGGAATGCCGTAAAGGATGCGGTTGGCCGCGTGCGTAATCGCTTCGTAAAAGCAATGCTCGGCCACACCGATGGACGCCGGGCCGATGTTGAACTTCCCGATGTTCACGGTATTGAGCGCCGAATCCCAGGCGTGCGACCCGCGGGAAAGGATATCGTCCCCGGTAATCGGGTAGTCGTGCAGCGCGAAATTGGAGACGTACTGCTGATGGGAAACGACGTTCTTCTTCAGTTCATAGGCCTTGTGGTGGAAATTGGTGACAAAGAAGGTGTAGTCGTCCGAGCCGTCCTTGATCTTGCCCAGGGTGGAGACCATTTCCGCCTCGTTGCCGTTGCCGATATAATATTTTTCGCCGTTGGCCACCCAGGCGCCGTCGCCTTTGGGCGTCAGCGTGGTTTCGGTGGAATAGATATCCGCGCCGTGCGTCCGTTCGGAAAGGCCGAAAGCGAAAATCGCCCCTTTTTTCAAAAGTTCGGCGGCCTTCTTTTTGGCGTTTTCGTTGGGGCTCATCCAGATGGGTCCCAGCCCCAGAATGGTGACCTGAAAGCAATACCAGTAGCCCAGACCGTAAAAAGCGAGCAGTTCGCTGTATTCACTGTTGCGGGCCGTGTCCCAGCGGCAGTCCGGATCCCCGCCGCCATACGCGCTGGGCGTGAGCAGCTTGGCGAAAATCTGTTTCCGGCCGATGAAATCAACAAACTCCCGGTACCAGACTTTCTTGTTGAAATCTTCCGTAATGCGTTTTTTGCCCATCTTCTCGAAGAAGGCGATGGTTTTGTCCATAATGGCCCGCGAGCCCGCGTCCGCCATCAGGGTTTGATACTTTTTCGGCTGCAGCAGATAATTCATGGAACTCTCCTTTCCGGTCGAAATTCATTTTTTTCTGTTGACGCCACGCGATCCGGTCGTCACACGGATGGGTAATTTACGCTTTTTTCGGAAAAATCACCAGCGCGGAATGCAGGGCCCTGCCGGGCGCACCAAAAAAAGGCCCGTTCCTTGTGGGAACGGGCCACGCTGCCCAGCCTTCCGGCAGCCGAATCAGTGTGAATGGTGTGGATTATTCAGCGGGGCTTTTCCCCTTGCAGCGATCCAGTTTTTCATCCATGAGCGGCAGAACCTTGTCCGCCGGAATTTCCCAGGAGGGGCCGCAGCCGGAGTTGTCCTTCATCCAGTAATAAGGAGGCATATTCATCGAAACCTTCTGCTGCTCCGGCGGAACGTATTCGCACATCCGGAATCCCTGAATCGCCTTGTGGTCGCAGGCCCGCATTTTAACAACACGGCCGGACACGAACCGGTAGGTGTCGCCTTCAAAAACGGGAATGATTTTTTCCGCATCGGTGGTTCCGGCCCGTTCTACAACGCTTAAAAACCAGTACATCTGCTGTGTCCAGAAGCCGAAGGTTCCCCACGGCCAGGTGAACGTGACGCTGTTGAACGGCGCCGTCTTGAATTTTTTCCATTCCGTGTTCCAGGCCGTGTAGTACTTCCTCATGCCCGGATCATTGAAGGCCGGACCGGCCGTATCGAAGTGCTTGATGTTCATCAGGCCTTTTGTGCCTTCAATACCGACTTCGGCAAGCATACCCGGTTCATCCATGAAGATATTCGCAAACGGAATCATGATTCCCATATGCCGCGATTGTTTGAGCAGGTTGGCCGCATCCGGCGTCCAGTCGCCGGTGTAGACCACCTCGGCGCCGGAAGCCTTGATCTTTGTCAGGTAGGGGGCAAAATCCGTGAGGAAAAGTTTGTGATAATCTTCGCCGACGATCTCGGCCTCCGGATAGTATTCTTTGAGACCTTTCTTGAATCCGTCAGCCAGACCGCGCCCGAAGGAATAGTCCTGACACAGAATGTAAAATTTCTTTTCTTTCTTGCGGACCTGGCCGTAAAAATACGCGACGCCGCGGCCGACCGAATCCGTTGTATCGGATGTCATAAAAGAGTACCGGTTGAAATTGGTCGCGTCCTGCAGATCATCGGCCAGAGCGGCAACGTTGAGGCTGATGATTTTGTACCTGCCCGCCATTTCGTTGGAAATCTTCTGGATGTTGCTGCCTGATGTCCCGACCAGGAAATGTACTTTTTCCTGGAGAATCATCCGCTCCAGCATCTTCTTCGCAGCGTCCGGTCTGGACTGGCTGTCAGCCTTGAAAAGAGCGATTTTTTTCTTCTTGCCGTCGACCAGAATGCCGCCGCGCGCGTTGATGTCGTAGGCGACAAACGTGGCGCACAGCCAGCCCATCTGGCCGTTTAACGCGCCCGGGCCCGAGTGGGGCCAGACGACCGCAATCCGGATCGTATCGCCTTCGGGATTGACCCAGTTG
The DNA here is from genome assembly GCA_012729055.1 of Deltaproteobacteria bacterium. Classification (GTDB taxonomy): domain Bacteria; phylum Desulfobacterota; class Syntrophia; order Syntrophales; family Smithellaceae; genus UBA8904. Next base: position 62,563 of record JAAYDW010000042.1, read on the forward strand.
GCCGGATCCCAGCCTTTCATGTTGCCCATTTTACTCGCGTCAAACGCCGCTTTCACTGCGGGAGCATTCTGCGCCTTGGCGGTTTTGGCTTTCGATGTCTTCTGGTCCTTGGCCGCCAGGGCAATCGTCCCGGCGCCGATCAGCAGAAGACTCATCAAAACCATGAAAATAACTTTTCCTGACCTTCTCATTTTTTCTTCCACCTTTCCTGATCTAAAGTTTCTCACCCTATGGAACAGACCGACGGAGGCGATGTCCCTCGACACCACACTGTTCCCTTTGACGCTTCTAAAAAACGGCGACTCTCAACCAACGAATCACCCCTTGCTCTGCTTCATCAAGTTGGCGATCATCAGTTCCATCGCCAGTTCCCGTCCGGCCGACATGGCCGGAGCAAAACGCCGGATGAAGTCGATTTCCTCATCCGTGGGGTGAGGCGTTTCCGACAGATCCGGAGCGATTTTCAATTCCCAGGGAACATCCTTCTTCACGTCCTCGATCTTCACCCGGGGATGAATCTGGGCCAAGTAGATTTCTTTGGTCACCGGGTCAAACCGAAAAACTCCCTTCGTCGAAAGGAGCATCGTCGGGCCGGATCCCTTGGGGAAGAGCCCCGATTCGTCGCGGCTGTTGCCGCCGTCGAGATAACCGGGCGAGGTGAAGTAGTCGAGCTTCTCCACGAAATTGCCGCCCAGCATGGTAAGCACCGTGCGTTTGGCGTAGGAAATAAAATCGGCGGCGCCGCCGGACCCCGGCAGGCGCATGGTCGGCTTGTAATAGTCGCCGATGCAGGTGGTATTGAGATTGCCGTATTTGTCGACCTGTCCCACGCCCAGGAAACAGACGTCGACAAAGCCGCGGTACGTCATCGTAAACGCGGAAAACAGATCGGTGGAATAGGAAAACCCCCGGCAGGAATGGGCGTCGGCGATATGGTTGAGCGGCAGCAGCGGTTCGAAATCAATAATGCCGGATTCCATCATGAGCGTCGCATGGGGAGCATAGAGGGCCTTGGCCAGCGCGCCGGCCGTCGTCGGCAGCCCTACGCCCAGAATCACGTTTTCGTGGTCGTGAATTTCCTTGGCGACGGCGATCACCAGCAGCTCCTGCAGCGTGTATGGTTTACTCATAGAGCTTCCCCCTTTCCTTTAAGGTCTGCTCGAACTCAGCCAGCGTCATGCCGATGGCCCGCTCCCGTCCGTCCTTGTCCCAGCGCGAGGTGAAGGCCGATCCGTAATTGGCCGGCGCCGAATAGTAGGGCTTGCAGCGGATGCCGTCGAGATTCTTGCTGCCGAATTTCTGGACGTAATGATCGATGTAGGCGGCGCGGTTTTCGCAGCCGTAGACCCATTCGTCCATCCAGGCCTTCAATCCGTCGGCTGTTCCATCCATCATCAGGAACAAACCGTACATAAACTGGTCGATGTTGTAGTATCCCAGAACTTCCGTGGGGTTGGCGCCCCAGGGCACTTCGCACACCGCGTCCACCCGATAGGCGGGAATGATCGTCAGGTGCGGACTGGACTGAATGACGTCGTGCTCGACGATTTCCTCGCAGGAAACGACAATCCGCTTGCTCGCCAGCGCCGCCGCGGCGACGCTGCCCAGGGCGCCCCAATATTGGGCGTTGCCGAACTTGTCCGCCCGCTGCACATGAACGATGCACACATCGGGATTGGCCGCCGGCACCGTCAGCTGATCCTTTCCGGTATAGGGGCATTTGATGATGCGATATTTATTTTCTCCCAAAAAACTGCGCTTGCGGAAAAGGTCCGTGGCGATCGCGCCTTCGAGCACCTGCATATAGGAAAATCCGTGCATGCCCGCCACCAGCCTCGCGTTGTACTGAAAATTCGTGTAATCCTCGACTTCCAGGGTGCCCGCATTCATGGCCCGTTCCACGGCCGAACCGCCTTTTTTGCCGCCGGCCCGAAGCACGTAGGTGCTGACCAGTCTCGCCACGCAGCCGGCGCCGACCAGCACTTCCACATCAAAAATACCGGACTGTGAATAGATCGTCAGTCCCTTGCGTCCCTGGCGGACAACTTCATAGACAAGTTCGGCGCAACTGCCGACCGTGTAGTTTCCGATCACCAACTCAGCGCCGTCGTATACAAATTTTGATATGGCGTCGCGAACGCTCATCACCTTGCTGTTTTCAGCCGCCATGCGTGCCTCCTATGATAAATGACGCGTCGTCTTACGCTTCCAGGTATTTTGCGCGCAGTTCGTGGTTGGTTCTCACTTCCTGGGCGCTGGCCTGGCAGCCGATGCAGGCTTTCGACATCAGGTAAACGCGGTTGGCGAGCGACAAAGCGACTTTCAGGTTGTGCTCAACCAGCAGCACCGAAACGCCCGCCTTGTTGATCTCCTCCAGAACGTTGCGCACTTCCTGAACCATGATCGGAGAAAGCCCCTCGGAGGGTTCGTCCACCAGCAAGAGCTTCGGATTGCCCATCAGCGACCGCCCGATCGACAGCATCTGCTGCTCGCCGCCCGATAGCCTCCCCCCCGCCTGGTGCGTCCGTTCCGCCAGCTTCGGAAAATGATGGAAAATCCGCTCCGCCGTCCATACGTTCGGATCGGACGAATCGCCCTTCTTCCCGTCCTTCAGGCCCAGAAGCAGGTTGTCCAGAACGCTGAGTTCGGGGAAAATTCTTCTTTCCTCGGGAACGTAGCCGATCCCGGCTCTGGCCACCTTGTACGGAGGCAGGCCCGCCATTTCCCGGCCCTCAAACAGAATCGATCCGGAGGTGGGCTTCACCAGCCCCATGATGCTTTTGAGCGTCGTGCTTTTGCCCATGCCGTTGCGCCCCAAAAGCGCCACGAGTTCCCCTTCGCCGATCTCCAGATTGACGCCCTGCAGCACATGGCTCGGCCCGTAGTGGGTGTTTAGATCCTTTACTTCAAGTAACATATGCTCTATACCTCCAAGTCGCCGAGATAGGCGTCCTTAACCGCCTGATTATTGCGGATCTCTTCCGGTTTCCCTGTCGCCAGAATCTTCCCGTAATGCAAAACGGTGATCCGGTCCGCCAGCGAAAATACCACGTCCATGTCGTGTTCGATGATCACCACGGTCTTGCCTTCCGTAAGCTTCCGGATCAGCGCCACCGCGTCGGCCGTCTCTTCCTTGGACATCCCCGCCGCAAACTCGTCAAGCAGCACCAGCTCCGGATTGGTCGCAAGCGCCATGCTGATCTCCAGCGCCCGCGATTTCCCGTAGGACAGGGAGGCGGCCGGCGTGTTGCGGTCGTCATACAGATTGATCCGCTTGAGCATCTCGTCGGTCTCCTCCGTGATCTTTTTCATCTTTTCCACTGGGCGCAGCAGATTGAACCGCACGCCGTCCTTGGACAGGATCGCCAGACGGATGTTCTGAAACGCCGTCAGGTTCGTAAAGGTGCTGGTGATCTGGAACGACCGCCCGATGCCGATCCGCGCCAGCTTGTACGGCTTGTAGCCCGTGATGTCCTTCCCCTTGAAGAACACCCTGCCGCTCGTGGGATGGTAGGTCCCCGTGATGGTGTTGAACAGCGTGGTCTTGCCCGCCCCGTTGGGGCCGATCACGGCGTGCCTTTCTCCTTCTTCAATTTGCAGATCAACCCCGAACAAGACGGCCAGGGGGCCGAAACTGTGCTTTAAGTCTTTGGTCTCCAGTATATTCATCACGCCTTCTCCTTCTTTGCTTCCGGGGTCCGCCGGGTCGAAATCTTCTGCCGCAGCGTTCTGAACAGGCCCATGAAGCCCGTCGGCATGAACATGACCACAACGATCAGGATCACGCCCATCACCAGTTCCGTGCTCTCCGTGTAACGCAGGATCAACTCATCGACCAGCTGGAAAATGGCGACGCCCAGGATCGGACCGAAAAAGCTCCCCACGCCTCCGATCATGACCGAGATAATCGGCGTAAAGGACATTCCGATACCCAGCGATCCGTCCGCCGACACCAGGTTGTGAAACAAGCCGTAAACCGAGCCGGCCACGCCCGCAAACAACGCCGACAAGACGTAAATCACGGCTTTCGACTGCGGAACCCGGTACCCCAGGTAATCAATGCGCTTCGCGTTGTCCCGGATGCCCACCTGGATCTGTCCGAACGGCGTCTTGGTCATGTACCACATGAGCCAGGTGCTGATGCCCAGGATCACCATGGCCAGATAGTAAAAATGCTCCGGCGAGCTCTTCAGGCTCTCCGTGAACAGCCCCGGAACCGGAAAGTTGGCGATGCCGTCTTCGCCGCCCGTGATGTTGTAGAGTTTCAACGCCAGAACGTACATCAACTGGCCGAACGCCAGGTGCAGCATGGCAAACGCCGTCCCGCTCACCCGAACGACCAGCGGCGACAAAATCAAGGCCAGCGCAACCGCCGCCAGAACGCCCAGACCGATCGCCGGCAGCACGCCGATGCCGGGAATGTGCGTCAACGCCAGCGCCGTCCCGTATCCGCCGAAGCCGAAAAACATGGCCTGTCCGAAGCTCAGAAGCCCCGTGTACCCCAACAGCATGTTCACGGAAAGGGAGTAAACGGCAAAGATCGCCATCGTCACCACGACGTTGGTGTAATAAATGCCGAACAGCTTGGGAAAGAACGCCAGAAAAACGAGTCCGATCACCCACCATACCACGTTTAATTTGTTCTTCATCATTCTTTCACCCCGAATAAACCGTTAGGACGAAACGCCAGAACGATCGCCATGAACACCACCATCAGCACGGGAGCAAACTGCGAGACAAACTGGACGCCGTAGGAACTTAAAAGTCCGAAGATGATCGATACGATAAACGCTCCCAAGAGGCTCCCGAAACCGCCTGTCACGACGACGATGAACGCGTCCATCCCCACCTGGTCCGCCAGGCCCGGAAACACCGTCAGGATCGGCGCGATCGCGACGCCCGCGAGCCCCGCCATCCACGTGCCCACGCCGAAAACAAACATGAACACCAGATTGATGTTGATCCCCAGCGCATTCACCATATCCCGGTCCGACACCGCCGCCCGGACGATCTTTCCGAGCCGCGTCCGGTACAGCAGAAGCAGCATGAACACCAGAATGACCAAAGCCAGACCGATCACGAACAACCGGTAAACCGGATACGTCACTCCCACGATGTTCACCATCCCGCTCAAAACTTCCGGCATCTGCAAGGGCAGGCTTTCCGTTCCCCAAATTTTCTTGATCGCCGCCACAATCACAAACGAAATCCCCATCGTCAGGATCAACTCGCCCATGTGGCCTACGGCCTTCCGCAGAAACACCCGCTCCATCACCACCCCGAGAACCGCTGTGAACAGGGGCGCAAACAGCAGCCCCAGCCAGAAGTTCCCGGTGATGCCAACCACGACGTAGCAAAAATAAGCCGCCAACATGAAAAACGCCGTGTGAGCCATGTTTAGGATACCCATCATCCCGAAGATGATGTTCAACCCCGAAGCAATCAAGAACAAGATCATCCCGTACGCTATCCCGTGTATCCCCTGGGATATGTACATCGATACCATTGGATCCATAGACATCTCCTTCACTGATTTTAAATTCAAACACCCGGCCGCAGCCTCACGCGGACGGTTGGTGCCGTCGGGAAAAAATGCCTGGGCAAGAGAACAGGCGATCGCTGCCAAACTACGGACGATGAAGCGGAAGTGAGGGGAGAGTGATGATCTGTGCCCGAATCGCCCTCTACGATTTACCGGCAAGATGTGCTAATGAAAAAAAACAACGACGGGCAAAGAATCCTTGGGGCACCCAAACAGACTTGCGGTCTGCTTCCTTCCCCGGCAGAGGAAATGAAGAAGATCATCTGCTCCGTTTTTTGAGTTTTCCGGTCCGCTGTGTCGGTTTACGTTTTGCCGCCGGGAGCCGGCCAGAAGATCGCCGTTCCGACGGTAAAGACAGGGACGGCCTCATACCCGCGTCGCATTTTTTCAGTCGAACATCGAAAGCCTCCACGTTCCGATAATCAATGCCGTCCCGGCGCCCGTTCGGAATAAAAAGAGCGGGCGCTCGCTTTTGTAAAAGCGGGGTAATGCTTATCATGCCTCGCATCCGAGTGCAACAAAAAATTCATCTTTATTTTATTTCGATAAGCTGCTAAGCAAAACACGATTCGAACGGGACGCTGTCTTTGAGGGATCATCGTGAATGTAACGAAACTAAACCGGATGAAGAACGGCAGGAAACAGCCTGTCGGAAATGCCGAAAAGATCAAGACCCCGGCCGTCTTCAGCCGGATCAAAAATTCCGAACGCGTGCAAGACAAACAGCTGCTGATCGCGAAAAAGGCGGCCAAGTTGTTTGTTCGGAAAGGCTACGCGCAGACGACCGTCCGGGAAATCTCCAAAGCCACGGGGCTGGCCATGGGCAATCTCTACGATTACATCAACAAGAAAGAGGACATCCTCTGTCTGGTCTTCGACACCTATCACGAAACCGTTGAGGAGTCGTCCTACGGTCCGGAAATCGCGACCATCGAGGACCCTCTGGAGCAAATGCAAACCAATGTCCGGGTCGCGCTCAAAAATATCCGTGACTTCCACGATGAAATCATGCTGATGTACCGGGAATCCCACCTTCTGCCGAAAAAATACCTGGAACGCGCCAAAAAACAGGAGCTCATGCAGATTCGGAAAACGGCGGACTACATTCGCCGGGGCGTAAAAAAAGGCGTCTTTCAGGTAAAAGACCCTTTCTTCGCGTCCAGCATGCTGTTTTGCCTGCTGGCCAGCCCGGCGCTGCGCGGATGGACGTTTGCCGGCAGGTATTCCCGAAAAAAAACCGACAGTCTTCTTGAAGATTTCATCCTCCGGGCGCTCGGCGTCCGGTAACATCACCCGAGCAAAGCCAGCCAGGTATGCCTTTCCAGGAATGATCCCGGAACGTTTCGCTCCATTTCCAGAAAAAGCGCAAATGGCGCGGTAAAAGTCATCAGGTGGGGATCGCCGAGTTGTTTGCGTACATACAGGCGCGCGGACAGATCCGTGAGACCGACCACGGCGCGGGGCCTGGCCGACGCGGCTTCACGGTAAGGATAAATGCCGATCGTCTGGCAGCCGGCGGCGTAAGGGATGATCGCGTTTTCGTTGTCGCCGCGCGCATAATTGGCAAGCACCGTCAGCGCGGAAAGTTGATCAGGATTGACAAAGAAGATGACGGCCTGCGGTTTCCCGCAGCTCATCTCCACCTCCGCCAGAGGCCTGAAAACAACATACGCAGCGGGGATTTCCGTCATCGGCAGGGCATCGATAAATTTTCGGACGCCCTCGGGATTTTGAATGTAGCGCTCGCCGTTGAGAAAATTTTCATGACTCTCGCGGGTCATGAACGGCTTGATGTTTTCCGCCAGCTCCGCGCCGCCGGGGCGAACGGCGTTTCCCGAAGACAGAAAATGGCAGAACCCCTCTTCACCGCCGGGAAAACGGAGATACTGATTGCCGAATCCGAGCCCCACGCCGCCGCCCACGCAGCCGAAGGTCTTCCGGTCCGCCACGGCGGTTTTGCCTTTCGCGGCCGACGCCGCCAGCCACATGACACAGCCCCACTTGCCTTCCGAAAACTGCATCGCGCCTTCGGGCTTTTGATCCGACCATGACAGCGCAACCGGTGAAGAGGAAAGATGAATGGCTTTGGCAATCCGGCTTTCCATGGATGAACCTCCGTTGTGAAATTCCCTTCTCGCGCGGCAACCCGATATCGCCCGCGAGGTCAAGGGTAAAAAATTATACGTTCTGCAGCGGGAAAAATAAAGAAACTTTTGTGCCGCGCCCGGGCTGGCTCTCGATGTCCATTTTGCCGCCGTGCGCAAGCAGCAAATGTTTGACGATCGAAAGGCCCAGGCCCGTCCCGCCCAGCTCGCGCGACCGTGTTTTATCCACGCGGTAAAAGCGTTCGCCCAGACGCGAAAGGTCCTCGCGGGGAATACCGGCTCCGGTGTCGGCGATCGTCACCGTCACCCCTTCGGCCCTGGCTTCGGCGCCGATCGTCACCCGTCCCCCCTCCGGTGTAAACTTCACGGCATTGTCCAGCACATTGACGAAAACCTGGCTCAGCCGGTCGCGGTCTCCCCGCAGCGACGGCAGATTCTCCGGCAGGCGATTGTCGATGTGCAGGCCCTTGGCCGCCGCCTTGGCCTCCATCAGGCCGACCACGCCGGAGACCACGTCCGGAAGCGCCACCTCTTCAAAGCAAAAGCGCATTTCACCCAGTTCAATCTGCGATATCGTCAGGAGATCTTCCACCAGCCGGTCGAGCCGCCGGGCCTGCTTGAGCATGATGTCGACAAACCTCCGCGCGTCTTCGGGATGCGCAAGCGCCCCGGTCTGGAGGGTCTCCAGGTAACCGATGATCGCCGTCAGCGGCGTGCGGATTTCATGGGTGACATTGGCGACAAAATCCGTACGGATGCGTTCGAGCTTCTTTAACCGCGTGACGTCATGGAAGACGATCATGCTTTTTTCTTCTTCCGGGTAGCCGTGAATTTCGGAGATGCTGACGCGCAGGATCACCGGATCGGCGCCGCCCAGCGTGATTTCTCCGGCAACCGTCTCGCGCGACTGCCGGAAATGCCGAAAGGCTTGCTGCAGCTCCAGATTGCGAAAGGCTTCCATCAGCGTCTTGCCGCCCACATCGCCGTATTGACCGGCCAGAAGACCGGCCAGCGACGGGCTCACAAATTCAATCCTCTCGGCGTTGTTCAGGATCAAGACGCCTTCATTGATACTGGTCAGCGCCGTCATCAGTTTGCTTTTTTCTTCGTTGGCCAGACGGATCTTATCCTGAAGTTCGGCGACCAGATAGTTGATGTTGTCCGCAAGCTTTTTCGTTTCGTCAGAGGTCCTAAGCAGTATGCTGCCGGGCATTTCTCCCCGGCGGAGCCTCTCGGTGAACCGTTCCATCATCCGGATCGGCCAGGCCAGTTTGTAGGAGATGAACAGCGCAACGCCCAACGCAACAACGGAGACCATCACGATGGTGAGAAAAATGGACCGATACACCTGATCAATGAGGCGCTGCACGTCATGGAGCGGACGGGCCAGCCGGACGTAGCCGGTAATGGTCGGCCCGCTCCTGATCGGCACGGCGACGTAGAGCATCTCCACACCGAGCGACCGGCTGAAGCGCACGGACCGACCCTTGCCTTTCAGCCGGGCTTCCTGGATTTCCGGCCGGTTCAGATGATTTTCCAGCGCGGCGGCATCCTTTTCCGAATCGGCGGACACCCGGCCCGCCGCATCCACCAGCGTCACCCGGGAACCGGAGATGCGCGCGATCTGCCGCAGTTGCGCGGACATGGACCGGGCGGATCCGAGGTCGATCAGCTCCGCGTCGGTCAAGAGCTCGCTTTCGATCTTGTCGGTCATGATCCGACGGATTTCGTCCTTGATCAGAAAGTTCAGAACCGCAAACCCGCACAGGATGATGATCAGATACGAGGAGAAAATCTTTAAAAAAAGATTGCGCTTCACGGGGATCTCCTTTGCGTCACGGGGCCGGACAGGTCCGGTGGCGGACGCATTCTCCGGTCACCATATACGTGACCATGTCCGCGATGCCCTTGGCATGGTCGGCGATGCGCTCCAGATTTTTGGACACCTGCATGATCATGAGAGACCGGTGAATCGATTTGGAATCCTCCATCATAAAGGTCAGAAGCTCCCGGAAAATCTGTTCATTTAAATCGTCGACTGCCTGTTCCGTCCGCCGCACCTGGTCGGCCAGTTTCAGATCGCCGCGGATAAAGCTGTCGAGCGAATTGCGGATCATATCGCCGACCAGCTGGGCCATGCGCGGCAGATCGATGTAGGGCTTGAGCTGCGGCTCCTCGATCAGCTGCAGCGCTTTTTCCGCGATATTCACCGCCATGTCGCCGATCCGCTCCAGATGACCGGTGATTTTAATGGCGGTGGTGATGAAGCGCAGGTCGATCGCGGTAGGCTGGCGCAGCGCCAGAATTTTGATGCAGCGCTCTTCAATTTCCGAGTCCAGGCGGTCGATTGCGTCGTCCTCCCGGATCACCTGGCGGGCCAGTTCCGCGTTTCGGGCCTCGAGAGACGTCATGGCCTGCTGAATCGCCTTTTCCGTCAGGACGCCCAGATAGATGAGCCCGTCCTTGATTTCCTGCAGCTCTTTTTCAAAGTGCAAACTCGTATGATGCTTTTCCTGCATGGCAAGCCCCCCTTCGGCTGTCATCCAAATCTGCCCGTGATGTAGTCCTCCGTCTGCTTGACGTCGGGCTTGGTGAAAATCTTTTCCGTTTTGTTGTATTCAATCAAATTCCCCAGATAAAAGAAAGCGGTTTGATCGGATATTCGCGCCGCCTGCTGCATGTTGTGGGTCACAATGATGATCGTGTAGTGCCGCTTCAGTTCTTCGACGAGTTCTTCGATTTTCGCCGTTGAAATCGGATCCAGCGCGGACGTCGGCTCATCCATCAACAAGACATCCGGTTTCATCGCCAAAGCGCGCGCGATGCACAGCCGCTGCTGCTGGCCGCCGGACAGATTCATGGCGGATTTGTCGAGAATGTCCTTCACCTCGTCCCACAGCACCGCCTGCCTGAGGCTCTGTTCCACCAGGCCGGGAAGGTCGGCGGCCGAAACACCGTTCAGCCTCGGCCCGTAGGTAATGTTGTTGTAGATCGTCTTGGGAAAGGGATTCGGCTTCTGGAAGACCATGCCGATCTTCCGGCGGATTTCCACCGGATCCACCTGCGGCGCGTAAATATTGCGGCCTTCGAAAAGAATTTCTCCCTCCACGCGGGTCCCGTCGATCAGATCGTTCATGCGGTTTAAAAGCCGCAGCAGCGTTGATTTTCCGCACCCGGAGGGTCCGATGAGCGCCGTCACTTTATTTTTTTCGAATTGCATGGAAATATCCGTAAGCGCCCGGACGGCGCCGTAGTAAAAGTTGACGCGATGGATCCGAATAATGTCGTTGGCTGCCATTTCTACCACCTTTTGTTTCTTCTCATATATCCCCGGATGACGATGGCGACAAGGTCGATCCCCAAAACCACCGCCACCAGCACCAGCACCGTTCCGAACTGAATGGGCCGCGTGGCTTCAATATGGGTTCCCGCCGTCGCCAGAACATAAATATGATACGGAAGGGCCATGACCTCGTCAAAAATCGATCCGGGCAGTTTGGCTGTAAAATACGCCGCTGCGGTGAACATGATCGGGGCTGTTTCTCCCGCGGCCCGCCCGATGCCCAGAATCGATCCGGTCAGAATTCCCGGCAACGCGTTGGGCAGCACAATGCGGTAGATGGTCTGCCATTTGGAAACGCCCAGCGACAAAGACGCCTCCCGGAAGGTCTGCGGAACGCCTTTGAGCGCCTCTTCCGCAGCGCCGATAATCGTGGGCAAAATCAAAAAGCCCAGCGTGAGCGATCCGGACAAAATGCTCGAACCAAATCCCAGAAAAATGACGAAAAACCCCAGACCGAACAGGCCGAAAACCACCGACGGCACGCCCGCCAGGCAGTTGATACCGACCTTGATGAGCCGGATCACCCGGCCCTGCTTGGCATATTCCGTAAGATAGATCGCCGAGGCAATGCCCAGCGGCAGACCGACGGCGATGGCGCCGACGGTCAGGTATATCGTCCCGAGAATGGCCGGCAAAATGCCGCCTTTGGTCATCGAGTCCGTGGGCGGCCTGGTGATGAACTCCCAGCTGATCGCGGAAATACCGTGATAAAAAATATGAAAAAGCACGCCTCCCAGCGCCAGCACAATCAGCAACGCCGAAGCGCGCACGAGCGTGAAGAAAATCGTTTGTTTGAGATAGCGCCGACGCATCAGGCGGACGCCGGCGGCCTCACTGGTTTTCATAGCGTCGCCGACCCCGTCTGTCTGAATCTGTGCGAAACGTAGTCCGCGATCAGGTTGAAAGCCAGCGTCAGCAGAAACAAAACAATGCCGGTGGCGAACAGGGCCTGGTAATGCGCGCTTCGGAACGGCGTCTCTCCCATTTCAGCGGCGATGCTCGCGGGCATGGGGCGCACTGAATCGAACAGGCTCTCCGGAATCGCCGCCGCGCCGCCGGCCACCATCAGCACCACCATGGTCTCGCCGATGGCCCGCGCCATCCCCAGCATGATCGCGGTGGAGATGCCGGAAAGCGCCGCGGGCACAATCACTTTCGCAATGGTTTCGAATTTGGTCGCCCCCAGCGCATAGGAAGCTTCTTTGAATTCCCGCGGCACCGCATACAGCGCGTCTTCGGAAATGCTCGAAATCGTGGGAATCGCCATGACGGCCAGAATGATTGACGCGTTGATGATATTCAATCCGGTGGGCAGATCAAAGGTCTCCTGCAGCCAGGGCGCGATAATCACCATGCCGAAAAATCCCAAAACGACGGACGGCAGTCCGGCCAGCAGCTCGATCGCGGATTTGAGGATTTCCTTCACGCGCTGCGGCGCGATTTCCGAAATGTAAACGGCCGCCAGCACGCCCAGCGGCACGGAAATCAACGTTGCAATCGCCGTCACGATGAGCGATCCGACAATCAGCGGGAAAATCCCGAAGGACGGGGGATCGTACGTGGGATACCACTCCAGGCCGAACAGAAAATCGTGCACGGCAACCGTCGAAAAAAGCGGAAGCCCTTCGCGAAACAGAGAAAAGACAATCAGCCCCAGAACGATGATGGAAACCAGGGCAAAAAGCAGGAATAAATATTTAATGAAAATTTCTTTGGTTTTTCGATTCATGTCGCCGGATCCGCGGCCGCCCGGTTTCGGGTCGGCGTAAAAATCTCGCCGCGAAAGAAAGCCGCAACGCTCTTTCGCGGCAAAATCCCCGCAAAACGGATAGCTTACTTCTTCTTGACCGTTTTCTTAACCTCTGCGAGGGGAACAAATCCTTCCCTGGCCACAATCTTCTGACCTTCAGCGGATTTCACAAACGCAAGATATTTGGCTGTCGCGCCCTGCGGCTCGCCGTCGGTGTACATATAGAGCTCGCGGGAGAAAGGATACTCCTTGGACATCGCCGCCTGGATGCTTGCCGTGATGCCGTTGACCTGCAAGGCTTTAACGGTTTTATTGACATAGCCGATGCCCAGGTAAGCAATGGCATAGCGGTTTTTTGAGATCGCCGTCACCAGCGCGCCGTTGGACGCCAGCATCTGAGCCCGGGGCGTCACTTTCGCCTTCCGCATGACGAAATGATCCCAGGATTCAAAGGTGCCGGACGAAGAGTCACGGGAAATGACGACAATTTTGAGGTCGGCTCCTCCCACTTCCTTCCAGTTGGTGATGTTGCCCTGGTAAATCTGGCTCAATTGGTCAACGGTCAGATTATTGACCTTGTTTTTAGGATGAACGACGGGAATGATGGCGTCAAAGGCGACCACGTGGGCGACCGGCTTGACGCCCTTGGCCCTGGCCAGTTCCACTTCCTTGTCTTTGATTGCGCGCGACGACGTGGCGATATTCGTGGTTTTATCGATCAGCGCCTTGATGCCTTCGCCGGAGCCGCCGCCGGACAGCGACATCTGCACCCCGGGATTGGCTTTCATGAAAGCTTCCAGCGTCCCCTGCGCCACGGGCAGAACCGTGGTCGATCCCTTGATCACAATGGCGTCTGCCGCCCAGACGGCGCCGCTTAAAAGTGCCGCCGCCGCAAGCGACAGCAGTCCGCTTTTCAAATAGTTGATCATCGATGAATCCTCCTCACTGTTTTATGCTCCGGTTTCTACCGGATCAATGTTACAGGATGATGACAGGTTGATAAAAATGCCAAGACAGATTCAGGTTCGCAACGGCAAAGCCGCCGGACGGTTACCGGCCGTCGGAGAATTTATAGCCGAAGCCGCGCACGGTTAGAATATAGCGGGGATGTTCCATGTTTTTTTCAATCTGACTGCGCAGGCGGCGGATATGAACGTCGACCGCCCGGTCCGTGATAAACGTTTCATCTCCCCAGACATGGTCCAGGATCTGATTTCTGGTGTACACCCGGCCGGGATTGCGGGTAAAAAAGAAAAGCAGTTTGAGCTCCGTGGGACTCAACGTCACGGGGCGGCCGTCCACCTGAACCACGCAAGATGCGTAATTAATGGTCAGTCCGTCGAATTCAAAGATTTCCCGGGCGGAAGGCTTCTTTCCTTCCTCGACGCGTCTCAGAACCGTCCTCACCCTGGCAATCAGTTCCTTCACGCTAAAGGGCTTGGTCATGTAATCATCCGCCCCGATTTCGAGACCGATGATCTTATCGACTTCGTCGCCCTTGGCCGTCAGCATGATGATCGGCAGGAGCGAGGTTTCCGGATTGGCGCGAATCTTCTTGCAGATGTCCAGACCGCCGATGCCCGGCAACATCAGGTCCAGTATTACCAAATCGGGTTTTTCCGTTCTGACTTTTCCGAGAGCCGCTTCTCCGTCGTGCGCTTTTACCGTGGAAAATCCTTCCCGCGCCAGGTTGTAGGAAACCAGTTCGACAATGTCGGGTTCATCGTCAACAATCAAAATTTTTGCCATAGGCAACCTGCGGTTCTTTCAGGGCACAGCGGGGCGTTTTGCGGCGCGTTCCTGCCGGCTCGGATCCAATTTGCGGCTGGAATTAATCGGGAATGACCTTAAATACTTCGTCTCCGGGACGAACGCGATCCGAAACTTTCATGCCGATCGATTCACCGGCAACCGCTTTCTGCACCGGCTGGTTGTTCACTTCCATGGACTGAATCACGTCAGTGAATTCCGTAGTATGCCCGGAAAACTTTACGCTGTCGCCGACCAGCAATTCTCCATCCGTGATATGAACAGCCGCCACGGAAGGCTTCGCAAAGAATTTGACGACTTCGCCGATCTTTTTTTCTGCCATGATGAATTCCTCCCCCTGTAAGCCATTGTTTTTTTCGTGTTTCAGCAATAAATCCTCGTTTGAAAAAACGACCGTCAGACCGTATTCGTCTTCGTGTTTCTTTTGAAAGTAATACATTTTTTATTTTTAAAAAACAACCCAAAAAAAAGACGCGCGCTCCGGATGCCACATGATAATATTTGATATAATTCAGCTATTCGACTTATCTGCTTCGGCGCGTTGCCGGCCCGCTTCGACTTTTCTTTCGCCCCCGCAAACGCCTCTCCCTTCAATCATGGCGTTTCCGTTTGCGCGTTATATTCCCCCGTCAAGGGGGTGCCTTTCTTTTTTCCGATATTCATCAATCTGTCATCAAACTGTAACATTGGTTTCATAAAGTTCATTAAAGAAATGAGCGAGGCATTTTATGAAAGAACCGGTCAGTATTTTCCGGAAAATTTCCCTGCGCCGGCGGGTGGTCAGCGCCATCGGCCTCATGACCGTGCTTACAGTTGTCATTGGATTGTTCGGCCTGGCGGTCGTTGCGGATACCCATCAACGTCTTCACAAAAGCGTTCTGGAGGCCAGCGCCATGGCCGCCGCCATTGACGACGCAAGACTGGCCCAGGTTCACTTTAAAATGCAGGTCCAGGAGTGGAAAAACATTCTCCTGCGCGGCCGCGACAAAAACCTTTTCGACAAGCACACAAAGGCCTTCGCCGAGGAAGAGCGAAAAGTAAAAGAATATTTGCAGTCCCTGTCCCGGAGGATCGCGGCCCTGGAGTGGTCTGTGCCCCGGATTGCGGATGTCACGGCCGCGCACGAAACGCTGGGACAACGCTATCACGGGATTCTCCGGGAACATCCGAGACGCGATTCCACAACCGTCGCGCGAATCGACGAAAGCGTCCGCGGCATGGACCGCGGTCTCACCGATGAGATCGACGCAATTGTCGGAACGATCAGAACCCTCGCGGAAAAACGGCTCGCGGAAACGGAGACGGTCGCCCGGACCCGGATGGACGCGTTTTACGCCCTGTCCTTCTTCATTGTTTTTCTCATCGCGGCCGGGATTCTCTTCGGCATCCACAACATCCGGTCCATCACCCGGGAGCTCTCCGGAGAAGGGAAAAACCACTGACCCGGATTGCGCCTGGAGAGATCTCGCGCGTTTTTGCGCAACTCGGGAGGCTTTTGCGATTTGCCAAACAACGCGGAAAGGAACGTTCTGAATCATGCTTGATTCACTGGCCTTTGTCATCACGCTGATCATCATTGCTTTGCTTTTTGATTTCCTGAATGGATTTCATGATTCCGCCAATTCCATTTCCACGGTCGTGTCCACCCGCGTCCTTTCCCCAAGGCAGGCGGTTCTCTGGGCGGCTTTTTTCAACTTTGCGGCGGTCTTCTTCGTCGGCACACAGGTCGCGCACACCGTCGGCAAGGGCATCATTCACCTGGACATCGTGGACAACCTCGTGATTTTTTCGGCACTGGGCGGCGCGATCATCTGGAACATCACAACCTGGTATTACGGCCTGCCCAGCAGTTCCTCCCATGCCCTGATCGGGGGGCTGATCGGGGCGGCGGTTTCCAAGGCCGGAACCAGCACGCTGGTCTGGGCGGGGATTATTAAGACATCCGTGTTTATTGTTGTCTCTCCGGCCGTCGGCATGGTGCTTGGTTTTGGTTTCATGGTCCTTTCCATGAACCTCAGCCGCCGCTCCAACCTGGCCGCGACGGATAAAGTTTTCCGCAGGCTGCAGCTGTTTTCCGCCGCCGTCTATTCCATGGGACACGGCATGAACGACGCACAGAAAACCATGGGCATCATCACCATGGCGCTCTTCAGCAAGGGGTTGATCGGAAGTAATTTTGAAATCCCCCTGTGGGTGATTGTTTCCTGCTACACCATGATCTCCCTGGGAACGATGTTCGGCGGGTGGCGCATTGTTAAAACCATGGGAACCAAAATCACGAAGCTTCAGCCGATCGGCGGATTCAGCGCGGAGACGGCGGCCGCCTGCTCCATCATCGGGGCCACCGTCGCCGGTATTCCGGTGAGCACCACCCACACCATCACGGGAGCGATTGTAGGGGTCGGCTCCACCAAAAGGCTTTCCGCCGTACGCTGGGGTGTCGCCGGAAACATCATCTGGGCGTGGCTGTTAACCATTCCCATATCCGCCCTGATTTCCGCTCTTTTGTATTATGCGATCCATTTCGTCATCCGCTGATCTGTTACCGGGACGCGCGCTTTCACCATAAAAAAAGGCAGGGTTTGCACCCTGCCTTCACAGTCTTCATCCGGTCTGTTTATTCGGCTTTTTTCGCTTTAGCCTTCGGTTTGGCCTTTTCCTTCTTTTTCTCGTCGGAAATGTATTCCAGAATGGAAACCGGCGCGTTATCACCGAAACGATAACCGACCTTCACAATGCGCGTGTAACCGCCGGCGCGGTTGCGGAACCGCTCGGTCAGGTCGCCAAACAGCTTGGCGACCGTTTCCCTGTCGCGCACAACCGCCAGCGCCTGGCGACGCGCGTGCAGGTCGCCCCTCTTGCCCAGCGTGATCATCCGGTCCGCCAGTTTCCGCACTTCCTTGGCCATTGTATCCGTCGTACGGATGCTTTCATGTTTGATCAGCGATGTCACCATGTTGCGAAACATGGCTTCCCGATGGCTGGACGTCCGTCCCAGTTTTCTGCCCGCCTTACCATGATACATTGTTTCTCTTTCCTTTCCTTACTATCAAATCCGAATTTGCATATCGCGCCTGAAATAAAATGAACTGCGCCGCCTTTTTTAAGCGTTGCTGTCCAGCTTCATTCCGAAAACCAGGCCGTATTCGTTGAGAATATCCTTGATTTCGGAAAGGGATTTGCGGCCGAAATTCTTGGTTTTGAGCATTTCCGCTTCCGACTTCTGCACCAGTTCACCGATTGTGTTGATCCCCGCATTTTTCAGGCAATTGGCGGAACGCACGGAAAGCTCCAGATCCTCCACTGAGCGGGACAGGATTTCGTTGAGGTTTCCCTTTTCATCTTCCTGTTCCAGCACAACCTCTTCCTCGACTTCCTCGAAGTTGATGAAAACATCCAGCTGCTGTTTCAGGATCTTTGCCGCGTAGGCGACGGCGTCTCCCGGATTCAGGGAACCGTCCGTCCAGATTTCCATCACCAGTTTGTCGTAATCCGTAATTTGGCCGACGCGCGCATGCGACACGACATAATTGACTTTCTTGATCGGCGAAAAAATCGCGTCGATGTTGATGGTGCCTTCCGGCTGGTCCGGATCCAGTTCCTTTTTGGCCGGCGTGTATCCTTTTCCCATCTTAACGACCATTTCGGCCTGGAAAGCGCCGTCGCCCGACAGCGTCGCAATATAATGATCGGCGTTCAGCACATCGATGCTGCCGTCCGTAATGATGTCGCCCGCCGTAATCACGCCGGGCTCGGTCACGTTAAACCGCACGACTTTCGTGTCCGCCGCGCCCAGTTTAAAGCGCACGCCTTTCAGATTCAAAATCACATCCGTCACGTCTTCCTTGATTCCCGGAATCGTGGAAAATTCATGCAACACGCCGTCGATTTTCACGGACGTGATCGCCGCCCCCTGAATGGAAGACAACAGCACCCGTCTCAACGCGTTTCCCAGCGTTATTCCAAATCCTCTCTCCAACGGCTG
Source organism: Deltaproteobacteria bacterium (assembly GCA_012729055.1). Taxonomy (GTDB): domain Bacteria; phylum Desulfobacterota; class Syntrophia; order Syntrophales; family Smithellaceae; genus UBA8904. The sequence continues at coordinate 81,058 of JAAYDW010000042.1, forward strand.
AATTGTAAATTCTCCATAAAACCGCGTATGCGTCGCTTCATCGACATCTACGCGTTTGGGACGAATCAAACTCGACCAGTTTCTCTGCATAATCAAACCCACCCTCTAGCTGGTTTATAAAATTAAATGTGCTTATTTCGAATAAAGTTCGACAACGAGCTGTTCCTGCACCGGCATGGTCAGATCTTCCCGAACCGGCAACATTTTGATGGTCGCTTTAAAGTTGTCTTTATCCAAATCCAGCCAATGTGGCACACCACGTCTCGCGACGGTTTCCATCGCTTCGAGCACCCGGTTCATCTTGCGGGATCCTTCTTTGATGGTGATTTCGTCTCCGGCTTTGAGCAGGTAAGAAGGAATGTTCACGGCTTTGCCGTTGATGAGAAAATGATTGTGACTGATCAACTGCCGCGCCTCGATTCTTGAATTGGCAAAACCGAGACGAAAGACCATATTGTCGAATCGACGCTCCAGAAGCACCAGCAGATTGGTGCCGGTGATGCCCTTCTGGCGATCGGCCTTTTCAAAATAACCGTGAAACTGCTTTTCCAGGAGCCCGTACATTCTCTTGAGCTTCTGTTTTTCACGCAACTGCGTACCATAGTCAGAAACCTGCTTCTTATGAGACTGACCATGATCTCCCGGAGCGTAACCTCTTCTTTCAAAGGAGCACTTCTCCGAATAACAGCGATCGCCCTTCAAAAAGAGCTTCAAGCCTTCACGGCGACACAACCTGCATGAGGAATCCGTATATCTTGCCAAAAAACGCCTCCCTTTAATCTCAAATCATTCTTGATGGTTTTTTTATACCCTGCGCCGCTTGGGCGGTCTGCAACCGTTGTGCGGAACAGGCGTGACATCCCGGATCATGGTAATGGTCAATCCGGCCAGCTGTAAAGATCTGAGCGCCGACTCGCGTCCGGCGCCCGGCCCTTTGATATACACCTGAACCCGGCGCATTCCCTGATCCTTGGCCTTGCGCACCGCATCCTCCGCGGCCATCTGCGCGGCAAACGGCGTGCTCTTGCGCGACCCTTTAAATCCCTGCAACCCCGCGGACGACCAGGAAATCACATTGCCTGTCATATCCGTGATGGTGATGATCGTATTGTTGAAAGTGGATTGAATATGCGCAACCCCTTCCGTGATATTCTTTTTTTCCTTTTTCTTGCCCGTTTTTCTGACTACTTTCGCCATTTTTCCTCCGGTCGAAAATGAATTTCTCAGCTACTTCTTCTTGCCTGCAATGGCCCGTCTCGGCCCCTTCCGGGTTCTCCCGTTGGTATGCGTTCTCTGTCCCCTCACGGGAAGTCCCTTGCGGTGACGCAAGCCACGGTAAGCGCCGATGTCCATCAACCGCTTGATCGACATGGAGACTTCGCGCCGCAGGTCGCCCTCGACTTTGCCCTCTTTATCGATGATGCTGCGGATCGCCGATATTTCGGAGTCGGCCAGTTCGTCAGTTTTCGTATCCGGGCTGACGCCGGATTCTTTCAGGATTTGCTTTGCCCGGGTTTTGCCGATGCCGTAAATATACGTTAAAGCAATCTCCATTCTTTTGTTTTTCGGTAAATCAACACCTGCAATTCGTGCCACCTAATAACCTCCTGAAATTCAAAACTAGCCCTGACGCTGCTTATGTTTGGGATTTTCACAAATCACGCGCAAAACCCCCTTGCGTTTGACGATTTTGCACTTCTCGCATATTTTTTTCACAGACGATCTTACCTTCACGCTTCTTACTCCTTGTCCTGGGGAAAAAATTTTACTTCGTCCTGTACGTGATCCGACCCCGCGTCAGATCATAGGGGGACAGCTCCACAGTGACCTTGTCCCCCGGCAAGATTTTGATGAAATGCATGCGCATCTTGCCGGAAATGTGAGCCAGCACCTTATGCCCGTTTTCCAACTCCACCCGGAACATCGCATTGGGCAGGGGCTCGAGCACCCGCCCTTCAACTTCTATAGCTTCTTCTTTGGCCATACCCTGATTTCTGTTCTTGCCGTTTTCGTTCGTTGCTTTCAGTTCACTCTGCTTAAAATCTCCGGCCCGTTATCGGTGATCGCCACCGAATGTTCGAAATGAGCCGACAAACCGCCGTCCTGCGTAATCACTGTCCAGCCGTCCGATAAAATCTTCACCTTGTGTGACCCGGCATTGACCATGGGCTCAATCGCCAGAATCATGCCTTTTTTCAATTCGATCCCCCGCCCTTTTTTCCCGAAATTCGGAATCTGCGGGTCCTCGTGCAGGTTCCTGCCGATGCCGTGGCCGACAAAATCACGGACGACCGAAAAACCGGCCGCTTCCACCAGTCCCTGAACCGCCGCCGAAATATCGCCGAGGCGGTTTCCCTGGCAGGCCTCGCGAATCGCCGCGTACAGGCTCTCTTCCGTCACCCGCAACAGCTCCGCCGCCTCTTCGCTCACCCGGCCGACGGGCAGCGTGATCGCCGAATCCCCGTAAAATCCCTGGTAGTAAATCCCAAAATCAAGGCCGACGATATCTCCGTCCTGTAACACCCTTTCCGAAGGCATCCCGTGAACCACTTCTTCGTTCACCGACGTGCACAGCGCGTAAGGATACCCCCGGTACCCCTTGAAAGCGGGCTTCGCGCCTCTTCTTTCGGCGACGCCTTCGGCGATCCGGTCCAGTTCCCTGGTTGTAATCCCCGGTTTGACCTTTTCGCGAAGGGTGCTCAATGCTTCTGCGACAATCCGGTTGCCTGCCTTGGCTTGTACAATCTCTTCCGGTTGTTTCAGAATTACCATGAGCTTCAATCCTTCAATGCCGCTTTACCGCCTGCGCGCCATGTGCCCTTTCTTCATGAATCCCTCGTACTGACGGGTCAGCAAATGCGCCTCAATCTGGCTGGCCGTGTCCATGGCCACGCCGACGACGATCAACAGCGACGTTCCGCCGAAATAAAACGGCGTGTTCAGCTGAGAAATCAATACACTGGGCAGCACGCAGATGATGGACACGTAAATCGCGCCGCTGAACGTCAGCCGCTCCAGAATTTCCTCGATATACTCGGCGGTCTTTTTGCCGGGCCGGATGCCCGGAACGTATCCGCCGTACTTCTTCATGTTCTCGGCCATGTCGTCCGGTTTGATCGTGACGGCCGTGTAAAAAAAGCAGAAGAAGAAAATCAACGCCACAAACAGAATTTCATAGCCGAGCCTGCCGGGCATCAAATATCCCGAAATCGTTTTCATCCACCCGTGCGGAGCAAAATTGGCGATCGTCGCCGGAAACATGATCACCGACGAGGCGAAGATCGGCGGAATCACGCCGGCGGAATTGATCTTCAGCGGCAGATGCGTTGTCTGCCCGCCGTACATCTTCCGACCCACAATTCTTTTGGCGTACTGCACCGGAATCCGGCGCTGCGCCGCTTCCACAAAAACGATCGCGCCGATAACGGCGATCATGAACAGACCCAGAAGAACCAGCAGCAGAAAATGCAGTTCGCCGGACGAATACAGGCTCCAGGTGTTGCCGATGGCGCCGGGCATATTGCACACAATGCCCGCGAAAATGATGAGCGATATCCCGTTGCCGATGCCCTTTTCGGTGATGGTCTCGCCCAGCCACATCAGGAAGGCCGTTCCGGAGGTCAGCGTGATGATGGTCATCAGGATGAAGCCCCATCCGGCATTCAGGACGATCGGCGCGCCCGTCGGGGACGCCATCTGCTGCAAGCCCCAGGCGATGCCGAATCCCTGGATGATGCTTAAAAGAACCGTGCCGTAACGGGTGTACTGCGTAATCTTACGGCGACCGTTTTCCCCTTCCTTGGACAGCTTTTCCAGGTGCGGAATCGCCACGGTGAGCAGGTTCAGAATAATGGACGAGGTGATGTACGGCATGATGCCCAGGGCGAAGATCGAAAACGTGCTCAGCGCGCCGCCGGCAAAAAGGTCCATCAAGCCCAGCACGGATCCCCGGGCCTGCTCGAAAAATGCCAGAAGCGCCACGTTGTCAATGCCGGGGGTCGGAATAAAAACGCCAACACGATACACCGCCAGAAGAAGCAGCGTAAACAGAATTCTTCTTTGCAGCTCCGGTATTTTCGAAACGCCGCCTAATCCCTCTAACAAGTTAGATCACCTCTTCCACGGTTCCGCCTGCGGCGGTAATTTTCGCTTTGGCGGCCGAACTGATTTTCGCTATTTTGACGGTCACCGGAAAATCAATATCGCCTTTGGCCAGAAGTTTGATGCTGTCGCTCTTTCTCTTGACCAGGCCGCTGGCCCGAATCGCCGCTTCGTCGATCACGGCGCCCTTTTCAAAAATGCGGCATAAATCCACGAGATTCACGGCAACGTAGCTTTCCCGGAAAGGATTGCGGAACCCTCTTTTCGGAAGCCTCCGGGACATGGGCATCTGTCCGCCTTCAAAACCGTCGCGCACAGAGCCGCCCGAACGGGCCTTCTGCCCCTTGTGTCCTTTGCCGGATGTTCCGCCGTGACCGGAAGCGTCTCCGCGACCGACCCTCTTTCTTTTCTTGGTTGCTCCGGCGGGCGCTTTGAGAGAACTTAAATCCATATATCTACTCCTTCGCTTCTTCCACGGAAACAAGGTGGATCACTTTATTAATCATCCCGCGGATCTCCGGGGTGTCCGCCAGAGTCACGGTGCTGTTTACTTTATTCAGTCCCAGGCCCCGCAGAACTTTCCGCTGCTTTTCCGGCCGGGTAATGACACTTTTCACCATTTTGACTTTCAACATTTTGCCCACTGTTTCAACACCCTCGTGAAAATTTTTATTTGCCTCTCTGGGCGGCGATTTCCGCCGGATCCTTCAACTGACAAAGCCCTTCAACGGTGGCCTTGACCAGATTGTGGGGGTTGTGAGAGCCCAGGCATTTGGTCAGAATGTTATGGACGCCGGCCACTTCCAGAACGGCGCGCACCGCGCCGCCGGCAATCAATCCCGTCCCTTCGGAGGCCGGTTTGAGCAGGACTCTGCCCGCGCCGAACTTTCCGAGAACCTCGTAGGGAATGGTTTTGTTGGTGACGGCCACCTTGACCATGTTCTTTTTGGCCATTTCCATCCCCTTGCGGATTGCTTCGGGAACTTCATGCGCTTTGCCCAGTCCCGCGCCGATCGATCCCTGGCCGTCTCCGACCACGACAATCGCGCTGAAACGGAACCGCCTTCCTCCCTTCACAACCTTTGCCGTACGGTTAATGGCAATGACTCGGTCGAGGAGCTCCACCTCTTTCATCTCTTTCCTGTCGAACGATTCTTCCCTTATCATGAGTTCTCTACACTTCGTTTGAGTTTAAAATTTAAGACCATTTTCCCGCGCGGCGTCGGCCAGAGCCTTCACGCGGCCGTGATAAAGAAACCTGCCTCTGTCAAAAACGACTTTTTCAACGCCGAGCGTCTGCAGTCGCGCGGCAATCAGCTTGCCTACTTCCCTGGCCACATCCACCTTCTTGATTCCTTTCAGTTTACCGGCCAGTTCCCTGCTCAGCGTGGACGCAGCCGCAATGGTCGTGCCCTCGACGTCATTGATGACCTGAGCGTAGATGTGCTTATCCGAACGGAATACCGAAAGACGCGGTCTTTCCGGCGTGCCCGTCAGTTTGCTCCGAACTCTCTTTTCCCTCTTATTGCGAATTTTCAGTGTCTTCTTGGAAGCCAATGTTCCACCTCTTCAAGGCTGTATTAAATTAACTTTTACTTTGCGCCGGCCGCTTTCCCGGCTTTCCGGCGAATGTACTCACCCGCATACTTGATGCCCTTGCCCTTGTAAGGTTCGGGTTTCTTCAGAGACCGAATCTCCGAGGCCACGCGTCCCACCAGTTCCTTGTTGATGCCGGAAACCACCAGGTTCACCTGCTTGTCGACCTTCACCTCGATTCCCTTGGGAATCGTATACTCGACGGGATTGGAAAATCCCAGAACCAGCTTCAGAGTGGAGCCGGCGATTTCGGCGCGGTAGCCGACGCCGGAGATTTCCAGAGCCTTTGCAAAACCGTTGCTGACGCCGGTCACCATGTTGTTGATCAGGGTTCTGGCCAATCCGTGATACGACCGGGCCAGGCGATCATCCGACTGACGCTCGACGGTCAGGGAAGCATCGGCAACCACCATCTTGATCCCGTCAGGCAGTTTCGCGGTTAACGCGCCCTTGGGTCCTTCGACTTTGACAATCCCGTCACTTTGGCTGATTTTCACCGTCTTGGGAAAAGTGATCGGTTTTTTACCTATTCTCGACATGAACAAGAACTCCCGTTTAATATGAGTATTTTGTTTACCAAACCTTGCAAAGGATCTCGCCGCCGACATTGGCCTCGCGGGCTTCCTGATCGGTGATGACGCCGCGGGACGTGGACAAGATGGAAATGCCGAAGCCGTTGAGCACTTTGGGAATCTTATCGGCCGGCACATAGACTCTGCGCCCCGGCTTGCTGACCCTTTTGATGTCGGTGATCACCGCTCGTTTGGAATCCGGATATCTGAGGCTGATCTTCAGCATCGGATGGCCTTTTTCATCTTTCACAACGTCATACGTGTTGATGTAGCCAGACGCTTTCAGAACCTTGGCAATATTCAAATTCATCTGGGACATGTATACATTGACACTCTTGAAACGGGCTTTGTTCCCGTTTCGAATTCTGGTCAGCATATCAGCGATAGGATCAGTCATCCCCATGCTTTTTTTCTCCTTACCCTAAAATTACCAACTCGATTTGATCACGCCGGGAAGCTCGCCCTGCAGGGACAGTTTCCGCAAACAGATTCTGCACATTTCAAATTTCCGATAATACGCTCGGGGCCGGCCGCAGATCTGACAACGGTTGTATTCCCGAACCGAAAATTTCGGCTTCCTTTTTGCTTTTGCGATTAATGACTTTTTTGCCACGCGAAATTCCTCCGGAGCTTCCTCGTTTAATTCTTAAAGGGAACACCCATCAGCCGAAGCAGCACGCGGGCCTCTTCGTCCGTTCGGGCTGTGGTCACGATGGTGATGTTCATCCCCTTGATCTTTTCTATTTTATCATATTCGATTTCCGGGAAAATGATCTGTTCGTGAAGACCGAGAGAATAATTTCCCCGGCCGTCAAAAGCGGCGGGCGATATTCCCCGGAAGTCCCGAACCTTCGGCAGCGCCACGTTCACGAGACGATCGAAAAACTCGTACATCACGTCCTTGCGCAGCGTGACCGAACAGCCGATCGGCATGCCCTGGCGCAATTTGAAGGTCGCGATGGATTTCTTCGCCTTCGTAATCACCGGCCTCTGCCCCGTTATCATCGCCATTTCCTGCGCTGCGCCGTCGATGATTTTCACATTCGAAATGGCCTCGCCCAGCCCCATGTTGACGACAATCTTCTCCATCTTGGGCACCTGCATGGGATTTTTGTAGTCAAATTCCTTGACCAGGGCCGGCACCACTGTTTTTAAGTAAAATTCCTTTAATCTTGCCATTTTTTCCTAACCCACGTCGATTACGTCATTGCATTTGCTGCAGATACGAATTTTCTTGCCGTCTTCCAGAATGCGGTTGCGAATCCGGGTCGCCTCTTTGCATTTGCCGCAAATGATGCTGACCTTGGAGACATCCATCGCCGCCTCTTTTTCCAAGACGCCCCCTTTGCTCTTCTGATCGGGTCTCTTATGCCGCTTGATCACGTTGATCTTTTCAACGATCACCTTGCTTTTTTCGGGTATGGTTTTAAGAATCTTCCCGGTTTTGCCCTTGTCCTTTCCGGCCAGAACCTTCACCATGTCTCCCTTTTTCAATCTGCCTACAGTCATTTTTCCCCTCTTCAAAACAGGCTTACAGAACTTCTGGCGCCAGAGATATAATCTTCATAAACTGCTTTGCTCTCAGTTCACGGGCGACCGGCCCGAAAATGCGCGTCCCGATCGGCTCCATCTGGTTGCTGATGAGTACGGCGGAGTTGTCGTCAAACTTGAGATAAGACCCGTCCGGCCGCTTCACTTCCTTCACGGTGCGGACGATGACCGCCTTCATGACGTCACCTTTTTTTACTTTGGAATTCGGAATCGCTTCTTTCACGGAAACGACGATCACGTCGCCCAGGGACGCGTAACGTCGCTTCGATCCGCCGAGCACCTTAATACACGCGACCCGCTTGGCGCCGGAATTGTCGGCGACATTGAGAATTGTCTGCATCTGAATCATAAATCAACTCCACTAAACAAGATACCCGCCTCTGCACCGGGCCGGTTTCTATTTCGCTCGCTCCAGAATTTCCAGCATCCGCCAGCGTTTGTCTTTGCTCATCGGCCGCGCCTCAATGATCAAAACGGTGTCGCCCGTTTTACACTGATTCTGCTCGTCATGGGCTTTGTATTTTACATGCCGGCGGACATACTTGTGGAACACCGAGTGCTTGACCAGCCGCTCGGCCTTCACCACGATCGTCTTGTCCATTTTGTCACTGACCACCACACCCTTGATGGTGCGTTTATTGCTTTTTTCAGCCATATTATCCTGCGGCCTCCTTTTCCTTCAGAACCGTTGCGATGCGGGCGATTTCCTTGCGCAGGCGGCCCAAGCTGGCGGTCGACTCGAGTTGACCGGATGCATGCCGAATCTTCAACCGAAAAAGTTCTTCGGCCAATTCTCTGTTTTTTGTTTGAAGCTCGTTGATACCGAGACCTCTGATTTCGCTAATTTTCATCAGATATCTCCCTTGACAAAAACTTTGTAGCTATGGACAATTTGTGCGAAGCAAGACGGAATGCTTCTTTGGCCACTTCCTTGGTCACGCCTTCCATCTCGTAGAGAACGGATCCGGGCTTCACCACCGCTACCCATCCTTCCGGCGCGCCCTTGCCTTTTCCCATTCGGGTTTCGGCGGGTTTCTTCGTGATGGATTTATGGGGGAACACGCGAATCCAGATCTTGCCGCCGCGTTTGACATACCGGGTCATGGCCACACGAGCCGCCTCGATCTGCCGCGCGGTCACCCAGCCGCACTCCGCCGCCTGCAAGCCATAATCCCCGAAGGCAATCGTGCCGCCTCTGGTGGCCTTTCCGCCCATGCGGCCTTTCTGTAACTTTCTGTATTTCACCCGTTTTGGCATTAACATAATTCAAAACTCCCGTTTATCTTCAGCAAGGACTCTCCCGGTCGGGGACAATCGCCTGATGCTATCATGGCTGTTTCTCGTTCTTCTGGGGCAGAACCTCTCCGTGGAAAATCAAAACCTTGACACCGATCAGGCCGTAAGCCGTATGCGCTTCAATGAAGCCGTAGTCAATATCGGCCCGCAGCGTATGCAGAGGAACACGTCCCTCGCGGTACCATTCCGAGCGGGACATTTCAGCTCCGCCCAACCGCCCCGAACAGGTGATCTTGATGCCCTTCGCACCGAACTTGAGGGCGTAACCGACGCATTTTTTCATGGCCCGGCGGAACGCGACGCGCCGTTCCAGCTGCATGGCGACATTCTCGGCCACCAGCTGCGCGTCCGTCTCCGGCTTACGGACTTCCAGGATATTGATGATGATTTCCGCCGGGGAAAATTTCTCGATCTCCGCCTTGAGCTTCTCTATTTCCGATCCCTTTTTCCCGATGATGACGCCGGGACGGGCCGCGTAAATATTCACCTTGGCTTTGTTGGCCGCGCGCTCGATTTCGATATGAGATATTCCGGCGTGATACAGTTTCTTCTTCAGGTACTTGCGGATTTTCAAGTCTTCCAGAAGCATCCCACTGTAATTCTTTTCGGCAAACCATACCGACTGCCACTTTTTAATGTAGCCCAACCGCAATCCTACCGGGTTAACCTTCTGACCCAATATCGTTCCTCCTTACCTTTCATCCACGACAACGGTGATATGTGACGTCCTCTTCTTGATCCCCGCCGCTCTTCCCTGGGCCCGGGCCCGCCATCTTTTCAGGGACGGTCCCTGATCCACGAATATCTCCTTCACATAAAGCGTGTTTTCGTCGATATTGGGATTCTGAGAGGCGTTGGCCACGGCGGATTTCAGGACCTTGGCGATGATGCCCGCCGCGTACTTTCTCGTGTACAGCAGAATATTGCGCGCTTCCTGGACCTTTTTGCCCCGGATCAGATCAACGACCAGCCGGACCTTCTGCGGCGACATCCGAATATATTTTGCAACTGCCTTTGCTTCCATATCTTCTCAACTCCAAACCTGTGCGTCTGCGCGTGAATATTATTTGCGAACTTTCGTTTTCCGGTCGCCGGAATGGGAATAAAAAGTCCTCGTCGGCGCGAATTCGCCCAATTTGTGGCCCACCATGTTTTCCGTCACATAAACCGGTATGAATTTCTTTCCGTTGTGCACGGCAAACGTATAGCCGATCAACTCGGGAGTGATGGTTGAACGCCGCGACCAAGTCTTAATCACATTCTTGCTGCTTTCGGCCTCCATTTTCCGAACTTTGGCCAGCACACTTTCTTCAATATAAGGACCTTTTTTGATCGAACGTGCCACGTTTTATTTACCTCTTCTCTTCACGATATATTTATCGGTTCTCTTGTTCTTCCGGGTCTTGTGTCCTTTCGTCGGAACGCCCCAGGGCGTGCACGGATGACGGCCGCCGGAGGACTTGCCTTCGCCGCCGCCCATCGGATGATCGACCGGGTTCATGACGACGCCGCGGACATGCGGACGCTTGCCGAGCCAGCGGGTGCGCCCCGCCTTGCCGATGCTTACGTTTTCGTGTTCATTATTGCCGACCTGGCCGATGGTGGCCATGCATTCGATAAACACCTTGCGGACCTCGCCGGACGGCAGCCGCACCTGGGCATAACTGCCTTCCTTGGCCATCAGCTGGCCGTAGGCGCCCGCCGAGCGGATGAGTTGTCCGCCGCGCCCTACCTTCAGCTCCACGTTGTGGATGAGGGAGCCCAGCGGAATGTGTTTCAGGGGAATGGCGTTGCCCGGTTTGATGTCCGCCTTGGCGCCGCTGACCAAAACATCGCCGACGCTCACCTGGGCGGGCGCGACAATGTACCGTTTTTCGCCGTCCCGGTAGTTCAAAAGCGCAATTCGGGCGGACCGGTTCGGATCGTATTGAATGGCCGCTACTTTCGCCGGAATGTCCGCCTTCTCGCGGCAGAAATCGATCACCCGATATTTCCGCTTGTGACCGCCGCCGATGTAACGCGCGGTGATCCTGCCGTAACTGTTTCGACCGCCCGATTTTCTGACGGGTTTCAAAAGGCTCTTGACCGGCTCGGTGGAGGTGATCTCCGCAAAATCGGAGACGCTCTGGAAACGCCGGCCGGGTGATGTTGGTTTATACTTGATAATTGCCATGATCGTAATCCTTCAACTCGTTCTATACGCCTTCGGCGACCTCAATGCGGCTTCCTTCGGCTAACGTGACAATGGCCTTCTTCCAGGAACTTTTCTGTCCCATGACCCGGCCCACTCTTTTCTTCTTTCCCAGCACTCCGATGACGCGGACATCCGTCACCTTGACTTTGAACAGTTTTTCGACCGCCTGTCCGATCTCGACCTTGTTGGCCCGGCGATCAACTTCAAAGTGGTATTTGTTCGCCGCTTCGCGGTCGATGTTGCTTTTTTCCGTGAGCAGAATTTTTTTGATAACCTGATGCAGTTCCATTATGTCAGCAATGCCCCCTCAATCTTTTTTACAGAGGGTTCGAGAAGGACCAGGTGCTCGTGATTGAGCACATCATACACATTGATGCCTTCCGACCGAATCATTTTCACGTTTTTCATATTTCGCGATGACTTCATCAAAACGGCGTCATCCTGATCGATAACGAACAGGGCTTTTTTCATGCCGAAGAGAGCGACGACTTTCTGAAAAGCCTTCGTGCTGATTTTTTCCATGGGGAAATCACGCAAAATGGTCATTTTCTGTTCTTTGACCTTCAGGCTGAGCGCCGAAATCAATGCGTTTTTACGGACTTTTTTGGGAATTCTGTAGGAATAGTCGCGTGGCTGGGGGCCAAAAACAATTCCGCCGCCCCGCCAAATCGGAGACCGAGAAGTTCCCGCACGGGCGCGACCGGTCCCTTTTTGACGCCAGGGTTTCTTCCCGCCGCCGCTGACCTCTCCTCTCGCCTTGGTTGCAGACGTTCCCGACCGGCGCGACGCCAGTTGCATCTTGACCACTTCATAGATCGTTGCTTCGTTGATTTCGGCGCCGAATACGGCGTCGTTCAATTCCACCTCGGCGACCTTCTTCTTCTCAATATCAAAAACATCTGCGACTGCCATGTTTATAACTCCACTGATTTACGCACTTTTTTTCCTGGCTTGCCGAATGATCACATAGCCGTTTTTCGAGCCGGGAATGGAACCTTTCAACAATAACAAATTGCGGTCGGAGCGCACCTGCCAGATCTCGAGGTTTTGAACGGTTTTCCGGACGTTTCCCATCTGTCCGCCCATTTTGGTTCCCTTGAAGACACGGGACGGATCCGCGCTGGCGCCGATGGAGCCCGGAGCGCGATGGAACATCGATCCGTGCGTCGCCCGGCCGCCGCCGAAACCATGCCTTTTTACGACACCCTGGAAGCCCTTGCCTTTGGATGTTCCAACCACATCTACGTAGCCGCCCGCCTGAAAGATGTCGGCGGTGATTTCCTGGCCGATTTCATACGCGCCGGCCTCGGCGGAAAATTCCCTCAGGACCCGGAAGAACCCCTTGTCGGCCTTGTTCAGATGCCCCTGGAGCGGCTTGGTAACGTTCTTCTGCTTGACGCGGCCGTACCCGACCTGAACGGCATCGTAGCCGTCCTTCTCCTTGGTTTTCACCTGAACGACAACCGAAGGCTCCACCTCGACGGCCGTCACACCGATCGCGGCGCCGTCCTCGGCAAACACCTGCGTCATCCCCAATTTTTTTCCTAGAATTCCCTTGTTCATCATCATCCAACTTTTATAGAAATAAAGCCACGCTATTCAACATTCCGGAAAGCGCAACGCCTGCGGTTCGCTTTCCACCGCCTCGGCTTCAAGGCTTACGCTTTGATCTCGACATCCACGCCCGCCGACAGATCCAGTTTCATCAAGGCGTCCACGGTGGCCTGCGTCGGCTCGACAATATCGATCAATCTTTTGTGTGTGCGAATTTCGAATTGCTCCCGGGATTTCTTATCCACGTGCGGCGAACGATTGACACAGTATTTATTGATTTCCGTCGGAAGAGGGATAGGACCGGCGACACGCGCGCCGGTCCGTTTTGCCGTCTCCACGATTTCCTCGACAGAGCGATCCAGAAGCTTATAATCGTAAGCTTTGAGACGAATTCTTATCTTTTGTTCTTTCATCGATCGGATAACCTATTCCCGTTTCTATGCAATGACCTTGCTTACGACACCGGCGCCGACGGTTCTGCCGCCTTCACGAATCGCGAAGCGAAGCTGCTCTTCCATCGCGATGGGCATGATGAGCTCAACCGTCATCTTCACGTTATCCCCCGGCATAACCATTTCCACGCCTTCGGGCAGCGTCGCGACGCCCGTCACGTCGGTGGTCCGGAAATAAAACTGCGGACGGTAACCGGAGAAGAACGGCGTATGACGGCCGCCTTCTTCCTTCGTCAAAACGTACACGGCCGCTTCAAACTTGGTGTGCGGCGTGATGGAAGCGGGCTTGGCCACGACCTGACCCCGTTCCACTTCCTCGCGCTTGATGCCGCGGAGCAGTAAACCGACGTCATCGCCGGCGCGCCCTTCATCGAGCGTCTTGCGGAACATTTCCACGCCCGTAACGACGGTTTTGATGGTGGGGCGAATGCCGATGATTTCGACTTCTTCACCGACCTTGACGATTCCGCGGTCCACCCTACCGGTAACGACGGTGCCGCGCCCGGAGATGGTGAAGACGTCGCCGACCGGCATCAGGAAGGGCTTATCGGTATCGCGTTTCGGCTCGGGAATGTAGTTGTCCACCGCCTCCATCAGTTCGGCGATGCACTTCACATCCGGAGAATTGGTGTCTTCGGCTTCCAGCGCTTTTAACGCCGACCCGCGGATGATGGGAATATCATCGCCCGGAAATTCATACTGGGTCAGGAGTTCTCTCAATTCGAGCTCGACAAGGTCCAACAGCTCGGGATCATCAACCAGATCAACTTTGTTGAGGAAAACAACGATATAGGGAACCTGCACCTGACGGGCAAGGAGGATGTGCTCGCGCGTCTGCGGCATCGGACCGTCGGAGGCGGCCACAACCAGAATCGTTCCATCCATGTGAGCGGCGCCGGAAATCATGTTTTTGATATAGTCGGCATGGCCGGGGCAATCCACGTGGGCGTAATGTCTTTTTTCCGTTTCATACTCCACATGGGAAATATTGATCGTGACGCCGCGTTCTTTTTCTTCGGGAGCATTATCAATGGAATCGAAAGCGCGGAATTCAGCAAAGCCCTTTTTGGCCAGATATTTGGTAATGGCGGCCGTCAATGTCGTCTTGCCGTGATCCACGTGACCGATGGTTCCTATATTTAAATGCGGCTTGGTCCTTTCAAATTTTTTCTTTGCCATCTCACCTTTCCTCCTTAACTTTGAATGGTTGTTTTCCTTGTCGTTTAGTGTTCGGTTTAAAACTTATAATGCGCAAAAGCCTTGTTGGCCTCCGCCATTTTATGCACAGATTCTCTCTTCTTAATGGCGCCGCCGCGATTGTTGGCCGCATCGATCAGTTCCGATGCAAGCTTTTCCCGCATGGTTTTCTCGGTGCGCTCCTGCGCGTTGGAAATGAGCCAGCGAATGGCCAGCGCGGTGCGTCTGGCCGGAACAACCTCTGTCGGCACCTGATAGGTGGAACCGCCCACGCGCCTTGACTTCACTTCAATCAGCGGCTTGACATTATTGACGGCTTTCTCAAAAAATTCCACCGGCTGCTCCTTCACCCGCTTTTCGATAATGTCAAAAGCGCCGTACAGGATGCTTTCAGCCACGCTCTTTTTGCCCCTCTTGAGCAGAGAGTTCACAAATTTGGCAACCAGTTTGTTGTTGTACTTGGGATCCGGCAAGATATCCCTTTTTTCAACTTCGCGTCTTCTAGGCATGGTTCTGTCCTTCGTTTAACTTGGCTTTTTCGCGCCGTATTTTGATCGACTCTGCTTGCGGTCGGCAACTCCGACGGCATCCAGCGTCCCCCGGACGATATGGTACCGGACGCCGGGCAAATCCTTCACTCGGCCGCCGCGGACCAGCACCACCGAGTGCTCTTGCAGGTTGTGGCCGATGCCGGGGATGTACGACGATACTTCGTACCCGCTGGTCAACCGGACCCTCGCCACCTTGCGCAGAGCCGAGTTCGGCTTCTTGGGCGTTGTCGTATAAACTCTCACACACACACCGCGGCGTTGCGGTGAACCGGCCAAGGCCGGCGCGTTTGTTTTTCTCTTGATTTTGGCCCTACCTTTTCGAACCAATTGACTAATTGTCGGCATCTCTCCTCCCGAACGTTGTCCCGCCGTTTTTGCCGGCAGCAGCAAATCTGCGGTAATTATCAATTCAAGTTGTTTCTGTCAAGCTCTTTTCTGCTTTTTTTCGTTTATTCCGTTATCGCTTGCGGTTCCGGCTCCAATTCCGTTTCCGCCTCCTCATTTTCGACCTTGATTCCCAGCTTCCGGTACATGACGAGACCGGTGCCGGCCGGTATCAGACGCCCCATGATGACGTTTTCCTTGAGGCCCCTGAGATAGTCCGTCTTGCCCGCCAGCGAGGCTTCCGTGAGCACCCGGGTGGTTTCCTGGAAGGAAGCCGCCGAAATGAAGCTCTGCGTGGAAAGCGAGGCTTTGGTGATTCCCAGAAGCAGCGGATCGCCGATGGCGGGACGACCGCCCTGAGCAATCACCCGGTCGTTTTCTTCCTGGAAACGATAGCGCTCTACCTGTTCGTCGGAAATGAAAATCGTGTCACCGGGATCGGTGATCCGGACGCGGCGCAGCATCTGACGGACGATGACTTCCATATGCTTATCATTAATCTTGACGCCCTGCAAACGATAAACTTCCTGAACTTCATCCACCAGGTAACGGGCCAGTTCCTTTTCGCCTTTGATCGCAAGCAGATCGTGAGGGTTGTTCACGCCGTCCATCAGGGCGTCGCCGGGGGTTACCCGGTCGCCTTCCTGGACGCTGATGTGTTTGCCCTTGGGAATCAGGTACTCTTTTTCCTCCCCGATTTCCGGCGTCACGATAATTTTTCTTTTGCCCTTGGCATCCTTGCCGAAGGCAACAACCCCGTCGATTTCGCTGATCACGGCAAAATCTTTGGGTTTGCGCGCTTCAAACAGTTCGGCGACTCTCGGCAGACCGCCCGTGATATCCTTTGTTTTTGTCGTCTCCCGGGGAATCTTCGCCAGGATATCGCCGGCCCGCACCTCATCGCCCTCGGAAACGACGATGTTGACGCCCACCGACAGGAAATACCGGGCGGTGGAGTTCGTTCCGGAAATTTTTGCCGTCTTCCCCTTGCTGTCCTTGATGGACACGCGCGGTCTCAGGTCGCCGCCCTTAAACTCTGTCACGACTTTACGCGACAGACCGGTAACCTCGTCCACCTGCTCCTGCATGGTTTTTCCTTCAATGATGTCTCCGTATTTGGCGGTTCCATCCACTTCCGCCAGAATGGGGATGGAAAAGGGATCCCATTCGGCGATGAGCTGTCCGCGCTTGACGGCGCTCTGGTCGCTGACTTTCAGATGCGCGCCGTAAGGCACCGTGTATTTGCCGCGGCTACGGTTCTGCTCGTCCAGAACGTGTACTTCGCCGTGGCGGTTCATCACAACGTAGTCGTTTTCCCGGGTTTTGACCGCATTGAGGTTCACAAACCGGATCACGCCGTCATGGCGGGCCTCCAACGTGGAATGTTCGTCGAATTTCGCCGTCCCGCCGATATGGAACGTTCTCATGGTGAGCTGTGTGCCGGGTTCGCCGATGGACTGCGCGGCTACGATACCGACCGCCTCGCCGATATTGACCAGATGCCCGTGGGCCAGATCGCGGCCGTAGCACATCGCGCAGACGCCGTGTTTGGCGCGGCAGGTCAAAACGGACCGGATGTTGACTCTCTCAATTCCGGCGCGGTCAATCTTTTCCGCCAGCGCTTCGTCGATCGCCTCGTTGGCCTTCACGATCACCTCATCGGTGAAGGGATCGCGGATTTCCAGGAGTGCGACGCGGCCCAGCACGCGTTCGCCGGCGGTTTCGATGATTTCACCGCCTTCCATAAGCGCCGAGACGTAAATACCGTCAACGGTTTCGCAGTCCTGCTCGGTGATGATACAGTCCTGCGCCACGTCGACCAGACGCCTCGTCAGATAACCCGAATTGGCCGTCTTGAGCGCCGTGTCCGCAAGCCCCTTGCGGGCGCCGTGCGTGGAGATGAAGTACTGCAGGACGGTCAGCCCCTCTCGAAAGTTGGCCGTAATCGGGGTCTCGATGATTTCACCGGAGGGCTTCGCCATCAGACCGCGCATGCCGGCCAGCTGCCGGAGCTGCTGCCCCGACCCGCGGGCGCCGGAATCCGCCATCATGTAGATCGGGTTGAAGCTTTCGATCCGGCGCTTCTTGCCGTCCGGTCCGGCCAGCTCTTCGGTGCTGATGCCTGTGAGCATTTCCGCGGCGATCTTCTCGGTCGCCTGCGCCCAGATGTCGATCACCTTGTTGTAGCGTTCGCCGTCCGTAATCAGGCCGTCCATGTACTGCTTCTGGATTTTCAGCACATCCTTGTCAGCCTGGGCCACGATGTTTTTCTTGTTCTCGGGGATAATCATGTTGCCTACGGCAAACGACAACCCGGAAATCGTCGCGTGCTTGAATCCAAGGTCCTTGAGACGGTCGGCCAAAAGAACGGTGGTCTTGTCGCCGCACAGACGGTAACAGTGGTCGATCAGGTTGGCCAGCTCCTTCTTGTTCATCAGCTTGTTGATGACGTCGAAGCTGATTTCATCAGGAATGATTTCGTAAAGGATGATGCGTCCGGCCGTGGTGTCCTTCAGCTCCGACCCGATGCGCACCTTGATCCGCGCGTGCAGGTCAATCGCGCCGGCATCGAGCGCCGAGCGGACTTCTTCCGGACCGGAGAAGGTCATGCCTTCGCCTTTCACGTCCTTCTTCGCGCGGGTCATGTAATAGATCCCCAAAACGATGTCCTGGCTGGGAATGATGATCGGCTTGCCGTTGGCCGGAGACAAAATGTTGTTCGTGGACATCATCAGCACGCGGGCTTCCGTCTGCGCTTCGATGGACAGCGGCACGTGCACGGCCATCTGATCGCCGTCGAAGTCCGCATTGAATGCCGTGCAGACGAGCGGATGCAGGCGGATGGCCTTGCCTTCGATCAGCACCGGCTCAAAGGCCTGCATGCCGAGGCGGTGCAGCGTGGGCGCGCGGTTGAGCACTACCGGGTACTCGCGCACCACTTCATCAACGGCGTCCCAGACCTCGGCCGTCTCCCGTTCGACCATTTTCTTGGCGCTTTTGACGGTCGTCACATACCCTTTTTCCAGAAGGCGGTTATAGACAAAGGGCTTGAAGAGTTCGAGCGCCATCTTTTTGGGCAGGCCGCACTGATGCAGCCGCAGATCCGGGCCGACCGTGATGACGGAACGGCCGGAATAGTCCACGCGCTTGCCCAGCAGGTTCTGGCGGAAGCGCCCCTGTTTGCCCTTCAGCATATCGGACAGCGACCGCAGCGGACGCTTGTTGGTTCCCGTAATCGCCCGGCCGCGCCGGCCGTTGTCAAACAGAACGTCCACCGCTTCCTGCAGCATACGTTTTTCGTTGCGGATGATGATTTCCGGAGCGTTGAGCTCCTGAAGCCGTTTGAGCCGGTTGTTTCGGTTGATGACGCGCCGGTACAGGTCGTTGAGATCGGATGTGGCGAACCGGCCGCCGTCTAGCGGCACCAGGGGACGCAGGTCCGGCGGAATGACCGGCAGCACGGTCAGAATCATCCACTCCGGCTTGTTGCCGGACTTGCGCAGCGCCTCGACGACTTTCAGGCGCTTGATGATTTTCTTCTTTTTGGTGTCGGAAATAGACGTCACGACTTCCGCGCGCAGCTCTTCATAGAGTTTCTCCAGTTCGATTTCCTCGAGCAGCTGGCGGACGGCCTCCGCGCCGATGCCGGCGACGAAACCCGTTTCTCCGTACTGCTCCCTTGCGTCAATATATTCCTCGTCCGAGAGCAGTTCCTTCTTTTTAAGCGGCGTCTCTTTCGGATCCAGGACGATCCAGGATTCGAAGTAAAGAACCTTTTCGAGTTCCTTGAGGGTCAGATCCAGGACATTCCCGATACGGCTGGGCAGACTCTTCAAAAACCAGATATGGGCCACCGGCGTCGCCAGGGTGATATGCCCCATCCGTTCGCGGCGGACTTTGGACTGAATGACTTCCACGCCGCATTTTTCACAGACCACCCCGCGGTGCTTCATGCGCTTGTAGCGCCCGCAGAGGCACTCATAGTCTTTCACCGGTCCGAAAATCTTGGCGCAGAACAATCCGTCGCGCTCGGGCTTGAAGGTCCGGTAGTTGATCGTCTCGGGTTTTTTCACTTCCCCGTTGGACCAGGAAAGGATCTTCTCCGGCGAGGCGATCGAGATTTTAATTGCATTGAATCTGATCGGATTTTTTGGTTTTTCAAAGTAACTGAAAACGTCTTCCACAGATTTTTTCTCCTAACTGTTTAAACAAAGCTTTCGGGAAAGGAAACGTTTACTCTTCCTCTACCAGTTCCACGTCCAGTCCGAGGCTCTGCAGCTCCTTCACCAGCACGTTGAAGGACTCGGGAAGGCCCGGTTCGAAGGTATGTTCGCCTTTGACGATGGATTCATAAATTCTTGTTCTTCCCGCGACGTCATCGGACTTGACGGTCAGAAATTCCTGAAGGGTGTAGGAGGCGCCATAGGCTTCCATCGCCCAGACTTCCATTTCACCCAGCCGCTGGCCGCCGAACTGCGCCTTGCCGCCCAGCGGCTGCTGGGTCACCAGCGAGTAAGGCCCGATCGAACGGGCATGGATCTTGTTGTCCACCAAGTGGTGCAGCTTCAGCATGTAAATGATGCCCACCGTCACTTCCTGATCGAAAGGCTCGCCGGTCCGGCCGTCAAACAGCACGGCCTGGCCCGTATCGGGAAGGCCCGCGGCATCAAGCAGCCGGCGAATCTGCGATTCAGGGCAGCCGTCAAACACGGGGCTCGCCACCAGCATGCCTTTCTTCAACCGCCCGACAAAACGCTTGATGTCTTCGGCGGAGGCGCTCTCCAGGAAAGCGTCGAAATCCGGCGAAGAATAGGTTTTCTTGAGCTCGCTCTTGATCACGTTGAGGCTGTTGTTCTTTTCCAGAAGCTCGTTGAGCCCCTCGCCGATCGATTTAGCCGCCCAGCCCAGATGCGTCTCCAGAATCTGGCCGACGTTCATGCGGGACGGAACGCCCAGGGGGTTGAGAATGATGTCAACCGTCGAACCGTCGGCAAAGTACGGCATATCTTCTTCCGGAAGAATTCTGGATAACACGCCCTTGTTGCCGTGACGGCCCGCCATCTTATCGCCGACGGAAAGCTTGCGCTTGATGGCAATATAGACCTTGACCATCTTGATGACGCCGGGCGGCAGCTCGTCGCTGGCCTTGATTTTTTCCAGCTTCTCTTCAAAATGGGCCTTGATAAAATCGATTTTCCTTTCCATGACGGAAAGCAGGTTCGCCAGTTTTTCCTCGGACCCGTCGTTTTCCGCAAGAGTGATTTCCTTCCAGTACATGAAGGGGAGGTCCGACCAGAGATCCTTGGTGATCTTGTCGCCTTTTTTCAAAAGCGTTTTCTTTTTGACATCTACGATTTTTCCGGCGGACGTCTTACCGATCACCAGCTTGGCAATGTCTTTTTTAATGGACTCGGCCAGAATCCGGATTTCGTCGTCGCGGTCCTGGGTCAGTTTTTCAATCGCATCTTCCTCGATCGACTGCGAGCGCAGATCCTTTTCCGCGCCCTTGCGCGTGAAGATCTTGGCGTCGATCACGGTGCCTTCCACGCCCGGCGGGACGCGGAGCGACGTGTCGCGCACATCGCTGGCCTTTTCGCCGAAAATCGCCCGGAGCAGTTTTTCTTCGGCGGACAGCTGCGTTTCGCCCTTGGGAGTGATCTTGCCCACCAGGATGTCGCCCGGCTTGACGGATACGCCGATGCGGATGATGCCGCTTTCGTCGAGGTTGCGCAGCGCCTCCTCGCCGACGTTGGGAATGTCGCGCGTGATCTCTTCCTTGCCCAGTTTGGTGTCGCGGGCCATGGTTTCGAATTCTTCGATATGGATCGACGTATAAATATCTTCCTTGACGATGCGCTCGCTCACCAGAATCGAGTCTTCGTAGTTGTATCCGCCCCAGGACATGAAAGCGACCATTACATTGCGTCCCAGCGCCAGTTCGCCGTTGTCCGTGGCGGGACCGTCGGCCAGGATGTCTCTTTTCTGGACGCGGTCGCCGGCCGCGACGATCGGTTTCTGGTTGAAGCAGGTATCCTGATTGGAACGCTGGTACTTGGACAGGGTGTAGATGTCCACGCCGGTGTCCAGGCCGTCTTCTTCAGGTTTGTCGGCGCGGACGACGATGCGGGAGGCATCGACGCTTTCCACCACGCCCGCCCGTTTGGCGACCACTACGGCGCCGGAATCCCGGGCCACGATCGCTTCCATACCCGTGCCGACCACCGGCACTTCGGGGCACATGAGCGGCACCGCCTGGCGCTGCATGTTGGATCCCATGAGCGCCCGGTTGGCGTCGTCGTGCTCCAGAAACGGAATAAGCGCCGCAGCCACGGAAACCATTTGGTTGGGAGCAACATCCATCATCCTGATGTCTGCCGGCATGGCCGAAACGAAGTCGCTTCCTTTTCTGACCGAAATCAGTTCTTCCTCAAATTTCCCTTTTTTATCGAGTGGTCGGTCGGCCGGCGCGATCAGGAGATTTTCTTCCTCTATGGCCGTCATGTACTTCACCTCGTCGGACACCCGGCCGTTGTCCACCAGGCGGTACGGCGTTTCGATGAAGCCGAACTCGTTGACGCGCGCGTAGGTCGAAAGCGACACGATCAGACCGATGTTCGGACCTTCCGGCGTCTCCACCGGACAGATGCGGCCGTAATGCGTCGAATGAACGTCACGGACCTCAAATCCTGCGCGTTCGCGAGTCAACCCGCCCGGCCCCAGAGCGGATAGCCGCCGTTTATGCGTAATTTCCGACAGCGGATTGGTCTGATCCATGAACTGGGACAACTGGCTCGATCCGAAAAATTCATTCACGACCGCGGACACCGGTTTGGCATTGATGAGATCGTGCGGCATCATGGTTTCAATGTCCTGAAGGCTCATTTTTTCCTTGATCGCCCGTTCCATCCGCACCAAGCCGATGCGGTACTGGTTTTCAATCAGCTCTCCTACGGAGCGCACACGGCGGTTGCCCAGGTGGTCGATATCGTCAACGCTGCATTCGCCGACACCGTTTTTAAGATCGATAAGGTACTTGACCGACGCCAGGATATCTTCATTGCGCAAAACCGTCAGGTCGGTCGGCACGTTCAAGCGGAGCTTGTAGTTCATCTTCGCCCGGCCGACGTCCGAAAGATCGTACGTCTCCGGTTCGAAAAACAGGCTGTTGAAAAACTTCGCCGCCGTTTCCGGCGTGGGCGGATTGCTGGGTCGCAGGCGCCGGTAAATTTCCATGATGGCGTCTTCCGCCGACTCAATGCGGTCCATGAGCAGGGTGTCGCGGATGGAGGCGTTGTCGGTGTCTTCGTCAATGTGGATGAATTTCAGCTCCTTCACGCCCTTTTCCTGGGCGATCTCCAGCCCGTTGAGCGGCAGTTCCTCATTGCAGCGGAAAAGAATCTCCCCGGTCTGCGGATCGCAAACGTCCGCGGACAGCACCTTGCCGGTCATATCCGCTTCCTTGATGGCTACGCGCTTGACCCCGGCGTCCATGACTTTCTTGAGCAGCGGCTTGGTAAGCTTGCGGCCCTTCTTGACGATGACGTCGTCCGTTTTCGGATCCTTGATGTCCTCCGGCGCCTTCTGTCCGGAAAGCGTTTCATCCACGCAGAAATAAATCTTTTCGCCTTCCAGCGTAATCTTCTCAATGCTGTAAAAGTAGTTTAAAATGAATTCCGTCGAATTGCCCATGGCTTTAAGCAAAATGGTCACGGGCATTTTCCGGCGGCGGTCGATACGCACGTACAGCAGATCCTTGGAATCGAATTCCAGATCCAGCCAGGACCCGCGGATGGGAATCACGCGGGCCGAATAAATCAACTTGCCGGAAGCGACGGTCTTCCCCTTGTCGTGATCGAAAAAGATGCCGGGCGAACGGTGCAGCTGGCTGACGATCACGCGCTCGGACCCGTTGACGATGAACGTCCCGTTATCCGTCATGAGCGGAATTTCACCGAAGTAAATTTCCTGCTCCTTGATGTCGCGGATCGGTTTGGTCTCGGCCGCCTCCCGGTTGATCCTCCCGTCGGCGAGGCGGTCGGTGTCAAACACCACCAGCCGGACAACAATTTTCAAAGGAGCGGCATAGGTCATGCCTTTCTGAATGCACTCCTTCATATCATACCGGATATCCCCGATCTTATAGCTCACAAACTCCAGGGAACACTTCCCGCTGAAGTCCGAGATGGGAAACACGCTGTTAAAAGCTCCCTGCAAGCCGATGTTGCGCCTTTTTGCCAGCGGCACATCGGCCTGCAGGAACTTTTCATACGATCGCGTCTGAATCTCGATCAGATTAGGAATATTCTGTATTTGCCTTACACGGCCAAAATTTTTTCTAAAGTCGCCCATAGCATCCTTAAAATAGTAATGGTTGAAGTGGAGGTGCTCCTATTTAATCTCGACGGTCCCGCCCACTTCTTCAATCTTCTTCTTGATGTCGGCTGCCTCATCCTTGGACACGCCTTCCTTGATGGGTTTGGGCACGCCCTCCACCAGATCCTTGGCTTCTTTCAGGCCCAGTCCCGTGATCGCGCGGACCACTTTGATCACCTGGATCTTCTCCGCGCCGAATCCGGTCAGAACGGCGTTGAATTCCGTCTTCTCCTCGGCGGCGGCGGCGGGAGCGGCGCCCGGAGCGGCCACGGCGGCCATCATCGGAGCGGCGGCGGACACGCCAAATTTCTCTTCCAGTTCCTTCACCAGCGCGGACAGCTCCAGCACGGTCATATTTTCAATAAATTTTACGACATCTTCTTTCGTGATTTGATCAGCCATTTTTCTATTCCTCTTCGTATGAATTTTTATTAGTTTAAATTGTTTTTCTTCTCGCTGTAGGCATTAAGCACCTGCACAAAGCTTCTGGGAACGGCGCTCAGCACGGTGACCAATGACGTCGGCACCGCCGCCATGACGGAAACGAGTTTTCCCAGAAGAACTTCTCTGCTGGGCAGCTCGGCCAGAGCGGTAATGTCCGCTTTCGTCAACAGCTTGCCGTCGAGCACTCCGACTTTGATTTCCAGTTCAGGATTTTTCTTGGCAAACTCTGCAAGCGCCTTGCTGGGCGCCACCGGGTCCTTGTAGCTCAAGACCACCGCCACGGACCACTTAAAATGATCCGCCAAAATGGCGAAGTCGGTGCCTTGCGAAGCGATGCCCAGCAGCGTATTCTTGACCACTTTCAGTTCCGCGTCGCTTTTCCGCAGCGCTTTCCTGAGGTTTTCCATCTTTTCAACGTTCATGGCGTTGAAGGTGGTCAGAACGCCCAGATTGGCCTTTTTGAGTTTCTCCTGAAGCTCGGATACGATTTGTTCTTTTGCTCTCCGATCCAATCTTTCAGCCTCCTTTCGAAATTGTTTTTCCTGAGGCCGGAGAATGAAGCCACATACGGAAGAGAAAACGGCTGTCCGGCCCAACGCCGAGTCCCGTTTTCAGAAAAATGATTACCCCGAAAAAAAATCAGTAATTATTTTTTTGTTTCACGAGTCTCGGCAGGCCTCGCTCCGTTTAAACTTCCGTACCTGCTGTCTTCGACCTTTACTGCTTTAAACCACCCCCGGACCGTCCCGCGGGACCTAGCCGGAGATGCTTCTCTATTTATCCCGCGCTCTTGATATCCAGCGGGTCGATCTTCACTCCGGCGCCCATCGTGCTGGAGATGGAGATGCTTTTAATGTAGGTTCCCTTGCTGGAGGCCGGTTTCAGTTTGATGATGGTTTCCAGCAGGGCGTTGATATTCTCGCTCAGTTTTTCCGCGCCGAAAGACACTTTCCCCACCGGAGAGTGCACAATACCGGCTTTTTCCACGCGAAATTCCACCTTGCCGGCCTTCAGCTCTTTTACGGCGTTGGCAATGTCAAAAGTAACCGTTCCCACCTTGGGATTGGGCATCAACCCGCGCGGCCCCAGAATTTTGGCGATCTTACCGACGGCTCCCATCATGTCCGGCGTGGCGATGACACGGTCAAACTCCAGCCATCCGCCCTTGATCTTCTCAATGATTTCTTCATTGCCGACCAGATCCGCGCCGGCCTCGAGCGCTTCCTTTTCCTTGTCGCCCTTGGCAAAAACCAGCACACGCACCTTCTTGCCCAGGCCGTTGGGAAGAACCACACTGCCCCGAACCATTTGATCGGCATGAGCCGGGTTGACGCCCAGCCGGACGGCGGCATCCACCGTCTCGTCGAATTTGACGCCGGCAGAAGATACAATCATTTCCATAGCCTCTTTCAGCGTGTAACGCTTCGTCGGCTCAACTTTCGCTTTCGCTGCTAAAATGCGCTTGCCTCGTCTTAACATGATAAACCTCGTTTTTATTAACCTGCGATTTCTATTCCCATGGACCGCGCCGTGCCGGCGATGATCTGAATCGCGCCTTCGATGTCGACGGCGTTCAGATCGTTGAATTTCAGCTGTGCAATTTCCTGGACCTGCTTGGCCGTCACCGTCCCCACTTTTTCTCGTTTGGGATCGGCCGCCCCCTTGGCGACCTTGGCCGCCTGCTTGAGCAGGACGGACGCCGGCGGCGTCTTGGTCACGAAGGTAAAGGATCTGTCCGCGTACACCGTGATGATGACGGGGATGATCATCCCTTCCTGATTTTGCGTCATGGCATTGTAAGCCTTGCAAAATTCCATGATATTCACGCCGTGCTGCCCCAGCGCCGGTCCGATCGGGGGAGACGGAGTCGCCTTTCCCGCTTTAATCTGCAATTTAATGTTCGCAATAACTTTTTTTGCCATAACCGTTCACCTGAATTAAAAAATTTTTTTGGCTTTCAATGCTGCGCCTTGAAACCGCTACTGTCCCTGGGTGACCTGAATGAAGTCCAATTCCACCGGCGTCGGACGGCCGAAAATGCTGACGATGACGCGCAGTTTGCTTTTCTCGGGCCGGACTTCGTCGATGACGCCGTCGAAATTGGTAAAAGGACCGTCGATAATCTTGACATGATCCCCGACGTCGAATTTGAATTTGGGCTTCGGCTTGAGGGTTCCTTCATCGATTCTGAGCTTTAAATTTTCAACGTCCTTATCCGGAATGGGAGAGGGCTTGTCCTTGCTGCCGATAAAGCCGGTCACCTTGGGCGTGTTCTTGACGATGTGCCAGTTCTCGTCGCTCATCTCCATCCGCACCAGGATGTATCCGGGGAAAAACTTGCGCTTGGACGTCTTCTTCTCTCCCGAAATCAACTCCACAACGTCTTCTTCGGGAATAAGAATATCGGAAAAACAAGCCTGCGCTCCGGCCAGCTCGATTCTTTCCTGAAGGCTCATCTTGACCTTATTCTCAAATCCCGAATACGTATGTACGACGTACCATTTAAAAGCCATGAAGTTAACCTAAAATAATCTTGACGAGTTTTGCGAGGACAAAGTCAATGATCCCCAGATAAAGAGCCATAATCGCGACAATCACCATGACGACCCCTGTAGACGCCAGGGTCTGCTTGCGGGTCGGCCAGGTCACCTTCTTTAATTCAGCCTTTGCCTGAGTCAGAAACTGCAAGGCTTTATTCGCCATTAATTTAATTTTATCCATCGCCAACAGTCCTTTGAAGGGAAAACTGGCAGGCCAGGAGGGACTCGAACCCCCAGCATCCGGATTTGGAGTCCGGCGCTCTATCCATTAGAGCTACTGGCCTGTTTAAAACTTACTTACTTCGTTTCCCTGTGCAGTTTATGTCCACGGCAAAACTTGCAGTATTTTTTCATCTCCAGGCGGTTCTGCATCGTCCGCTTGTTTTTGGTCGTCGTGTAATTTCTCTGTTTGCACTCTGTGCAGGCCAAAATAATATTATTGCGCATACTTCTCCTTTTCTGGAGCCCACGACCAGGATTGAACTGGTGACCTCATCCTTACCAAGGATGTGCTCTACCGACTGAGCTACGTGGGCACGGCTTGAATTATACAACCGGCGTTCCCAAAAAAATGGAGCGGGAAACGGGATTCGAACCCGCGACCCTCAGCTTGGAAGGCTGACGCTCTAGCCCCTGAGCTACTCCCGCTTATCGGCGTATTAAAAAAATTGGTGGAGGGGGGAGGATTCGAACCTCCGTAGGCTCCGCCGGCAGATTTACAGTCTGCTCCCTTTGGCCGCTCGGGAACCCCTCCAACTATTTCACGCAACTGGAGCTGGCGATGGGACTCGAACCCGCAACCGGCTGATTACAAATCAGCTGCTCTACCGATTGAGCTACGCCAGCAAACCCCTTAAATTTAAAACATTTTGCCCGAAGCCGCTTCCCGCCGAACGCAAGACAGCAGTTACGCTGCTTCGTGCGAATTGCGAACCTTAATTTTTAAGCTGGTATTTGTCAAGTAAATTTTTAAATTATTTACCGAACTGATTGAGATACACCAGAAAGGCCGCTCACTCCTTGTCGTTAAAATGATCCGCCGAAAAAATATATATATCCGTTTCCTTGTCTTTCCAGGCTCGGGGCGGCAATCCCGCCTTGTAACAGGTCTCGCTTAAGAATTCCTCCCGGTCCCACCCGTACTCGGTGGCCACTTGCGGCAGAAGCAAGCCGGAATTATACCCCCGGACAATGTACAAACCGTGCTTGCCCACTTCAATTTCGTCGGTATTCTTTATTTTCTGCAACGGGCTCAAGACAGAGATTTCAAAGCTTAAGTCCCGGATTTCCTCGCCTTTCACGGACGGAAAACGGGGATCGTGAAAAGCCGCGGCCACGGCCATTTCCTGAACCGTATCGCCCAGGGGTTTCACCGCCTTGATGTACCCGATGCAGCCGCGCAGGTGTCCGCGTTTTTTCAATGTAACAAAGGCGCCCCGCTTTTCTTTCAGAATCGGCAAGTCCGCCGTTAATCTCGGCATTTCTCTGTTGCCGGCCTTGGCGATCACCGCTCTTTTGGCAATCTCGAGCAGCGTCTTTTTTTCCTGATCGGTCAATTCCATGATATCCCCTGCTTCCTTATCGATAATAAACCGCCGCGGCATACCCCACCACGGACTTTCTATCCCCTGTAACATCGCCGGAGTTCGCGTATTTCAGCAGCGCAGCGCGACGGGCGCTCAGTGCCTGCGCCGTCAGCATCGCTACAACCATCGGGCCGCCGCCACAGGCTTCCGCCGTCCCGGCGGCGAGGCTTTCCAACAGCCCCAGGGGGTCCTCATTCTGCAGATGCCCGAGAGCGATTCCGTCGATGGCTTTCGCCTCCCGGTCCGCGTGGAAATGAGACAGATCCGAGCTCGCGACAACCAACAGCCTGCGTGTCGACGCAATCCGGCTGATCGCGCCGGCCAACTCCCGACAGGTCCCGGCATCCTGGTCGCCCATGATCAGCGGGACAAAGACAAAAGAGCCCAGAGCGACCTGCAGGAAGGGAAGCTGAATTTCGAGGGAATGCTCCTGTGCGTGCGCGGCGGGATAATCGACGATCATCCCGGACTGGGACTGCAGTTCGGAGGCCAGTTTTTCATCCACTGAAACCAAGCCCAGTGGGGTTTCATAAGCCCCCCGTCCAAAAATTGATACCCCCCGAAAGGCAACGCGATGACTGGGACCGACCAGAATCACGGCATCGTACGTCTTCTTGCAGATCAGCTTGTAAGCATGCGCCGCGACTTGGCCGGAATAAAGGTAGCCGGCATGCGGCGCAATCAGGCCGACGATTTCTCCGGCGATATCCCGATCGGGGACGTTCCGGAAATATCCGGCAATATCCGTCTTCAGCGTCGCAGGATCTCCTGGATACCAAGATCCGGCGATAACGGATTTTCTTATGCTTTCCATCGGACAGCCTCTACTTCATCCTCCAGAGAGTTCCCTGCCGGCTGTCCAGAACCTCCACGCCTAACCCGGTCAGTTGATCTCTCAACAAGTCCGCCTCCTGCCACCGACCGGCCTTCCTGGCCTCTTCCCTTCTGGCAATCAGGCTTTCGACATCCCCCGCGACAACCGGTTCCCCGAAATCCAGAATTCCCACGACGTTGTTTATCGTTTCCAGCGCCTTCAGAACTTTGCCCGCCTCCGCCTGGTTGATCCTGCCTTCGGCCAGGGGCGCATTGACTTTTCCGATGAAATCAAACAGCGCGGCCAAGGCTTCCGCGATATTGAGGTCGTCATCCAGTGCGTCTTCCAGAGCGTGATGCAGATCGTATATCCATTGATCGAGATCGGGAACATTCCGGGCGCCGTTTTCAGCCACTTGCAGGCGGTGAATGAATGTATCCAGTTTCTTAACCGTATTTCTCGCCATCTGCAAGGATTTTTCCGAATAACTGATCGGTTTGCGGTAATTCATCCCCAAAAGGAAAAAACGGATGTCCCTGCCGCTGTACCCCCGCCGCTTCAGATCGGCGATCGTCACCGCGTTGTTCAAAGAGCGCGACATCTTTCGTCCGTCGACCAGAATCAGCTCCGCGCCGATCCAGTAGTTGGCGCCGGTGTTTCCGGAATACGCCTTGTTGATCGCCACAATATTCTCGCCGTGGGGAAACGTTTCGTCCGCGCCGCTGATATGGATATCGTAAGCCGGCCCCAGATATTTTTCGGAAATGGCCGCGCATTCCAGATGCCAGCCCGGCCGGATATTCCCCCATTTCGTCTTATGGTAGATGCCTCTCTTCAGTTCACTCAACCCCGCGCGCTTCAGAAGAGCGAAATCCGCCGGGCTGTCTTTTTCATAATCGTCCAGATCGATCGATTGCCCCAGCCGCGTTTTGGCCAGATCGATGTTGGACAAACGTCCGTAATCCGCCAGTTTGGAGATATCAAAGTAAACGGAGTGCAGTTTCTCGTAGGCATATCCCTTATCGACGAGTTTTTCAACCATCTTGAGCATGGCGTCGATGTTTTCCGACGCTTTCACGTAAATGTTTTCCGGACGGATATTCAAAAACCGGGCGTCATCGAGGAAAACGTTGAGGTACTGATTCGAATATTCGGCCAGATCCATGGCGGCCTTTTCGGAGCCGCGGATGGATTTGTCCGTCATATCGACGATGTCCACGACATGTTTAACCGCGTAGCCCTTGAAGGTCAGGTAGCGGCTCATGAGATCGGAGACGACCAGGCGCCGGTAGTTTCCCAGATGAGGCGCGTCATGGACAGTCGGCCCGCAGGTGTGCATGCGGACTTCTCCCATGCGCAGCGGCTTGAACAGATCTTTCCGGCGTTTCAAAACATTGTACAAACGAACGGTGGCCAGCTCTTCCTTGACGGAGAACAGTTCCGTGCTGAGATACCGCTCGCCGCTGTCCGGAAAGATAACGACCAGAATCCCCTCTTCCATCTCCCGGGCCCTTTGGGCCGCGACGAACATGGCCGCGCCGGAGCTCATCCCCGCCAGGATGCCTTCCTCCCGGGCCAGACGGCGGGCCATTTCAAAGGCATCTTCATCCAGAATATTGACTTTTTCGTCGAGGCGTTTCTTGTCGAAGATCCCGGGGCGATAGGATTCCCGCATGTTTTTCAGGCCCTGAATCTTGTGCTTCAGATACGGTTCGACGCCGATGATCTGAATCCGGGGATCGAGTTCCTTGAGCCGCTGGGAAAGGCCCATGGCGGTGCCGGTCGTGCCGAGGGTGGCGACAACCGCCGTGACTCCTCCCCGGGTCTGATCCCAGATTTCCTGGGCCGTCCCGAAGTAGTGGGCGGCGACATTGTCTGCATTGTTGAACTGGTCTGTGCCGAAATACCGGTCCGGCTGTTCGCGAAGCATCCGGTATGCCACTTCAATGGCCCCGTCCGTCCCCTGGGACGCCGGCGTGAAGATCAGTTCCGCACCCAGCGCCCGCAAAATCTTTTTCCTCTCCTCGCTGGCCGCCTCCGACATCGTCAGGCACAGCTTGTAGCCCTTGGCCGCGGCGATCATGGCCAAACCAATGCCGGTGTTGCCGCTCGTTGCCTCGAGGATGGTCTTCCCGGAATTCAGGTCCCCTCTTTTTTCGGCGTTTTCAATCATGAAGAGGGCGGTGCGGTCCTTGATGGACCCGCCGGGATTGGCGGATTCCAGCTTGGCGAAAATCCGCACTTTCTTACTGGGATTGAGCCTTGAAATTTCCACCAGAGGCGTGTTGCCGATGCGGTCCAGAATACTTTTATAAACGTTCATCCTTAAGCCTTATTTTCAATAATCCATCCGTCCTTTATGAAAAAAGGGGTCGTAAACCGGGTAAAAAATCATCCTGGATAAAGGGTGAATCAGCTGTCCATTTTGGGCAGAGGAATTTTTACAAACGAAACGCCTTCTTCTTTCAACTGCTCTTCTTCCTGCGGCGTGGTCGTACCCTTGATGTTTCGTTTTTCTTCATCGCCGTAGTGGATCTTCAAAGCGACTTCGGCAAATTTATTTCCGACGTCTTCAAAATTATTTTCAATGAACTGACGCAATTGCCGGAGCGCCTGCACCGGCGACACGGCCCGATCCCCGCCCCGGTCGGCTGCTTTGCTCTCCCTGCCCATGATGGCGACGGAAGAAGGAACCAGTTCCACGTTCGCACTGTTGCAGACGGGACAACAGACCAGCTTTTGCCCATTTTGCTCGATCCAGGCCCGGCGGTCCGCAAACCATCCTTCAAAGACATGGCCGTTCTCGCATTTCACATCATAAATAATCACGTTTCGGCGCTCTCTTTACTAAAAATAACGATCTCCCTCAAAAACATGTGGACATTTTATCATAAATTTTATAACGTCGCTTCCCGTGTCGGGATGTGGCCCAGCTTGGTAGGGCACTGCGTTCGGGACGCAGGAGTCGCGCGTTCAAATCGCGCCATCCCGACCATTTTTTTACACCACGGACGCCAGCTTGAAGATCGGCAGATACATGGCGACGATCATTCCCCCGACAATCCCCCCCAGAAAAACCATCATCACCGGCTCCAGAAGCGAGGTCATGGCTTCCACCGCCGCATCCACTTCGTCGTCATAGAAGTCGGCGATCTTGTTGAGCATGGAGTCCAGGGCGCCGGTGGCCTCGCCGACGGCGATCATCTGGACGACCATCGGCGGAAAAATTCCCGTCGCGGAAAGGGGTTCGGCAATGGACTGGCCTTCGCTGATGCTTTGGCGCGTTTTCAGCAAAGCATCTTCCACGACTACGTTTCCCGCCGTCTTGCTGACGATGCTGAGCCCCTCCAGAATCGGAACGCCGGAGCTCATCATCGTCGCCATGGTCCGCGAAAATTTGGCGACGGCGACTTTTTTCATGACCGGGCCGAAGACCGGCGCCTTGAGGACAGCCGAATCCACCGCCCAGCGCCCCTTGTTCGTGCGGTAAAACTGATGAAAGGCAAATCCCGCCACGACAATGATGAGCACAATCACCCACCAGTAATCCTGGGCGAACTGGCTCATCGCAATGACCATGGCCGTGGGTCCTGGAAGCTCGCTGCCCGAACTTTCAAACATTTTCTGAAACACGGGAATCACTTTTAAAAGCAGCAGGGCCACAACCGCAAACGATATCACCAGAACCGCGATCGGATAGGTCATGGCGCTTTTGACTTTTCTTTTCAGCTTCAGAGCCTTTTCCAGATAGTTGGACAGGCGCCCCAAAACCACGTCCAGAATACCGCCCGCCTCGCCCGCGGCAATCAGGTTGACGAACAAGTCGTCAAAAACCTTCGGATGCTTTTTTAAGGCATCCGTAAGACTGGTTCCGCCTTCGATGTCCTCCTTCACCGTGCGGATGATTTTGGCGAAGGCTTTGTTCTGCTCCTGCTGGGCCAGAAGATCCAGGCACTGGATCAGCGGAAGCCCCGCGTTGATCATTGTGGAAAAAATCCGGCAGAACACGACAACGTCCTTCTCTTTCACACGTCCCGCCAGAAGAGGAACGTATTCCAGAAGATCCTTCGGTTTTTTCCGAACCTCAATGGATTTAAATCCCTGCCGCCTTAAAAGGGTGCGTACGGCCAGTTCATCGGCGGCTTCCATTTCGCCTTTTTTGACCTCGTCTTTTCTCGTTGTTCCTTCCCATAGGAAAACCGGCATTGTTGACGATCCTTTCTATTCGGAAAGTGATTTACATGATGGCCATCATAAACCATCCCCCATGTCGTTTCAACCCGTTAAATTAGAAATCCCCCGTTTCCGGCCGAACGTTCAACCGCTTGCCGTCCGGCCCGGCCGGCGAAAAATCTCGTACAGAATAATCCCGGCGGCAACCGCCACATTAAACGAATCGAAATTGCCCGCCATCGGAATCGTAACGAGAAAATCGCATTTTTTCTTGACCAGCGGGCGCAGCCCCTTGGCCTCGCTGCCCAGCACAAGAGCCACCGGACAGTCGAAGTCCTGCCCGGCAAGCGGTTTTCCCTCATGGGCGTCCGCGCCGAAAACCCAGAAGCCTTTGTCCTTGAGCTCATCGAGCGTCTGGGACAAATTCGTCACGCGGGCGATCGGCAGCTGTTCGACGCTGCCGGCGGATGCCTTGATCACGGCCGGTGTGACGGACGCCGCCCGGTCGGCGGGAATGACCACGCCGTTGGCTCCCAGGCAGTGGGCGCTGCGGATGATCGCGCCCAGGTTCTGTGGATCCACAATGCTGTCGAGGACGACGACCAGGTCCCGGACGACATGGGGATTGCGGTTTTGGATGATGCGGTCAAGATCGGCGTAAGCGAACGCCTCTCGCAGGCCGACGATTCCCTGATGATCGGCGCCGCCAGTAAGATCGTCCAGAAACGGGCGCGGACGCCGCTCCACGGGAATCCCCCTTTGCCGCGCCAGACTGATAATTTCCCTGATCGACGAACCACCGCGTCCGTCGGCAAGCATAATTTTTGTAAGGGATGCGTCCGGTCGGGAGAGAAGAACCTTCAGGGGGTTGATGCCGTAAACTGCTTCCATGCGCTGCCTTCTCTTTTTTCCGGGAAAGGGATTATGTCCGGCGCCGGGCGGCCAGACCTGCGGCGATTTCCTCCGTGATTTGCCGGCAGGCGGCAAGCGGGTCACGGGCCTGACGGATGGGCCTGCCCACGACAATGTAATCGGCGCCCGCCGCGATCGCTTCTCCGGCGGAAAGCGTCCTTTTCTGATCGTCTTTGACCGGTTGTGCGGCGCTTCGTATGCCGGGCGTCACGATCACAAAATCTTCCGGCAGATGAGCCCGAAGCGCTGCGATGTCCTGCGGTGAAGCCACGGCGCCCGACGCCCCCGCCCGGTGCGCCATTTTCGCGAGATGAAGCACCAGATCGCCGGTCCTCTTCTCGAAGCCGATTTCCGCCAGATCGCCGTCGTTGAGGCTGGTAAGCACCGTGACCGCCAGGATCACGGGGCACGCGATGCCGCGCTGTTTCGCCCGGACCGCGGCTGCATCGACGGTGTCGCGGATCATCCGGCTGCCGCCGGCCGCGTGAACGTTGAACATGTCCACGGAAAGTCCGACCGCCGCTTCACCGGCGCGGGCCACCGTGTTGGGGATGTCATGAAACTTGAGATCCAGAAACACCCGGCTGTTTCTTCCCTTGATGTGTTCGACAATCTTCGGACCGACCGCAGTAAACAGTTCCTTGCCGACTTTGAACATGCCGACGGAACCGGCCAGCCGGTCGATCCAGGAAACGGCTTCTTCGTATCCGCCCGCATCGAGGGCGAAGATCAGCCTGTCGGAAGGATGGCTATTCGAGATATTCTTCATCGCCGATAAACTCTGTGCTGTCCGGAATGGGTTTGAAATCTTCCTGCGCCCCTTTCAGATACTCGGGATGGGCGTAAACCACCTTGCCCGCCGCAATTTCACGAAGCGCCAGGACGATCTCCCGGTTTTTGCTTTCCATAAGCGGTTTGGAGCCTTTGAGCAGCTGGCGCGCCCGTTTGGAAGCCAGCGACACCAGTCCGAAACGGGTTTCGGCCACCCTTAAGGAATCTTCCACTGTAATTCTTGCCATGTAACCACAACCTCCTAGTCAACCCTCTTGACTGAATTTAAAAAATCGATCCATTTTACCGCGCAAGCGGGAAATTTTACTCTTTTCCGCCCAGTAAACGGCGACGGTTTGCCGGATCGCCGTTTCCAAGTCTTCGTTGAAAACGGCGTAGTCATACCATAAAACTTCCCGTAATTCACGCTCGGCCTGCGCAAAACGTGTTTGAATGACGTCGGAACTTTCATGTCCCCGTTTTTCCAGGCGTTTAAGCAGTTCATCCAGAGACGGCGGCAAAACGAAAACAAAAACCGCGTCGGGATATCTTTCTTTGATGGCCCGGGCGCCGCGCGGTTCGATATCCAAAAGCAGATCCTTCCCCCGTTCCAGAACGCCGTCGATTGCCTGCGCGGACGTCCCGTAGAGGTTGCCGTAATTTTCCACCCATTCGACGAATTCCCCCCGGGCAATACGCAAATCGAAATCCGCCCGGGAAATGAAGTGATAGTCTTTGCCGTCCACTTCGCCCGGACGCGGCATCCGCGAGGTATGGGAAACCGAAAATTCCAGATCGGGACAAGCGGCCAGAAGCCGTCGGCAAATCGTGCTTTTCCCCGTACCGGACGGAGCGGAAACAACAAATATCAATCCTTTATCCTGCGCTCCGTTACTCAATGTTCTGCGCCTGCTCCCTCAGTTTGCCCAGTTCACTCTTGGCTTCAATCACCTGGCGGGCGATTTCCGCATCGTTGCCTTTCGACCCGATTGTATTAATTTCGCGGTTCATTTCCTGAAGGAGAAAGTCGATCTTCCGGCCTTCCGCCTCTTCGCTCTGCAGCAGGGCTTCAAATTGGGTGATATGGCTCTGCATGCGGACGATCTCCTCGGTGATGTCGCACCGGTCGGCCATGACGGCCACCTCCTGGGCCAGACGGGCGGCGTCAAGTTCCAGGCCGCCCGTGAGCTCCTTGATGCGCTCCGCCAGCCGCTTTTGGTACTCCAGGACCACCTGCGGCGCGCGCATACGTATTTTCTCCATCGTATCGCGTATCGCCTCGAGCCGCATCTGCATGTCCGAGAACAGGGCAATGCCTTCACCCTGCCGCATGTTGGCCAGCATCGACAGAGCTTCGTGCAGCGTTTTTTCCACGACCCCCAGAAATTCCGCGCCCAGTTCCGACTCCGCAGGCGGCGTAAAAATATCCCGAAAGCTGACCAGGTTTTTCAGCCGGACCGGCTCGGAGATGCCGAACTCGTCTTTCAACCGGGTCAACACGGCGAAATACTCGCGCGCGATGTCCATGTTCAATTGAACCCGGGACGCCTCTGCGCCCTCCCCTTCCAGACGGATCGATACATCGATGCGGCCGCGCTTGAAACGCTCTCCGATTTTCTTTTTATACTCCAGTTCCAGGGGGTAGAGCGCGGCGGGCAGGCGCAGCGCGATTTCCAGAAAACGGTGGTTGACCGATTTGGCCTCCACCACGATGTTCCGGCCGTCGCAGAGGGCCTCGACCCGGCCGTATCCGGTCATACTCTTAATCATGGTCAAACCTTCTTAAAAAAATTCATTCAAACCGTCTCGGTCCGCTCCTGCCTCAACTGCAGCAAATACCGCGACCGGATCGCCGCCAGCATCGCGAGCTGTTTTTCATCCGCGTAATCCGGATAGGTCCAGGGCAGGGCACGAAACGCCCCGCCCGAGTAAAGCAGCGTCAGATCCGCGTAAATTCCGTCGCGCAGATAGGGCCGGTGCGTGTATCCCTTGCCGGTGGCCAGAATCAGATGCGCCGCGGAAAGATAACCGGGGTCGACGTTCATCTGACGCCGGCCGTCGCGCATCTCTTCATCTTCGATGGCGTTGGTCGCCAGTTTCACGTCCGGCAGGCTCTCCGGCCGGATGAGCCTCTCCATGGACACAAAACGCCGCGCCAGCGTCTTTCCCATTTCCGGGCTGTAATAGTCCGTGTAATCAAAGGGCACCTGTCGGCTCACAAAGTCCGGCGGACCATACAGGGCGGCAAGCCGTCCGATCGCCTCGTTGATTGTTTCGGCCGCCGGGGCAAACACGCTGAAAATCAGCTTCACCGGCGGGGCCTGCGCGGGCTTGCTCATAAGACGCCGATCAACTCTTCACGCGAAACGGTTGACGTTCCCACCTTGCCCACCACAATTCCGGCCGCGTGGTTGGCCAGAGACGTCGCTTCCTTTAAATTGGCCTGCGCGGCCAGCGAAAGCGCCAGAACGCCAATCACGGTGTCGCCTGCGCCCGTCACGTCGTAAACCTCCTTGGCCTGCGCCGGAAAAAACGTGTGGGGCATGCCGCGGCCCCGCTCGAAGAGACTCATGCCTTCTTCGCCGCGCGTCACAAGCAGAGCCCCGAAGTCGTATTTTTCGAGCAGCCGCCGTCCCAGGATAAGCAGATCGTCGCCGTTGGCGATTTCCATTCCGGCGGCGCGCTGCGCCTCGTGATGGTTGGGAGTAATGACGTGAACGCCCGCGTAAACCGAAAAATCGCTTTGCTTGGGATCCGCGCACAGGAAAATCTTCGTCCCGGCGGCAATCTTCCGAACGCCTTCGATCAGGCCACGGGACACAACGCCTTTGCTGTAATCGGATATCACAATCGCGCCGATCCGGTCCCGGACGGATTTCACATAAGCCAGAATTTTTCGCAGGCTCGCCTCGGAAATCGGCCGGCGGCTTTCATGATCGAAGCGGACCACCTGCTGGCCGTGCGCGACGATCCGTGTCTTGAGCGTCGTCGGGCGGTCGCTGTCCACAATGATGCCTGCCGTACCGATCTTGCGCGCTTTCAACTGGCTCACCAGCCCCCGACCGATGTCATCATCGCCGATCACGCCGGCCACAAATACCTGTCCGCCCATCGCGAAAATCGTATTGAGAACATTGGCCGAACCGCCCAGCATCATGGAATCCTTATGGACATCCACAACGGGCACCGGCGCCTCGGGAGAAATGCGTGAAACCTTTCCCCAGATAAAGTGATCGACCATCACGTCTCCGACGACCAGCACACCGGAGCGCGGAAAATTCTCTATAATTTCCAAAGCCCTTTTCCGGGCAAGATGTTTGTTCACGTCCGAAAAACCCCTCAGGGAGCAGCCGGCTCTAAAAAGAAAAAGCGCCGGATGCGCCAGATTGATTCTCTAAAAAGTGCCAGGATGTTATTATTAACAACCCAATTTGTCAATTGTTTTCAGCAGGCATGTAAGGAGCAAATGATTTGTCCGGTGTTGTAGCAGATAAACTGTCCGGTTGATAAGTTACCTCATGGAGGTGACGGATGAGACGGACGGAGATGTTACAGGAGATCCGGAAGATGCGATTTGAA
>JAAYDW010000043.1 GCA_012729055.1 Deltaproteobacteria bacterium
AGATTTCACGTCAACAGTATACCGCATTAAAAAGAACTACAAACACTGAGCAAAGTTTATACCAGCCGTCGGGACGGCGCCGGGCTGCGGCAGGGAGAAAAGCGGTTTCCCGGTTGCTTTACGGGCATTCCCCTGCCGAATGCATTTCATAGCCAAACGAATCCGCAGGCTTAAAGCCCCGGGATTCACAGCGCTGCAAAAGGCGCAATGACGGGAAAATTTTTCCCCGCCCGGCCGAAACGTTTTCGACCATGAGTCAGTTCGACGCCGGGACGCCTTTTTTGTTTAAGATGTACACAATGATGTATCATTAGTATACGTCCCGTGACACGTCCGGTGTTTAACATGTACACATTGCCGTCTTCCGGAGGCGGTTTCGGAAAAGGCCGGCTACCCCGCCGGAAGGGGCGGTGTGGCGCCGTCCGGGTCTTGCGCCGGAGGGATAGCAGCCCTTTTATCTTTCACTCAGTTCCAGCAAGATACCGCCGGTTGCTTTGGGATGAACGAAGGCGATTTTCGCGCCGCCCGCGCCGTAGCGGGGCTTTTCATCGATGAGCCGGACGCCTTTGGCTTTCAGTTCGGCAAGCGCCGCCTCCAGATTGTCCACCCGCAGCGCCAGGTGCTGGATGCCTTCGCCGTTTTTCTCAATATATTTGGCAATCGGTCCGTCGGGAGAGGTGGATTCCAGAAGTTCGATTTCCGAATCCCCCACGGGGAAAAAGGAAACCCGGACTTTTTGTTCGGCCACTTCCTCCACGCCCGCCTGGGGG
Organism: Deltaproteobacteria bacterium; assembly: GCA_012729055.1. Classification (GTDB taxonomy): domain Bacteria; phylum Desulfobacterota; class Syntrophia; order Syntrophales; family Smithellaceae; genus UBA8904. The sequence goes on from JAAYDW010000043.1 coordinate 771, forward strand.
ATGCCCAGCATCTCATAAAGCTTGGCGCTGTCCGCCAGATTCTTCACCGCAATGCCGATGTGATCCACTTTCAGAATGTTCATGATGATCTCCTTCGTTATTTTATATCCCGCATCTTGTGGTTTGCAGGGAAGGGTCTTGCCGCCCACATGGGTGGTCGCGGCCGTTCCCTGCTTCTTTGCTCGTCGTTGAATGCTCCGCTATCCTGACCGCTGGGAGCGGATTTTTCCTCCAGCCTGACAGCCTGCGGTCTATCGGCCTTTCCTAAAACTTCCGCCCCTTCAGACACTCGAGGACTTTCGCGGCGGCGGTGGTGGGGGTGATAACGCCCTGCTCCACGTCGGCAAGCGCATGGGCCAGGACCTCAGCCGCCGGGCTTTCGTAAAACCATTCCTGCACGCCTTCGCGCACGAGAAATTTCAGCCATTCACGGGCCTGTTCTTTGCGCTTGGCCTGCAACTCGCCGCTTTCGGTCAGCTTGTCGCGGTGGTCGAGAATGATTTTTAAAATGTTTTCGAGCCCCGCCATCGTGAGCGAACTGCACGTCACGACCGGCGGCGTCCAGTTGGCGTAAGGCGGGGACAAAAGGTGAAACGCCGTTTCATACTGACGGCGCGCCATTTTGGCGCGGTCGATGTTGTCGCCGTCCGCCTTGTTGACGGCCACGGCGTCGGCCAGCTCCAGGACGCCCTTTTTTATGCCCTGCAGTTCATCGCCGCCGCCGGCGATCATGAGCACGAGAAAGAAATCGACCATCGACGCGACGGTGACTTCCGACTGGCCCACGCCGACGGTTTCGACCATGACCGCGTCGAAGCCCGCCGCTTCGCACACCAGCATGGTTTCCCGGGTTTTGCGGGCGACGCCGCCGAGGGTCTTTCCGGACGGCGAGGGGCGGATGAACGCCAGCTCGTTGACGGCCAGTTTTTCCATGCGGGTCTTGTCGGCCAGAATGCTGCCGCCCGTCTTGGGTGAGCTGGGATCCACGGCGAGCACCGCCACTCGGTAGCCTTTCTGCGTAAGCAGCGTGCCGAAGCTTTCAATGAAGGTGCTTTTGCCCGCGCCCGGCAGGCCTGTGATGCCCAGGCTGAGCGCTTTGCCGGTGTAGGGCATGAGCAGGTCGAGCAGATGCCGCGAAAATTCCTGATCCGCGGGAAGCGCGCTTTCGATGAGGGTGATGGTTTTGGCCAGCATCCGCCGGTCCCGGTTCAGCACGCCCTGCAGGTAGGGGTCGAGATTTCTTTTTTCCATGGTCGCTTCACTTTCAAATTCGCGCCGCCTGACGGCCGATTATTCTTTTGCGCGGCAAAAAAACACGACCGGCTGCGGCGGAATTTTGTCTTGTCCGCCGGGAGGGCGTCGCTCGGGTCGGTCTCGGTTGGCGGGGATTATACCGGAAGGCGCCGGGGCAGGCAATTCAAATTTCAGGCGCAAAGCTTCAGAGAAAGGCCGCCAGGTTTGTGCCGGAGGGCTCCGGAAAACCTGGCGGCTTGACTACTTTTCAATTTTGGCGCGGACGCGTTCCTGGTACTCGATGATTTCGTGGCGCAGGATGTCCAGATCGGCAATGCGCTCATCGAGCCTTTTGATGTGATTGCCCAGAAGCTCCAGAAGCCGCTTGAGAACCTTTTCGCTGGACTTGTCGTAGGTCCACATGGCTTCGAGCTCCTGCATTTCGGACAGCGTCATGCCCATCATCTTCAGGCGCTTGATCAGCTTCAGCCGGCGGAAATCCGCATCCGTGTAGATTCGTCGGCCCCCTTCCACGCGCTTGATGGAATTGAGCAGGCCGATTTCCTCGTAGTAGCGGATGGTCCGCTGGCTCATGTCCAGCTGTTTCGACAGTTCACCAATGGAGGTGAATTCTTCACTCATGTTGCACTTCCGACTGTTTTGACCACCCAAACGCGCCCGCGGGCGCCTAGGCCGCCTTGTATAGCTGCTTCAGTTCGCGCTTCAGAATTTTACCCGACGGATTCTTGGGCAGCCGGTCGGTGATTATCACTTTTTTGGGGCATTTGAAAGCCGCAAGTTTTTCGCGGCAGTGGCCGATGAGCTCTTTTTCATCGACGGACGCGCCTTTCTTCGGCACGATCACCGCTGCGACGATTTCGATCCACTTGGGATCGGGCAGGCCGATCACCGCCGCTTCCTCGATGCCCGGATACGTGTAGAGCACTTCCTCGACTTCGCGGGACGCCACGTTTTCGCCGCCGGACTTGATCATGTCTTTTTTGCGGTCCACCACGTAGAGGTAGCCGTCCTCGTCGAAGCGGCCCAGGTCGCCGGAGTGGAACCAGCCGAACTCGAAGGCCTCGGCGGTTTTTTCCGGATCATCGAGATATCCCGTCATCACGTGTCCTGACCGGTGGACGATTTCGCCTACGGTTCCGACGGGAACGAACTTTCCATCATCGTCCATGAGGCGGGTTTCCACGTTTAGCACCGGTTTGCCGGCGGAGCCGGGTTTGAGCAGCTGATCTTCCGGCTTCAGGATGGTCGCCACCGGGCCCATTTCGGTCTGGCCGTAGTAGTTCCAGAGCTTCAGGCCGCGGAAGGTCACGGCCAGCTGCTTGATGATTTCCACCGGCATGATGCTCGCGCCGTAAGCCGCTTTCTTCAGGCTCTGATGGTTGTAGTGCTTGAATTCCGGATGATTCAGAATGCCGATCCAGACCGTGGGCGGCGCGAACATGTGCGTGATCTGGTATTTCTCGATGAGCCGGATCATTTCCACGGGGTCCGCCTTGTGCATGATGACGTTGGTGGCTCCAACGTACAGGTAGGGCATGAGGAAGCAGTGGAGCTGGGCGCAGTGAAACAGCGGCAGGGCATGGAGGCTCACGTCGTCGGTTTCGTACTGACCGTCGAAGATGCAGCTGAAATACTGGGACATGAGCGCCCGATGCGACAGCATTGCGCCTTTGGGCTTGGATTCCGTGCCGCTGGTGTAGGGGATCTGCACGATGTCTTCGGGGCTCACTTCCACCTGGGGTTCGTCGTAGGGCATCGTTTCGATTTCGGCGGGCAGATCGAAAAACCCCTCGGGCGTCGGCCCGTCGCCCAGCGGAATGAAACCCCATTTTTCCACCGTTTGAAATTTGTCGTGGTCTTTGGCAATAATCGGGTAAAGGATGTCTTCCACGATGAAGATGCGGGCGCCGGAATGGTTGATCACATAGGCGATTTCGTCTGCGTTCAGCATATAGTTGACCGGGACCTGGATGGCGCCGATTTTGGCGAGCCCGATCATGCTGATCGGATACAGGTGCGAGTTGTAGGCGTAAATCGCCACCCGGTCGCCCTTCTGGACGCCGTAGCGGGTCATCAAATTGGCAAACCGCCGCGACTGCCGTTCGAGATCGTAAAACGAAAGTTTCAAATCGCGGAAAATGATGGCCGTCTTGTCGCCGTACTTGGTTGCGGCCCGGCGGGCCATGTCGCCGATCGTATCGCGGTAGCAGATGTTGCTCATGGAGGTCCTCTCTTTGTTTATTGGGATCAGGGTTCAAAAGGCTGGGCTGTCCGGGCTTTAAGGATGGGAGCGAAGCGCCCCACAAACAAACCTAACAGCCTTCTTTATATTTCTTCTCGAACATTTCCTTGAGTTTGTATTTTTGAATCTTGCCGCTGGCCGTCATGGGATAGCCGTCGACAAATTCCCAGTACTTCGGAATTTTGTGGCGGGCGATCTTGCCCTTGCAGAAGGCGATGAACTCTTCGGCGTCGGCCGTGACGCCGTCTTTAAGCTCTATAGCCGCGAGTACCTGTTCGCCGTATTTCTTGTCGGCGATGCCCACCACCTGGACGTTGGCGACTTTCGGATGGGTGAAGAGAAATTCCTCCAGTTCACGGGGATAAATATTTTCGCCGCCCCGGATGATCATGTCCTTGATCCGGCCCGTCACCTTGAAATAGCCGTTGGTATCCACTTTGCCCAGGTCGCCCGTATGCAGCCAGCCGTCGCGGTCGACGGCGGCGGCGGTGGCCTCCGGCATTTTGTAGTAGCCTTTCATGACGCAGGCGCTGCGCGTGACGATTTCGCCCTGTGTGTCCGGGGGCAGGTCGGCGCCGGTTTCGGGATCGATGATCTTCCCTTCGATGTCCGCGAGCAGCCGGCCGACCGTCGCGACGCGCAGTTCCACCGGATCGTCGCGGCGGGTCATGGTCATCACCGGCGCGGATTCCGTCTGGCCGAACGCGATGACGATTTCGGGGCAGTGCATTTTCGTGCGGACCTGATTCATGGCCTCGATGGGGCAGGGCGCTCCGGCCATGATGCCGGTGCGCAGGGACGTCATGTCATAGCGCGCGAACTCGGGATGGTTGAGCATGGAGATAAACATGGTCGGCACGCCGTTTACGGCCGTGCATTTTTCGCGGGCGATCGCCTCCAGCGACTGTTTGGCGTCGAAAAACTCCAGCAGCACCATGGTCGAGCCGTGGTACAGGCAGTTGAGCGTGCTCATGACGCAGCCGAAGCAGTGAAAGACGGGAACCTGGATCAAGAGCCGGTCCTTGTCGGTCATGCCCATGACATCCCCGACCATGCGGGCGTTGTTGACGATGTTGACGTGCGTAAGCATCACGCCCTTGGGAAATCCCGTGGTGCCGGAGGTGTACTGCATGTTGATCACGTCGTCGGGGGAAAGCGACGCCATCCGGCAGTCGAGGTCGGCGTCGGAAACCGACCGGCCTCTTTCGATCATTTCCGCAAAATGAAACATGCCGGGCGTCTCGGTGCGCGATCCGATATAGACGACGTTTTTAAGCAACGGCAGGTTTGCGGACGCCAACTGCCCGGCCGGGTGCGTATCCAGTTCGGGGAGGACGCGGCGCGCCGTGTCGTAAAAGCTGGTGTCGCGGTAGGCGTCGATCAGGAACAGCGTGGTGGAGTCCGACTGTTTGAGAATGTATTGGAGCTCATGGGACTGGTAGTTGGTGTTGATGGTGACGAGCACGCCGCCGATCATGCCCAGGGCGGCCTGCAGATAAACCCATTCGGGAATGTTGGTCGTCCAGACGGAGACGTGATCGCCCTTCTGCACGCCCAGCGCCATCAGGCCCTTGGCCGTCCGGCGGCACCGTTCGTGCAATTCGCGGTAGGTTAGACGGATCTGAAACTGGGGAGCAATGAGCGCCGGGTGTTCGGGAAAACGTTCGGCTGTTTCGCAAACAACATTTCCGATGGTCTTGTGGACAAACTCTGACATAGGAGCACCTCGCCATAAATTGTATCTTATGCACCGGATCCGCCGTCCTTTGCAAAACCCCGCGCGGCGCGGTGTATAATTCCCAATCAAGTGCTGCAATGAAACCACTTAACGTAAACTGGGCGGAGTATAGCCGATTATCGAAATTTGTCAATAAATATCTTGTCGAAGAAATAAGATGGACGAAAAAGTCTCTGCGGCCGAAAAGAGAAACCCGCGCTTTCCCGGCGTCTGTTTGGGGAAAAATTTTTTAAGGGACGTTCTGCTGTGGCCGGTCAGTTCTTGTCTTTTTCGGCAAGAAAGATCTGTTCAAGGCGTTTAAAGTCGATCTTGCCGGTGGCGCTCCGGCCGATGGAGGCAACGATCCTGATCCGGCGGGGCATGGCGTAGGGCTCCATCTTTTCCAGAATCAGCTTGCGCAGCTGCAGTTCGGTCAGTTCGCAGGCGACCAGCGCGGCGATGACGCTTTCGCGTCCTTTTTCGGCCGGCAGCGCGATGACGACGGCGTCGCGGACGGTGGGGAGCGTCAAAATCTTGTTTTGAACCTCGAGAAGGTCCACGCGCTTGCCGGCGACCTTGACGATGCCGTCGGCGCGCCCCAAAAGCAGGAAGCGTCCGTTTTTATCCGGCTGCACTTCGTCGCCCGTCACGCAAAAGCCTTCCTCGTCTCTTTCCATTTCCTGTGAAACGAAATCGGAGCGCACGGCCAGGCGTTTGCCGGAGAGCTTCCAGGACACGATGTCGGCGGGTTTCCAGCTTTCCGTGTTTTCGCTGATGCTGCGCGAGGCGACGCCGCCCGTTTCGGTTGAGCCGTAAATTTCGTTGATGCCCAGACCGGTTTTTTTTAGAAAATGGGTGGCGTCGGAGCGGTTCAGGACGCCCGAGGAGGAAAAGGCGATCTTGAGCGAGGGAGCGGTAAGGTTGTCCACTTTCAGGGACCGGTAGTGAATCGGAACGCTGACCAGAACGGTGGCCTTGTGCCGGTTGATGGTGGAAATGATTTCCTGCGGGAAGGTGTAAATTTCCGGCAGGACCCGCGCCTGGGCCAGAAACGGTGTGAGCACGGAGAAAAGCAGACCGTAAATATGATAAGGCGGCACGGTGGCGAGAAAAATATCCCGGGTCGAGAGTTCGAATTTATCGCGCAGGTACAGGGCTTCCGAAAGCAGATTGCGCGGCGATTTGGACCAGACCCGCGGTTTTCCCGTGGAGCCTCCGGTAAAGAGCTTCAAAAAAGGTTCGTCGGGATCGCGCATGCGTTCGGGATTCAGATCGGCGGGATTTCCCGGCAGCGGTGTGAGAATCTCCACACCGGGCATATCTTCCGGATGATCGGTGATGGCTGCGTCGAAACCGACGGCTTCATACATTTCCGCAAGCGCGTGGGCGGAAAAGGAATAGGGCAGAATCAGTTTGCCGGCGCCCGCCAGAGACGCCAGGACAGAGGCGGCGATCACGGCCTTGTTTTCGGTGCACAGGCAGACGGATTTTTCCGCTGCGCGCCTGGCCAAAAGCTTTTTCAGACCGGCGGCCAGCTCGTATATTTCACCGTACGTGTTCCCCGAATAGGTGAACTCCTTCGCGCATAGCGTTTTCGACGGCGACAGGATCTTCTTATAGGCGCTGCTAAACTGGTTTTTCGCTTCCATGCCCCGCGGGCTGCCCTCCGATAAATTTTTCGTTACCTATCGGAAAAAAGGAAAAAAAGCAATGCGGGTTTTTGCCGGTTTCGTCAGTCCGGAGAACCCGCTCCGACCGAATGTTTTTTGTTGACTTCTGCGGGGATTTCCCTTTAATTCGAGAAAAAAGGATTTACGCCATGGTTGACATTGAATCGCTGATTCCGCATCGCAAACCGATCAGAATTATTTCCGAAGTACTCGAATTGCAGGACAACGCCGGCAGCGCCGCCGCCGTGGTCGATGAGCGCTGGCCGCTTTGCGACGGCCGGGGCGTCCGGTCGCTGGTCCTCATTGAAGCCGTCGCGCAGACGGCGGCCGTGGTGGCCGGCAATAAACGCCGGAAAGAAGGCAAGGGAGGAACGAAGGGGTGGCTGGTCGGCATCAAATCCGCCGACTTCAAAAAGGACGTTATTCCTCTGGGCACGCGGATCACGGTTTTTACCCGCAGTTTGTACGCCATGGAACATTACGCCGTCATTGAGGGCATTGTGAAAACCGGGGACGAAGTCCTGCTGTCGGCCGTTCTTCAGGCCATGGAACTGTCGCCGGATGCGTCGTAAATCAAACAAAGGAGACCGGAGGCAATGGAGGAAAAAAAGGTAGCCATCGTGACGGGGGCCAGTCGCGGGATCGGACGCGCGACGGCCGTGGAACTGGCCCGGGCGGGTTTTTATGTCGTGGTGAATTACAACGCGAGCGAAGCGGCGGCCGCCGAAACGCTGGCGCAGGTGGAAGCCGCCGGTTCGGCGGGCGAAGTCCGGAAATTCGACGTCGCCGACGCTGCGGCGGTGAAAGAGGCGCTGGCGGCGGTGGTTGCTGAGCATAAGCGCATCGACGTGCTGGTGAACAACGCGGGGGTGACCGCCGACGGGCTGTTCATGATGATGGGCGACGAGGAGTGGCATAAAGTCATCAACACGACGCTCAACGGATTTTTCAACGTCACCAAACCCGTTTTGCGCGAAATGATCCGGAAAAAACGCGGCGCGATCGTTTCCGTTTCCTCTGTTTCGGCCGTGATGCCCAACCGCGGGCAGGCCAATTACGCGGCGGCCAAGGCCGGCGTCAACGCCGCGTCAAGCTCGCTGGCCAAGGAAGTGGCCCGTTTCGGCATCCGGGTCAACGTGGTGGCGCCCGGTCCGGTGGACACGGACATGTTGAGCGCCATGCCGATGGACGAGAGCATGATCAAGGCCGCCATTCCGATGGCGCGCGTGGGAAAACCCGAAGAGATTGCCCGCGTCATCCGCTTTCTGTGCTCCGACGACGCATCCTTTATTACGGGACAGGTCATTACCGTCAACGGCGGGATGTTTTGAGTATGACGCAGGCCGGAATCAAAAAAGCGGCGCTTTTACTGCTGGTGTTGTTTGCGGTCCTGCCGGGGGGCGCCCGGGCGGACGATTTCGACCGGCTGCGCAAGGAAGCGGCGCGCATAACGACCATTTCCGCGGACTTTGTCCAGAAAAAGACGATGAAGATTCTTTCCAAGCCGCTCGTGTCGGAAGGAAAGTTCTATTACACCGCTCCCTCTTCTCTCCGCTGGGAGTACACCCGGCCGCTGCGGAGCGTCGTCATTTCGGAGGGGGGGATAACCCGGCGGTATATTGCGTCCGGCGGGAAGATGATCGAAGATAAGAGCGGCGGCGTGCAGGCGATGAAGATCGTGCTCGACGAGGTCGCCGGTTGGGTGAGCGGCCGGTTCGACGCCAATCCTTCCTTTGCCGCTGCGCTCACGGAAGGGCCGGAAGCGCGAATCACGCTCACGCCCACGGACAAGAACATGGCCGGCATGATCGAACGCATCGAGATTACCGTGTCGCGCCGGGACGCGGCGATTAAAACCGTGCGGATCGTGGAGAGCCGGACAGCGGAAACCCTGATCGATTTTCAGCGCGTCGTGATCAATAAAGACATCCATCCTTCCGTCTTTCGGGAAGTTCAATGAAAAAAAGTTTCGTCCTCGTCTGCGCCTGCTTCATCGTGTCGTGCGCGGCTCTGCCCGCGCTTCGGCCGCTGGACCGACCGCCGGCCTGCCCGTCCCCTTTCTTGACGGAAAAAACCCGCCTCATCCATGCCATTGAAGCCGGGGCCGGAGGCAAGACGAGGGCCGTCCTGATCGGGATTACACTGGCGGATCCCGCGGCGCGGACGCTTTCAGCGGCCGTTCTGACGCCGGAAGGCATGGCGCTTCTGGAAGCGTCTTTCGGCCCGTCCGGCGCGACTATCGGCCGGGCCCTGTCCCCTTTTGATTCGGGAGAACTGGCCCGCCGCATGATGGAGGATATGGCGCTCATCTTTTTCGCGCCCGCGGGAGAACCGGTTTTGCGGGGCGTTTCGGCCGCTGGAGAAACCGTCTGCCGCTGGCGAGCCCGGCCGGAAGGCTGGGTGGATGTCTTCCAGGGCCGCGACGGACGAATCGGTATCCGGCGCTATTCGGAATCCGGCCGCCTGGAGCGGACGGTCACGCTGGCGGCGGATGCGCAAAGCTCTTATGCCGCCATCGAACTTCACGCCTCGGAGCGCGTCGATTATTCGCTGACAATGACGCTCATCGAATCCGAAGCGGCGGCGTCCGGACGATAAGACGGGAGAATACCCATGAGAAATCCGATTGAAGGGAAAAATGTCGTCATCATCGGCGCGGGGGCCGGCGGCCTTTCCGCGGGCATTCTCCTTTCTCTTTTCGATTACCGGGTCACCCTCGTGGAAAAGAATTCCGTGGCGGGCGGCCTGATGCGCTCGTATCAGAGAAGCGGCATCGACTGTCCCGTGGGCGTGCACTATGTCGGCGCGCTGGGGCCCGACGAGCCGCTGGGCAGAATGTTCCGTGTGTTGGGCCTGACCGTAGACGACCTGTTTTACCGCATCGGCGGCGACGGTGTGATTGACCGCTATCTCTTTGACGATTTCGTCTTCGATCTGCCGGTGAATCTTGACGCGTATGAAGATAATTTGCGAAGCGCCTGCCCGACCGACGCCCGCGCCCTGGATATTCTGATGAAGAATCTGCGCGATATCGCCGCCGGCATGCTCAAGCCGTCCTTTTTCCTCAATACGGGCGACCCGTTTCAGAACATGGAGTCCTTTCGCCCGATGGGGGAACTGCTCGACGAACTTCACGCGTCCGACCGCCTGCGCGCCATCCTGGCCGTGCCCTGCCAGCTCATCGGCGTCGAGCTTAACGATTGTCCGGTGATTTTTCATTCCATGGTGCTGGCCGGCTACCTGTTTTCCTCCTGGCGGCTGAAGGACGGCGGCTCCCGGATGGCGGATGTTTTTACGAAACGATTTACCGATCTGGGCGGCGAACTTCTCACCGGCTGCCCGGTGCGGAAAATTCAAGTTGCCGGACGAAAAGTTACGGGCGTTTTGCTTGCTGACGGCCGGACGCTTCCGGCTGACGGCGTGGTGGCGGCGATCCATCCGAAAGCTCTCCTGGAGCTGCTCGACGAAGACGTCCTTCGCGCGTCGGTGCGCGAAAGGATTTTGACGCTTGCGGAAACCGAAGGCGTAATCGCCGTGCAGGCCGGCGTCGATGCGCGGGCGCACGCGGCCATGGACCACAATCTTTACCGCCTGTACTGCGACGCGCACGGCGTCATCAAAGACGGCATTTTCTGCCAGATCCGGCCGGGCGGCGGTGCGGCCGGCGCCAATCTGCTGTCCATCATCTCCCGGTCGTTGTACCGGGACTGGCTTCCCTGGGAAAATACGCGCACGGGCTGTCGGGGCGACGCCTATCGGGAAAAGAAACAGGCCATCGCCTCGGAACTTCTCGAAAAAGCCTCCGGAATCTTCGGGCCGTTTAAGGACTTGCGGCTTCTCGATGTGTTTACGCCGCTCACCCTGCGGGATTACGTGAACTGTCCCGAAGGATCCTGCTACGGCGTTCTCAGATCCTCCCGCCAGCTTTTGAAAGTTGCCTCGCTCAACAACCTTCCGCTGGCCGGCCTTTGCCTGGCCGGACAAAACGCTCTGGCGCCCGGCGTTCTGGGAGCGGTGCTGGGATCGTTCGCCGCGGCCCGGCAGATTGCAGGCGAAAAACGATTTCTCGCAGAAGTTGTCCGGCAACTCTAGTGCTGGACGGCCCCGCCGATTTATGCTACCTTGCGGCGCGTTTTTAATCATCAAGACAAAAACGGGGCAACCGGTTGAAAAGCAATCGGTATCGCCCGCAAAGAGCAGGGTGTAAGGAGCAAGTCGGGTTTCATGACAAGACAGGAGATTGAAGCGGAAGTCCGCCGGATTTTTCTAAGCGAGTTTGAAGTTGAAAACCCCGAACCGGATGTCAATTTGCGCGAAGCCTATGGTTTTGACAGCATCGACGCCATTGAACTCCTGCTCGGCATCGAAAAGTTTCTGGGCTCGGAGCTGACGCAGGAAGAAAAAAAGCAGGCCATCGAGATCCGGACGCTCACTCAGATCATCGACTATATCGAAGAACTCGCCCGGAAACGGGGCGTCGTCGCGGAAAGACCATAAGCCATGGAACGCAGAGTCGTCATAACCGCCTGTTCGGCCATATCCCCCATCGGCTACGGCCGCAAGGCCATCGTGGAGAGCCTGCTTAACGGCGTCTCCGGTGTCGCGACGCTTCGCGAAGACGAACTGATCAGCCGCTTCATCCATTCCCGGGTGTACGGCACGGTCGGCTATCCGATGACATACGATTTCAGCCGACAGCACCGCAAGACAATGGGACCGGTCGCTTATTACGCCTGCCAGGTGGCCAAGGACGCGCTGGAGCAGGCCGGGCTGCCGCAGGAGTTCGTGACGGGCGGCCGGCTGGGCATCGCTTTCGGATCGATTCACGGCTCGCCCACCGTGCAGCGCGATATTTACCGGGTTTTTTTTGAAGCGAAGGACAAAGCGGCTTATCAGACGATCGGCGCGGTGGATTACCTGAAGTCCATGGTCCACACCACGGCCGTCAATATTTCCAAGATGTTCGGCATCACCGGCCGCATCATTTCCTCCGGCACGGCCTGCACCACCGCCAGCCAGTCCATCGGTTTCGGCTATGAGGCCGTCAAGTACGGCCTGCAGGACGCCATGCTTTGCGGCGGCGCGGATGAATACGACACCATCACGGTTGCGGTTTTCGACAACCTGCTCGCCTGTTCCACCTCGTTCAACGACCGGCCTTCCCAGACACCCCGGCCGTTCGACCGCGCGCGCGACGGTCTGGTGGTCGCCGAAGGCGCGGGCGCCGTCATGCTCGAGGAATACGAGTTTGCGAAAAAACGCGGCGCGACCATTCTGGCGGAGGTCATCGGTTTTGCCTGCAACTCCAACGGCGGCGATTTGATTCTCCCCAATCTCGAGGGCATCACCCAGACGCTGAAACTCGGCCTGGAAAACGCGAAAATTTCCGCCGACGAAGTCGACCTGGTAAGCGCGCACGCTACCGCCACCAAGATGGGAGACATCATCGAAGCGCAGGCCACGGGAGAGGTTTTCGGCGCCGAACCGTATGTGGTGGCGCTCAAGAGCTACATGGGGCATACCATGGCGGCGTGCGGCGCCATCGAGACCATTTTAATGATTTACATGATGCAGGAAGGGTTTGTTGCGCCGACGCTCAACCTGGAAGAGGTCGATGAACGCTGCGCCATGATCAAACACGTTCAGCAGGTGATCGAACATCCGGTGCGGACCGCGGCCATTCAGAATTTTGCCTTTGGCGGCGTCAATACCAGCCTGCTTATCCGAAAGTTGACCTGACCGCGCCATGGCTGTTTCCCGATTTTTAGAGCGTGTCGGCGATTTCGTTCTTACCGTGCTTTTGTGGGCGTATTTTCTTTTCGGCTACCTGTTTATTCTCCTTTTTTTGTTTGTTCCCACCCGGCTGCGGCTGAAAGACAGCGCCGCCGCGCTGCAGAAAATGAATTTCGTTCACCTGAAAATTTTTTTCGCCTGGCTTCGCCTGCTTGCGCCCCGCGCCCTGTTTGCAATCGATGAAAACGTGCGCAATCTCCGCTCGTCCATCATTATCTGCAATCACGTGTCCTATCTGGATCCGATCCTGCTGGTTTCGCTTTTCGAACGCCAGACGACCATCGTCAAAAATACTTTCTTCCGCGTGCCGATTTTCGGCTGGTTTCTGAAAAAGGCGGGGTACGTGCCGTCCTCCCCGTCCTCGGAAATCTTCGATCCCGCCATGACCGCCAACCTGGAAAACATCAAAAGCCATCTGGCCCGGGGCGGCAACCTGTTCGTGTTCCCCGAAGGCACGCGCAGCCGCGGCCGCCTGTTGCCGTTCAACAAGGGCGTTTTCAGCATTGCGCGCTACTGCCGGACCGGCGTGAAACTGGTTTTCCTCGAAAACACCGACGCGCTTTTTCCTCCCGGGTCTTTTTCCTTCCGGATGGGCGCCCGAACGACTGTTTCAGCCCAACTGCTCGGGACGCTGGAGCCGGATTACACGGCCCCGGACTTTTCTCTTGCCGCCGCGGCCGAAGAGGCCCGCCGGATTTTTGCGCGGAAGATCGCCGCGGCCAAATAGGCTGTTAGGTTGTAGACTGTTAGGGGCTGTCAGGCTAAAAGTCCACAGACCGTCCTTATCCTCAGTCCGACAGCGCTTCCCTGATCTTTTTTGCCAGGTCGTACAGGCGGTAGGGCTTTTGCAGAAAGAAGCGGACGCCTTTGTCCATGATAGCCTGGGCTTTGCCGTTCTGACTGTAGCCGCTCGACAGGATGACGCGCACGGCGGGATTGACGGCCTTGAGACGGTCGAAGGTGGCGCTGCCGCTCAATCCCGGCATGATCATGTCGAGGATCACCAGGTCGATTGCAGCGTGCTTTTCCGTGTAGAGGGCGACGGCTTCCTGTCCGCTGCCGGCCGTGAGGATCCGGTAGCCGATTTCTTCCAGCAGCCTGCCCGTGACCTCCGTAATGACTTTCTCGTCGTCCACCAGCAAAATGGTTTCCTCGCCGCCCGGCGGTTCGGCTTCAGAAGTTTCCTCTTCCTCCAGTTTGCTGAAGGAGGCCGGCAGATAGATGTTGAAGGTCGATCCCTTTCCTTTCTCGCTGTAAACCGAAATCATGCCGGAATGGCCCTTGATGATTCCGTATGCGGACGCCAGTCCCAGGCCGCTGCCCCGCCCCATTCCCTTGGTGGTAAAGAAGGGATCGAAAATCCGCTGCCGGGTCGTTTCATCCATGCCGACACCCGTGTCCGTGACCGCTATCCTGGCATAGCGGCCGGTTTTTACATTGGAGATTTTTGCCTGCGCGTCGTCGAGAACCACATTTTCCGTTTCCAGGTAAAGGGAACCGCCGCCCGGCATGGCCTGCCAGGCGTTGACGAACATGTTGAGCAGCACCTGCTCGATTTGTCCCCGGTCCACGTCCGCCGTCCAGAGGTCCGGCCTGTATTTTTCAAAAATCCGGATTTCCTTGCGCGTCCGGCTGAAAAGCTTGATCGTCTTGGCGACGAGATCGTTGAGGTTGGTGGAAACGACGGCGTTGCGGCCGGCGCGGGCAAATCCCAGAAGCTGCCGGGTCAGGTTGGCGCCGCTTTGCACCAGCGTCTGCACGGCTGAAAGCTGCTCATGGGACGCCTCGGAGGCCCGGGTTTCCAGCAGCATGAGGGAGGTGTATCCCTGAATGCCCATGAGCAGGTTGTTGAAATCGTGGGCGATGCCGCCGGCCAGCGTTCCGATGGCCTCCATCTTCTGGGCCTGGTAGAGCTGTTCGGTCAGTTTTTTTCGTTCGTGCTCCATCTTGAACCTTTCTGTCACATCCCGGGAAATGCCGCGGAAGCCGACCGGCTTGCCCCGGGCGTCGCGGATGAGGGAGACGGACAGCTCCAGGTGGGCAAGAGAGCCGTCCTTGCGGATGATTTCATAATCCAGGATCCGGCCGGGTTTGCCGTCCTGGTAAATCCTGCGGAAAGCCTTCTCGATTTTTTCGGCCATGTCGGGTCTGGCGTATCTGTCGTTGCTGATGCCGATCAGCTCTTCGCGGGTGTACCCGGCCCAGCCGACGGATTTATTGAAAAAGGTGATCCGGCCTTGCAGATCCGTTTCAAAATAATCGTCGTCGATGCTTTCGATGATGGTCCGGTAGCGTTCTTCGCTTTGCCGCAGGGCTTCCTCAGCCCGCTTGCGTTCGGTGATGTCCAGGACGAAAGACAGCGTAGCCGGTTCTCCCCGGTAGGTGATGGCGACGGCGTTGATGTTGATGGTGATGACGGAGCCGTCCGGTTTGAGAACGCGCATGTCGTAGCTCGACGGCGCCCACTCCCCTTTTTTCCTGGCTTCGTAATACCGCTCTACCATGTCGCGGTCGTCGGGATGCGTGTAGCTGCCCAGCGGCAGGCCGAGAATGCCCGTCTCTTCGCGTCCGATGGTGCGCAGCAACCGTTGGTTGGCGTAAACGTATTTCCCGTTTTGAATAATGGTGATGCCGTCGTTCGATTTTTCGAGCGCGGTGCGGTAGAACTCCTCGCTCTCACGCAGCGCCTGCTCCGCTTTCTTTTTTTCGGTGATATCCTGAATGAAACTGAGCACCGCCCGCCGGCCCTGAAAGACGATGTCCACCGCCGTGATGCCGATCAGGGCGACGGAGCCGTCCGGTTTGAGAATGCGGGCGTCGTAAACGGATGCCGGTTTCCCGCTTTTCCTTCTTTCCCGGTAATGTCTGGTTCCAAGTCCGACATCGTCGGGATGCATGTAAAGATCCAGCGGTTTGCCCGTGAGATTTTCGCCCGGACGGCCGAGGGTGTTCATCAGTTTCTGATTGATGTAAAGGTAACGGCCATCAGCGACATCGGTGATCGTGATGCCGTCGCTCGTCGATTCAAGCGCGGTGCGGTAGAGTTCCTCGCTTTCGCGCAGCGCCTGTTGTGCGTCCCTTTCTTTGGTGATGTCCTTGATGAAGGTGAGAATGGCCGGCTTCCCCCGGTAGACGATGTCCACGGAGGAGGATTGCAGGTAGATCACGGAACCGTCCGCTTTCGGCACGCGCGTAATATGGATATCCTGCGCCGGGGCGGATTGCGGATGCCTGTTGAGAAAAGCCTTCAGCCCCGCCTGGGCGTCCGGTCCCGCCAGGATGCCCAGCGGCCGGTCGATGATGGCGTCGCGGTCCACGCCCATTGTGTCCAGAAATTTCCGGCTTACGTAAACGTACTTCCCGTCCTGAATGATGGTGACGCCGTCGCTGGTGGACTCGATCGCCTTGCGGTAGAGCTCCTCGCTTTCCCGCAGGCGTTCCTCCTGCACGCGGCGCTTCGTGATGTCCAGAACCATGGTTCGGCTCATGACAAAGCGGCCGCCGGCGTCGGTGATGGCCGTGGTGTTGACGAGGACGGAAAACGTGGTTTGGTCTTTGCGCATCATTTCATATTCGACGTCGCGCGCCAGGCCTTCCTCTTTCAGGCGGGCGAAGGTTTCGGTAAAGAGCAGCCGGCTGTCGGGTACAAGAATTAGCTCGTAGGAAATTCCCAGCAGTTCTTCGCGGGTATACCCCAGCCAGGAAAGCAGCCGGTCGTTGATACGGACGATATGAGCGCTTGCGTCGAAGGAGAGATATCCGCAGGGGGCGTTATGATAAAGATCGGAGATTTCCCGGGCGGAGTCGAGAAGATCGTCTTCGATTTTTCTTCTTTTCTGAGCTTCAACGGCGGCGCTGCGCAGACGTGCGGCGGCATAGACGGTCAGGGTAAAGAAAACGATCACCATCAGCGCGAGGACGAGAAGCTGTGTGCGGATGTTTTTTGCCCAGGGCAGCATCAGACGCTCCGTCGACATCACCGCCACGGACCAGTATCCGTTTCCGACGCGCAGGGGCGCGTAAACGGCGTGGACCCGCTGCGGTTTCGTTTCCCTGTCGGAGAGGTGCGCATCGTTTAAGGTCGCCTCTCCTTCTTTGCCGTCAATCATGCCCTTGACCATGCCTTCGGCTTCGCGTTCGTTTTGAAAGTAGGCAAGCGCCGGGTGACCCGAATGAGCAGGATTGATGCAGTGAATAATTTTACCCCGGGAGTTGATCAAAAGGGCGAAGCGGTCGCCGGGAAGGTAGAGGTTGTCCAGGTAATCCTTGGCCAGATCGGTAAAGGCGATTAAAAAACCGACCGTGCCGTCAAAGGTTTTGCCGCGAAAAACCGGCACATGAACAGCCACACTGGGAAATCCCTGAACTGCCTTGAAAGAATCGCTCACCACCGGTTTTTTCGTTTGCAACGCTTCCCGGATATGCGGCTGGCCGGAGATATCCGTTCCAATGACGCCGGGAACGGACGGAAAGGTGTAGACGATTTTTCCGCGCGGGCTGATGCGGCTCACGCTCTGAACGTATTTTCCGGACCCCTGCAGCGTTGCCCGGAGGAGGGCTTTCCCGTCTTCTTCCATCCGGATGACACGGTTGCTCAGGGACAGGGCCTTTAAAACGGCCAGATTTTGGTCCAGGACGGACCCGATGCCCTTGGCCGCCAGGCGGGCGTAAATTTTCTGCCGCTCGTTCATTTCCCGCGCGGCGCCGCGCCGGGCCTGAAAAAAGATGGAGACGATCAGCGCGATACAGACCAGGATGCTGATGACGACAAAGATGATTTGCTTCTTGTAGGATACCATCGACTCCCCGCCTTCAGAACCGGTTTCATGCGTGCGTTCGCGCTTTGGACAATGTTTGACCAGTATAAGAAGGAAGAACGGTCAAGTCAACCGATTATTGACTGCGCGGCGACCGTGCCGGACGGGCGGCAAAACCACCGGACGCGGCGAAGCGCCCGCCGGGGCATTTCTTGAATATTTATTTGACTTTTTGCCTTGCCCATTTTAAGTTTCGGCCGGTCGGGAACCGATCGGGAAAGAAAGAGGCGGACAGTGAACGCGAAAAAAAGAAAACGCATTGCTATTACGGGGATGGGAACGAAAAACGCCATCGGCGCCGACGTTCCCGAATTTGCCGCCGGCTTAAAGCAGGGCCGCTGCGGAATTGCGGAAATCGACCTGTTTGACACGAGCGCCTTCCGCACGCACAAGGGCGGCCAGGTCAAAAACTTCAACCCCCGCCTGGCGATTCCCGGGACGTTTTCCTTGAAGCGAATGTCGCGCGCCGATCAGCTGTCGTTTGCCGCGACGCTGGAGGCGCTCACCGACGCCGGATTTGATCCCCTGCCGGACAATGTCACGGAAGAGACGGGGGTGGCCATCGGCGGCGGCTCCGGCGGTCTTTTCGAGGCGGAAAATTTTTACGCGGACCTTTTGAAAAAAGGAATGGCGCAGGCGAAGTTTTCCCGCCTGGCGACCATTTACTGTGCGTCATCGGCTGACCGGATTGCTTCCGCGCTCGGACTGGGGGGACCGAAAACCACATTTATGACGGCCTGCTCCGCGGGCGCAACCGCGCTCGGCTACGCCCGGGACCTCATTTCCGGCGGTCAGGCCCGCATCATGCTGGCCGGCGGCGTGGAGCCGATGTGCCGGATTACCTATGCCGCGTTTAACGCCCTGAAATCGGTGGACGAAGACGTCTGCCGTCCTTTCGACCGGACCCGCGCAGGGCTTTCGCTGGGCGAAGCGGCGGCCATTCTGGTTCTCGAACCGCTCGAGGCTGCGCAGGCCCGCGGGGCGAAAATTTACGGAGAGCTTCTGGGATACGGCGTCACCTGCGATTCGTTTCACATGACCGCGCCGGATGAAAAGGCTTCCGGCGCCGTGCGCTCCATGCGGGCGGCGCTTGCCGACGCGGGGCTTAGCCCGGCGGACGTGGACTATATCAATGCCCACGGAACCGCCACGCCGGTCAACGATGTGATGGAAACGCGGGCGATCCGGGAAGTCTTCGGGAAGCGGTCCTACGACATTCCCGTCAGCTCTACCAAATCCATGCACGCCCACACGCTGGGCGCGGCGGGCGCGCTTGAGGGAATCGCCAGCCTGCTCGCCCTCTCCGGAGGATTTATTCCGCCGACCGTCAACTTTCGCGAACGGGATCCCGAATGCGATTTGGATTACGTGACCGAAGGGGCGCGCCGGGCCGATTTGCGCGTAGTTCTTTCCAATTCCTTTGCGTTTGGCGGCAACAATACAACCGTGATATTCGGCCGGTACGATGGACAGGGGGCGGCCCATGCCTGAGAGACGCGCTTTACCGGACGCCAGGCGCGTCGTGGTGACCGGCCTGGGAATGGCTACGCCGCTGGGCGTGGGGAAAGACGTTTTTGCCGGGCGGCTTTTTGCCGGCGCAAGCGGAATCGGGCCCGTGCAGGCGTTCGACACGCAAGCGGCCGCGTCGCGGCTGGGCGCGGAAGTGCGCGATTTTTCCCCGCGCGATTTCATCTCCGTCAAAAATTTGCGGCGCATGGACCGGACGTCGCTTTTGACGACGGCGTCGGCCCGCTTGGCGCTTGAAGACGCGAATATCACCGTGACGGAGGAAAACCGCGACCGCGTCGGCATTCTGCTGGGAACGGCTTTCGGCGCGACTGACGTCACGGTTTCGGTTGCCGGCGCGCTTCTCGCGGAGGGTCCGGCGTCCGTCAATCCGATTCTGGTGCCCAACACGGTCATGAATGCGCCGGCGGGCCATGCGTCCATCGAACTGGGATTCCGCGGCGTCAATACGACTGTCACGCATTTCGGCGTTTCGGCGGAAAACGCCATTGCCTACGCCGTTTCGGAAATCCGCCGCGGCGCGGCGGATGTGATGCTGGCCGGCGGCGCGGACATTTTGTCGAAGTTCTACTACGAGGCGCTTTCGAAATTCCGCGGCCTGTCTCCGGACAACGGAGGCGAAGAAGGCGCCCGTCCGTTCGATGCCGGCCGCAACGGTTACGTGGCCGGCGAGGGCTGCGGCATCCTCTGCCTGGAGTCGCTGGCGCACGCTCGCGGGCGCGGCGCGGCGATTGCCTGTGAAGTGACCGGCGCGGGTCTGGGGTCGTCCCGGGCCACGCCTTCGGGATGGCCGACCGGCACGGAAGGCATCCGGCGGACTTTCCGGCGGGCGCTGGCCGATGCGGCCATCGACCCTTCCGAGGTGTCGGCGGTTTCAGCCGCGGCCAACGGCGGGCGGATGCTGGACGCGGTGGAGGCGCGCGCCTACGAAGAAATTTTTACCGCCGACGCTGCGCCCTGGATCACATCCGTCAAGGGGGCTCTCGGAGAGAGCTTTTCAGGCGGCGGCATTCGGGCTTGCGCTCTGGCGCTATCTGTGGAAAAAGGATGTCTGCCTCCGACGGTCGGTCTGACAAGGCCGATAACCGGCCTTCCCCTGGTTTGGGGCGAGAAGCGGGAAACCGGGATCAGGCATGCGGTGCAGGCCGGCATTTCCTTCGGCGGAACCTATGCGTACCTGGTGTTCAGCCGTTATGAAAGTTAAAGAGGACCTGTTTTGAATATTGGTGAATGGATCAGCAAAAGAGCGATCATCGCTCCTGATCAACCGTTTCTGACGGATAAAAATAAAGCTTACAGCAATGTCCAGTTCGACCGGCGGGTCAACAAAACCGCAGAGGCCCTGGCGAAGCTGGGCGTCGTCAAAGGCATGCGCCTGGCGCTCCTGATGTCGAATTCGAGCGAGTTTCTGGAAATATTTTTTGCCTGCGCCAAGACGGGCGTCATCATGGTGCCGCTCAACACCCGCCTGGCGGTTCCGGAGCTTCTCTATATCCTCCGCGACAGCGCGCCGGAAATCCTCCTCTACTCTTCCGACTTTGCGGCCAAGGCGCAGAGCCTCCGGGACGCGGGCGCCACAGTAAAGCGCTTATACTGCCTGGCCGAGGCCGACGGCGGGGCCGATCCGTATTTTGCCGACTGTGTGGAAGCCGCCGCCGCGTCCGAGCCGGCGGCCGGAGCGGGCGTCGCGCTTACCGATCCGCTTTTCATCATGTACACCTCCGGCACCACGGGCGATCCCAAAGGCGCAGTGCTTTCCCATCAGAACATCCTGTTCGGGGCGATTCATTCGCTTTTGGGCTACGGCGTCGACCGCACGTATAAATCGCTGGTCGTCGCGCCGCTGTTTCACATCGGCGCGCTCGCCGCGTCCGTGACGCCGATTGTTTACGCGGGCGGCAGCATAGTCGTCAGCAGCTTTTACAACGCTTCCGAAACGCTCAAGACCATCTGCCGGGAAAAAATCAACTACATGTTCGCCGTGCCCGTGATGTACCAGATGATGGCGGACGCGCCGGAGTGGCAAGACGCGGATTTGTCGCACGTGCACTTTTTCATTTCCGGCGGCGCGCCGATTCCGCTGCCGGTTATCCGGAAATACCAGGAGGAAAAAGGCGTAGGCTTTGTCCAGGGCTACGCGCTCACCGAAACGGGGCGCCTGACCTCGCTCGATCTTCGGGACTCCATCCGCAAGGCCGGCTCGGTCGGCCAGGAAGTGTTTCACGTCAACCTGCGCATCGTCAACGATGCCGGCTGTGACGTCGATCCCGGCGACCCGGGCGAAATCCGTGTGCAGGGCCCCAACGTGTTTTCCGGCTACTGGAACAAGCCGGCCGCGACGCAAAACGCTTTCCGGGACGGATGGTTCTGCACGGGCGACATGGGGAGGCGCGACGAGGAAGGCTTTCTTTACATTGTGGGCCGCAAGGTGGAAATGATCATTTCGTCGGGAGAAAATATCTATCCCGCGGAAGTCGAGCGGGCGCTCCAGTCGCTCCCCGAAATCAGCGAAGCGGCCGTGGTGGGCCTTCCCGACGCCAAGCGGGGCGAGGTGGTGGGCGCGTTTGTTGCGCTGAAAAAAGACATGTCCCTTTCGGAGGCGGAGATTCTCGCCGCGCTTTCGGGGAAAATCGCCCACTTCAAAGTGCCCCGGCGGATCATTTTTGTCGAGGATTTTCCCCGCAACTCCGGCGGCAAGATTTTAAAGCGCATTCTGAAAAAGTGCGTGGAGGACCAGTAGCATGGATTTGATTCCCTATACCGAAGAACACCGCATTTTCCGGGAGTCTTTCCGCCGGTTTCTGGAAAAGGAAATTATTCCCCACGTGGACGCGTGGGAAGAAGACGGCATTGTGCCGCGCTGGGCCTGGAAGAAGCTCGGCGAGGGCGGCTATTTGTGCCTGTCGGTGCCGCCCGAGTTCGGCGGGCAGGGAGCGGATTTCCTGTATTCCGCCGTCATGATTGAAGAGATGGCCAAGGCCAATTTTTACGGGCTTTCCGCCCGCCTGCACGGCGATGTCGTCGTGCCTTACCTGGTGCAGCTCGCATCCGTTGAACAGAAGAAAAAATATCTGCCGGGCTGCGTGAACGGCGATATCCTGACGGCGATCGCCATGAGCGAGCCGCAGGCGGGCAGCGATCTGGCCGGCATCCGGACCACGGCCGTGGAAGACGGCGATGCATTTGTGTTAAACGGTCAGAAGACCTTCATCTCCAATGGGATCAACTGCGATCTGGTGATCGTGGCGGCCAAGGATCCCCGGGAGCCCAATCCGCACGCCGCCGTGGATCTGTTTTTAGTGGAAGCCGGTACGCCCGGCTTCGAGAAGGGCCGGAAACTCGACAAAATCGGCTGGCGCAGCCAGGATACGGCGGAGCTTTTCTTTGCCGACTGCCGGATACCGAAGGAAAACCGCTTGGGGCCGAAAGGCTCCGGCTTCAGGAATCTGATGAAAAACCTCCAGCAGGAGCGTCTTGTCTGCACGCTCGGCGCGCAGACGGCGGCGGAGTTCATGCTCGGAGAAACGATCCGCTACTGCAAGGAAAGGCAGGTTTTCGGCAAGCCGCTTACGGGATTTCAAAACACCCAGTTTGCGCTTGCGGAAATGGCGGCCGAGGTAAAAATCGGCCGGACATTTGTGGATTCCCTGATCGTGGAGCACTGGCGGAAAAATTCGGTCGTGATCGACGTTTCCATGGCGAAGTTCTGGGTGACGGAAATGGCCTGGCGCACGGCCGACCGCTGTCTGCAACTGTTCGGCGGCTACGGCTACTGCGAGGAGTATCCGATCGCCCGCGCCTGGCGTGACATCCGGATTACGCGGATCCTCGCCGGCTCGAACGAGATCATGAAAACGATCATCGCCAAAGCGCTTACCAAATAAAAAAATAAAAAAGGGATGCCATGAAATTTTTACTGATTTATCCGAAATGGGAAAAGCTGGATCGCCAGACGAGATTTATCCTGCCGCCGCACGGACCGGTCGTGATGGCCGCGGCCCTGCCTCCCGACGTGGAGGTGACCTTCATCGATGAAAACGTCGAGCCGGTGGATCTTAACGCCCGGGCCGATTTTGTCGGCGTGTCCATGATGCTCACCGCTCAGGTGAAGCGCGGCTGGGAAATTGCCGACGCATTTCGCGCCCGGGGCATCAAGGTCATCTGCGGCGGCATCGCCGTGATGCTGCACGCCGAGGAATGTGAGCAGCACGCCGATGCGGTGTTTCTGGGCGAAGCCGAAGGCCGGATGGAGCAGGTATTTGACGATTTCAAGGCCGGCCGGCTTAAGAAAGTCTACAACTACATGCAGAACTTTCCGCCGATCGAAAGCGTGGGAACGGCCCGCCGCAGCATCCTCAAGCGCGATCTGTACAACTACCGCGGCGTGCAGATGGTCGATCTGGTGCACGCTTCCCGCGGCTGCCGCTTCAACTGCTATCCCTGCGCGGTGCGTTTTCTGGGCGGCCGGAGTTTCCGCCCCCGCCCCTACGACCGGGTCGTTGCGGAAATGGCGGCGATCGACAACAACCGCCTGTTCATCGTGGACAATTCGCTTGCGCAGGACCGCGACTGGGAAATCGGCCTTTTCAAGGAAATGATCCCGCTCAAGAAAAAGTGGTGCTGCCATCCGATCGAAGACGACGATGAGGTCCTGGATCTCGCGGCGCAGGCCGGCGCCTGGTTCGTCTACCAGACGATTTTCGACTCTTCCGACTACATCCGCGACCGGATCAAACGCTACCACGACCACGGCATCGCCGTGGAAGGCAGCATCCTTCTGGGGCTCGACTACCACACGGAGGACTACATCAAGCGGTGGATGGACTTCCTCCTGGAAATCGAACTGGACATGGCGGAATTCACGATTCTTACGCCGTTTGTGCACACGCGCACGTTTGACGACCTGCACAAGGAAGGGCGGATCTCCTCTTACGACTGGAACGACTACACCTGCGGCAAGGTCGTTTTTCAGCCCAAAATGATGACGCCGGAAAAGCTGCAGGAAATGTACTATTACTGCTGGGACCGGTTTTACGAAGAAGAGCCGGCCAATTACAAAATGTTCAAGATGCTGAAAAAGGTCATGGACAAGGAAAAAGCGGACGGCACGTACAAGCCGCGCGTTCGCGCCTGAACAGGATGTTCCTGGGAAAGGAGAACAGCTAAGCCATGAAAAAAGTCGGCAGAAAGGCCGCCCTCGTCATCGACGGCGGCCCTGTCAGTTTTGAGGAAATGATCGCCGTCGCCAAAGACGGCCTCGCCGTCGCGATCAGCCGTTCGCGCGCTTTTCAGCGGCGGATGGCGGCGACCGAGCGTGCGCTTTCGACATCTCTGAAGAAGGGCGTCGCGGTTTACGGCGTGAACACGGGCTACGGAAAATCATGCGGAAACCGGATCAGCCTGGCGACGGCCATGAAAAACGGCCCCAATATTCTGAAATTTCACGGGTGCGGCACCGGAGAACCCATCGGCATTGAAGAAACGCGCGCCGCGATGCTTACGCGCATTCTCTGCCTGGCGCGCGGCTATTCCGGCGTTTCAATCGCTCTCCTGGAGCAGATGGCCGCGTTTTTGAACGCGGGCATTACGCCCGTCGTACCGTGCGAAGGCTCGGTGGGCGCCTCCGGCGATCTGACGCCGATGTCGTATATCGGGGCGGCGCTCGCCGGCGAGAGGGACGTGTTTTACGAAGGCGACGTGATGCCGTCTGCGAAGGCGCTCAAGAAAGCCGGATTGAAGCCCCATGTCTATCGGCCCAAGGAGCCCCTGTCGATGGTGAACGGCACGACGACCATGACGGGAATCGCCGCGATCTCCGTCGAGCGGGCCCGGCGCATTCTGGATGCCGCGATTTACGCCACCGCGTTTTCGGTGCACGCCATGAAAGGCAACGCCCACCATTATCATCCGGTGATTTCCGAAGCCAAGCCTTTTCCCGGCCAGGCGTCCGTCGCCCGGAAGATCGCCCATCTGCTTTTGTCGAATGTGTCCGCGCGGCAGCTTGAGGACGACGCGCTGGAAACCCTGCAGGATCCCTATTCGCTGCGCTGCGCGCCGCAGGTGCTGGGCGTGCTCGACGACGCGCTTTCCTGGATCAAAACGTGGGTGGAAATCGAGGCCAATTCGTCCAACGACAATCCCATCTTTGATCCCGCAACAGGGCAGGTGCTGATGGGCGGAAATTTCTACGGCGGCCACATCGCCTTTGCCATGGACGGCCTCAAGGCGGCGCTCGCGTCCGTCGCGGACATGTGCGACCGCCAGGTCATGCTGCTCGTCAATCCGGACGTCAACCGGGGGCTGCCGGGCGACCTGGTGCGCGTCAACGGCGGTTCCGAGGGCCTCTGCCACGGCTTCAAGGCCATGTCGCTGGCGTCGTCGGCGCTGGCGGCCGAGGCGCTCAAGGATACGATGCCCGCCGCTTCTTTTTCGCGGTCGACGGAATCGCACAACCAGGACAAGGTCAGCATGGGCACCATCGCGGCTCGCGACGCAGAGCGCGTCTGCACGCTTGCGGAACGGGTGGCGGCCATTCATCTGCTGACCGCGGCGCAGGCCTGCGACATCCGCGCCAACATCAAGGCCCGTCCGCTTCTGGCCCGGGCGCTCGGCGACATCCGCCAGGTGAGCGATCCGGTGATTGAAGACCGGCCGCTGGACGAGGATATTGAACGGATGTGCGTGGTCATCCGCTACACGGATTTCTTTCGGGGGCAATCATGACCGGCGGCAAAAAAAGCTTCGAAGTTCGGATCAATGTGCCGTTTTTCGACCTGGATCCCATGCAGATCGTCTGGCACGGCAATTACCTCAACTACTTTGAAATCGCGCGCGCGGCGCTTTTCGAGCACCACGGCGTCGATCTCTATTCGTATTACGAGCGGGAAAAAATCATTTTCCCCATCATCCGGACGGCGACGAAGCATATTTTTCCGCTCAAGCACCGCGACGACATCATCGTCAAGGCCACGCTGGTGGACGCCCATATCAAGCTGGTGGTGGATTTCGAAATCCGCCGCGTTGACGACGGCAGCGTTTGCGCGCGGGGCCGCACCGAGCAGGTCGCCGTGAAAACGCCGGAAATGGAAACCCTGTTTTCGCTGCCGGAGGATATTCGCCGCCTGTTGGGGGACTGATCATGGACGATCTTTTGCAGAAAGCTTTTGTCGCCGGCGGAGAGCGGGTGGCCGCCTGGGCGGACCTGCTCGATGCCATCAACGTTTATCCCGTGGCCGACGGCGACACGGGCCGGAACCTGGCCGTCAGCCTTTCGCCTCTCCGTTTGGCCGGCGAAAGCGCCGACCGGCTGGTCCGCCGGCTGCTCGTCGCCGCGCGGGGCAACTCCGGCAACATCGCCTCGCAGTTTTTCTCGGCGTTTTACACGCTGGCCGCCCCGTCCGAGCTGGCCCCGGCCGTCCGGGAAGCCAACGCGCGGGCCTGGAAGGCGGTAAGCAGGCCCAAACCCGGCACGATGCTCTCCGTGTTCGACGCGCTCGAAGAAACGCTCGGCCGGCAGGAATTCGGCGGCGACGAAGAAGACGCCGGGCGGATCATCGCCCATCTGGGCGAAGCCGTCCGGGAAACGAAGGAGTTGCTGCCGAAACTCAGCCAGGCGGGCGTGGTGGACGCGGGCGCCCTGGGCATGTATATTTTTTTTGAAGGATTCTTCTACACGCTGGCCGGCCGGAGCGATTCCTACCGGCCGGTGACGGACGTCTTCGCCGGCAGTCTGAAAATTTCGTCTTCCTTCCGCGAAACGGCGGAGAGCGGATACTGCGTCGATTTTGTGGTAAAGGCCGACGCGCCGTCGGAGGACCTGGCGAAAGTCGCGGGCGCTGAGGAAAGCGCCGTCATTCTTCGCGACGGCGATCTGTACAAAATCCATCTCCACACGGACGACCGGGAAAAGGTCCGTTCGCAAATGGGCGCCCTGGGCTCCGTCATGACCTGGGAAGACGACAACCTTGCCCTGCAGATCCGGGATTTCATGAACGCGCCTGCGGAGTCAAACCTGCACCTGATGACGGACGCCGCCGGATCGGTTACCCGCGACGACGCCCGGAAGTACGGCTTCACGCTCCTGGCGAGCTATCTTAATGTGGGCGATCAATCCCTGCCGGAGACGTATTTTCATCCCGCCGAGCTTTACCGCGCCATGAACGATGGAGTCAAGGTGTCCACGTCGCAGGCCTCCGTGTTTGAAAGACATCAGTTCTACGCAAGTGTGCTGGCCCGGTTTGAAAAAGTGCTGTACCTGTGCGTCGGCTCCGTCTTTACCGGCAACTACGCCGTGGCGATGGAATGGAAAAGAGAGCATGATCCGGAAAACCGCCTGACGGCGCTCGACACGGGCGCGGCGTCCGGCCGGCTGGGCGTGATCACGCTTGCGACGCAGCGTCATCTGCTGCAAACCCGCGACATGGACAAGACGATCGCCTTTGCCCGGGAAGCGGTCGCGCGCTGCGAGGAGTACGTCTTTCTCGAGAAACTGCAATACCTGGCCGCAGGCGGCAGGCTCTCCAAGACCAGCGCTTTTTTCGGCGACATGCTGAAAATGAAGCCGGTCATTTCCCCGCAGCCGGAAGGCGCCAAAAAGATGGGCGTGGTGCGCAACCGCAAAGAGCAGATCAGCATGGCGCAGGACAAACTGGCCGCGGCGCTCGGCCGGGATGATTCGGCGCTCATCATGCTGGAATATTCCGACAACAGCGACATGGTCGCCGAATTGCGGGAGACGATCGGCCGGCTGTATCCGCAGGCGGACATTATCCTCCAGCCCCTGTCTCTCACGTCCGGCGCGCACATGGGGCCCGGAACGTGGGGCGTGGCTTTTTTAAAACTGTGACGTTAAAGGAAGGTCTCCGACGGATGACGACGCAAGACGGACAACAACGGATGATGAACGGACGGCAGACGGCGGATGACAATCCGCGGGCGCCGGAAAACCTCGGCCGCTTTGCCTTCATCATTCCCGCCTACAACCATGCCGCGACGGTCGCGCAGGTGGCCAGAAAAGCCCGGGATATGGGATTTCCCGTTTTTGTCGTCGACGACGGATCGACGGACGACACGCCGCAGCGTCTCGCGGAAATCAGGGACATCCAGGTGCTCAGCCACGAAAAGAACGAAGGCAAGGGCGCGGCGATCCTGACCGGATTCATGGCCGCCTCGCACGTGGCCGATTACGCGATCACCGTCGACGCGGACGGACAGCACGATCCCGAAGACGCCTTGCGTCTGATCAACGTCATCCCGCTCAAAAAACGGCCGGTGGTGGTCGGAGCGCGCGAAGGCATGGACGCCGTCCGGGGGGCGCACATTCCCTGGACCAGCCGGTTCGGCCGCAAGTTTTCCAATTTCTGGGTTCGCCTCTCCGGAGGTCCGGCCGTTTCGGATTCGCAAAGCGGCATGAGAATCTATCCGCTGCCGGAAGCCCTGAGCCTGCCCGTACGGGCGCGGCGCTTCCAGTTCGAAGTGGAGATTCTGGTGCAGGCGCGAAGAAAAGCCATTCCGGTTTTCGAAGCGCCGATCAGCGTACTGTACAGTCCCGACGGGACCCGCATCTCTCATTTCCGCCCGTTCGTGGACTTCCTGCGCAACGCCAAAACGTTTACGCGCCTGATCTTTGACCGGATTTTTCACCGGTATTGAAATCGGGAGCGGACGCCCCGAACGGGCGCCCGCGCGGGTCCGCCCGGAGACGGGACGTCGGGAAAGACGCGGCCGGTTTTCCCTTGCCAGTCGCGGGGAAATGTGGTTAATTTCCCCGCGATACGCAAAATAAACCTGACCGTCCAAAGGTTTCCATGCCGCCTCGCCGATACCCCATAAAATGGTCGATCGTTCTTGTCACCGCCCTTGTCGTGGGGGTGTTGTTCTTCTGGGAAACCCGCCATTTAAACATTGAAACCGACATTCTGGAATCCATGCCGCGCCATGATCCGATCCTGGCTTCCGCCCGGCGGGTGATCGGTCATCTGCCCGTTTCGGACAAGGTTTTCGTCGATCTCGAACAAGCTTCCGAAAATCCCGACAAGCTGGCGCGGGCGGCCCGGCTCGTTGAAGAGACGTTAAATGAAAGCGGTTTGTTTGCGCGTGTCGGCATCGCCGACGAAGCGGGCGCGTTTCCGGAGCTTTTGGCGCATGTCCGCGAACGTCTGCCGTCGCTCTTTTCCGCGGACGATCTCGAACGCAAAATCGCGCCGCTTCTGGCGCCGGACAAGATCCGGGAGACGATGGCGCAAAACCGGCGGAGCCTGGAAGATCTGCAGGGCATCGGCCGGGCGGACATGATCGCCGGGGATCCGCTGGGATTTTCCTTTGTGATCCTGGAGCAAATGTCCGCGCTCCTGCCGACCGGTTCCGCCCGGTTTCATTCCGGCCAACTGCTCTCCGCCGACGGCCGCCACGCGCTTATCATCGCCCGCCTGGCCGGTTCGGGAACGGATACGACCCGGGCGGCGAAAATCGCCCAGACGCTGGACGACGCCGGGCGGATGCTCGCGGCGCATCCGGAGTTGAACGACCGCTACGTTCTCACGCCGGTGGGCGGCTATCGTGCGGCGCTGGACAATGAAACCGTCGCCAAACGCGACACGCGGCTGGCGGTTTTGCTTACGACGCTGGGCATTGCGCTGTTGCTGATTCTGGCCTTTCCCCGCCCGCTCATCGGCCTGGCGGCGCTCCTGCCGTCCATGGTCGGAGCGATTGCGGCGCTGTTTGTCTGCTCTTTTCTTTTTCAGTCAATGTCGCTTCTGGCGGTCGGCTTCGGCGGGGCGATTCTGGCCTTTACGGTCGATCTGGGACTTACCTATCTTTTGTTTCTGGATCAGCCCCGGACCACGGGCGGCCGGGAGGCGGCGCGGGAAGTGTGGTCGGCGGAGTTCACGGCGGCCCTGACCACGATGGGCGCCTTTTTGCTGCTTCTGGTGAGCGATTTTGAAATCCTTGCCCAAATCGGCGTATTTGCCGCGCTGGGCATCGGCTTTGCCTTCACTTTCGTCCATATCGTCTTTCCCCGGATTTTTCCGGCCCTGCCGCCGGCCCGGCGCGAATCCAACCGCCGGCTGGCGCGCGCCATCCGGAAAATCGCCGCGCCGGCCGGGTGGAAGCCGGCCGCCGCGCTGGTTTTCGGCCTCGTCATGCTGTTTTTCGCCAAACCGGTTTTCAACGTGGACCTGCAGGCCATGAATTCCGTAAGCCCCGAGACGATTGCCGCCGAAAACAAACTGCAAGGGGTTTGGGGCAATCTTTCCGGCCGGTGCTATGTCCTTGTGGAAGCGCCGACGCTCGCGGCGCTGCAAAAGAAGAACGAGCGGCTGGAGGTGTTCCTCGCGGGCGACGCCACGAGCGGCAAACTCGCCCCCGTTTTTTTGCCGACCCGAATCTTTCCGTCGCGGGACGCGGCCGCCGGCCATTTTGCCGCCTGGAGCGCGTTCTGGACGCCCGAACGCGCCGCAGCGCTCCGGCGCGATTTCGGAAACGCGGCGCGAGAAAACGGTTTTGCGCCGGATGCCTTCGAGCCTTTCTGGCGGATGTTCTCCGCGGACGCGCCGGTCGCCGTCGCGATTCCGCCTCGGTATTTTGATCTGCTGGGCATTGCTCCTGCGGCCCAGGGCTTTGCGCAGCTCAGTCTGCTTACGGCCGGAAAAAACTACAACGCCCGGGAATTCTTCTCCCGTCTCACCGGCGCGGAGCTGGGCAGCTTCTTTGACGCGGATCTTTTCAATCGCCGACTGGGGGAATTCCTGAAAGAAATTTTTATCGAAATCGCCTTTATCGTCAGCATCGGCCTGATGGTCGTGATCTTCTTCTTTTTTCTGGACTGGCGCCTGTCGCTTGCTATTCTGGCGCCCGTGGCTTTTGCGCTTGTCTCCACGCTGGGGACCCTCAAACTGCTCGGCCGTCCCCTGGACATTCCCGGCATCATGCTGTGGGTCGTGATTCTGGGCATGGGCGTGGACTACGCGATTTACTACGTCTGCACCTATCAGCGCCATCCGGATGAACAATCGCCGGCGCTGAACACGGTGAAGCTGTCCATCTTTCTTTCCGCCGCGACCACGTTCATCGGCTTCGGCGTTCTGGCGCTGGCCCGTCATTCCCTGCTTCAAAGCATCGGCCTGGTGTCGCTTTTGGGCGTCGGCTACTCGCTTTTAGGCGTCTATTTCATTTTGCCTTTCCTGATGAAAAAAATCTTTGCGCCGTTTACCTTTCCCGCGGGCGCGCTCCAGGCGGGATCGCGCGAGCATGCCCGCCGCGTCCTTTTGCGTTACCGGCTGCTGCCCGGTTATCCGCGGGTGTTTGCCCGCTTTAAGATGAAGATGGACCCCATGTTTGCCGAACTCAACCGTTATGTGCAAAATCCCCGCCGGATCATCGACATCGGCTGCGGCTACGGCGTGCCGGCCGTGTGGCTTCTGGAACTGCACCCGGAGGCGAGCGTTCTGGGCCTCGAGCCGGATGAGGAAAGGGCGCACATCGCCCGCCGCGTCCTCGGGGCGCGGGGAGCCGTGCAGACGGGACTGGCGCCGGACCTGCCCGAGGGGGAAAGTCCGGCCGATCATGTCCTGATGATCGACATGCTGCATTACCTGGACGATGAGGCCCTGCGACTGGTTTGCCGGCGGATTTACGAGAGGCTTGCGCCGGAAGGCGTCCTGGTGATCCGCGCGACCGTGCCGTCGGAAAGCACCTTCCCCTGGAAAAGATGGGTGGAAGAGGCGCGCCTCAAAATCACCCGGACGCCGCGGCGTTTCCGCCGGGAAGAGACGATTGCCGGATTTCTGGCCGCCGCCGGATTTGACGCAAGCGTGCATTCCTCGCCGGTTTCCGGCGTGGAAGAAAAATGGTTTGTCGGAAGGAAACCGCAGCCGCGCTGAGAAAGCATGCCGCCGGCCGCTTCTTTATTATTTTAAAATCTGCAAACGGATGATCAAATCCTCCGTCAGGAGCGTCTGTTTTGCTTGTGTGATGGAGCTGCCCGGCAGGTAAGACCATGCGCACGACGCCTGACGGAAATCGGCTGAGGAAACCGGATAATCTCCTTGACCTCGCCGCGGAATGTTGGCACGATTGCGACGAAAAAAAATCGTTTCAGTGAGGAGATGTGGAAAAATGACCAAGATACACTATGCCGTCGAAGATCAGATCGCCGTCATCACCCTGGATGACGGGAAGATGAACGTCATGAACTGGGACTTCTTCAAGGAGTTCAACGAGGCTCTGGACCGCGCCCTGGCCGACCGGGTGGATGTGCTGATTTTCACAGGCCGGCCCGGCATCTTTTCGGCCGGCCTCGATTTGAAGCTTTTGCCGACGCTGTCGCTGGAGGAGCAGATCCGCTTTCAAAAACTGTTCGCCACAACGATGCTGCGTCTTTACATGTTTCCCCGTCCCGCGATCGCGGCGTACGCGGGGCATTCCATCGCGGGCGGCGCCATCCTCTCCTATGCCTGCGACTGTTTCATGATCGGCGACGGACCGTATAAAATACAAATCAACGAAGTCGCCAACAAGATGGTGATCCCCACCTGGATTTCGCTGATCTGCCGGTCCTCCATCCCGCCGCAGCACTGGAAGGAAGCCCTGCTGCACTCGCGGGCTTATTCGCCCCGCGAAGCGTTTGAACGGGGCATTGTCGATCGGCTGATTGCTCCCGGCGAGGATGTGCTGGAAGCGGCCAGGACCCTGGCCCGCGATTTGTTCAAGCTCGACGGGCAGGCTTACGCCTACACCAAAAAATACATGCGGCGCGAAGAAGCGGCTCATGCTTTCGACGTCTTCGAAAAAGAGCTCGTCGAATGGCTGCTCAAGGAATAGCCGGTCTGTTCCGTCCATGCTTTTAAAGCTGATCTTTGCCGGGGGAAGAAAACGTGAACGCGGCGTTTCTTCCCCCGGCCTGCGTTCTTCATTTCTTTGCCGGTTTCCATCCGCCGCATTTTCCCTTGCATTGTCGGAATAAAGTAGTATTATTGCGGGTAATTAAACGCTCAAAACATACTCAAAAAAGGTTTATTTCACATTGCTCGAATTGCGGCAGTCCCGAGGCGGTCGACAAAAATCCTCTGCACTGAAGTCTGCAAATACGCTTTGGACGGCAAAGATGGCGGGAGAGCTTCTTCATAGGCGGTTGGGGATTCAATTGCGTATGGCTTCCGAGCGTCGGTTGCCGGGGCAATTGGAATGGACTTCTCAGCATCCGGTCTTGCGTACGTATCAGCAGAAGTCCCGGACGATCTTAAAAGCTCTCAGCATCTTGGGCCGGACGTTATTAGCCACCCTCGTTTATCCTTCAAGAAAAGGAGAGAATGAGCGATGAAGAAGCAGCCGCACATTTCCCTGATTTTGATTGCTGTGATTTTGGCTGTCCTGTTCTCCGGTTGTGCCGCCGCGCCGGTCCAACCGGATCGGACGAAAACCCTGTCGCCGGACGAAAAAAGGATTCTCGTTCAATGGGCGCTCAAAGAATTGAGCACAGCCAACCAGCCCTATTGCTGGCGGCGCTCCTACGGTCGTGGCGTGGGGGCGCCGGTCAGCGCCTGTCCCGAGGGGCAAGAAAAGGACGCGGGGCTTTGCTATCGCACCTGCGCTGACATTGGGAAAGATGGCTGGAAAGGCGTCGGCCCGGTGTGCTGGCAGCGCTGCCCTGAAGGCTTCCGTGATGATGGCGCTTATTGCTTCAAACCAAAAGCTTACGGCCGCGGCGTGGGATTTCCGTGGAAGGTTGGAGATAAGGCTTTCAGTTTGAAAAATGCCAGAAAGCGCTGTGAAAAAAAACACGGAGAGGGCCAATGCGAGAAGTCGGGCGCCATTTATTACCCCAAATGCAAGCCCGGATATCGAGCCGTCGGCTGCTGCGTTTGCAGTCCAAAATGCCCTGCAGGCATGACGGATATCGGCATTTCGTGCCAGAAACATTCCAAGGGGCGCGGCGTGGGCAAACCCATGATATGCAAAAAGGGGCAGGCCTATGACGCGGGTCTGTGCTACGCACCCTGCAAAGACCATTACCACGGTGTCGGCCCGGTGTGCTGGCAGGATTGCCCGGATACGCAACCCGTCAATTGTGGCGCCGGATGTGCAACGCACAAGAATCAATGCGCCGAAAAAACGGTTCAGCAAGTACTGGCTCCGCTTGAAGTCGCGGCGAATGTGGCGATGGCCGTAACCACGGGCGGCGCCGGTAATGCCGCCGTCTCTGCGGCAAAAGCCTCTGCAAAAGCAGCAGTGAAAACGGCGGAAAAAACGGCGGCAACGGCTCTCGTCAAGAATTCGGTCAAGACGATGGCTCGTGAAATGGTTCCCGGAATTCGCGCCAAACTGGGCAAGAAACTGCTTAAAAAGTATTCAGAAGATATCGCGGAGCAGATTTACTGGAATGTCGCGGAATATCTTGCCGTGGCCGCGGTTGCGGATGATTTTGACACCAGGGATTTTCTGCTGGCGTTCGATCCGACGGGCATCGCCGATGTAACGGAAGCCTTTGACAAACCCAAGTGCAGTTTTTAATTGGAGCCGTCGCCCGCGCCTGATGAATCGAGTGCCTGTGGTAAGATTTTTCCTGCCTTGCGATTAAACGAAGGTAAACTCGCAATGAAACGGAATTCGTTTCTCAGTTGACCGTATGTTGATCGGGACGGGCTTTTCATCATGCTCAGCCACAGCCACGGAATCGACCACTCTGTTGCAGGAATGTCTTGACATCTTCCCCGGCCTTTTTTTATACTCCTTTACGTTTCCAGCGTTTTCTTAACACTACCAGAGTCACCGTTGCATTGCGTCACCCCGCGCCCCCTGCGGGCGCAACCTGTTGGAGGCGGTCCACAAGGCGCAAAGCGCCGGCCGACTGCGTTTGTGAATAATCCATATCACTGCAAAGGAGACATGAGCCGTGACTGCATTATCCATTGATCAACTCGTTAAACTGCAATACGCCGACAAGACTCCTTCCGAACTGCTTCGCTCCGCCCCGACCTCGCTCATCGGCATCGACGACCGCATCGCGTCTGTTTTGAGCGGCCTGGCGATTAAAACGGTCTTCGACCTGTCGCAAAGCCGCATCTTCCGCGCCGCCGAACAGATCGCCCAAACGCTCAGCGAGGAGACATCCATTTTCAAACTGTTCGGCCGGGTGGCCACCGAAATGGTAAATGACGACTTCCTGGACATGACGCCCCGGCAGCTGGCCTCCCAAAGCATCCTGGTGCTTGAAGGCATCGGCCCCCGGAACTTTCAGGCGGTGCGCAGCGCCATACAGCTGGACACCGTGCGCGACCTGTCGCTTTGGCCGCCTTACCTGGCCGCCAAAGCCATCTACCAGCACGCGTTTAACATCGACAATGCCCGACTGGAGGATCCGGAGGCGCCCGGCGAGCTGCTGCCGGTCGCCCGCAGTTACTGGACGGAGCGGCGCTTCATCAAAAAGCTCTTCATCGAGGAGGTCGCTGCGAACCGGACCAACCGGCCTTTGAACCAGCCCATCGACGTCCTGGCGGCGCTCGAAGGGTCTTACTTCACGCAGCCGTTGCTGGGCGCCATGCTGACATTTGAGCAGACCTGGACGCCGCACGGCCTGTCTCTGGGCAGCCTCGTTCATTCGCTTGCGCTCGCGCCCGCTGAAAGCACGCGGATCGCTCTCGTTGACTGGCAGCGGCAGGAAGCGGCGCGCCTTTCGGAATCCACCGATCAGCAGGAACGGCTGTCGAATTTGCTGAGCCAGGAAAGCGCCATCTCGGAAATTGCCAACGGAGTGATCAGCGAAGTCCAGGAGGGGAAATCCGAGACGGTTACAAACTCCTCCAGCGCGTCAGGCGGAAGCAGCAGCGGTCTGCTCGGTTCCCTTTTCGGCGGAACCTCCTCAGGAAACGCCTCGACCACGTCGAAGACCTTGTCTGTGGCTTCGTCTTCGGGAAAGCGCGATGTTGCTTTGTCCACGAGTCAGGATATCCGCCAGAGCACGCAGCAGCAGGCCGCTTCCGTGCGGTCGCGCCGGGCCACCGCTGTCAAGGAGGTCGAGCAGTCGGAAAAAGAGGAAATCCGCACACGCATTGTTACGAATTACAACCACTCGCACGCGCTGTCGATTCATTACTATGAAGTGCTTCAGATCTATAAGATGATGCTCCGGCACACGCGGACCGACCGGTTGGTCTTTGTGCCGATGCAGCCCCTCAATCTCAAAGACCGCAGCGTCCTGCGGCGCTTCAGGCATGTCCTCAAGGCTGCCGCGCGAAACGACGCGGAGCTTGATCTGATTGCGCACTATACCGGGGAAGTCCGGCTGGAAAATCTCGCGCCGCAGGTCGGGGTGAAGCCCCGCTACATCTACGTCAACGATGATGCGGTGGTGGAAGCCATCGAAGTGAGCGGCTCAAGTATGAACCGCCGGTGGGAGGTTTCGCAACTTCAGCTTAAACTCCAAAACGACCAGACCCTCCAGCTTGCCGATTTCCGGCAGGTTCAGACATCCACCTTCCGTTTTGAACCGTCTCGCCTTCTTACCGTCAGAGACATTGCCCGCATCGGCGTGAAATACAAGCATTTGCTTGAAGATGAAGACCGGATGTATGCCCAGACAGCCCTGCTTGTGAAGTCCGGAAACTCTCCTGCGACCCTGCGGCTCTCCCATCACCTGCCGACGACGCGCTCGGGGGAGACAAATTCGTTTCAGGAAAAATGGCTGGTCGGCGTCGATCCGGGTTTCTACTCAGGCGATTTTATCAACGTCCTGGATGAAGATAAGGACTACTTCAGCCGGGTTATCTGGAACAGTCTTGATGAAAGCCAGATCGCGCGTCTTTTGCAGCCTTACACGTTCAAGAACCGGCCGCTTTTGGGGTCGGTGGACTTCCCGCCGCTGGGTGTTTACGGAAACTGCCTGGTTTTCATCTATCGCCACGAAGACGATCCGGAATGGCGCACCTGGAAGAAAACGCACATCAGCGACCTGGCTGAGGAAGAGGATTTTATATCCGTGCCCACCGGTGGTCTGTTTGCGGAATCGGTGCTGGGTCGGTACAACGCCTCCGAAAAAATCGACCTCACCCGGTTCTGGAACTGGCAGGATTCACCCATTCCCTTCGGCGCGCCGGACATCGCGCCTGTATCCGCCGGTTCGCGTTATGCCCCCGACGGCCTGACGACCGGAAATCTCGAACCGTCCGCAATACAACTGATGCAGCCCAATCCTCTGCCGGCGCCGCAAGGCATGAGCGCGCTCCAGGGGGCGCTTACCACTTCCGAGATCTTCCGCAACATGAGCGGGCTCGTTGAAGGCATTGCCGCCAACACGGCCGGCATGCAGGTGAGCGGCCAGGCGGCGGTGCAGCAGGCCTCCCTGGCGTCTGAAAATTTCAAGACGGCGGTAAATGCCGTCGGCGACATCGTGAAAACGGCCATCGGTCTTCCCCCGACCGGATCGGAAGGAGGAAAATCAAGTACGCAGCTGGGCGGTGAAATCAATCTGGCCAAAACGATCGATGCGATGAAATCCGGTGCGGCGGGCGGGAGCGCGGGCAGCGCGGGTGTGACAGGCGGCGGCGCGAGTGAGAAGTCCGCCCTGCAGTCTGTGCTGGAAAGCAGCCTCAGTCCGGCCAGGGCCGCCATCGATGCGATTACGAAATCCCCTGTCTGGAGCGGTCAGTCGGCGCTTCCTTCTTCAACAGAATCCGGCAGCGCGACCGATGCGAACGACGAGGGGGCGGAACCGTCCGGCGATGCCGATGTCGAAGACAACCGGGACGATGAATCATCTCTCACAATTAGATTTGCAATTGTTGGGGAGGATGGGCTTAATATTCGAGAGAAGGCGGATTCGAAAAGCGAGATTCTCGGAAAACTCCGACAAGGCGCTATCGTCGAAGTGTTGGGATCTGAAAACAATCGTGTTCAGATTTGTACGGATGAAGGAATTACCGGTTATACACTCGCTTCTTCCACTGTGCAAACGTTGGATCCGGTTTGCCTGGGAATGGTCGACCGGCACAGCAATGTGGGAATCCTGATTGCCGCTTTCAATAGCGGTGCGGTCTCGAACAGAGCTTTTAACGAAATTCATTATCATGTTTCGGGGGATCCGCATCTGACCATGGGTTTCGGGCACTTTGCCGAGGGGACGCTCGATAATTTTTTCAAAAATATGCTCCCGGATGTGAGAAATGAAATCGTAGACAGCATCTGGCAGCACTTTGAAGGTAATCCAAAGGCGCTGAAGCAGTTTACAGATGAGTTCAGCCTTGCGGCTTCCGACGAGGCGCCGGCCAAACAGACGCTGAACGATTTTCTGGGCGTTAACTCAACTCTTTCCGCTTGGGCTCATAAGAAAATCGCAGCGGATCCAGAGAAAAACAAGAATATATTTAATAAATCCGGACACTGGTTTTATGATTCGATGAAGAAGGCGCTTCTTATACCGTCTGTCCGGGAATACCAAATCTCATTTTGGCAAGGCCAGACTCCCCTCGCTGACGGACAAAGTAATGCCCAAAAGCTGGGATTGGAAAAAATATATGGCGCAGTTGCCGCTTTGACGTCGGCGCGGAGCACTGGAATTGATGGCGGCTATCAAGCCATTCTTGGTAAAGGGTCCCTCTCATTTGCCGGATATACATTCAAGACTTCTGCCTGTCCGGAGAAGTATAAACCGGAAAACATCACCCTTGACGAAACAATTCTTAATCAGGATTGGCAAGCCCTTTTAATCTGGATGCACTATAACAGCACCAGAAAGGACATCCGGGAGAGACAGAAAGCCATCTGGTACCGCTGGTTTGAACCGTCATGGGGAACTTTGCCGGAACACAACAAAATGCCTGGAAAGCACACGGGTGTCGCCATGGAACGCACAGCGGACGGCAGCATCGCCTTTTCTTAGGAAAGCGCTGCATTGTGTCGTCGTGGGAGAGGGGACTCCGGATGTTTGGAGTCCATCCTTCCTTTAACGAAAGGTGTGCAGGGATGACTTAAGCGGGAAGCCGGGGCCTATGCGGTTTCGGCTTCCCGCAGCAGTCCGTCCAGCTGAGCGTCTTTTTCCTGCCAGAGCTCCTGGACCCACTTCTGGAAATTCGACTGGAAGGTTTTGTCTCCTTCATAATCTCCGCCCAGAAGATGCTCGGG
>JAAYDW010000005.1 GCA_012729055.1 Deltaproteobacteria bacterium
CGCCGCCGCCCGTCGCTTCCCGGCCGGCCGCTCCGCCGGCAACCCAAGCGCCCCGCTCTCCGGCCAAGCCCGCGCCGGGCGAGGAGCTCAAGAAATTCATCAAACGATCCAATCCGCCGCTCGGGGCGAAAACCGATCCGGCGGAAATTCTGGGCCCGGAGAACGGCACGCTCACGCTCGCTTTTCCCGCCGGATATGTTTTTCTCGATACGCTGATGGAAAAGCCGCAGAAAGAAGAACTGGAAAGAATCGTCGGAATCTATTATTCACAGAAAATCACCCTGGCCATCAAGGCCGTCGATGCGCCCAGAGCCGTCGCCGGCCCCCGCGGTTCCAGGGGAAATTCGCATAACGAAATCAAGCGGGAGGCCATCAACTCCCCGCTGTTTCAAAAAGTGCTCGCCGAATTCGAAGGCGCGGAGTTGGTGGAAATCAAACCGAGAACGGATAAAAAATAGGGAAGGGGTACGATCGTGCAGAACATCAGCAACATCATGAAGCAGGCTAAAAAGATGCAGGAAAAGATGACCCGTCTCCAGCAGGAGCTGGAAACGAAGACCGTCGAAGCCCAGTCGGGCGGCGGCATGGTCCGCGTCCTCGTCAACGGCAAGTTCGAAATTGTCTCGCTTAAAATCGAAAAAGACGTCGTCAATCCCGACGATATTGAAATGCTCCAGGATCTGGTCGCCGCGGCGGTCAACGAAGGCATCCGCAAATCGCAGGAAATGGCGCAGTCGGAAATGGCCAAGATCACGGGCGGACTGGCCATCCCCGGCATGGGGTTGTAGGGC
This sequence comes from Deltaproteobacteria bacterium, assembly GCA_012729055.1. Classification (GTDB taxonomy): domain Bacteria; phylum Desulfobacterota; class Syntrophia; order Syntrophales; family Smithellaceae; genus UBA8904. The sequence continues at coordinate 792 of JAAYDW010000005.1, forward strand.
GGCGCATGAAATCCTACGCTCAACCCATCAAGCGACTGATTGCAGAGCTCGCCAAGCTGCCGGGCATCGGCGAAAAAACGGCGGCGCGGCTGGCCAACTACATTTTGCGCGCCACGACCGATGACGTGGAAAAGCTCGCCGAAAGCCTGGTGGAAGTAAAAAGAAAGATCCGCCTGTGCCGGGTCTGCCTTAACCCGAGCGAAGAAGAGGTCTGCCATATCTGCGCCAATCCGGCGCGCGACCGGCATGTGATCTGCGTCGTGGAAGAGCCGGACGCGCTGGCCGCCATCGAGGAAAGCGGCGTCTTTGCCGGAACCTACCATGTGCTGCACGGCGCGCTGGCGCCGCTCGACGGCATCGGGCCGGAAAACCTGCGCCTGGGCGAACTGCAAAAGCGCGTCGCGGCGGGCGGCGTCGAAGAACTTATTTTAGCCACCAATCCCAACGTGCAAGGCGAATCCACGGCCCTGCTCATCATGCGGATGTTCAAGGACAAGCCCCTCAAAATCACGCGCATCGCCATGGGCGTGCCGATGGGCGGCGATCTGAAATACGTGGACAAAATGACGATTTCCAAATCCCTGGAATTCCGCCGGGGCATGTAGGCATCTCTTATGGAACGGAAAACCGCACAACGTCTGCGGCGCATCGACGCCGGGCGCATCACCAACGCAGTGAGAAATCTTTTTATAAAAGCCAACACCATGCTGGGCAACGACGTCCTGGGCGCGCTCAGCCGCGCCCGTGACCGGGAAGAATCGCCCATCGGCCGCGAAGTGCTTGCCAAAATCCTCGCTAACGCCGACATCGCCCGCAACAGCGCTCTGCCGATCTGTCAGGATACGGGACTGGCCGTGTTGTTTCTCGAGGTCGGCCAGGATGTCCGGATCGTCGGCGGCTCGCTTCAGGACGCCGTCGCGGAGGGCGTCCGCCGGGCGTACGCGGAAGGCTTTCTGCGCAAATCCGTCTGCGACCCCTTCACCCGCGTCAACACGAAAGACAACACGCCGGCCGTGATCCATTGCGACATCGTTCCGGGCGACCACCTGCGCATCATCGCCATGCCCAAGGGCGGCGGCAGCGAAAACATGAGCCGGGCGCGGATGCTCACGCCTTCGGCGGGGCTCGAGGGCGTCATGCAATTCGTTCTGGAGACAGTGGAAAAAGCCGGCGCCAACGCCTGCCCGCCGGTGATCGTCGGCATCGGCATCGGCGGTTCGCTCGAAGAGGCGTGCCTGCTCGCAAAAAAAGCGCTGTTGCGGCCGGTCGGCGCAAAAAATGAAGACGACGAACGCCTGGCAAAAATGGAAAGCGACCTTTACGAAAAAATCAACGCCCTTGGCATCGGCCCCGCAGGGTTGGGGGGCCGCGTCACGACGCTCGGCGTCGCCGCACTGATGAAGCCTTGCCACATCGCATCGCTGCCCGTCGCGGTCAATCTCCAGTGCCACGTGGCCCGGCACAGGGAAGAAACGTTATGAATCCGACATTCGCCGCAGGCGAAGACCTGTCCCTCCGCCTAACAACGCCGCTTTCCGCCAAAACCCGCGCCCGGCTTAAGGCGGGCGACATGGTGCTCTTGTCGGGCGATATTTACACAGCCCGCGATGCGGCGCACCGCCGTTTGTACGAAGCAATCGTTAAAGGTCTCCCGCTTCCGATTGATTTGACAACGGCGACTATTTTCTATGCCGCGCCGTCGCCCACACCGGTCGGCAAAGTCATCGGTTCGATCGGGCCGACCACCAGCTACCGCATGGATGTCTTCACGCCGACGCTCATCGAGCGCGGCTTGCGGGGCATGATCGGCAAGGGCAACCGCTCGCCGGAGGTCGTCCTTGCCATCAAGCGTTACGGCGCGGTTTACTTCGGCGCCATTGGCGGCATTGCGGCGCTCACGGCTTCGTGCGTGAAGCACATGGAAATGGTCGCCTACGAAGATTTGGGTCCGGAAGCCATCCGCAAACTGACCGTTTTGGACATGCCGGTGGTGGTTATCAACGATGCCGAGGGCAACGACCTGTATGCCAGAGCCCGGAGTGACTGGAGTATCCTTTCGGAATAACATGTAAATTATCCAAACCAGGAAAAGATATTGACTCCGAATTCCTTCTATATTATGGATTCGGGTCATTTTTATATGTGAAGGAGATGAAACTGCATGATTGAAGTAAGATGGCATGGCCGGGGCGGCCAGGGAGCGGTAACGTCGGTGGAATTGCTGGCCGTGTCGGCAATCGCCGCAGGAAAGTTCGCTCAGGGGTTTCCCAGTTTCGGCCCGGAAAGACGAGGCGCGCCGGTAGCCGCCTTTACCCGCATTGACGACAAGAAAATCGACGTCCGTTCCGGCATCTACGAACCGGATGTCGTTCTGGTGCTCGATTCGAGCCTGATCGGCCTGGTCAACGTCCTCGACGGATTGAAACCGGGCGGCAAGGTCATCGTCAACACCGCCAAGACACCTGAAGAAATCCGCAAAGATCTGAATTTCAACGGCACCGTCGCCACAGTTGACGGCACCGGCATCGCCCGCAAGGAGATGGGAGTTCCCATCGCCAACACGACGATGATCGGCGCCCTTCTGAAGGCCACCGGCATTATGGAGCTCGACGCCATGAAGGACTCCATCGAGCACCGTTTCGGCCGGATCGCCCAGAAGAACTTAAACGCGATGAAGCGGGCCTACGACGAAATAAAAATCAGCAAGTAAGGGGACAATCCATATGGCATTAAAAACTTGGAAAGAACTTCCGATCGGTTGTGTTGTCTTTGAACCGGGCAGCGCCAGTGAATACCACACCGGCAGCTGGCGGTCGCAGCGACCGGTCTGGGATGACGCCAAATGCATCAAGTGCGGCATCTGTTATGTCTTTTGCCCGGAAGGATGCGTACAGCAGGGCGAGGACGGCTTTTTCAAAGCGGACATGAATTACTGCAAGGGGTGCGGGATCTGCGCGCACGAGTGCTGGCCCCGCGCGATCAAGATGGTAGAGGAGGGATGACATGGGTAAACGCGTTGGTTTGGAAGTAACGGTGGCCGTGGCGGAAGCCGTGGCGCTCTGCCGCATCGATATGGCGGGCGTCTATCCCATCACGCCGCAGTCGCACATCGCCGAACATCTCTCCAATCTGGTGGCCGACGGCAAACTCGACGCTGAGTTCGTCACGGTCGAATCCGAACATTCCGCCATGAGCGCGGTCATCGGCGCAGCCGCCGCGGGCGCGCGCGTTTACACGGCGACCAGCTCCCAGGGCCTGATGCTGATGCACGAACTTCTGCCGATCGCCTCCGCGATGCGGCTGCCCATCACCATGGCCATCGCCAACCGGGCGGTGTCCGGCCCGCTCAACATTCTGAACGATCATTCCGACATTATGCCGCAGCGCGACGCCGGCTGGATCGCCGTTTTCGCGGAAAACGGCCAGGAAGCCGTCGATCTGTCCATTGCGGCCTTTAAAATCGCCGAGCATAAGGATGTCATGCTGCCGGTTTCCGTCAACATCGACGGTTTCCAGCTCACGCATATGGTCGAGCCGGTGATTTTGCCTTCGCAGGAAGAAGTCGATGCGTTTCTTCCGCCGTTTGTTCCGCACGCGACGCTCCATCCGTCGAACCCCGTCACCATGGGCGCCTTTTCCATGTCGGACTATTTTACGGAAATCATGAAAGCCAAGGACGAGGCCATTAAAAATTCGCGAAAAGTCATTCTGGAGGTCTGGGACGAATGGGGCCGGCAGTTCGGACGCAGCTACAAGCCGGTGGAAACCTACCGGGCCGAAGATGCGGATATCCTGATGCTCACGATGGGCTCGATGGGCGAAACGGCGAAGATCGCCATCGACGAGCTGCGCGGCAAGGGCGTCAGGGCCGGCCTGGTCAAGCTCCGCCTCTGGCGGCCGTTTCCGTTTGCCGAATTAAAAGCGGCCGTTAAAAACGCCCAAAAACTGATTGTGACCGACCGCGCCGTTTCCTTCGGCGGTCCCGGCGGTCCCGTGTTTTCGGAAATAAAGTCCGCCCTGTTTGCCCAAGCCAGGCGCCCGTCGATTTACAACTATATCATCGGCCTGGGCGGCCGCGACATGGCCGTTTCGGATTTCGTCGGCATGTTTGACCAAGTACTCGCGGACCGGGCGCAAGCCAAGGCGGACACTTATGAATTCTGGGGAGTGAGAGAATGAACATTGTAGAAAATTTTGATTTATTTGCCCCGCGGCTCATCAATAAGAAAGAACTGTTTTCCTGCGGCCACCGCGCCTGCTCCGGCTGCGCGGAAGTGCTGTCCGTCCGGCTCATGTGCAAGGCGCTGGGCGACGACACCGTCGTCGCCTCCGCGACCGGCTGCATGGAAATCGTTTCGAGCATGTTTCCCACCACCGCCTGGAGAATCCCCTGGATTCACGTCGCGTTTGAAAACGCCGCGGCCGTGGCCTCCGGCGTGGAAGCGGGCCTCAAAGCGCTGCGCAAGAAGGGCAAGATCGACGACCGCTACATCAAGGTGGTCGGCATGGCCGGCGACGGCGGAACGATGGATATCGGCATCCAGGCGCTGTCCGGCGCGATGGAACGCGGCCACGACATGATTTACGTCTGCTTCGACAACGAGGCTTACATGAACACCGGCATTCAGCGCTCCAGCGGCACGCCGATGGGCGCCTCCACGACGACGGCGCCGGCCGGCAAAGCCAGCAGCGGTCAGAAGACCTGGAAAAAGAACATGCCCGAAATCATGGTCGCCCATGAAATTCCCTATGTCGCCACGGTCTGCCCCAGCTATCCTCTGGACTTCATCCGCAAGTTCGAGAAAGCCAGAAACATTAAGGGGCCATCCTACATTCACTGCTTTTCCGTGTGCCCCACAGGCTGGCGGTCTCCGTCGGAGACAGCCGTTTCCATGGGGAGGCTGGCTGTGGAAACAGGCGTCTTCCCGCTGTTCGAAGTGGAAAGCGGCCATTACCGCATGTCTCCGGATATGCCCAAAAAGCTCAAGCCCCTCCGCAGCTACTTCAAACCGCAGGGGCGTTTCCGCCATCTGACGGACGCCGAAATCGACGCGATTCAGGAAAGAGTGACGGCCGAGTTCAACAAACTCACCCAAAAGGCCAAATTTCTGTAACCAGACTATCCATAAACGGGAAGGACCTTTAACGCATACAGAGGTGAAAAAAGCATGACAAACGTCAGTGAAATCAGAAAGAAAACAAAACTCATCGTCAAGAAGTATTCTGGCGATAAAAGCGCGCTTATTGCCGTGTTGCAGGATATTCAGGAAGCGTTCAACTATCTTCCGAAGGACGCTCTCGCCACCGCGGCCAAAGCGCTGGGAATTCCGGTCAGCCGGGTTTACGAAGTGGCAACCTTTTACACGGCCTTCAGCCTCAAGCCGCGCGGCGAGCATGTCGTCAAGATCTGCATGGGCACGGCCTGTCACGTGCGGGGCGCGGCGGCCATTCAGGATAAAATGGAAAGAACCCTCTGCATCAAACCCGGCGAAACCACGCCGGACCGGAAGTTTTCCCTGGAAACCGTCAACTGCGTGGGCGCCTGCGCGCTGGGCCCGGTAGTCGTCATCAACACCGAATACCACGGCCAGATGACCATGGCCAAAGTCGATAAGATCATCGGCAAACTGAAAGAAGGAGGCGCGCAGTCATGAAAAAAATTGCCAACGCTTTAGACTTGCGCCGGGTTCAGGAAGACCTGAAGAAAAATTTCGATCCGAACAAGAAGATGGTCACGATCTGCGCCGGAACCGGCTGCCGCGGATACGGCTGCATCAAGGTGAAAGAAGAACTCGAGGCGGAACTGCAAAAACAACACATGGACGTGGAAGTCCGCGCCACCGGCTGCTTCGGCTTTTGCGAAAAAGGCCCGCTGGTGGTCGTCCATCCGGAAAAAATCTTCTATCAGCAGGTCAAGATCAAAGACGTGCCGGACATCGTTTCCAAAACCGTCGGGTCGGGCGAGGTCCTGGAAAAGCTGCTATACCGCGATCCATACACCAAGGAAACCGTTCTGAAAGAAGAGGAAGTGCCGTTTTATAAAAAACAGCACCGGCTGGTTTTCGGACAAAACGGCATGATCGATCCCACCCGGATCGAGGACTATCTGATCATCGGCGGTTACAGCGCCCTGGCCAAGGTCCTGACCGGAATGACGCCGGAAGGCGTGATCAGCGAAGTGAAGAAGGCGGGGCTCCGCGGACGGGGCGGCGGCGGATTTTCGGCCGGCGTCAAATGGGAAAGCTGCCGCCGGGCGCACGGCTCGCCGAAATACGTCATCGGCAACGGAGACGAAGGCGACCCCGGCGCTTACATGGACCGCAGCCTGATGGAAGGCAATCCGCACAGCGTTCTCGAGGGCATGATCATCGGCGCTTACGCCATCGGCGCGTCCGAAGGGTATATCTACGTGCGCAACGAATATCCCCTGGCGGTGCTGCACCTCACCCTGGCCATCGCCGCCGCCAAGGAAGCGGGCCTTTTGGGAAAAAACATCCTGGGGACGGATTTCTCCTTCGATATCCATATCAACAAGGGAGGCGGGGCGTTTGTCTGCGGCGAATCGTCCGCTTTGTTCGCCTCCATTGAAGGCCGCGCGGGAGAGCCGCGGGCCAAGTACATCCACGCCGTGGAAAAAGGCCTGTGGGACAAGCCCACCTGCCTCAACAACGTTGAAACCTGGGCCAACGTGCCGATCATCATCAATCAGGGCGCCGAAGCCTACGCGTCCGTCGGCACGGAAAGATCGAAAGGCACCAAGATCTTTTCGCTGGTCGGCAAGATCAACAACACCGGGCTTGTCGAAGTACCGATGGGCATCACGCTGCGCGAAATCGTCTATGACATGGGCGGCGGCATTCCCAACGGTCGCAAGTTCAAGGCCGTGCAGACCGGCGGCCCCTCCGGCGGCTGCATTCCCGAAAGGCTGCTCGACCTGCCGGTCGATTTCGACAAACTTACCGAAGTCGGATCGATGATGGGGTCCGGCGGCATGATCGTCATGGACGACCGCTCCTGCATGGTCGACGTGGCCAAATACTTCCTGGCCTTTCTCCAGGAAGAGTCCTGCGGCAAGTGCGTTCCCTGCCGGGAAGGCGTCCGCCGCATGCGTGAAATCCTCGAGGACATCTGCGCCGGCCGCGGCAAGGAAGGCGACGTAGAACTGCTTGAGCACCTTTCAACCGGCGTCGCCGACGGATCGCTGTGCGCGCTGGGAGGCTCCGCTCCCAATCCGGTGCTTTCCACAATTCGCTATTTCCGCGACGAGTACGACGCGCATATCCGGGATCACCGCTGTCCGGCGGGCGTCTGCAAAGCGCTCATCACCTACAGCGTCAATGCCGAAAAGTGCACGGGCTGCGGCCTGTGCGTGAAGGTCTGCCCGGTGCAGGCCGCCACCGGCGAAAAGAAGAAGCCCCACTCCATTAATAATGATCTTTGCACCAGATGCGGCGCCTGTATTGAAAGCTGCAAATTTGATGCGATAACCGTTGAATAAAAGGTAGGATAGACCATGGTAAATTTGATTATTGACGGCAAGAATGTAACGGCACAAAAAGACACGATGGTGCTGGAAGCCGCCCGCAGCGCGGGTGTAAACATTCCCACCCTTTGCGCCCATGAGGCGATCTCGCGCTCCGGCTCGTGCAGGCTTTGCGTGGTGGAAGTGAAAAAAGGAAACCGGACCCGGATCGTCACGTCCTGCCTGTACCCCGTCGAGGAAGGCCTGATCGTCGACACCCGGAGCGAGCGGGTGCAAAACGTCCGTCGGCTGGTGCTGGAACTGCTCCTGGCGCGCTGCCCGAAATCGGAGGTTTTGCAGAAACTGGCCGCAGACCTCGGCGTCGATCCCCATCCCCGGTTCGTTCCGGACACGGACAAGGGCAAGTGCATCCTGTGCCGCTCCTGTGTGCGCGTCTGCGAAGAAGTGGTCGGCGTCAGCGCCATCGGCATGTCGTCGCGCGGATCGCACAAGACCGTCGGCCCTCCCTTCAAGGAAGCCTCTTCGGTCTGCATCGGCTGCGGCGCGTGCGTTTACGTTTGCCCCACCGGACATATCGTTATGCAGAGTACGGGCGACAAGCGAAAAATCTGGCGGCGCACCTTTAAGATGCAGGCCTGCGAAAAATGCGGCAAATATTTCGCTCCCGTGGACCAGTTGAAATTCATCAGCAAGAAAACCGGCACGCCCTACAAGGAGCTCGCGGTGTGCACGGAATGCCGCTAGACGTTCACCATCCAATCTTGTTAGACACAAAAGAGCCCGGCTTCATTCGAAGCCGGGCTCTTTTGCACAAGAATCACACGAAAAAAGGAGAAAGAGAAAAAATCCGGACAGCTTTTCCGGCACGCCTCAACTCAACCATCGGCCTCTGGGCCGATCCGATTTCACCCGAACAAACGGCGGCGGCAAGCGATTTTGAAAATGATTCGGATCAAAGCGGAATCCCCCGGTCTGTCCGGACCGCTCGGTCATCATCCGTTTAAACCATTTCGCCAGAATTTCAGGTAGTTCGTTTCCCATTAACACCGTCCAAGGAATCATAAGATAAATGTTCAGGGGGCCGAAGCCCCCTGAACTTGTCCCTTCGTCCCTGACAACCATTTAAAATTCATCTGTCGAGAAAAGTCCGTTTTTCGCGATAAAAGGCTGCCTGAAACATCTCCGTGGGACAGTTTTGTCTCACTCCGTGACCAAAATAATAACTCTTTATGAATCACCCGTAAAGCGTCTTTGCAGATTTCAGAGATCGCTGGTTGCGGTCCGACCAAAATCTAAAAGAAGTTTAAACGGACAAAATGGAAATTGTTTTACCTCCTCAGCGAGCTTTTCCGTAAAAAAGCTGAACACGTTGAATTTTATCGCTTATTAAAGAACATCGTTAATTGGTCTTTTGTTCTTGCTTCAGAAACCGGATCCTTACTCTTAATCCCCGGATTTCTCCCTTTTACAAATCGCCTTCTGCTCACCTCATTTAACCGGTCGCCTGCATCCGGATTCTTTTCCGGTTTCTTTTTTTATTGTAATGTTTACAAATACCATGCCATTTTTTACCACAATACAGGAAGTTGATTTACAAAGGTTTTTATTGACACAGCCGCACAATGCTGCTAGGGTGTGCCACCAAAGTGGGACACATGTGACCCATATAACGGATTTGTGGGACAGAAGGACGGCTTTTTGCCGCCGGAAACGTATAGGGAATATGAAACCTCACACAATACCGTATAAGAAAAAATTCTCAACTCTTTATTCCCGGTTTGAAGATCAGTTCAATGCCGCAAAAACGCAGTGGAAGAAATGCGCCACCGGGCATGCGGACATCGATGGCTCCATTGTACCCGAAGATATTTTGAACGCCTGGCTGCGCTGCCGGAAATTGGGATTGAATCCCTTCAAGAAGCCGGTTCCTCCGATTCTATCCGATGCCCGATTGTGGGCGCTTCGAGAAGGGCACAAACCGATGATCCAGAGCGCCAAACCGGTGATGGATCACTTCTGCGACTTCAATGCCGCCCGGCGATCGCTGGTGTGTCTCTTCAGCCGCGAGGGAGCGCTGCTGGAGGTCCGGGCAAACGCAGGCTATCAAAAGCCCGCGCAGTCTTTCCGCCTGCTTTCCGGCGCCGTCTGGACGGAAGAAACCGTCGGCGCCAATGCCATCGGACTGGTCGTAACGCTTCAAAAACCGGTGCGATTCTTCGGCCCCCAGCATTACATGCGCGCCTATCACGGGGAAACCGCTTGTGCCGCTCCTATCTTTGATGCCCGGCGGCGGTTTATCGGCGGCATCGCGCTTATTGCCAGCTCCTACAGCGCCGATCCACACGGCCTGGGAATGACCGTATCGATGGCCCGGGCCATTGAAAGCGATATTAAAAAAACGGAGGAGCTGGAAAAATCACGCACCGCTGCCAGCTATCATCAGGCGGTACTCCACGCGGTTCCCGACGCCATGATCGCCGTCGGCGAGGACGGCCTCATCACCTTCATCAATGCAACCGCCCGGAAGCTTCTGCGCCTCGATCCGCATACCGAAGGCGGGCGAATGCGCGATCTGTTGTATGCGGGCAACGCCGCGTTATTCCGGATTGTGGAAGGAGAAAAAACCGTCGCCGATCAGCCGGTCCGCATCGCCTCTTCTTCCGGCTTCAATGACTTTTTCGTCACGTCGAGCCACATCCGCAGCGCGTCGGGAAAAACAGTCGGGAAAATGATCCTGTTGAAAGAAGCTGAGGCAGCCCCAAAAGCGACGGTCCGGCCCGGCGGCGCCAAAGCGCTTTTTCATTTCAACGAAATCTGCGGGCAAAACAATCGGTTTGTCCGTACGCTGCATCATCTCCAGCTTGCCGCTAAAAGCGATTCCAATGTTTTGCTCCTGGGAGAAAGCGGCACGGGCAAGGACGTTTTCGCCCAGGCCATCCACAGCGGAGGGACACGGAAGAACGGCCCCTACATCGCAATCAACTGCGCTTCCATTCCAAGAGACCTCATCGCCAACGAACTTTTCGGCCATTCGGAAGGGGCTTTCACCGGATCGCGCCGGGGCGGCAACACGGGGAAATTCGAAGCGGCCGACGGCGGAACGCTTTTTCTCGATGAGATCGCCGAGACCTCCCTGGAGTTCCAGGCGGCGCTGTTGCGCGTCGTCGAAGAAAAAGCCATCGTGCGCGTCGGCGGCACGAGCGTCCGGCCGGTGGACGTCCGGATCATCGCGGCAACGAATAAGAATATTCTGGAGGAAATCCGCAAGGGAAATTTCCGCTCCGACCTCTACTACCGCCTGAACGTCTTCACCATCGAAATGACGCCGCTGCGGGACAGGAAAGACGACATCCCGCTGTTGATTGACAACTTCATCAAGAAATACGGCGGCGCGACCGGCCGGAACATCACCCGTATTTCCGACTCCGTCCTCAGAATTCTTTCCAGCTATCCCTGGCCCGGCAACATCCGGGAGCTGCAAAACGTGATTGAACGAATGATCAATGTCGCTCAGGGAGAGGAACTTTCGGCCGACCTCATTCCCGATGAAATCCTGCACTGGCAGTATCAGGATGGCGGAAGCGATCCTTCCGCAACAGCCCGGGAAAAAGAAGCCATCATGCAAATGATGGGCATCGGCATCCCCCGGAACAAAATCGCCCAGAAAATGAACATGGCCCGCAGCACTTTTTACCGCAAGCTCAAGGGATACGGGCTGAACTGACGGCCGCCCGCACATGGCCAGACCGGCGACGGATGGTCTTTGCCCGCTTCACGTCAAATGGCCGTTTAAAGAATCGGCATCCCGGAATAATCTCCGTAAAGCTGTCCATCGTCAGACGAAGCCGTCACGACGCTGGACCAGACAGACGCCGATTTTCCCGCTTCAGCGCCGGATTGATCCGTTCAGGATCTTTTATTGCCATTTTCTTCTGCCGCCGCATTTGCCTTTTGACTAAAGGAGACCTCCTGTGATAGCGTAAGCCATTAATGATTTTGAGGAAGAACCACCATCAACAAGATATTCGGCAATACATCGGGACTGGGCGCCCAGTCCATCAAATCCCTCGAGCGGCTCTACCGCCGGGCCATTCCCCCGGAAAGCATGATCAGCAATGAACTGGCGCGGGAAGTCTCGTTTCTTTCCAGCGCGCTCAACCGGCAAATCGGACTGCTCATCAACCGCAAGGGCGAGATCAGCATGATCATCCTGGGCGACGCCAGGAGCATTTTCATTCCCAGCCTGGACGCTTTTCGCGCCGCCTCCACCCGCTTTCGGGGATTGCGGCTGATTCACACGCATCTGACCGGCGAAGGTCTGTCCGAGGAAGACCTGACGGACCTCTCTCACCTGCGCCTGGATCTGATCGGCGCGCTGCAGGTCCGCGAAGACGGCTCTCCCGGCAAGCTCTTCTGGGCGCACCTGATTCCCGAAAATCCCCGGGGCGACTACTGGCTCGTTCACGATCCGCAAGAGCCGCACCGCCTGGATTTGAATTTTCTCGCGTTTATCGCCGCCCTGGAAGACGAGTTCGCGCGCCAGCAGAAGACGCGCCGGATCGAAGCGGCGGAAAAGGCCATTCTGGTGCGGGTGGAAAAAAATCCTCTGGCCGGCGCGGAAGCCTCGCTCGAGGAACTGCGGCAGCTTGCCAAAACCTGCGGGGTGGAAGTTTTCGACACGCAAATCCAGTACCGGCCCCAGATCGATCCGAAATACGTGGTCGGCCGCGGCAAACTGGCGGCCATCGATTTGCGGGCCACGCAAATCGGAGCCAATCTCCTGATTTTCGATCACGAACTCACGGCCGCGCAGGTCCGGTCGATTGCCGATTTCACCGGCCTCAAGATCCTCGACCGGACACAGGTCATTCTGGATATTTTTGCGCGCCGCGCCCACTCCCGCGAAGGCAAGATCCAGGTGGAACTGGCGCAGCTCAAGTACCTCCTGCCGCGCCTTCTGCACAAGGATCCCTCGCTGTCGCGGCTGGCGGGCGGCATCGGCGGCGTCGGACCCGGCGAGACCAAGCTCGAAATCGATCGCCGTCGGGTCCGCGAGCGGATCACCCGCCTGGAAAAGGATTTGAAAACACTGGCCCGGTCGCGGGGGCAGAGACGCGGCAGGCGGGAGAAATCCGGCCTGCCCGTGATTTCCATCGTGGGGTACACCAACGCCGGCAAATCCACGCTGCTCAATACGCTTACGCAGAGCGCCGTTCTGGCCGAAGACAAGCTCTTTGCCACGCTCGACACCAAAAGCGCGCGCCTGCGCTTCCCGCGCGACACGGAGGCCGTCATCACCGACACGGTCGGATTTCTCCGTCATCTTCCCCGCGAACTGTTCAGCGCCTTTCGGGCGACGCTCGACGAGCTTGCCGAAGCGGACCTTCTGCTCCACGTGATCGACGTCACGAGCGGGCAGTTTGAAGAACAAATGGCCGCGGTGGAAACCATTCTCGAGGAGCTCGACATCGCGGACAAGCCCCAGTTGCGCGTCTTCAACAAGGCGGACCGCTTCGAAGACAAGGAACAGCTCGCGGCGCTGTGCCGGCGCTTTTCCGCCGTCGCCGCTTCGGCGCTGGACAAAACCTCGCTGGGAAACCTTCTGGAAAAATTGGAAGAGGCGCTGCCCAATACCAACTTTTCAGGACGGTCATTTTGTGCTAGGGAAACAGACCTAGAGGACGAAAGCACTGAAAGCTAAGGTTTCGATAAAGAACATGACGTCTTTGCGCATCGCGATTCTTCTGACTGCGGTATTTTTCTTTCTGACTCCGGCAGCCGCCGAGAAACGACTCACGATCGTGCATACCAACGATCTGCACTCCCATCTGCAGGGGTTTTCGCCGGAGCTCGACTTCCGGCCCTTTGCGGAAAACGCCGATCAAACGCTGGGCGGCTGGTCGCGTGTTGCAACCGTCATCCGACAGACCCGAGAAGCGAGGAACCACCCCGTCCTGGTGTTGGATGCGGGCGATTTCTCCATGGGGTCGCTTTTCCACATGCTCATCCGCGAAGAGGCCTTTGAACTGCGGCTGCTGGCCGCCATGGGCTACGACGCCGTCACGCTGGGAAACCACGAGTTTGACCTCAAGCCGCGGGGGCTCGCGGCCATTTTGCAAACCGCCAAAGCCCGGGGCGGCCTGCCGCCGATCGTGGCGGCCAATCCGGTCTTCGACCGCCGGGAGCCGGCGCTGGCCGAACTGGAAGACGCTTTCGTCGCGGCGGGCGTGAAGCCTTACCTGGTTTTAGAGCGCGACGGCCTGAAAATCGGCATCTTCGGAATACTCGGCCGTAACGCGGTGGAAGTTTCACCGTTTGCCAAACCGCTCACCTTCCGCGATCCCATCGACACGGCGCGCGACATGGTCGACATCCTGCGCCGGCAGGAAAAAGCGGATATCGTGATCTGCCTGTCCCACGGGGGGCTTACCGACAATCCCAAGCACTCCGAAGACCTGATTCTGGCCAGGGAAGTGCCGGGCATTGACGTCATCGTGAGCGGACATTCCCACACAAAGCTGGACAAGCCCCTGGTCGTCGGCAATACGCTTGTTGTGCAGGCCTGGTGCTACGGCAAGCAGGTAGGCGTGATGGATCTCGCCTGGAACAACGGTAAAGTCGCCTTGCAAAACTATGCCGCCGTTCCCGTTACCAGCGCCATCGAAGGGGATCAAGAAATTCAGCGGATGATCGACGGCTTCAAAAGGCAAATCGACCAAGATTTGCTCCGGCCCGTCGGGATGTCCTACGACCAGGCGCTGGCCGAAACCCGCTGGGACCTGACCAACGACGCCGAGGAGTCGCCCTTGGGCAATCTGATCGCCGATTCCATCCGCTGGTACGTCAATACGACCGATCCTGCGGCCGGCGATCCGGCCGCCCGCGTTGTCGTGGCCGTCGAATCCAACGGCATCATCCGCGACAACCTGCTGGCCGGCCGCACCGGGAAGATCATCCTCGGGGATTTGTTCCGCACGTTTCCGCTGGGCATCGGCGCGGACGACACCATGAGCTATCCGCTGATTTCGTTTTACCTGTACGGCTCTGAAATCAAAAAAGCGCTGGAAATCGTGACCAGTGTGCGGCCGCTCAAAGGCGACGATTATTTTCTGCAGATCTCCGGCCTGCGCTTCACCTACAATCCGCGGCGGATGATCTTCGACCGCGTGACGGGCATCGAAATCGGCAGCGAAGAGGGCGGCTATCGGCCGCTCGACTACAGCGCCGCCGATCGACAGCTCTACCGGGTCGCGGCCAACATTTACAACGCCGCGTTTCTGAAACTGGTCGGCCGCTTCACCTACGGAATGCTGGAAATCGTCCCCAAAGACCGCAGCGGCCGAAGCATCGAGAAACTGTCCGACGCGCGGGTGGACGCGGATCCGGCCCGGCCCGGCGTGCAGGAACTCAAGGAGTGGCAGGGACTGGTCAAATACGTGCGCTCCTTTCCCGACACGGACGGCAACAGCCTGGCGGACATTCCGGAGAAGTACCGGGGCAAACTGGGCCGCATCGTCGCAAACCCCAGCATGAATCCGGTCAGCCTCGTTTACCGGCCGGGAAAGCCGACGCTGATTGCGCTTGCGGTCTTGGGCGGATTTGTGCTTTTCCTGGCGGCCGTCGCAGTCGCGATAATAAAACGAAAAAAGTTGAAATTGAAGGCGTGAAGGAGCATAAACGAGATACCGCTATTTTCCCGGGGTTCATCGCCTGTAGCGCTTAAATACCTGGAGCATTTTATGAAAAAAGATTATCTGGAAATCCGCTGGCACGGCCGCGGCGGACAGGGAGCGATCACGGCCGCCAAGGTCGTGGCCGGCGCCGCTTTCAGTTCCGGCTTCGCCGGCGTGGTCATGGCGCCGACGTTCGGAACCGAACGTCGCGGCGCGCCGGTGATGACGTCGCTCAAAATCTCGAAAACGAAAATTTACGATCTGTCGCCGATTGAAAAGCCCGATATCGTCGTCGTCCTCGATCATCTGCTGCTTAAGGAAGCGGATGTAACGCACGGCCTCAAGCCGGGCGGTATCATCGTGCTCAACACGCCGATGGCGCATGAGACATACCACTTTAAGGATTTTAACCTGGCCACCGCGGACGTCACGGCGATCTCGGTGGAAGCGGGCCTGCCGCACGGCATGGTCAACACCGGCATCATCGGTTCGCTGGAGCGGGCGGCAAACCTGCTGGGCATCGACCTGCTCATCGAGAGGATTGAAGGGGAGTTCCGCACCCGCAGACCCGAAAAAAACGCGCTGGCCGCCCGTTTGGCCTATGAGCGCACCGCGACGGGAGGTTGAGATGGGAACACGCCATTACCGAAGAAAAACATCGCACAGCGAGCACGGACCGGGCGACGGCGGAAGAACCGGCTCCTGGCGTGTGGAGCGGCCGGTCTTCGACCGGAATCTCTGCATTCCCTGCAAAAGAAACAAGGAAGCCTGCTTCATCTGCTGGCTGTTCTGTCCGGAAATCGTGATTTCCCGGACCATCCCGCCCACCGTGGATCTGGAATACTGCAAGGGCTGCGGCATCTGCGCCGAAGAATGCCCCACCAAAGCCATCACCATGGTGGATGAAGCCAAATTCGCCGAAGAAGACAAGGAGTAGCCAACATGCATATCATTGAAGACGGAAACGCGGCGGCGGCTCTGGGCGTCCGGCTCTGCCGCCCCCAGGTCATTGCCGCCTATCCCATCACGCCGCAGACCCCCGTCACGGAAAAACTTTCCGAGTACGTCGAAGAAGGGTCGCTTTCGGCTCAGTATATCCCCGTGGAAAGCGAACATTCGGCGCTCGCCGTCTGCATCGCCGCCTCATCGGCCGGCGCGCGCGTTTTCACCGCCACCAGCGCCAACGGCCTTTTGTACATGCACGAGCAGGTCCAGTGGGCCGCCGGCGCGCGCCTGCCCATCGTCATGTGCGTCGTCAACCGGGCGGTGGGCGCGCCCTGGAACATCTGGAACGACCAGCAGGATTCCATCTCCCAGCGCGACACGGGCTGGATTCAGATGTACTGCGCGGATCATCAGCAGATTCTGGACACGGTCATCAAGGCTTACTGGCTTGCGGAAAAGGTCAGCATTCCGATCATGGTCTGCTATGACGGCTACATCCTGTCGCATACGTTCATGCCGTTCGACCTGCCGGAGGCGGGCAAGGTCGATGCGTTTCTGCCGCCGTTTCAGCCGGACTATGCGCTCAATCCCCGCGAACCGGCGAACCTCAACACCGTGACGCTGCCGGACGTGCGCGTGGACGTACATGGCGAACTGGCGCACGGCTACATGGAAATCCGCTATCTGCTTCAGGAAGACCTGCGCCTGGCGCTGGCGGCCGCGGCGGAGATGGAACGGCGTTTTGCCGGCGTTTTCGGGCGCACGGCCGATCCCTACCTCGAACCGTACCGCTGCGACGACGCGGACTTTGTCGCCGTGGGACTGGGATCGCTCACCTATCAGCTGCGGGTCTCCGTAGACGCCCTGCGCGCAGAAGGCATCCGGGTCGGAGTCATGGGCGTGCGCTTTTACCGGCCTTTTCCGGATGAAGCCATTGCGAACGCGCTCAAAGGCAAGAAAAGCGTCATCGTGTTTGAAAAGGCGCTGAGCTACGGGTACGAAGGCGCTCTGGCGTCGGATCTGAAATCCGCGCTTTACGAATACCTGGGCGGCACCGGCAGCCTGCCGACCGTCCAGAATTTCATCGCCGGCATCGGCGGCCGCGAGATCCATACGCAAGAATTAACCGATACCCTGAGAGCCGCAACCCAGGCCCGGGTATCCAAAGAGCCCGTGTGGATCGGGCTCAAGTTATAGGAGCATGCCATGCAACAGGCAAAAACCACCATTCTCAGTTTACCCACCGGCGAGTTCGTCCACCCGGGAACCCGCGCGTGTACCGGCTGCGGCCTGTCCATCGCCTACCGCGTGGGCCTCAAGGCGCTGGGCCCGGACACCATGCTTATCGTGCCGCCCAGCTGTCTTACCGTTTTGCAGGGTCTTTTTCCGGTGGCCTCCACCAAGCTCCCCTGCCTGAACGTCACGTTTGCCTCGACGGCCGCCGCGGCTACGGGAATTTTAGCCACGCTCAAAGCGCAGGGCAACACCCATACCACCGTCGCCGCCTGGGCGGGAGACGGGGGCACCAGCGACATCGGCCTGCAGGCCCTGTCCGGCGCGGCGGAGCGCGGCGACAACTTCATTTATTTCTGCTACGACAACGAAGGCTACATGAACACCGGCGTCCAGCGCTCGGGAACGACGCCCATCGGCGCCATCACGGCCAACACGCCGTTCAAGGGAAAGCTCCAGCAGAAGAAAGATGTTCCCGCCATCATGGCGGCGCATCATTTAAGCTACGTGGCCGCCTGCTCGGCGGCGTATCCGCTGGATCTGTACGATAAGATTCTCAAGTGCCGGGACCTGCCCGGCACCAAATACTTCCACATTCACATTCCCTGCCCGCCCGGCTGGGGCTACGATCCGCGCTACGGCATCAAGATCGGACGGCTCGCCGTGGAAACAGGCTACTACGACCTCTACGAAGTCGTGAACGGCGAATTCCGCCTGACCGCCGCTTCCGAAAAGCTGGTGGAAAAGCGCAAGCTCGTCCCCGTCCGCGAATACTTCCGCTCCCAGTCGCGCTTCAAGGTTCTGACCGAGGAGCAGATCGCGGACATCCAGAAGCAGATCGACGACAAGTGGGAAGGCTACTACAAAAAGAGCGACTAGCCGCAGGCGGGCAGACGGAGAACCCGCAAGGTTCTTCCGTCTGCCCGGAACCGTTATTCCTTGTAGAGGGCCTCGATCAGGTGGCCGTACTTTTCCATGACCACCTGGCGCTTGAGCTTCATCGTCTGCGTGAGCATGCCGTTGTCCAGCGTGAAATCTTCCAGGATGAAATCAAACTGGCGGGGAATTTCATAGGACCCGATGGTTTTGCGCAAATGGTTCTGCACCTCGGCGGTGAGCAGATCCTTGAATTTCCGTCCGGCGGGATTGGCCGGATCGAAAAGGTCTTTCGGATCGACAGACAGGTTGAGTTCGGCGGCCAGATGCTCGAGGAGTTTCATGTCGGGCACGATCAGCCCCACGTTGTATTCATGACCCGCTCCGGCCACCACGGCGTTTAAAATCCAGGGAAGCACCTTCATCTCCAGCTCCACGGTTTCCGGATGGACATATTTCCCGTTGGCCAGTTTGTATTCCTCCTTGAAGCGGCCGGTGATGTATAAAAAACCGTCGTCGTCGAGGCGGCCCCGGTCGCCCGTGCGCACCCCCCGCATGCCGTCGCGTTCCACGATCACTTCTTTGGTCTGCTCCGGTTTTTTGTGATAGCCGATCATGCACTGCGGGCCAAAGCAGATGATTTCCCCGTCGTCACCGTCTTCGCCGGTGCGCGACCGGTCGATCACCACTTTGGTCTTGTTGATGGGCTTTCCCACCGTCCCCAGACGGTTCCCCATCAGGGGCGAGTTAATGGTGATGGCCGGAGAGGTCTCGCTCAAACCGTACGCGTCATAGGTTGGAATCCCCACATCGATGAAGAATTTGGCGATTTCCACGTTCATGGGCGCGCTGCCGGTGACCGCGTTTTCCAGCCGTCCGCCGAAGCGCTCCCGAATCTTGGCCAGAACGATCTTGTCCAGGATTTTATACTTGAGGCCGGCCCGGCCCGTCTCGCGTTTGGCTTTGGCCGCCGCCAGCGCCGCCTCGAAGAGTTTGAGTTTGAGCCCGCCTTCCTCGCGCATTTTGGCCCAGACGCCATTGTAGACGCGATTGAAGATCCGGGGAACGGTAATCATGAACGTGGGCTGCACTTTGGGCAGATCGTCAATCAGGGTTTCCACCGACCCCATGATGCCGATGGACGCGCCGCGCATCATGAACGCATGCAGGTCGGCCGTGATTCCGAACGAATGCGCCCAGGGCAGCATGGAAATGCAGCGGCTGTGTTCGGTCAGGTTCGGAAACCAGGCCAGGCCCGCCTTGACGTTTTCCGCGAGGTTTCCGTGGGACAGCAAGACGCCCTTGGGCTCGCCTGTCGTCCCCGACGTGTAAATCAGGACGGCGACATCCGAATGCTTGGGCTTGACGGACACCACGGGATTTTTCGCCCCTGCGGCTTCCAGCGCCGCCAGCGTGTTTTCCCCTTCGCCCTCGATCAGAAAAATTTTTTTGAGCGTGGGAATTTCGGCGGGAAAATCTTTTACCTTGGCCAGAATCTCCGGCTTGGACACGAAAAGAACCTTCACTTCCGCGTCGCGGATAATGTACTTCCACATCGACACCAGTTCCTTCTCGTACATCGGCACATAGCAGGCGCCCCGTCCCTGTGAGGCGATTTCGCCGATAAACCACTCCTTGCGGTTGTTGGCGATAATACCGACCGCGTCCCCCGCCTGCACTCCCGCCGCCGCCAGTCCGCCCCGCAGACGGTCGATGCGCTCTGCGATCTGCCGGTAGGTGACCCACTGATACGTCCCGCCGGCGTCCTTTTCGCCGATAAAAACGTTGCCGGCGAAACGGGCCGCGCTTTGTTCAAAAAAATCCACCAGATTATCCGGCGGCTCGTACACGTTGCTGTACTCGCCATACTCAAAGATCGCCATAGTTTTCCCTCCTTGTTCTGCCTGTGCCGTGTGAACGACTGCCATCCCGACGCTTCCCTGTCAGCGCCGAATCCGGAGCGCATAACTCCCCTGCCGTGTCGAGAACAAACGTTTGAAGATTTGGCTGAAATAAATCCACCTAAGCCGCTGAAACCGATAAGACCGCAACGAGATACAAAAGAAAAATTCTTGCAGTCGATTTTACTGTGTTTTCATTTTTTGTCAATGGAATTGAACAAACATGTAAGGAGCAAATGATTTGTCCGGTGTTGTAGCAGATAAACTGTCCGGTTGATAAGTTACCTCATGGAGGTGACGGATGAGACGGACGGAGATGTTACAGGAGATCCGGAAGATGCGATTTGAA
>JAAYDW010000044.1 GCA_012729055.1 Deltaproteobacteria bacterium
CTCGCCTTCGCCCTCAAAAAGCGCCTCGGCCGGCCGTAAGGCCGCCGCAGCAGACAAAATCATTGACTTGAACATTTCAAAGTGATAGGTGTTTCCGTCCTCGGCGGGAACCATCAGCCGGGGGTGATGAAGGTTATTTATGCTGGATATCAAGTATTTAAGACAGAACATCGATCTCGTTCAAAAAAAGATGAACGAGCGGGGTCAAAAGATCGATTTTGACCGTTTTTTAAATCTGGAAGCAAAAAGACGCGACATCCTGCAGGCGGTGGAAACCCTGCGCAACGAACGCAACAGCGTTTCCAAGCAGGTCGGCGAACTCAAGAAGAAAAAAGAGGACGCCTCGGCGCTCATCGCCCGGATGGGCGAGGTTTCCGCCAAGATCAAGGAATATGACGAAAGCCTGCGCCTGACCGAAGAAGAACTCGGCGCCTTTGTCATGATCGTGCCGAATATTCAGCACGAATCCGTGCCGCCGGGCGGCGGTTCGGAAGACAATACGGTCGTCCGCACCTGGGGCGAAAAGCCCGTGCTGGACTTCGAGCCCAAACAGCATTTCGAGCTCGGCGAAAATCTGAACATCCTGGATTTCGCCCGCGGCGCCAAAATCACCGGAGCGCGCTTCACGCTTTACCGGGGCGCCGCCGCGCAGCTGGAACGGGCCATCACCAACTTCATGCTGGATCTGCACACCCGGGAGCACGGCTACACCGAAGTGCTGACGCCCTTCATGGTCAACGCCGACAGCATGACCGGCACCGGACAGCTTCCGAAGTTCAAGGAAGACCTGTTCAAAATCGAAGGCATGGAGTACTACCTGATTCCGACGGCCGAAGTTCCGGTCACCAACATCTACCGGGATGAAATCCTCGACGAAGAACTGCTGCCCGTGTACTTTGTGGCGTATTCGCCCTGCTTCCGCGCTGAGGCCGGCTCCTACGGCAAGGACACGCGGGGGCTGATCCGCCAGCACCAGTTCAACAAGGTGGAAATGGTGAAGTTCTCGAAGCCGGAGACGTCCTACGACGAGCTGGAAAAGCTCACGGCCAACGCGGAAATGGTGCTCAAGAGGCTCGGCATCCACTATCGAACGGTTTGCCTGTGCACGGCCGATCTGGGGTTTTCCTCGGCCAAAACGTACGACGTGGAAGCGTGGCTCCCCGGACAAAACACGTACCGGGAAATTTCGTCATGCAGCAATTTTGAAGACTTCCAGGCCAGACGGGCGGCCATCCGCTATCGCCGGAAAGACAACGGCAAGGTGGAATTCGTGCATACGCTGAACGGTTCGGGCCTGGCGGTCGGCCGGACGGTCGTGGCGGTCATGGAAAACTATCAACAGGCGGACGGGAGCATCATCATCCCCGAAGTCCTGCGTCCTTATATGAGAGGTCTTGAGCGCATTACTCCTTGAGGTCTTCCAGGGGATAACCGAAAAAAACACTGTACGGAGGGATGGCCGAGTGGTCGATGGCGGCGGTCTTGAAAACCGTTGGACGAAAGTCTCGCGGGTTCGAATCCTGCTCCCTCCGCCAGATAAAACAGACAGGGTCAGGAGAAGATAAACACGCGGGGTTGGCCGCCGGAAGGCGGCGCAGGCACATCATCGGAAGATCGCGCCGCGAAAATCCTTTTTTTTCTGACTGGAAAAGCATGAGGCGTCTTGCTTTTTCGGACGCCATGTTTTAAGAATACAGGCCTGAAACAAATCAGCGGAGAGATGGCTGAGTGGCCGAAAGCGATCGCCTGCTAAGCGATTGTACGCCCTTTAAAGGTGTACCGCGGGTTCAAATCCCGCTCTCTCCGCCATTTTTGTATTTTTCTTTCAACCGTCCCGGAAGATATCTTAAAGAAAAGCCCTGTTCCCTCTCACGATGTCCGGCCGTTTTCGTACTTTTCCAGCTTCTTGCGCAGGGTTTTACGGGTGATGCCCAGGCGGCGGGCGGCCTCGCTTTTGTTGCCGCCGACCGCGGCCAGCGCCTCCAGAATGCTTCTTTTTTCCACTTCTTCAAGCGACAATCCCGCCCCGGCGGCGACGTCGCCCGCACCCCAAGTACCGGCGGGAGGCTCCGCCTGTTCCGCCATCGGAAACACCAGATCCTCCGCGTCGATCACAGCGCCCCGCGCCATCACGACGGCCCGTTCCACGGCGTTCATCAGTTCCCGGACGTTGCCGGGCCAGGAATACTGTCCGAGTTTGACGAGCGCCCGCGGCGTGAAGCCGGAAAGGATCCTCGCGTTTCGTTCGGCAAATGTCGCAAGAAACTGCTGCGCCATGAGCGGAATGTCCTCGGCTCGTTCCCGCAGGGGCGGCACGGTCAGCGCGACGACGTTGAGACGGTAAAACAGGTCTTCCCGAAAGCGTCCCTCCCGAATCTCCTTTTTCAAGTCCTTGTTGGAGGCGGCTATCACGCGGACGTCGACCTGGACGACTTCCGAGCCGCCCACGCGCGTAAGTTCCCGCTCCTGGAGCACCCGCAAAAGCTTGACCTGCATGGCGGGAGACATTTCGCTCACTTCGTCGAGAAAAAGGCTGCCGGTGTCCGCCTGGACGAACTTGCCTTCCCGGCGGCGGTCCGCGCCGGTAAACGCGCCTTTTTCGTGGCCGAAGAGCTCCGATTCCAGGAGCGTCTCGGCGAGCGCCGCACAGTTGATCTTGATGAACGGCGCGGCGGCGCGGTTGCTGTTGGCGTGGATGGCGTTGGCGATCACTTCCTTGCCCGTGCCGGATTCGCCGGTAATAAGAACGGTCGCCTGGGTCGCGGCCACCTGCTCGACCATTTCCAGAAGCCGCACCATGGCGGGGCTCTGCCCGATAATGTTCTGACGGTCGAATTTCTCGCCGAGCCTCTGCTTCAGGTATTCGTTTTCTTTTTTCAGCAGGGAATGCTCGGTGGTCCTGGCGATCGCGAGCTGCAGTTCGTCAAAATCCAGCGGCTTGGTGAGGTAATCGTACGCGCCTTTTTTCAGCGCGCGGACGGCCGTCTCCACCGACGCATAGGCGGTCATGATGATCACCGGAATCGCCGGTGCGATCTTCTTGATCTGCTCCAGGGCCTCGATGCCCGAAACCTTCACCATGCGGATGTCCATCAGGATCACGTCAAAAGACCGCCGGCGGACCTCATCGATCGCCGTCGCGCCGTCGTCCGCCTCGAAAACGGCATATCCCCAGCCGCCGATGAGTTTTTTCAACATCAGCCGATGGGCCGCGTCGTCATCCACAATCAGAACTTCCCCTGCATTTTTCATTTTTCCACCTGACCGTCTGCCGTTAAAACAAAACGCAGCGTCACGGTCGTGCCCGCGCCGCGCGTACTTTCCACAAGAATTTTAGCGCCGTGCGCATCCATGATTTTTTGCGCCACGGCCAGCCCCAAGCCTGTGCCCGCCGGTTTGGAGGTAAAGTACGGATCGTAAATCCGCGGCAAATCCTCCTCACGAATGCCTTCGCCCGTGTCGGACACCGCTACATCCAGAAAACCGTCCTGCGCCGCCAGTTGAACGGAGAGCCTGCCGCCGCCGGGCATCGCCGCCAGGGCGTTGAGCAGGAGATTGAGCAGGACCTGCTTGATTTTGTCCGGATCGATCTCCGGATCGGGCAGCGGCTCCCGGACCCGCACGTCCACAGCCACGGCCTGCTTCTTCGCGTCTGCCTCCACCAGCCGGACGGTCTGCCGCGCCAGGTCCGCAAGAAGGGTTCGCTCCTTTTTCAACTGCAGCGGGCGGGCAAATTCGATGAGCTGGCTGATCACCCGGTTGAGCCGGTCCGTTTCGGCAATCATGATTTCCGCCGTTTCCTCGTCCTCGGCATTGCCGGCCAGCCGCTGCTTGAAATACACGGCAAAGCCCTTGATGGAACTGAGCGGATTGCGGATTTCATGCGCCACGCCGGCGGCGAGCGATCCGATGGCGTTCAGGTGGCGGCTGTGCGCGACTTCCCGCTCCATCTGGCGGAGGGCCGTCACGTTGCGGGCCAACAGCATCCTGCCCTCGTGCGCGTCTTCATCGGCAAAGAACGCCGCCGCCACTTCCCAGGTTTGGTTCGGCTCTTTGGCGGACGAAACAAAGACCTCCTTTTCCACCGGCGCGCTTTGCGCCGCAAGCCCCTCCAGAATCTGCAAAAACGGCTGACGGAGCGCCAGAGCGGCCTTCTTTCCGATCGCCTCGGCGCAGCCGGAGACGATGAGCGGCTGGGCCGGCTCATTGCAGGCGACCACTTCGCCTTCCTTATCCACCGCGAGCAGCGCGATGGGCATGTTTTTCACCAGGGCCTCCGAAAATACGGTCAGCCGGGACAGGGAGGACTGCGCCAAACGGTACGCCTGCACGAGAAACAGGGATACGATGGCCAGCGACCCGACGAGTGCCAGCACAAGCGCCATCAGCAGTGTCTGGAGCGTATCCTCCCGCGTGGCTTTTTCGATCTTCTCCATGTTGAAACCGACGAAAACCGCCAGGGAATGCGTCTTTCCCGCCAGAGGAGAAAAGCCCCGATAGACCTCAAACGTATCTGCCCCTTCGGGATTGGCGGCCTGACGCCAGCGAAGCTCCCGGCTCGCGGCGATCTTTTGCACATCCAGATCCAGTCCGTAAGGCCGCCCCAGCATGCTGGGATCGCTGTCGGCCAGGATGTTCCCCTCGCCGTCCGTCACGATCATGTAGTCGATGTCCGGCTGTTTGGCGACTTCCATAAGCAGGGTTTGGAAATCGAACATCGTTTCCTCGCTTCGTAACCGGCAGCGCAACCCCGCTTCAAACGAGGAAATCAATGTCGCGCCTTTTTCGATAAAAAGCGTCTCCGCCTGAGTCTTGCGCTGCGAAAACTGCATGACCATCATCAGGCCCAGGATTCCGGCCAGCACCACAATCGCGCTTGCCGCAAGCCAGACGGAAATGCGCCGGCGGATTTTCTTCCTTTTCTTTTGCTGCATGGTTCCTCCTGATACTCCCTGGATACTATCGAACCATTCGGTTACGGAAATCGGGTACCAATTATCCGCTCGCTACCGGTAAATGGCAAATCAAATTTCGTAAAATTTTAAAAATATCAATAATTACGGATAATTAAAATAATGGCACGGGCATTGCTTTGATGAAAGGCAACTGATCAGAAATAAATATAGAAGGAGATGTACCATGAAAAAATTCACCTTAACAGTAACAGCCGTTGTGGCAGGCTTGCTTTTAGCGACTTCAGCCTTCGCCTGGGGTCCCGGTCCCGGCAAGGGAAGAGGCTATTGCCAGGGGGCAGGTCTGGAAAGACTTAATTTGACGGACGATCAAAAAGCGAAAATCGATGCGCTGCAGACGGAGCATGCAAAAGCCGTACAGCCGCTGCGCGAAAAGACATTCGACAAGGCGGTGGAGCTGCGCCGGTTGTGGCAGCAGACCAATCCCGACAAGGACAAGATCACGGCCGCGCAAAAGGAATTGAGAACGCTGCGCAACGAAATGGAAGACAAGGCGACGGCTTACAAGCTGGAAGTCCGCAAGGTCCTGACACCGGAACAAAATGAAAAACTGGCCGCCTTCGGCTGGGGTCCCCGGTCCGGTTTCGGTCCCCGCGGCGGCATGAGAGGCGCCGGACCGCAGGGAGGCGGACCGGGCTACGGAAGGGGATTTTGCCGATAGTCAACGAATCAGTGCCTCCTTTCAAAAAGGGGGAGCCTCCGGCTCCCTCTTTTTTTTGATGAAAAAAACTTTTGACAAGCGTCGCCTTTTGCATTAAAGAGAACGACACTTTGGTTTTGGTTTTAAAAGGATAGTTTACATGTTCAGTTTTACGGCAACGACGATTTCTGCATGCGCGCTTCTGACCCTGCTTCTGGGCCTCGCGTTGTTGCGCCTGTTACTTAAGGCCGCCTGCCCGTCGTTTTTAGGTCGTCACTGAACGTAAAGCATAACTGATTACCTGAAAAAGGCCGTGGGCGGCAAATCCCACGGCCTTTTTCGTTTTGAAAAGTATTTTTGAAATACGGCAAAAGGAGCCCTTTATGAAAAAAGATAAAAACCGCGTTTACATTTTCGACACGTCGCTGCGCGACGGAGAGCAGTCGCCCGGCAACAGCATGAACACGGAGGAAAAGCTGCTTCTGGCCCGGCAGCTCGAAAACCTCGGCGTGGACATCATCGAGGCCGGGTTTCCCATTGCCTCGGAGGGGGATTTTGACGCGGTCCGGCAGATTTCGCGCGTCATTCGGAAATCCCAGGTGGCGGGCCTGGCCCGCGCCAACAAAGCGGACATCGACCGCGCCTGGCAGGCCATCAAGGGCGCGGCGCATCCGCGCATCCATACCTTCATTTCGTCTTCGGACATCCACCTGAAATACCAGCTCAAGAAGAGCCGGGCGCAGGTGCTTGACGAAGCGGTCGCGGCCGTCCGGCTGGCGAAATCCTGCACAGACAACGTGGAGTTCTCGCCGATGGACGCCACGCGCTCGGACCGCGACTATCTCGTGCAGATGGTCGCGGCCGTCATCGACGCGGGCGCAATCGCCGTCAATATTCCGGACACGGTCGGCTACGCCGTTCCCGAGGAATTCGGCGACCTCATCGCCTATCTTTTCGCCAACGTTAAAAACATCGACCGGGCGATTCTCTCCGTCCACTGCCACAACGATCTGGGACTGGCGGTGGCCAACTCGCTGGCCGCCATCCGCGCGGGCGCGCGCCAGGTGGAATGCACGATCAACGGCATCGGCGAGCGGGCGGGCAACACGGCCATGGAGGAAATCGTCATGGCGCTCGCCACGCGCAAGGATCTGTACGGCCTGTACACCAAAATCAAAACTGAGCAGATTTACAAGACGTCCCGGCTCCTCACGCAGATCACCGGCATTGCGGTGCAGCCCAACAAGGCCATCGTCGGGACCAACGCTTTTGCGCATGAATCCGGCATCCACCAGGACGGCCTGATCAAGGAAAAGATCACCTACGAGATCATGACGCCGAAATCCGTCGGCATCAGCGATACCCACATTGTCCTGGGCAAGCATTCCGGACGCGCCGCCATAGCGCACCATTTGAAAAAAATGGGCTACGAGCTAAGCGAGGAGCAGCTCAGCCGGGTGGCGGCCAAGGTCAAGGAACTGGCCGACATCAAAAAGGACATCTACGACGAGGATCTGCAGGCGATTATTTACGAAGACGTTTACCGCGGCGAAGAAAAGTACAACCTGATCTACCTCAATGTCGTAAGCGGCAACGTCGCCATTCCGACGGCCACCATGGAAATGAAAGTCGGCGCGGAAGTCGTGCGCGACGCCGGCTTCGGCAACGGCCCGGTGGACGCCACGTTTGCGGCCATCCGCAACATCACCAAGACCAACTACCCGCTTCTGAAATACGCGGTGAACGCCATCACCGGCGGTTCGGACGCCCAGGGCGAGACGATGGTCCAGCTCAAGTACAACGGGCACACGGTGGTGGGCCGCGGCGCGCATCCCGACGTCATCGTCGCGTCGGCCAAGGCTTACATCAACGCGCTCAACCGGCTGGAGTTTCTGAAAAGCAACGTCAAGAAGGTAAAAGTTGAATTAAGCTGAAAAATAGGTTAATGACAGCGTCTCATTTTAAAATTAAAGCGCTTTGGCCAGGCAAGGAGTTTACAACGTGGGATATACGATAACGGAAAAAATTTTAATGGCGCATACGGATCTCAAGGACATCGCGCCGGGGCAGCTCATCAACGCCCGGGTCGATATCGCGCTCGGCAACGACATCACCGCGCCCATCGCCATCCGTGAGTTCCGCGCGGCCGGCGGAAAAGAGGTTTTCGACCGGGACCGCGTGGCGCTGGTCCTCGATCACTTTACGCCGAACAAGGACATCAATTCCGCCCAGCAGTGCAAAACCGTCCGCGAATTCGCCTTCGAACACGGCATCACGCATTTTTACGAAGGCGGCCAGGTGGGCGTCGAGCACGCGCTTTTGCCTGAAAAAGGCATCGTCCTGCCCGGCGACCTGGTGATCGGCGCGGACAGCCACACCTGCACGTATGGCGCCCTGGGCGCCTTCGCCACGGGCGTGGGCAGCACGGATCTCGCGGCCGCCATGCTCACGGGCGAATTGTGGTTCAAGGTGCCGCAGTCGATCAAGTTCGTCATTTACGGAAAGCTGCAAAAATGGGTTTCCGGAAAGGACCTGATTCTGAACATCATCGGACGCATCGGCGTGGACGGCGCCCTTTATCAGGCGATGGAGTTCACCGGGGAAACGGTCGCGGCGCTTCCGATGGCGGATCGCCTGTCCATGGCCAACATGGCCATCGAGGCGGGCGCGAAAAACGGCATTTTCCCGCCCGACGCCGTCACCGAGGAATACGTCAGCCCCCGCGCCGGCAGGCCTTACACGCTTTACGCCTCCGATCCCGACGCCGTTTACGCCAAGACCATTGAAATCGACGCGGGCGCCCTCGAGCCGCAGGTGGCCTTCCCGCATCTGCCCTCCAACGTCCGGGGCGTAAGCGAAGCCGGCCGCGTGAAGATCGACCAGTCGCTCATCGGCTCGTGTACCAACGGCCGGATCGAGGATTTGCGCATCGCCGCCGGAATTTTGAAAAACCGCAAAGCCTCGCCCAGCGTCCGCCTGATCGTCGTTCCGGCGACGCCGCTCATTTACCGGCAGGCGATGCACGAAGGCCTGCTCGACATTTTCATGGACGCCAACGCGGTCATCTCGCCGCCCTCCTGCGGCGCGTGTCTGGGCGGCCATCTGGGCATTCTGGCCGACGGCGAAACGTCCATCGCCACGACCAACCGCAATTTCGTGGGACGCATGGGCCATCCCAACAGCGAAGTGTATCTGGCCAGCCCCGCCGTGGCCGCGGCGTCCGCCGTTTTGGGCCGGATTGCGTCTCCTGAAGAATTATAAAAGAAAGAGGAATACCATCCATGATTTTTAAAGGAAACGTCTGGAAGTTCGGCGACAACATCGATACCGACGCCATCATTCCCGCGCGCTATCTGAACACGTCGGATCCCGCCCAGCTCGCCCGCCACTGCATGGAAGACGCGGACCCGGACTTCGTCAACAAGATGAAGCCCGGCGATATCATCGTCGGCGGCGAGAATTTCGGCTGCGGCTCGTCGCGCGAGCATGCGCCGATCGCCATCAAGGCCGCCGGCATCTCCTGCGTCGTGGCCAAAAGCTTTGCGCGCATTTTTTACCGCAACGCCTTCAACATGGGGCTGCCGATCTTCGAATCCGCCGCCCTTGCCGACGCGATCGCCGCAGGCGAGGAAATCGCCATCGACAGCGCCGGAGGAACCATCACGGTTTCCGGCTCCGGCCGGACCTTCACCATCAGCCCTATCCCCCCCTTTATGGAAGAGCTCATCGCCGACGGGGGGCTGATGCGGCATATCGCCAAAAACAGAAAATGAGGAATCCATGAGCGCCAAAGGTTATCGCATCGCCGTTTTTGCCGGCGACGGCATCGGCCCGGAAATTATGAAGGAAGCCCTGAAGGTTTTAACGAGCGTCGCCGATCGCTCTGCCGTCGAGCTGCAGCTGACCCACGGGCTTCTCGGCGGCAGCGCCTACGACGCCTGCGGCACGCCCTTTCCCGAGGAAAGCCTGAAGCTCGCCCTGGAAAGCGACGCGGTTTTGCTGGGCGCCGTGGGCGGACCGAAATGGGAGGGCCTCGACTACAGCGTCCGCCCCGAACGGGCGCTTTTGGGCCTGCGCGAAAAACTGGGCCTCTTTGCCAATCTGCGGCCGGTGGTCGTTTTCGATGAGCTGGTGGATGCGTCCCCGCTCAAACCGGAGCTGGTGAAAGGCATCGATATTCTTATTCTGCGGGAGCTGACCGGCGACGTCTATTTCGGCCGGCCCCGCGGCGTGACCCGCGACGCGGAAGGAAAACGCACCGGCGTCAACACGATGATTTACACGGAAGAGGAAATCCGCCGCATCGCGAGGCGGGCCTTTGAACTCGCCCGCGGGCGGAGAAAAAAACTCCTGTCCGTGGACAAGGCCAACGTTCTGGAAACCACCGAACTGTGGCGCAACGTGGTTACGGAAACCGGCCGCGACTATCCCGACGTGGCGCTCGGCCACATGTACGTGGACAACTGCGCCATGCAGCTCGTGCGCCATCCGGCGCAGTTTGACGTCATCGTGACCACCAACCTGTTCGGCGACATCCTGAGCGACGAAGCAGCCATGCTCACCGGCTCGATCGGCATGCTTCCCTCCGCTTCACTGGGCGCGGATCACGCGCTCTACGAACCGATTCACGGCTCGGCGCCGGACATCGCGGGAAAAAACATCGCCAACCCCCTGGCCACGATCTTGTCGGTCGCCATGCTGCTGCGGCATTCGCTCGACCTGCCTGACGCGGCGGCCGCCGTGGAAAAAGCGGTCGCGGACGTTTTAAAGGACGGCTGGCGCACCCAGGATATTTATTCGCCGGGCGGCCGTCTCGCCGGCACGGCGGAAATGGGCGACGCCGTTTTGAAAAAACTCATTTCCCCGGACCGCTAAAAAAGGCAAAGGAGACGGAGCCGTGAAAGGAAAAATTCTCGTCGTGGATGATGAAGCATCGGTGCGCGAATTGTTTTCCGCCGTTTTCGCCGATGAAGATTACGAAGTCATCGCCGCCGAAGACGGCAAATCGGCGCTGGATATTCTCCAGAAGGACGACATTGACGTCATTTTTCTCGATCTCAAGCTCTTCGGCATGAACGGCATCGACCTGTGCCGCCAGATCCGCGAAAGCAAGCCCGTCTCCATGATTCTCGCGATCACCGGCTGGGCGCCTCTGTTTGAAATCGAGGAATGCCGCGAAGCGGGCTTCGACGATTATTTCGAAAAGCCGCTCGACATGGACATCCTGCTCGACGTCGTGGAGGATGCGTTTAAGAAACTGGACCGGTGGAAGAGGCGCTACAGCAATCTTTCCAGGTAACCGCACCGTCAAACGGGGCCGTCCCGACATGCAAACCGCCGTCACTTTTCTCGACAAGATAACGATCGCGCCGCCTACGCCCAAGATTTACGCCCGCCTGGGCTTCCGGAAAAAAAGCACGGCCATCTCTGCGGCGCGCCGGGAAGAAACGGACCGGCACATCGGCGAAGCGGCGGCGCTTATCCACCTTTCGGGATCGTACCGCCCATTTTCCATCCTGCAAAACGACGGCCGAATCGTTGCGCTCGCGGGCGGTGTGTCTTTTTCCAGCGAAAAGCTTGCCGCTTTTCTGGGCCGGTCCCGCACGGCGCTCTTTCTGGGCGCGACGGCGGGATCCGCCGTTATGGACGCGATCCGGGAAAAAACCGCCATGGGCGACATGACGCGCGCCGTGGTTTACGACGCGACGGCGAGCGAAATGGCCGACGCCGCCCTGGACTGGATCATGGCCTACGTCAACCGCCAGCTGCTCAGGGAAAGCCGCCGGCTCCTTCCCCGGCGCTTTTCCGCGGGCTACGCGGACTTCGCCCTGGAAAACCAGAAGATTCTCCACGAACAGCTGCAGATGGAACGGCTGGGCGTGTCGCTGACGCCCCGCTTTCTTCTGGCGCCGGAAAAATCCGTCACGGCCATAGGCGCCATTCCCTAAAAAAGCGGCGTCCGCCCGCCTGTGGCGGCGGGGCCGGACGCCGCTTGCGCTGCCGCAACGCGGGCCTTCAGGTTTTCGAACCCTTTTCCTCGCCGGAAAACCGCTTTTTTAATTCCTTCTTTAAAATCTTCCCCGTCGGATTGCGCGGAAAGTCCGCCATGAACTCGACGAACTCGGGCAGTTTGTACTTGGCGAGTTTGTCGGCCAGGTAATCCCTGACTTCCTCGTCCGTCATCGTGCAGCCGTCCTGCAAAATGATGCAGGCGCGCACGCGCTCGCCCAGGGCCGGATCGGGCGCGCCCACCACCGCCGCCTCGGCAATCTTGGGATGCTGCTCCAGCGGAATTTCAATTTCGCGCGGATAGATGTTTTCGCCGCCCCGGTTGATCATCTCCTTCTTGCGGCCGGAAATATAGACGTAGCCCAGCTCATCCATGTGGCCCATGTCGCCGGTGTGCAGCCACCCGCCGCGCAGCGACTCCGCCGTGGCTTCGGGCTTGTTGAGATAGCCGATCATCACCGCGTCTCCCCGGACGCAGATCTCGCCCCGCTCGCCGTAGGGCAGGATATTGTTGTCGTCGTCCATGATCTCCACTTCCAGCCCGGGATACGCCATGCCGATGGAACCGATATTTTCCGGAATGCCGGAGCAGGTGGTCGAAACGCCCGTGGCTTCGGTGAGCCCGTAGCCGTCCACGACCTCGATGCCGAATTTCTCCTTGAAGCCGTGGATCAGCTCCACCGGCATGGGCGCGGCGCCGGTAAAGGCCATCCGCAGCTTCATCCGGCTGAAGTCGATCGACGCGGGATCGATGGCGTTGTAGACGTAGGAAAACATCGCGGGCACGCCCTGGACGGTCGTCACGCCGTAGCGCAGAATCGCGGGCCAGAAATCCTTCGGCGAAAACGACTTGCGGATGCAGACGGAAAGCCCCTGGTAAATGATGGGATAGGTCCAGACGCACAGCGGATTGACATGAAACATGGGCAGAACAATCATGAACACGTCGCCGGGCTCGCTCCGGCCGAAGATCGCGCTCCCCTTGCAGATGCACAGTTCGTTGCGGTGGGAAAGCAATATCCCCTTGGGCATCCCGGTGGTCCCGGAGGAATACATCAGCATCACGGGATCGTCTGCTGCCTGGGGCACGAGGCATTCGTCCGGCGGGAAGGTCCGCAAAATCTCGTCCAGCGTCGTCTCGGCGATGGTTTCGGCATGCTGCGCGTCCGTGACCACTTCCACGACAACCGGCTTGTGCGCGGAGAGCCGCAGGCCTTTGGCGAATTCTTCCATGTACTCGCTCCCGACGAACGCGACCGAGGGCCGGGAGTCTTCCAGCACATAGGCGATTTCCGGCCCCTTCAGCATGTAGTTTACCGCGCCGGTGACGGAGCCCAGCTTCTGCGCGCCGAACATCGTGTAATAAATTTCCGGAGCGTTCAGCACCATCACGGAGATGATGTCGCCCTTTTTCACTCCTTTGCCCTTCAGGTAGTTCGCGACCGCGTTGGCGCGGTCGTTGACCTGCGCGTAGGTGATCACCTCGTCGTAAAAATAGACCAGCGGATCGTCCGGCCGTTCGCGGACGCGCGTGAGGAACATCTCGGCGATGTTTTCAAAATCAAGTTTTCTGCCCGTAAGCTGGGGCACCTCCGCGAGCGGAACATAGGTCCGCACATAACGTTTGCTCTTATCCACCATTATCTTCTCCTTGCGGTTTATTGCGACATCGGCGCAGCGCCGGATGCGCTGCCCTACGGTTCGGCAGTGGGGATATCCTTTCCCCGGCGGGACGCGTCTTTTTTCGACCGGCGCGCTTCGATTCTCTTTTTGTACTCGCTGATGAATTCCCTGGACGACAGATACTTGTCCGCGAAAGAAACGATATAGGACTCCTTGTATTTCGGCGGCACAATGGTCAGCGGCCACATGTGCTTGCGGATGATATCCTCTTCGATATCGTTGAGAGAAAAATATTTTTTGGCGTTGGTCACGGCGATTTTCGGATGTTCCAGGCCGTGGAATTTTTCCCGGGGCAAATCCGGCGCGTCGTGATTGCGCCAGTCATAGAGAAAAAAGTCGTGCAGCAGCGCGCCCCGGGCCGCGGAGCGGTAATCGAGCTTGAGATACTTGCTGATCCGGTAGGACAGGTAGGCCACGTCGTGAACGTGGGAGTAAATGGAGGAGTTGTGATGGAAGTACTCCTTGAGCTTCCGGAACTCCTCATGCGCGAGAATATCCCGCACGGTCTCGTAATACTCCGCTTCGAAAGGCTTCCGTCCTTCGAGTTCCTGGAAGATTTTTTCCGAAACGGGCTTTAAATACGAATCGATCTTGATCTTGATCCGCCGGTTGATGTGCGAGTTGACGTACGTGTTCAGATCCGGAAAGGCTTCCCGCAGGCGCTGGAACGATTTCAGGATATCCTCGATTTCGAGGCTGCTTAAGTTGAAGTACTCCTCATAGAGGTAGGCGACGCCCTTGCGGAAGGCGGCCAGCGAAATCACGGAAAAGGTGTAGTCGATCCAGAAATACACCATGAAGACGATGGCGGCGATCTGCACCAGGCCCGCAGGCAGACTGGCCACCCGGCGGAAGGCTTCGGGATGAATAAAAATGACAAACGCCAGCGCCAGAAGCGTCCAGAGAAGGGAAAACCTCAGGCACACGCGGCCGTGGAGGTTGAACCGGCATTCCGAGTAGTTCCACAATGTCAGTTTAAAGATCTTTTCGGACAGATAGCCGACCAGATATTCCAGAAGCGTAATCAAGAGACCGAAAGCGGCAAACCGCACCGCGATGGGCCAGTCCTGCAAAGCATACTCAAGAACAACGACGAGAAAAGCGCCGACGCCGTAAATGGGGATGAAAGGACCGAACAGAAATCCCGCGTTCACGAATTTCCGCTGGGACACAGAGCGGTAGATCACCTCCGCAATCCACCCGACAAAGCAGTACAGCGCAAACAGGACAATGTAATAAAAGAAATTCAGATTGTGATCCAACATAGGTTTTGCCAGCCTTTGGTGTAGCCCGAGACTACACGATTCCCCTCTTTTTGTGAAGATATTTTGCAGTCATCTGTGGTATGAAAAAAAAGAGGCGTTAAAAATTCTCTTTTTGGCAAAAAGCGGGAAGGACCCGGCATGATCAAAGACTATCTCATCGCGGCGCTCAAGGGAATGGGCATGGGCGCGGCCAACGTCATTCCCGGCGTTTCCGGCGGCACAATCGCCCTCATCACCGGCATTTTTCAGCGACTCATCGACGCCCTGAAATCGTTCGATCTTCAGGCGCTGCGGCTTTTTTTCACGGGCCGGTGGCGGGCCTTCGCCCGGCACACCGATTTCATTTTTCTGCTGGCCGTCTTTGCGGGCGCGGCCGTAAGCGTCCTGTCGCTGGCCAGGCTGTTCCGGTTTCTGTTCGACCACTACCCCGTCTTCATCTGGTCGTATTTTTTCGGGCTCATCCTCGCTTCCGTCTTTTTCGTGGGAAAAACGATCGGCCGCCGGACGGCCGCGGTGGTCATCGTGTTTATCCTGGGAACCGCCGTCGCCGCCGCCGTTTCGCTCTTAAGCCCGGCGGCGCAAAACGATTCCTTCTGGTATCTGGCGGTTTGCGGCGTGGTAGCGATCTGCAGCATGATTCTGCCGGGCATCTCCGGTTCCTTTGTGCTGATCCTGATGGGCAACTATGAATTGATCGTCATCGATGCGATAAACGCGCTGGACCTGCGCATTCTGCTTCCCGTGGCCCTGGGCGCCGTCGTCGGACTGGTGGCCTTTTCCCATTTCCTGTCCTGGATTTTCCGCAGATTCCGCGCCGAAACGATCTCCGCGCTGACCGGCTTCATTCTGGGCTCTCTTTTGACTCTCTGGCCCTGGAAGACGGCCGTCTGGCGCCTGGACGCGGGCGGCGCCTCCATTGTGCGGAACGGCAAAAAACTGGTGGAGGGCTACACGTATTACCTGCCCCCGCTTGATGAAGAATTCTGGTGGGCGCTGGCCGTCATGGCGGCGGGCGTCCTCACGATATGGGCGACGGAGAAGCTGGCCGCTCGCGACGATACTCCGTAGCACATTCACCGGCCGCACGCGGCCCTGACAAGGAGGCATCATGGAAAAAATCAGGCTCGGCATCAGCACCTGTCTCCTCGGAGAAAACGTCCGTTATGACGGAGGGCACAAACTCGACCGTTTCCTGCGCGACACGCTGGGGCGATACGTGGACTACGTGCCTGTCTGTCCGGAAACCGAATGCGGCATGGGCATTCCCCGCGAGGCCATGCGGCTCGAGGGCAAGCCGGACGCGCCCCGTCTCGTCACGCGCGCCGGCCGCATCGACAAAACGGACATGATGGTTTCCTGGGCGAAAAAGCGCATCGCAAAACTCGCGTCCGAAGACCTCTGCGGCTTTATTTTCAAAAGCGACTCACCGTCGAGCGGCATGGAACGGGTAAAGGTTTATGACGACCGCGGCATGCCCGCGCGAACCGGCGTGGGCATCTTTGCCCGGATGTTCATGGACGCCTTTCCCCTGCTTCCGGCGGAAGAGGAGGGACGCCTTCACGATCCGCAGCTTCGTGAAAATTTCATCGAAAGAATTTTCGCGCTCACACGCTGGCGCGACGTCCGCAAGGCCGGGTCCCCCCGGGGCGCCCTGGTGGATTTTCACACGCGGCACAAGCTGCTTTTGCTGTCGCACAGCACAAAACACTATCAGGCAATGGGAAAACTGGTTGCCGAACAAAAGGGCCACGCCCTGCAGGATCTCTGGGCAAAGTACGAAGAGCTGCTCATGGAAGCGCTGAAGCTCAAAACCACGCCGAAAAAGAATGTCAATGTGCTGATGCACATGATGGGCTACTTCAGAGAAAAGCTCTCCGCCGACGAAAAACAGGAGCTTCTGGAAATCTTCGGGCGCTATGCGCAGGGCATGGTCCCCCTCATCGTTCCCCTGACGCTGCTCGGCCACTATGTGCGCAAGTACGATGAGCCTTATCTCACGGAGCAGGTATACCTGAATCCGCACCCGCTGGAACTGCAGCTGCGCAACCACGTGTAAGACCGGAACGCGCCTTCTTCCAGCCGCACGGACGCCTTCAGTACAGAAGGCTGTTTTTGTTGAAGGGGTCGTAAACCCGGTCCAGACAGCTTTCGATTGCCGCGGGCGGGGCCAGGCAAAACAAGATGGATTTGCCCTTCGGCATCGCTTTTTCCAGCTGTTCAAAAACCACCGGGTCCGGTTGGGCCACCGCCACGGTCAACTGCCGGGGGCTGCTCTTCAAAACAACGATGCGGTTTCTGGCCGCAAACGCTTCGCCGATTTGCCGCTGCAGAGCGGCGGATGCCCGGCAATCCACCAGCGAAACGACGGGCATGCTGAAGTGGGCCGAAAGGGCGCTGAGATAATTTTCACCGCTCACGATCTTCCTCTGCACGAGCAGTGTTCCCAGCGGAACGTAGACGCCTTTCTTCTTCAGCGCCTGCTGTTCCAGCAGGTATTCGTCGAGCGTCTCCTGCGCCAGCGCGCCGCGGTCGACCAGAATCTCGCCGATCCGCTTTCTTTTGTTGTTGCTGAAAATCGCCCTCACAATCCGGGACTGGGGAAACCCCATTTCGCACAGGATCTGCCCCAGATATTTTCCGGGTTCCTGTTGCTGCCGCTCCATGGCCGCCTTCAGATCAGCTTCCGAAATGATCTTTTTCCGGATCAGAATCCGGCCGATTTGTTCAGACATCATTACACACCATCCGGTCAGTCGCAGTCCCTGGCGACGTTCGGCTCTTTCCCTGAGCGCTGTGGGGGATTGTTTTTAAGGAAGGAAGGTATTTCCAACACTGGGACGAAGCTTATGCAAAACCATGGACGATGTCAATCGCAACCCTGCGCCGGCGGGGCTGTCAGGGGATTTCCCGGACGCCCCGCGGCGGAGGATTGCCGCGTCCGTCAGACTTTCATGCCCGGCAGGTTCAGCGACGCCGTATTGCCGCCGTCTACCGGCAGCGCCTGCCCCGTGATATAGCTTGCCTCGTCGCATGCAAGAAAGCAGATCGCCCGGGCCACTTCCTCGGGGCGGCCGTAGCGCCGCAGTTCGCAGCGGCTGCCGAGCTTGTCCACCTTGCCTCTATCCCGCGCCAGGTCAAAGATCGGACGGGTCATTCCCGTTTCGATCAGCCCCGGACAGACGGCGTTCACCCGGATGTTGTAGGCGCCCAGGTCACAGGCCGCCGTCTTGGTGAAGTTGATCACGGCCGCCTTGCTCGCGCTGTAGGCGTTGAGGCCCGCTCCGGCGCGGATTCCCGCAACTGAAGCCGTGTTGACGATGGCGCCCGCGTTTTGCGTCCGCATGTGCGGGGCGGCGTGCTTGATCGCGTAAACCGCGCCCAGGACATTCACGGCGTAAACCTGCTGCCAGTCTTCACCCGATTCCTGCTCCAGTCCCAGAAACTGCCCCGTGATGCCGGCGTTGTTGCACAAAATATCGATCCGGCCGTAGGTCGCAACGGCCAGACGGATCAGTTCGGCGACGTCGCTTTCCTGCGACACGTCCGTCCGCCGGCCCACGACATCGGCCGTTTCCTCCTTGACCAGCTTAATCGTTTCCGCAAGGCCCTTTTCATTGATATCGGCCAGAACCAGTTTTGCGCCCTCGCGGGCGAAAAGCACCGCCGCGGCCCGGCCGATGCCGTCGGCCGCCCCGGTGATCACAGCTGACTTGCCTGCCAGCCGCCCGTCTCTCCTGCTCGTCATAGCAATAACAAACCTCCTGCTGTAAAATGCATCGTGGCTGGAGATAGAACGCTCCAGCCACGATCGATGGTCAAACCGGATTTCTCCGCCCGAAAATGTCGCTTATCGATCGACTCTCTGCCACAGAGACGCGTTGGCGTTGCCGAAACCGCCGCAGAGCATGGCGACGCCGTATTTGGCGTCCTTGAAATCCGTCTTCATGATGTTGTTGAGCGTGACGAGAATGCGGCAGCCCGATTCTCCGAGTGGATGCCCCAGCGCGAGCGCCCCGCCCCAGACGTTCACATTGTCGAAAGGCGCGTTTTGCGCAATGCCCAGCTCGCGCAGGCAGGCCAGCGCCTGGCTGCCGAACGCTTCGTTGAGTTCCCAGATGCCGATGTCCTTCACGGTCAAGCCGGTGCGTTTCAACAGCTTCTGCGCGGCATAGATGGGACCGACGCCCATGACGGTCGGATCGCATCCCGCCATCGCGCCTCCGGCGTATTTGATATGGTAGGAAAGTCCCAGTTCATCGGCCTTGTCCCGGCTCATGAGCAGGAGCGCCGCGGCGCCCGCCGTGAGCGGCGAAGACACGGCCGCCGACACCACGCCGCCTTCCTTGAAAGGCGTTTTCATTGTAGCCATCTCTTCGAGCGACACGTTGTCGCGGATCCACTGATCCGTTTTCACCATGAACTTCGTTCCGTCTTCCTGCTCTCCCTCGATGGGAACAATTTCGTTGTCAAACTTCCCGGCATCGCGGGCCGCCGCCGCCTTCTTGTTGCTCCAGTACGCCATCACTTCGGCGTCCTTGCGGCTGACTTTCCACAGCTCGGCCACCTTCTCCGCCGTGTTGCCCATCGGAAGATCCATCATATTGTAGCGCTCGAGAAGTTTCGGCGCAATGTCCATGGCGAACATCATGGGAACTTTCTCCATGTCTTCGACGCCGGAAGCGATGTAGATGTCGCCCTCGCCGCACATGATGGCCCGGGCTGCGTGCTCCGCAGCCGACATGCCCGACGGACACTGCTGGTTGATTCCATTGCTCGCCACGCATTCCGGAAATCCTCCGGCCAGCCAGGCAATCCGGGCAATGTCGTTCTGCATGCCGGCCTGATTGGCCGATCCGCAGAAAACCGCTTCAACCTCTTCGGGCTTTACCTTGGGGTTGCGTTTGAACAGGGCTTTGTAGACTTCAATCAGCACCTGATCCGGCCGGACATGCCGAAACCAGCCTTTATCCTTGTGGGCCCGTACATTCGCGCTTCTTACACCGTCAACCATCACACATTCCTTCATCGTTTTCATTCCTTTCTTTAGGTCAGTTTTTTCAAACTCCGCAGCGTCCGAGATTCCGGCCTCTGCCCGCGGGCCGGAGTCGTTGTTTACCTGCCGTTCTTCTTCGCGGCGGGGCTTAAAGCCTCGCGGTCGCCGCCGCTCATGCCGGCGATGTACTTCACCAGCTTTTTGCGGGATTCGATATCGTACTGGGTGGTGATGGCGATCTGCTCCATGATGGGAGAACCGCCGCCGTGGTAGTTGCCCACGTTCATGATGCCGCCGGAGGCCGAACACAGGATATCGCCCAGGAACCGCCAGAACTGCGCCTGATCTTCCGCCGGGATGTTCGGATTGCGCTTCGTGTACTTCAAAAGCAGCTCGCCCGTTTCCGGATTGGCAAAATCCTTTTCATGGGGGAACGTCGCCGTGACACCGCCCGAAATGTCGCACAGAATTTCCGATTCATGATAAACGGCCTCGCCGGTGAGGCAGCGGCCCACGTTGGCGTAAATCGAATGGGGAATATAGGATCCCGGACCGTAAGGCACGAATCCCAGGCCCGGCACGTAAAGCTCGGGGCGGCCCAGGTCGGAGGCCGTATAGCCGGCGGCATAGCCCAACTCGGAGGTCATGATGATTTCCGCGAGTTTGGCGCGCACGTGTTCGGTCTTGTGGATGTTGTTGACTTCCGCGGCCAGCGCGGCGATTCCCAGAATCACGTCGCCGATGGCCGGCTTGCAGCCGGAATAGGAATGGCGGTGGAACAGGGCGAACAAAAGCGCGCAGGCCCCGCCGTGCAGGTTTTCCCCGGCCAGGAAAACCCGCTCCCAGGGGACGAAGCAGTTGTCGAAGATCAGGTAGGAATCCGTCGCGCCCATGGTGAAGCCCCGGGGATAATGCTCGCGGAGACGCGCATTATGGATGGTCACGACCTGCTTCATGCCGTCCCAGTCGCCGGGAACGGCAAACGCCACCGCGTAGTCCTTGTCCTCCTTGCGCAGCGCCCGCGTCGGCAGCACCAGCACCTCGTCCGCTACGGAGGCTTCCGAAATGTGCAGTTTGCAGCCTTCCACCACGATCCCGTCCTTGCGGCGCTCCTTGATCCGGACATAGGCCGACGGGTTCGGCTGTTCGGCGGGGCGGAGCATCCGGTCGCCCTTCACATCGGTCTGGGCGCAGCAGCCGACCAGGTCCTCCGTCTGGAAACGGGCGAGCCACTTCTTGAAGTTTTCGTGGTACTCTGTTGCGCCGTTGTTTTGCTTGTCCGCCTCATAGGAAACGTTGTAGATGGCGTTCGTTCCGTCGATCCCCATGCAGCGCTGGATGCAGCCGCCCACTTTCTGGCAGAGCATCCGCGTCATATCCTGTTTTTTATGCAGGTCGTCCGTGTTCTGGTGGACATGCGTGAAGCGGTTGATCCGCCGGCCCGTCAGGTGGGAAATCGCCGTACAGAGATCCTGGTTTTCGGGCTTGGCGGCCTCGTCGAACGTCGTGCCGATGGTGTTGAGACAGTCCATCTGCAGCTCGTCGGTCCGGTCGATCAGCCGGCCGTCAAAGTAAAGATTCCGCTTCATTTTGGAAAGACCTTCGATGTATTGTTCTTTGCTTCTCATACCGCTTCTCCTTTCATTTAACGTCCCGGATGCCGAGACAATATCCTGATGGACTCGCCGCAGCGGCAATTTCCCGGGCGCTGCCGGCCTGCTGCCGCCTCCGTGTGCGGCGTTTCGCTTTGGCGCGCTCGCCGGGGTTCAGTCGGGAAGGGAGTGAATTTTCCTGGGGGTTTTGCATTGCCGGTTTTCCCGGCCGAAAAAAAAAGGCGCGGTCGCATGCTTGCAGACAATGGGAGCCGGTGTCGACCATGGACAAACCTTTGGAAAATTCCGGATGATTTTTCCCAGGCGGCTTTTTACTGCGGCAAACCGGAGGTTATTTTTTCAGCCTGGCCAAACAGTATTGAGTAATGCTGCACACTAAACGCGTAATGCATTAATCCATTCATATATTACTGTCAATGTTTTCTTTCCCCCAAAGGAAAAAGACAAGGCGGCCGCCGGTCCAAAAAGAAGAGGAAACCCATCGGTTTCCTCTTCTTCAATTTCTTAAAGCGGCGCGTATCAGGGCCGGCTTATGCCGCTTGGCCGGACAGGCGCTTCAGCGCCGCGATGCGGTCCTCGAGCGGAGGATGGGTCATGAACAGGAGCTTCAGCCCGCTCGTTGACGGTTTGCCGCTGATGCCGAAGGCTTTCATCTGATCCGGCAGGGGTTCATACGCGCTGCGCTCAAGGCTCTCCAGCGCGGCAATCATGTTGCCCGCGCCGGCAAGCTTGGCGCCGCCTTCGTCCGCCCGGTATTCACGCCGGCGGCTGAACCACATGACGATGACGCTGGCCAGGATGCCGAAGACGATCTGGGCGACAATCGTAGTGATGAAAAAGCCGATGCCGTGGCCCTCCTCGTTTTTGAGCACCACGCGGTCCACAAAATAGCCGACGACCCGGGAAATGAAGATGACGAAGGTGTTGACGACGCCCTGAATGAGGCTGAGCGTGATCATGTCGCCGTTGGCGACATGGCTGATTTCGTGGCCCAGAACCGCCTCGACTTCGCTGCGGGTCATGGTGTGCAGAAGCCCGGTGCTCACTGCGACGAGCGCGCTGTTCCTGTTCATGCCGGTGGCGAAGGCGTTGGGCGAATCCGATTCAAAGACCGCAACTTCCGGCATGCCGATGCCGGCCATCGACGCCTGCTTCTTGACCGTGTTGACAAGCCAGATTTCCGCCTCCGACCGGGGCTGCACGATCACCTGGGCGCCGGTGCTCCACTTGGCCATCCATTTGGAGATCGCGAGCGATATGAACGAACCGCCGAAGCCGAAGATGGCGGCAAAGATGAGCAGGCTCACATAATTGATTCCGTTGGCGTAGAGAAACTGGTCCGCGCCGACGATCTTCACCACGATGCTCAACACCAGAATGACGGCGATGTTGGTCGCGATAAACAGCAAAACTCTTTTCATTTATTCCTCCTCCACCTTTTTCAAAAATGACGGCAGGTGGTCTGCAAATCCGGCCTTTTTTGAATGTACCTTATCTTAATGTCCAGCCGTCAATTGTCAAGGTGTTGCTTTTCGGCGGATTATTTTGCATACGTTTGCAGAGAAAGCATGGTTATCCCGCCTATGCCGACGACAACGCCTATCCAGCCGACCAACCGGATTTTTTCCCGGTACATGAATGAAATGAACATGCCCAG
The DNA here is from genome assembly GCA_012729055.1 of Deltaproteobacteria bacterium. Taxonomy (GTDB): domain Bacteria; phylum Desulfobacterota; class Syntrophia; order Syntrophales; family Smithellaceae; genus UBA8904. Next base: position 22,834 of record JAAYDW010000044.1, read on the forward strand.
CATAATCGGGGCGCTGAGCGTAACGGGAAATACAACCGCAGCCGGCATCAGTTTCAGCGCTTCGAGGGTGCAATATACGCCGACGTAGCTGGCAAAAGCCGCAAGGATTCCATACAACAAAGCCCGCGCTTTCACGCGTTTGCGCCTGATCAGGAAGAGAAGCAAGAGCAGGATAAAGCCGACGGCGTAGGACATAAAGAGGTAGGCAAATGAGTTCAGGTTTTGATGGCTGATTAAAAGCTGCCCGATTCTGGGAAGGCCGCTCAATCCAAAGGCGCCGATAATCATGAAAAACCACAGCAGGTTCCCGGACTTTCTGTCCGCGGCAAAGGCTTCGTTGGACCAGGAAACCAGCACGATGGACGTCAGGATGCAGAGGATTCCGGCAACGGTTACGAAATTGAGTATCGCTCCGAAAAATGCAACGCTGAAAATAACGGGAATGAGAAACGATGATCGATAAATGGCATTGGAGTAGCCAAAATGACCGATCCGGACCGATTTGTTGAAAACAAAAACGGCCAGCCCGCCGCCGATTCCGGCCATCGCGGAGATGGAGCATAATTCAACGGTATAACTTGCCGTCGCCACATGATTGAAGATGGCGAAAAAGTACCCCAGCACACTGGCTGCCGCGAACATGACGAATGTTAAATCAAAGGATGATACGCCGCCTTTCGCCGAAAGCTTCGCGAGATAGGCGACGGATGTGATTCCGAGCACAATAAGCAACAAATATAGAAAGCTCATCTTCTCAACTTTTTTACCGGAGGCCGGCCCTGTCTTTCGTCCTTTTTCACCCGCAAAACGAGCACTTCGTTCCCGACGGCACTGTCTGTGATTCATCGCCGCCATATCAAAAAACGTCCGGCGCGCAAAGTCTTTTTTTCTTGACAGACGCAACACCGATCAGTAGGTATAAACCGTTAACGAAAAGAACTCCAAGGGGGACACGGTTTGATTGGTAAAAAGACCGGCTGCGCGCTGTTGATCGTTTCTTTGCTGGGCATATTCGCCGCCCTGTACTTTTTTCTCTCTGAGCCGGCCGGCCGGCCGGGACAGGCGACTCACGAGCCCTCTTCCTTCACCTCCATCGCCGGCGCCATCGCGCCGGGAGAAACCCTCTACTCGGTCTTTCAAAAACATGCGTTAAATCTTGACGACCTGTTTGCCATGAAACAGGCGGCGGCAAGTGTTCACCGTCTGAAGGAGGTATACCCGGGTCAGCCTTACCGTTTCACGGTTGACGCCGGAAACGTCGTTCGTTCCTTCACTTACGGCATCAATGAAAATACCTTCCTCGCCATCGAACGCGGCCCAAAGGGATTTCAGGCCCGTAAATACGAAATTCCCTACGAGTCGCGCGTTCTGACCGTCGGCGGCGACATCAGCGACAGTCTCGTCGCGGCGCTGGGCTCCGAACAGGAGGACATTGCCCTGGCCGTCGCGGTGTCGGAAATTCTGGCGTGGGACATTGACTTCAGCACCGATCTTCGGCAAGGCGATTCGTTCAAGGTCATCGTGGAAGGTTTGTACCTGCAGGGAAAATTCAGGAAATACGGAAAAATCCTCGCCGTCGAGTTTCTCAACGACAACAACAAGCATGTCGCTTACCGCTTTGAACAAGACGGCCGCGCGGATTATTTCGACGCCGGCGGCAAATCGCTTCGCAAAGCTTTCCTTAAAGCGCCGCTCAGCTTCCGGAGAATCAGTTCGTCTTTTTCCCGCTCGCGCCGTCATCCGATTTTAAAAGTGCGCCGCCCCCACTACGGCATCGACTATGTCGCCCCGCAGGGGACACCGGTCTCGGCAACGGCCGACGGCAGGATCTCCTTTGCGGGCCGCCGCGGCGGATACGGAAAACTGGTCGTTCTCGCGCACCGCGGCGGCCTTGAGACCTACTACGGCCATCTCTCGCGTTTTGCGGCGGGCATCCGCGCCGGACGATCCGTCCGCCAGGGGGACTTGGTGGGATACGTCGGCGCCACCGGACTGGCGAGCGGGCCGCATCTGCACTATGAAGTGCGCCGGGAGGCCCGGCCGATCAACCCGGTCCGCTTCAAAATGGCCGCGGGCGACCCGGTGCCGCCGCGGTCCATGGCAGCGTTCAGACAAACCGTCGCGCATCTCGATCGTACCCTGGCGTCGGCGGTCTTTTATGAAACGCAAGATGCGAAAAGCCGCGGCATGGCCGGCGCCCTGGCGCTTAAAGCCGATCCGCTTTCCTTCCTGAATTAAGGCGGCCCGCGGCGGCTGCGCCGATAACCGCCTTGATTGCCCCTTTTTATTGCATTGACAGAAGCGCTCAATTTGCCTATAGTGGCATTGAAAAAAGGTTTTCTCTGTCGGCCGTTTGTCACTGCGGTCCGATCATTTGTTTTATCACGTCCGTCGTCAGCAAAACCCTCGCAAAAAGTTAAATGGAGGATTCATCATTATGGCAGAGCGTACAATACACATCACGAAATTTGACATGGACCGGCTGCTGGAACTGATCGAAGGCCTGCGGGCGACGCCCAAAGCCGTTAAAATCGATCTCGACCTCCTGGAAAAGGAGCTTTACCGCGCCACGCTGGTCGAGCCGCAAAATATACCGCGCGACGTCATCACGATGAACTCCAAAGTCAGCGTCACGGACATCGACTCCGGCGAAAAGACGACCTATACCCTTGTGTTTCCGTCCGCGGCCAACATCAGCGAAAACAAGCTCTCCATTCTGGCGCCGCTGGGCATGGCGCTTCTGGGGTACCGCGCGGGCGACATCATTGAATGGCGCATGCCGTCCGGCGTCCGCAAACTTCGGGTGGAGGGCATCCTCTATCAGCCGGAAGCGGCCGGAGATTATCATTTATGATTTGACGGACCGGTTTTTTTCGTCTATGCACTCTCGACAAGGATACGAGCGATGATCGAGAGATTGAAGAAAAAAGCCATCCGGGAAAAGGGCATCGGACCTTCCGAAGCGCTGGAACTGTTCATCGAGGGGACCCATTTCCCCTACCGCGTCTTTGCCGCGGCCAGTGAAATCCGCGAACACTTCAAGGGCAAGGCCGTCATTCTCTGCGGCATTGCAAACGCCAAATCCGGCAAGTGCTCCGAAGACTGCGCCTTTTGCGCCCAGTCGTCGCGCCACGCCGCCGAGGTTCCCTGCTACCCGCTCAAAAGCGCCCAAGAGATCGTCGCCGCTGCGCTTTCGGCCCAAAGGGACGGAGCGGAATTTTTCAGCATCGTCACCAGCGGCAAACGCATCGCGTCGCAGAAAGAGTGGAAGGAAATCTTCAGGGCCATTGAGGGCATGAACCGCATCGGTATCCGCCCCTGCGCGTCGCTGGGCATGATCGACGCCGTCCGGGCCCGTGAGCTCAACGACGCCGGCCTCTTCCGCTATCACCACAATCTCGAAACGGCCCGCAGCTTTTTTAAAAACATCTGTACCACCCACGACTACGAAGAAAACCTGTCCACCGTCCGCGCCGCGCAAGAGGCGGGGCTTTCGGTCTGTTCCGGCGCGCTCTTCGGCATGGGCGAAGGGATTTCGCACCGCATCGAGCTTGCCGCTGCGCTCGCCGGACTCGGCGTCGATTCCATTCCGGTCAATCTGCTCCACCCGATCAAGGGAACGCCGCTTTCGCACATGCCGCTTTTGCCGCCCCTGGAAGTTCTCATGACGCTTGCCGTCTACCGCTTCATGCTGCCCGACAAGGACATCAAACTGTGCGGCGGAAAGGAAAAAACGCTGCGCCAGCTGCTGCCGCTGGGACTGATCGCGGGCGCCAATTCCCTGATGACGGGCAACTACCTGACCACCGCCGGCCGCGACAGCCGGCTCGACCATGAAATGATCGCCGACCTGGGGCTGATCCCCACGCGCGAGATCGATATCTGCCGCTGCGGGAGGGAAGGAGAAAACGGCTGCTCTTCCACGATACCCGCCAACGAAAAGCCGCCCCGAACGTAAACCGCTTTTCCGCGGGCGGCGGGCCGCGCCCAAGCCGCCGCGGGGCTCCCAGCGCCGAAACGACATTTTTCATTGACAGCTCCGGGGTTCTTTCTTATACCTCCCGGCGCAGGAAACAATGACAAGGAGAATTTCCATGGGTTTTCGCGACCGCGCCGACGGCGTTCTGCTCACCAAAATATCCGGCTTCCGCAAAATGTGGCCCTACCTGATGCCCACCCGCGTGGAATCCACGCTCTATGCCACGCAGCGGATCCGGCTTGGCAACACGCTTTCCTGGCTGGAGCAGACAAACGCCGGGCGGGAAGAAAAGCTGACCCTGTTTCACGTCATCCTGGCCGCCAGCGTCCGCCTGTTTGCGCTTAGGCCGGACCTGAACCGCTTCGTCGCCGGCCGGCGTATTTATCAGCGGCGCGCCATCGACATCTCCTTTGTCGTCAAACGGGAAAAATCGGAACGGGGATCGGAAACCACGCTCAAGCTTACGTTTGATCCTTCCTCCACGATTGAAACCGTCGCCCGGCAGGTGGCGGCCGCCGTTTCGTCCACCCGAGAGAGCAAATCATCCCACGATGAAAACTTCGCCAATCTTCTGACGGTCATGCCCCGGTTTCTGATCCGGTCTCTGATTCGCTTCGGGCGCATCCTCGATTATTTCGGACTTCTGCCCGCCTCCTACATCCGCGGCGACGCCATGTTTGCCAGCGGCTTTTTATCCCATCTGGCCAGCATCAATCTGGATGCGGCTTACCACCCGCTGTTTGAATGGGGAAACACTTCATTTTTTCTGGTGGTCGGCAAAAAGAAAAAAGAGCCGGCGGTGAGCGATGAGGGCGAACTCCGGATCGAAGAGGTCATGGATCTCGCGTTCAGTCTCGATCACCGGGTGACCACCGGAGTGCATTTTTTCAAAGGCATCGCGCTGTATGTCGATCTCCTGGAAAATCCCGCTCCCCTGATGGAGCAACCGCAAATCCTTCCCGATCCGCTGGCACGAGCCTGACCGGTTGCGCCGCTTCATCCGGCCCTTTTTTCCGGCGGGCATCGGAGATGAGGCCCGGCCGTTTTACCGAAGCCACTTTTCTCTGCGGTACCAGTCGATCGTTTCCCTCATCCCGCGGGCGAGATCGTATTCGGAGCGGAAATTCAGCTCCGCACGGAGCGGTTCGACATCGCAGTTCCAGTTGCAGGCCGCCAGTTCATGAACCTTGTCCCGGTTCAGCACGGGGGCCTTTTTCAACATCCGGCAAGCCGGTTCCGCGGCGGCGGCGATGATCCGGACCAGCCACACGGGCAGGGCCACATGCGTTACTCTTCCGGCCAGACACATAGCGACAATTCGCCCCAGATCGCGGCTGCCGTAAAGATTGCCGTCGGCGGCGAAATAGGCCCGGTTGACGTGCGGCGATTCCAGCGCGTCAAAAACCAGTCGGGCCAGATCTTTGACGTACATAAACGTGAGGCGCTGATTTTTTCTTCCCGCCTGCAAGGCCACGCCATGGCGGATCAGTTTGATCGCTTCGAAGATATCCCTTTCACCGGGTCCGTAAACCGCGGTGGGACGGATGATCATATACGGCAGGCCCTTTTCCGCAAGAATTCTTTCGGCGGCCAGTTTGCTTTCCCCATAGGCCGTGACAGGCCGGGGGGTCGCTGTGCGAAGAATCGGTTCTCCGCTTGCCGAATCGCCGGGACCGAACGCGGCCAGGCTGCTCATCAGCAGGAACTTGTCCGGCATCCGACCGGTTTGCAGCAGGGCATCGGCGAGCCGGCCGGTATTTCCGGCGTTGACTTGAAAATATTCATGCCGGTCGAGTGATTTGGTCACGCCCGCGTTGTGGATGACATAGTCGAAGCGCGGCAGGGAGCGGATCCGATCGTTTAAGCGGCCGCCGGCGGAAAAGTCGCAGGTCACCACGGGAAGGCGCATGGCGTCCAGATGACCGGTTTTGCTGGTTTGCCGGACGGCGGCCATCGGATCGTACCCGCGCCGCAGGGCTTCCGCAACAAGAAAACGGCCAATAAAACCGGTCGCGCCGGTAATGAGGATTCGTTTCATATGCAGCGCAGGGCTCCTTTTTTCTCACGCTATAGAAAGCGCGGAGCGCCTGTCAAGAAGATAATTGACAGCTCCGGCCAACTCCTCTATATTTTCGTCGCGGGTACAAACGCCCGTTAATTCGAACGTTCAGAATCGGTTGCCTTCAGATCGGCAAAAAAGACGTTCAGGGGAATGTGAAAAGACTGGACAAGATGTTTTTATTCCATTACACGCAAAACGTTGATGCGCCCGTTTATTTGGCCGGGCCCTCCGTCCCGGCCGGAATCCTTTTCGCGCGCCGGGCTGCAAAAAACCCTATCGTGGAGGCTCTGTCCTATGACTGACAAGCGGATTCTCTTTTTTCTCCTGGCGGCGCTTCTGCTGGTCCCGACCTGGGCCCACGCCATGAGCGGACGCGAAATCTTCGAAAAAATGCACGAACTGCGTCTGCGCATGCTCAACCAGAAAACGGAAGCCACCATGGTGCTTTACGACCGCGGCGGCGGTAAACGCGTCCGCACGCTCACGCAGTACAGCAAAAACGCGGCGCCCGAAGCCTACAAGGTTCTTTTGATCTTCAACTCGCCCGCGGACCTCAAAAACGTCGGCTTCCTGGCGCATGCCCGCACGTTTTCCGACCGAAGCCTCTGGGCGTATTTTCCGGAATTCAAGCGGATACGCCGCATTCCCACGTCCGCGCAGGACGATTCCTTTTTCGGCTCCGACTTTTCCTACGACGACTTCAGCGGACCGCCGAATCTCGACGATTATGCCTTCAAGGTCCTCCGGGAGGAGACGATTGACGATAAACCCTGCTACGTGGTGGAAGTCACTCCGAAGATTCCCCGCAAATATTCAAAATACATCGCCTGGGTGGCCAAAAACCTCTGGGTGAGCGCCAAAGTCGAGTTTTACCGGGAAAAGGAATTGTACCGTCTGGGGCGTTTCCGCGACATTCGCCTGGTGGACGGACTTCCGACGCCCTTCATCCTGGAAATGCAAAACATCAAATCCAAACATCGAACGGTTGTCACTGTCGATAAAATCACCTACCGGACCAGTTTTCCCGACGACCTTTTCACCCAGCGGGCGCTGGAACGGGGGGGAAGATAGCCGCGTCCTGTGCGGATGCCTTGTGTCGCCGCAACAGCCTGAAGGAGATGCAAACATGAAAAAACTATGGATGGCAGCCGTCGTGCTGATTTTCTGGGCTTCCGGAAGTTACGCGGAAGACTTTCTGAGCGTTTCGGGCAAACTCCATTTACGGGGCGTCGTCCCGCTGCACAGTGAAAGCGTAACGGAGTACCCCAGCCTTCTGGGACAGCTCAAGGTGGACACCAAACCGTCTCCCCTGCGTTTCCACATGTGGCTCGAAGGCGGTTGGGACGGAAGCGTCACCCTGCCGGTGGAAGACCATTCCACCCTCAAGTTCGGCGACCGGGTTTATCAGAGCACCACGCCGTTTCTGGAATTCAAGGAACTCTACGGCTCCTACTCCACCGACTGGCTGGAAGTCCGCGCGGGCATCCAGCGCTTCGCCTGGGGCAGGCTGGACGAGTATCCCGTCAACGACCTGCTCAATCCCTGGGACTACTCCCAGTTTCTGAGAAAACCGCTGGAAGACCGCAAGATCGGCGTTCCGTCCCTTTCGACCCGCCTCAGCCACGACACCTGGAGCCTCGATGCGGTCTGGGTTCCCGTTTTCATCCCCTACCGTCTGCCGCTTTCCACCGAACGCTGGTCTCCTTTTAATCAGATGGTTGCCCGGTTCAACAATTTGCCGGTGAATTTTCTCACGAGCGACGCCGACCTGCCGTCGCGCAACCTGGCTTCCGGTTCGGGCGGCCTGCGCCTTTCGAAAACGGGCATCGTGGACTGGAATATCAACCTGTTTCACGGATACGATCCGCGGCCGGTGATGAAAGCCACGCAACTCATCATCGCGCCCGTTGCCGGCCAGGTGGCCGTTGAGCCGGGAACGGTGGCCGATTTCCACAAGATGTCTTCCTTCGGCGTGGATGCGGCTTTCGTTACGGGTCCCTGGAGCCTGCGCGCCGAAGCGGCTTACGCAATCGGGCGCTACTTCAACACCAATCTCGAGCGGTGGGGCTATCCGGCCGTCCCCGCGTTCGGCGTCTATCCGCTCGCCCCCAACGAGCACAAGAGCGATTCGCTGGAATACGGCGTCGGCGCCGATTACCGCGTCTTCGAGGACTGCCTGCTCACCATGCAGGCCCAGCAAACCGTGATCCTGGACCGGCCGGATTCGCTCTACCAGCAGAAGTTTGAGACCATCTTCTGGGCCAACCTGAGAAACGGTTTCCTCAATCAGCGAATCCTGACCAATCTCAACGCCGCTTACAATCCCGAGCACGGCGGCGTCATGGCCCGGGCCAACGTCTGGTACGTGCTTTCGGATTTCTGGAAGGTCGGGATCGCGGCCGTCGGCTTCTGGGGACCCGACCAGTCTCTGTTCGGCAGATACAAAACCAATGATCAGGTGGAGGTGGATCTCGTTTTTTCATGGTAAGAAAAAGCGGAATACAGGACGTATGGAAACTCAACAACCGGATAAAAAAGCGAAACAGCATACCCATCAGGAATTCATCGAATTTCAGGGCGACGACCTCTTTGACGTTAAAAATTACTTCTGGGAATTTTTCCAGGACGGCATCCGGCAAAAGCACTATATTTATCTCAACCCGCTGACCACCGCGCCCGTTTCCCAAGTGCAGGCCTACGACCGTTACACGAAAAGCGTCCGGCCGTATCTCAATTTTTCCTCCTACAACTATCTGGGATATTCCGTTTATCCCGAAGTGATCCGTGAAGTTCAGAACACGCTGGCCAAATACGGGACGGGCGCCGCCTCCGCGCCGCTCTTCAGCGGCTACTACGACGTCACCGAACGGCTGGAGAAAAAAATCGCCGCCTTTAAAAACAAGGAAGCGGCCATGGTGTTTTCCACCGGATACAGCGCCAACGTGGGCGTCCTTTCCGGCCTGCTCAAGCCGGGCGACGTCGCCGTTCTGGACATCCTGGCCCATGCCTCCATTTACGACGGCGCGAAGCTGGCCGGGGCGGAAATCAAAGTCTTCAGCCACAACAGCCCGCGCCATCTGGAGCGGGTTCTCAAAAGCCTGAACACCCGGCGCGCCATCGTCTGCGTGGAGGGCGTCTACAGCATGGACGGCGACCTGGCCAGACTGCCCGAGATCGTCGCGCTTTGCCGGAAATACGGAATTAAAATTCTGATCGACGAGGCCCACGCGACACTGATCTTCGGCGAACACGGCCGCGGCGTGGCCGAACATTGCGGCGTGGAAGACGGCATGGACATCAGCATCGGCACCTTCAGTAAGTCCTTCGGCGCCATCGGCGGTTTTGCCGCGGGCGACGAAAAGCTGATCAACTACCTGCGCTTTTCCGCCCGTTCCTATATTTTCTCCTGCGCGATGGCGCCGCACACGGCGGCGGGCATTCTCAAAATCCTGGAAATTTACGACCGCGACAAAAGCCAGCGGGAAAAGCTCTGGAACAATATCCGCTACATGCACAAAGCGCTTACAAACGCCGGCCTCGATATCGGAAACACGCAATCCCAAGTGGTGCCCGTCTTTGTCGGAGAAGAAATGCGCCTGCGGGAAATCGGCCGGCGGATTTATGAAAAAGGGTTGTACACCGGCATCGTGACCTACCCGGCCGTTTCCAGCAAACGCACGCGCCTGAGACTTTCCGTCTCGTCCTGCCACACGCAGGAGCAGATGGACGCCTGTGCGGCTATCCTGAAATCGGCCTTTGACGAAATTCCGCAGTGAAACAAAATGACGGCGGCGGCTTGGCTGTTTCCCGGCGGCGGGCGCGGCGTTATTCCGGCAGCGTAAAGTGAAAGGCGGCGCCTTTCCCGGGTTCTCCTTCCGCCCACACTCGGCCGCCGTGCAGGGCGACAATCCGGCGGACCGTGGCCAGACCGATTCCCGTGCCGGGAAATTCTTCCGGGCTGTGCAGGCGCTGAAAGGCGCTGAAAAGTTTCCCGACCTGGGCCATGTCAAATCCTACGCCGTTGTCCCGGACGCTGTAGACAGGACGGCCGTCCTCGACAGTCATCCCGAATTCAATCCGGGGATAGTCGGTCCGGCCGGTGAACTTCCAGGCATTTTCGAGCAGGTTGGCAAGAGCGATCCGCAGCAGATTGGCGTCTCCCCATACCGTGATGCCGTCCTCGATCACCAGCGTAACGCCCGGCCGGGGATTGTTCTGCCGGCACGAATCCGCCGCGCCGCGGGCCAGGGCGCTGAGATCGATTTTTTCCCGCTTTAATTCCAGCCGCGTCACCCGCGACAGCTTCAACAGATCCTCGATCAACTGCCCCATCCGCTGAGCGGCGCGGCGCACCCGGGCGAGGTAATCCTTCGCCTGATCGTCCAGCTTATCTCCATAGTCTTCCAGCAGCGTTTCGCTGAAGCCGTCGATGCTTCTGAGCGGCGCCCGCAGGTCGTGGGAAACGGAATAGCTGAAGGACTTCAACTCCTCGTTGGACGCCTCGAGCTGCATCGTCCGCTCTTTCACCCGCCGCTCGAGCTCTTCATTGAGACGGCGGATTTCATCTTCCGCTCTTTTGCGCTCGGTGATGTCGCGGGCAATGGAAATGATGCCGATAATCGCCGCGTCCCGCATGACAGGCGAGCAGCCGACTTCGCCGTAGCGGACGCTCCCGTCGATTGCGATAAACGTATAAACCGCCATGGGAACGGACCGGCCCGCAAGAACGGCCGACATGTCGGCGGCGGCGCGCGTAAACGATTCCGGCGTCATGATCCGCCGGAGGTCGTCAACCGGCCGGTTCAGAAAAGCCTCCGGCCGGTAGCCCAGAATTTTTGCGATGCTCGGAGACAGGCTCACAATGCGGAGATTCGCGTCAACGATAAAGACGACATCCGTGATATTTTCAAAGCTCAGGCGATATTTTTCCTCCAGCGCCCCCAGGTCCCGATTGGAGGCGTCCATATCCGCCATTTTTTTTTCCAGCTTGGCGGAAAGAATTTCATTGTGTCGCCGGAAAAATTCCATTTTTTCATCCGGCCGGCCCTGCGGCGCGGCGCGGAAATTTTTCTTTTCTTCAAGCAGGTCCGCGAGGATTTTTACCAACGCCTGCGGTTGCAGCGGCTTAATCAGGAACCGGTCCGCCCCCAGATCCAGGGCAAAACGTTCCTCCCTCGGCTCTGTGTACGTGGCCGTGTAAAAAACAAAGGGAATGTCTTTGAGGCGCGCATCCGCTTTGCATTCCCGGCACAATGTGTAACCGTCCATGACCGGCATCAGAATATCCGCCACAATCAGATCGGGATTTTCCGCGCGCGCCTTCTCGAGCGCGATTTTGCCGTTTTCCGCCTCAAGCGCCTCCCAGCCCCGGGCTTCCATCATTTTTTTCAGCAAATACAAATTGGCGCTGTCGTCGTCAACGATCAAAACCTTTGTTTTCATTGTTTCCTCCCGCTTTTCTGCCTGTGGAAACGCTCATCGGACAAAACCGGCATGACAGGCCCTAAACAAAAAAACCTTTGCGCTCAATTCGGCCGGCGATGATTTCAGGGGCGGGACAGGCCGAAACGGCGGGCGATATCCTCGCAGATTTGCCGGTAAAAGTTTTTTGCGTCAATGCTTTTCTCGAAGAAAGCACACCGCTTGCTCCGCTCGCCGGTAAGGATTTCCTCGCGGCTGTACCCGCTGATAATCAGGCAGGGAACATTTTTCAAATCGGGATGTTCGTCGTCGATTTTTTGAATAAGCTCGGCGCCGTTCATTCCGGGGAGCGAATAATCCAGAATCATCAGGTCCGGTTTCAGGCCGCCGGCAATCAGGTCGAGCGCCTCACGCGCCTCACGCGCCTCGACAAATTCGAATTCGGACTTCTTAAGCAGTCGCCGGATATGCAGGATGGAAAGGACGCGGAAATCTTCTTCATCATCGACGAAGAGTACGACGATTTTATCCATGGCCTTCTCCTTCGGAATCAGCCGTCTGAGCGGAAACCGGCGGTATTTCCATGGACGGCGCCTCCGTCTCCCCGGCGGAAATTGCCGCGGCGGCGTCGGGAAGCGCTTCCACCGACCGCAATTTCCCGGCCAGGGTTCGCGTCTTTTTCTGCGCCTCTTCCACGAAGCTCGCGGCCGAATCCAGTTTTCTGCGCACCGTATCGAGCGTATCACCGAAGCGGCTAAACGCCGTTTTCACCTCGCCCAGGACTTTCCACACTTCGCCGGAGCGTTTCTGGATGGCCAGCGCGCGGAAACCCATCTGCAGACTGTTGAGAAAGGCGGCAAAGGTCGAGGGACCGGATATGACAATGCGGTAATCGCGCTGCAGAACAGCCACCAGCGTCGACCGGCGGATCACTTCGGCGTAGAGGCCCTCCGACGGCAGAAACATGATGCCGAAATCCGTGGTCTTCGGCGGCGCCAGATATTTCTGCGAGATGTCCTTCGCGGCCTTCTTGATGCTCGCCTCCAGCTGCCGGACCGCGTCTTCCGCAGCCGGAGCATCGCCGCGGTCCTGCGCATCCGTAAGTCTGGCGTAGTCCTCCACCGGAAATTTCGCATCGACCGGAATCAGCACGGCATCGGACGGGAACTCGCCCTGACCGGGCAGCCGGATGGCAAACTCGACGAAATCTCCTCCCTCCTCCCGGATCCGAACGTTTTTCAGGTATTGTTCCGGTGAGAGAATTTCCTCAAGCAGCGCGCCCAGCTGCACTTCCCCCCAGGTGCCGCGGGATTTGACGTTGGTGAGCACCTTTTTCAGATCGCCCACGCCGGCGGCCAGCGAGCGCATATCGCCCAGGCCCTGGTGAACCTGTTCGAGCCTTTCGGAAACCTGCCGAAACGATTCTCCCAGGCGCGCTTCGAGCGTCCCTTGCAGCTTTTCATCGACAGTCTGCCGCATGCGGTCAAGCTGGCGGGCGTTGTCTTCCTGAATCTGCTTGAGTTTATCGTCAATGATCCCGCGGATGTCCTCCATCTTCTTTTCATTGGCCGCCGTCAAGAGCCCCAACTGCCGGGAAAAGCTTTCCAGCTGATCGTTCTGGTTTCCGGCAATATCGGCCATGCGCGCCTGGACGCAATCGCTGAAGGAGGAAAGCGATCCCGCCAGTTCCGTTCTTTCCTCTTGGGACGACGTCCGCGCTTCCGCGCGCGAGCGGGCGATCTCATCGCGCAGCGAACGGTCGGTCCGCTCCTGAGCGTCCAAAAGCGCTTCGAGCTTCGTCGCCAGC
>JAAYDW010000006.1 GCA_012729055.1 Deltaproteobacteria bacterium
GATGGCATAAACGCCAAACGCTCCGGGAGCTTTGGTGGCTCACAGAGCGTTTGGCTTACCAACTACCGGATTGTTGGGTTGCTAAAACAAAAAGTGCGAAAGATTGTTGACACTACCCTGTTTAGTGGTTTCTTCCCGGTGAAGACGGCTTTCATATTTGCCTGTGGTGAAACGATCCGGTGTCGGCCTGTGTGTTTGCCCTGGCCGTTGCGGATATGTTCGGCGGATCGGTAAGCATGAGGGATTGCCCCGGCAAGGATTCATTCGGGTGTGATACTGAAGGCGCTTATCGACGCGCTTGTGTGATGGGTTATTTCTTCAACGTGTTTTTTACAGGTAACGAAGTCTTGCATATTTGATTGATGTGTTCATCAATACGCTTAATCATTCTTCTAGACGTGTGCTGTTCGGCATTGTCAATGTAGTTTTTCTTGAGTGTCTCAATATTTAATTTAGTCACAATACCTTCATACATTGTGTTTTTATAAAGATTTTGAAACAGTTCCACTAAAAAACAATGAATGTCTTTCATGTGTAATTCGCAACGAAATTTATCTAGATATTTATACAATGCATAAATTTGAAAACGAAGCATTTGTTTTATAGTTGTTGGCTCAGGATGAATAGATACATTCATGAATGTTTTATGCGTTAAAACATCCATGTGATTCTTTAATGTATCAATATCTTTTTGAAATGACGAACGCCAATTACGAATATGGCTTGCTCTATATGCCTTCCAATCCACTATGTCACTTTCAATATCTTCGGGTATTACCATGTCAACATTCCGACTGAGCTTTTCAAGGCTGTTAATAGCGGCAGTATAATGATTTGTGATTAACTTCGATGCCCCGCGTGAGTAAACAGCTTCAGGATTTCTGGCTTTTCTGAAAAGTTCTTTGATCTGGACAATAACACTGAAGTGATCTTTCAGTAAAATACTTAAAATCGTGCCATTAGCGCCTCTGCTTTTTAAATATTTTAAAACTTTTAGATTATCTTTTGATGATATTAAATCGAATGCGTCTTTTGGAAAATCCGGTTGAATAAACATTGTTCCGTGTCCTCCGTGAATGCCTTATTTTATAATATTCAAAACAGGCCCAGTACTTCTTGATAATTTAATTTTTTTCTCAAAATTCCGCGTTGCCGCCTGTAAAGCGCCATTAGATAAATGGCTGTAACGCTCTGTCAATGTGATACTGCCATGTCCTAAAAGCTCCTTAAGAACATAAAGATCAGTTCCGCCCTCTGCGTGCCAACTTGCCATTGTATGGCGCAAGCTATGAAAGCATACGCGCTGCCTGGGATCGGAGACATGCTCATTGAATTTTAAATTGGTAACAATTTGACGAAAGAGGGTAGGGACTTCGGAATATGGTGTTTTATCGATTCGCGTGAAAACATATTCGTCCTGTTTTCCTTTGGTCATTTCGCCAAACATGGCCATGATTATTTTTGTCATGAACGCCGCGCGGCCACGGCCGGATTTCGCGTCAAGGATAATTATAATGCCGCGCTCTGTATCAATACATCCCCAAGTTAGCCGGAATATTTCCGATGCTCTCATGCCGGTATGCAACGAAAGCAAGGCCATGTTGTGAACCGTTTCATCTTTTTCTTTTAATGCCGCAAGTAATTGATCGGCTTCGCTGTGTTTTAGAAACCGTTGTCGCCTGTTGTCGAATTTTGGAAGCTTGACGTTTCTTGTCGGTGTGTCGCCGGAAACAAGTTTCGCGCGCCTTGCCTGATTCCATATCTGTCTTACCGTTGCCATAACATATTGCGCGGTGCGCGGTGTTTTCCCGTTGTCCAGGATCGCTTTTACAATGCGTCCAACGTCAAATTCAGATAGTTCTTTAATCGGTTTATGACCGGCCACGGGTTCAATCCAAAGGCGGAAGTGGGTTTCTTCGTGCGAGTATGAAGAACCTTTCTTACTGATCTTCGCATTCGGATAATAGGCATCATAGAAATATTTCCTCAAAGTGATGCTTTCATTTTCCGCGCGCGTCCGGTCAGCCTCTTCATTATTTTTTCGCTGTTGTTCGAGTTTTCTTTTTTCTGAAATGCGTGTTGGCGTTTGCGGCAAGCCAAGTTTAGCGGCACCTTTTAGGCGTTCCAGAATCAGCGCCGCCTTAGCTGCCGTCCAATATTGGTTGTCTTCCGGATCGCGTTCACTTGTCCAACCGATCCCCTCTTCGATACGTTGCTTGATCTTTTTCTTTTTCCCTGTTTCTGGATCAATTTCGTCTAATTCTTTTGTGACCTGATAACGAATGGCAAGATAGTGATCATATCTTACGCCATGTTTTCGCGTCGGGTGTTCATAATACCTTACCCCTGGGAAACCTGAACTTCTCCATCTTTGACCGGCCATAGCTCTCCCCACTTTTTAAAAAAACTTTTTATCTCTCCCCATTTTTAGTGATCCCGTGCTCTCCCCATTTGATTAAATGTTTTTCCGGCATCCCCCGTCATTTTCTCCCCACCCTCTCCCCACTTATTTGAATAAGGCCAAAAGTGGTTAAGTGATATAATATGAAAATACGAATATCATAAATATCCAAATTAGCAAGGGAAAATAATAAATAAGCGCCGATTAAATGATTATAAGGGAAGTTACAGGAAAGTGCTAAAAATGGGGCTTAAAATCCCTCGGAGCTTGCCTCTGTGTGGGTTCAATTCCCACCCCAGGTACCAAAAATAAAAAAAGCGATGAGTTCACAAAAGCTCATTGTTTTTTTTTGCCTGAAAACTGTTCCTGCCTTGCTTTCTGATGTCTTTTACATACGGGAAAAGGTTGTATCTTGAAAAATATTTTCACATAGTCGATTGGCGGATGGCGCCCTTCTAGTCTGTTTGTTTGAGTCACGACTGCGTATCCTCGAGCTTCCAGACCACCGCCTCATGCAGGAAGCGATCAAGAACCGCAAAACGGCATCCGGCTTTCTTTCCCGGGAATGCGTGGACAAAAGATACGGATCCTCGCAGAGCTTAAAGACCGGATCCGTCGCCCTGATCAAAGGGATGCAAAGCGCCTCGCTGTTCAGATCACGTTCCAGCGTGTGAGAGCGTTTTCAACAGGAAAAAGCGACAAAAGCATGATCCGGAGAGGCCGCTGGCCAATATTTCATTGACTTGCCGGGCTGTTTTTTTTATAGTTTCGGCACACAAGCAATCCGCTTTAAAACCTTTCCGAGGAGCCGAATCATGAAAAATATAACCGTTTTTTTTATTGCGTTTTTGATGATTGCTTTCTGCAGCACTGCTCCAGCTGCCAATTACACGGGTAAATCCATCAAGGCGAAGCTGGCCTCGGAAGAAATCGAAGGGGATTTCATGACCGCGTGGGCGAGAAATTTCTCAGGCCACATGCGCGAATGGTCCGACGGAAAAATCCTGATCGATGTCTATTCTTACGGAACGCTGGGTGCGACCGGGGATATCAACGAGTTGGCCCAGATGGGCATTGTTCAGTTTGTCTTTTCCGATTACGCATGGATCAGTTCGTTTGTGCCGCAGGCGCAGGCGCTGGCTTTGAATTATATTTTCCCATCCGAACGGGTTCCGGAGGTCCTGAATTGGATGGCGCGCCATGGAAAGTTTTTGCCGCTTCTGGAGCAGGCGTTCCGCAAGAAAGGGCTTGTTCCCCTGGCTATGATGTATGAAGGCTGGCAGTGGATAAGCTCCCGAAAAGATATCCGTACACCGGAAGACCTCAAAGGCTTGAAGCTTCGGCTGATGTCGTCGAAGATGCTGGTGGAAAACTACAAGGCCTTCGGCGCAAGCCCCACACCGATGACGTATGGTGAAGTATACAGCGCCCTGCAGATGGGGCTCATTGACGCTCAGGTGAACCCGCTGTTTGCCGCCAACAGCATGAAGTATTACGAAGTTCAAGACTATTTCATATTGCTCAAGGGAGAGCCCTTCATCGGCATTCCCACGGTAAATAAGAGGTTTTTCGACCGTTTGCCGAAAAAAGTACGTCAGGAGATGCGGCGGTTCTGGATCGATTCCATCATTCCTGCCGGACACTGGATCGACGAGAGAAACGCACAGGACATGCAGAAGATGAAAAAAGCCAAGCCTTCGCTGACGTTTCGTGAAATCGACGACGAGGCCGCGTCTCAGTTTTCGCAAATGGCAAAGACCGTTTATCCGCTGTATCGTGAAATCGGCGGCGAAGGCGCAGATGCGCTTCTCGAGGCTTTCCTTGCCGACGTTGAAAATGCCCAAAAAGCGCTCGGGATGAAATGACAATTCTGTGAAGGATTCGCGCATGACGCATGACGACCGGCGAGGACCGAAACAGGGCCCGCTCAGAAAAATCAACCGGCTGGCGGGGTACGCCGTTAATACGCTTGAAGTGACGGTGCTGGTGTTCTGCGTGGCGGCGCTTGCCGCCCTTCTGATAGCCAATGTTGTTGCCCGAACATTTTTTCAAAGCATCTATTTTGCCGAAGAACTCGCCATGTTTCTGGTTATTTTATTGACCTTCACGGGCTTGAGTTACGGTGTCCGACGGGCGCGCCACATTCGAATGGGGGCGTTTCTGGACCACATGCCTCCCCAAATGGAAAAAATTTTCATCTTTATCATCTCTGGGGTCAGCGCCGCCGTCATGGCGGTTATGGCCTGGGCTTCGTGGGATTATCTGCAAAGCGCCATGGCCATGGGGCACACAACGCCCGCGCTTAGACTGCCGCGCTGGATTTTCTACATTATTCTTCCCACCGGCTTTACACTGGCGGCCATTCAGTATCTTCGAACCATCGTGAAGAATATCGTCGAGCCGGACCCGTGGCTGTCGCCGGATCAGAAAAGCGAATATGAGGAAAACGCGACGGGAGGCATGTCATGAGGCTGTTCGGTGTGTCGCTTGTGGCCATGCTGCTCTTCGGTTTTCCCTTCATGGTTACGCTGTTGGGTTCGCTGATTCTTTACCTGCTCATCTACATGCCGGATATGGCGGGCGTCATGATTCCCGCGATGGTCCAACAAATCCTGTCCGGTGTTTCGCAGCCCGCGCTCGTTTGCGTCCCGATGTTCATTCTGTCGGCGAGCATCATTACGTCCGGCCAGTCCGCAGGCCGTCTGATCCGGATGCTTCGAGTCTTTGTCGGTCATTTGCCGGGCGGACTGGCGATTACGACCAGCGCAGGCTGCACGCTTTTCGGGGCCGTGTCCGGGTCTACCCAGGCCACAGTCGCAGCCGTGGGCGGCACGATGCGTCCGATGCTGCTGGATGCCGGCTATAAAAGCTCTTTTACGTTGGGGTTGATCATCAATGCCAGCGACATTGCTTTTTTGATTCCGCCCAGTATCGGGTTCATTGTTTACGGTGTGGCCACCAACACCTCCATCGGGATGCTTTTTTTGGCGGGCGTGATTCCGGGGCTTGTCGTGCTGCTGCTGTTCTCGGCTTATTGCTACCTCTACTCGAAATTAAAAAAAATTCCCCTGTTGGAGAAAGCCTCCTGGACCGATCGGATGCTGGCTTTGCGCGAGGGGTTGCCTGTTATGGGTTTTCCTCTCATCATCGTTGGCGGAATTTACGCCGGCATTTTCAGCCCCACGGAAGCCGCCGCTGTCGCGGTTCTGTATGCCGTGATTCTGGAAACGGTCGTATACCGAAGCCTCACCATATCCCGCCTGATCGATTCCTGCCTGCAAACCGGCGTGATCACCGGCGTTGTGTTTATCCTTGTCGGGGCCGGGCAGGCCTTTTCTTTTTTGATCGGATTTCTTCAGGTTCCCGAAGCGCTGCTTCCGCCGCTTTTCGGAGACGATCCTTCGATGCTCAAAGTCATGGCGATTGTCGTGATGGTTTATTTCGTCGCCTGCATGTTTGTGGATCCGATTGTCGCAATTTTCATTTTGAGTCCCGTCTTTCAGCCTTACGTCGTCGGAGCGGGCGTCGACCCGATACTGCTGGGGGTTCTGGTTACGCTTCAGGCCGCCATCGGATCGGCCACGCCGCCGTTCGGCTGCGACATCTTTACGGCCCAGCTTATATTCCGCAGGCCGTATCTTGAAGTTATCAGTCATGCCCTGCCGTTTTTGCTGATCCTGATTCTGGTGACCGTCTTGTTGATTGCCGTCCCGAATATCACGCTTTTCCTGCCTAACCTCGCGATGGGGGGATAGCGGAAGTCTCGAGGCCCATGTTTCAGAGGTATCGATAGGAAGGCGCTGAAGGGTCCACTTTGTTCGGCCGGCGCGCCGATTTTTTTACTGGAAATCACTACTGTCCGGTTAATCGTTGAATAAAGTTAACTGGTTGCAATTTTGTTCTTTGAAATCGGAATATAATTTGTAATCGAAATTTGCAAATAGCTGATGCAGCGGCACTTTTTCGAAGAGCGTGACGCTCAGAATTTGTAAAATTGTGTAGAGACTCTGTTTCAGGTGAAGCCGTTTGCGGATGATAGCGACAAGCACGTAAATAGAGACGGCAATCCATATTTGAGTTTTAACCGCGTTTTCAGAAGTGCCGTAGAAAGCTTTTATTCTCAGATGCTCCTTGATCCACTTGAAGAAGAGTTCGACTTGCCATCGGCATTTGTACAAATGTGCGATCATCAATGCAGGAAGAAGAAAGTTATTGGTAAGAAAGACCAAGTGGCTATCGGTTTCAGCATCAAAGTATTTTATGCGGCGCAGTTTGTCCGGATAATCTTTTTGTGATTGATATGTCACCAGCATGATCGTTTGATCGCAGATGAGTCCTGTGTTTCGATCAACGGGTTGAGAATAAAGCCGACGGAACTTTGTATTTTTCTTGGCACGCGTGATGAAAAAAGAAAGGAGCTGCGTAAAGCTGTAGAGCCTGGCAAAATCCAGATAGCCGCGATCCATGAGGTAGAAGCTTCCCGGTTCCGGTACAAGAACATCGAGAATATTGACATCATGAACGCTACCGTCTGTGATTTCGATAAACGATGGAATGTTTCCTCGGATATCCAGCAGCGTGTGCATCTTGACGGCTGCTTTATGTTTACGAAACGAAGCCCAGGGAAAAAGAGAAAGACAAAGATCGATGGTGGTTGAATCCAGTGCATAGGCTGTATCTTTCAATTCAACCCCGAAGTCTTCCTCGGCATAAAGAGGTCGCGCTTGAGATATCAGGATTTGACAGAAGTCGGCATAAATTCGCCAGTCACGTTTTTCATTTGCATTGGCAAGCGTGCTGCGGGAAATCCGGCCGCGAATCCCGAGATGATAAAGTTTCTCTTGGCGCGAACGAAGGCAGGCTTCAATATCACGCAGACTTTCTCTGTAGGTCAGTTGAGCAAACGACAGGCTTAGAAACTGATCCAGGCAGGTGAAACTGCTGGTGTGAAAATTGCCGTTGTATCGATTAACGCATTTGCGAAATTCGTACATGGGTAAGTAGGTCATGATTTGTGAAAAGACAGTTTTTCCGGAATTCATCGGCAGCACCTCCCGTGAGATTCCTGCCGATATAACCGGAATGAAATTTCAAATCGATAAAAAGATAAAACGACATTATGGCTTTGTTATGATTCATTAATTAACAAATCGAAATTAAAATAACCGGACAGTAGTGACTGGAAATATCATATGGGGACTCACGGATGAAGTTGTGTCGCGCGACAAGGGAATTCCGACCGACAAAGCGCTTCCGGATCGTGAGTCCGGCGGATCGATTTTCCTTAAAATCGTCGTTTTTATTTGCCTTGAATTCTTACGAAGAAGTGGTATTGATAACTACTGTCATCAATGATCCCAAAAATCAGGAAAAGGCTTGTTTGCCCGCAGCGGCGGTTGGTTTTTCAAGCCGCCGCCGGCCGTGCGGAAAAGAGCAAAGTCCGCTATTGGAAACGGTAACGGCAACCTTAAAATAATGCCGGAGGGGATCATACGACACCTCCGGAACCGTGAGCGGCGATGAAATCCGAAAGCAAGGAAGTATCCATTAAAAGCTGGCCGGCCGACGACCGGCCCCGGGAAAAATTGCTTAAGCGAGGCGCTGCGGCGCTCAGCAACTCGGAGCTGCTGGCGATTCTCCTGCGCACGGGCGTGGCGGGAGAAAGCGCCGTCGGCCTGGCGCGCCGCATGCTGGAGAAGTTCGGGACGTTTCGCAACATGAGCCATACGGATCCGCGCGACTGGCGGGAATTCAAGGGGGTGGGGCCGGCCAAGCTGGCCCAGATTCAGGCGGCGCTCGAGATCGGGCGGCGCTTCCGCGAGGACGAAGCTCTGAGCGTCCGGCACAAAATCGCCTGCGCGGCCGACGTCGTCGGATTTCTGATGCCGCAGATGCGCGATCTCAAGACGGAATGCTTCCGGGTTGTGTACCTCAACAGCAACAACCGCATTCTGGCCGTCGAAGACGCGGCAAAAGGCACGGTGAACATGGCCCTGCCGATTGTGCGGGAAATTCTCCATGCCGCGCTTCAGAAATATGCGGCGGCGCTCATTTGCGTCCATAACCACCCCAGCGCCAACATCACGCCCAGCCCGGAAGACAGGAAATTTACCGGAGAACTGACCGCAGCGGGGAAACTGCTGGGCATCAGAATTCTGGATCACATCATCATCGGAGACGGCGGCTACTACAGTTTTGCCGATGAGGGGCTGATGCCCTAGCGGGAGGTCGTCTTGACCTTCCAGAGATCGGCGAGCAGGCCGGCCGTTTCTTTGGCCGCGATAACGGGCTTGAGCGCCGTGTCGGCGACGCCGGAAACAACGCGGGTAATATTGTGATCGATGCCGCCTTTGGTCCAGACGGATGCGGCCGGCGCCGTAATGTAGGCTGAAAACGTGTGATGCATGGTTCCCGGTCTCTCGCCGATGATATGAATGATGGCTTTGTGGTCCTGTGTATCCGGCGCTCGTCCGAAGAGTGTTTCGCCGATCCGGTAACCGGCCCGGACGCGGCCGCCCCGAAGCACCAGGATTTCCGGAGCCGGACGCAGCTTTCCGGCCCGCAGATATTTTTCAAGAGCCGAAAGGTAGGGGGCCAGATGCCCGTCGTCCATAACGGCATTGGCGTTCAGGCCGTCCGAGACGATGATCTGCACCTGGAGCGCCGGAGCTCTTCTTTCCCGCAGCGCCAGAAGCGTCCTGCGGGAGGCGTCGTCGAGTTCTTCGCCGGTCTGGGGATGGAGGATATAGTCGGTTCTGTCTTTCGAACGGGTTTTGAGCGGCACCGCGTCGGGAAGGGAGGCGACGAAGGAGGGCGAAAGCTCTACCCAGATGGATTTCTTGGCGTCCGCGTAGAGGGCGCGGATTTCGCGGTCCAGCGCAGGCGCCATTTTCCATGGCCGGCCGTCGTATCCCTCCGCCAGATGAACGCCGCGGGCCCGTACTTCTTTCATTTTCCGCAGGCCTTCGCGCCGGATTGCCGCGCTCTTGCGCTTGTCGCCTTTCGCCCGCCGGTACTGATGCCAGATCCACAAGGGCTGGCCGAAGCGCGCGGTAGGCCTTCCTTCGGCGTCGATGACTCCAAGCCGCTGGAAGAACCGCTCCATGGCGTCGTTGACTTTAAAGCCGAATTTGTCCCGCAGACGCACATGGTCCTGGAATGCGGTGGTCAGATAGCCCAGCATGGGATCGTTTTTTGTCGGCAGCGCCATGAGATACGCCGGATTGGCCGGCATGATCCTGTCCTGGCACCAGTCCAGGTCGTTCAAGGAGACGTCCATGTGCAGCGTGGAACAGATGTCGAGACCGATCGTGAGTCCGTGCAGCTTGCCCATGACGATGTCTTCCAGGCAGCAGCGCACGAGCTGTTCGCGGGTGCGAAATACTTCCGGTCCGATGAATCCGGCCACGTCGTTCACGTGAACCCACGGGGCGGCGGGTCGTCCCGCCTTGATCTGGGCCGCGGCGACTTTTCTCTTGAGCAGACGGGCGAAGCCGTACTTGCGCGCCTCGTGGATCACCATGTCGGTGCCCTGGCCGCTCCCGTTGGTGAAGTCCGCCCCCTGGCCGGTTTCAAAGTAAAAGCCGTACTGTCCCGTGCGCCCGGCTGCGTAAGCGAGCATTTTCTCCAGGGTGATGTCGAAAGTGGCGTTGGCCTTGTCGCTTCCGGCCAGGCTCTGAAACCAGACGCCGGTGGTTTGGGGGTGAAGCGCCTCGACGGCTGCCTGGACGTCGATATGGGCGAGAACACTGTGGGGAAGAATGTCTTCCACGCCGAACGTGCGGCGGATTTCCGCCAGCGCCGCTTCCAGAGCGGCGACGGACGAGGGAAGGCTGCTCACCGGATTGGTGCCCAGAACAACGTCGCCGGTCGCGTAGGACCAGCCGGAAAAGATCTGCCAGATAACGTCGTCGGGATGATCCGTGGGGGAATTGGGCTGAATGCGCGCGCCCAGATAGCCTTTAGCGCCGATCTTCGTACCGGCCAGCGGGTGAAAAATCCTGCTTCCCACGGCGGTCAGCTCTTCGTTGGTCATGAGCTTTGCGACGCAGCCGATGACGTCGCTGCACAGGCCCTCGAGGATCGGATCAATGTCCGGCGCCGGCGCGGTAAGCAGAAACGCCTTCAGTTCACTGAACGTCATGGAACTGGTCTTTCGGACGGCGTCGGAGGAAAGATTTCCGACCAGACAGGCGTAAAGGTCGTCCTCGAACAGCGGATGGCTCAGGATGTCGCCAAGCTTTGTATTGGCAAGGAGCCGGCGCACCCGGCTCCGGGCGGTCTCGTCTGCGGCGGCCACGCCGAGAATTTCATCTCCTTCCTTAAAGGCATTGGCTGCTCCAATGAGCTTTTGATACGCCGTGCGGTCAAAGCTCCCCAGAGTGCGGTTCATGAAGGCGAAAAGATCTTCCCGGTCGGTCGTTTCCGCGAGAGCGGCCTGCAAAAAAGGCGGAAGCAGAGCCGAACCGGCCAGCGCTCCCGCCAGAATACCGCAGAATTCCCTCCTGTTCATGTATCGGCTGCTTGCACAGACGGGTTTAATGTCTTTCATGTGCGTATCTCATAAAGAAGCGGTCTCCTCTGTTTCTGAAGCCAAAACATTTCAAACGAATATTTGATTGCATCATAACAGCGACGGGAGTCTGAAATCAAGCCGCAATCGCCGTTCCCGGCAAACAGCCTCTTTTTTCTGTAGCATTCGGCGAAAGTGGGCCGGAAAGCGTCAGATTCAGGATAAGGTTCCATGTTTCGTTCAAGGCGCTTTGAACATTTCATTGAAGAAGTAGTAAACAACGAGCGCGGCCGGGGGGAACTGTCGGCAGACGAATCAGAAAATCTTCTGATAATTCAATGCGATCAGATGTATTTGTCCTGCGGGGACAATTCTGGCACGGACTTTTCATTAGAATAAAGGCAAGAAAACAAACGACTCCCAAAGGAGGTAACAGATCATGAAAAAGACAGTAGGAACGATCGTAGCGGCGGCAGCAGTTGTTCTTTTAACGGCAACCTTTGGATTCGCCGAATATGCGGCGGCGGGAGCGGCCAATTTCCCGTATTTCCAGTTGGGCTGCCTGATTGTGGGCGGACTGATTCTGGTCAGCCTGAAGAGGA
>JAAYDW010000007.1 GCA_012729055.1 Deltaproteobacteria bacterium
CGGTGATTCGGGCTTTCCTGGCGGCTAGAAATGATAACGCAGCCCGACCGCGAGGCCGTGCGTTTTCAGGCGCGTCTCGATGCTGTTGACGGCAATGCCGGCCGGCGCGGTGTTCATGACCATTTGTTGTTCCCGGTCGTGATAAATTGAGCCAAAAATGGTCGTTAGAAAGTGAGCCACTTTGAGGGTGGAGTTGCTGAGAAAAAAGGGTATGGTGATTTTTTTATCTCAGTGTAAGCGAGGTGGCGCATTGAAAAAAAGGAGACCGTTTTGGAGATATTGTTGCTGAAAAAGAGGGGTTTGACCCAGAGGCAGATCGCCAGGAAGCTGGGCATCAGCCGCAACACCGTAAAGAAGTACATCGAGAATCAGGGATATCCGGCGATGGATCGGCGCAAGCCAAACCGTAAGAGTTTGCTGGATCGGTTTCATGGCAACATTGCTGCGTGGCTTGAAGAAGACATGGAGTACAAGGCGACCTGGATATACGACAAGCTTCGTCCGATGGGTTTTGGCGGGAGCTATGAGATCGTTAAAAGAGCCGTGCATGATATCAAGGCGGAACGTCAGCGGACCGCTTATATGCGTTTTGAGACGGAGCCTGGGTACCAGTCGCAGGTGGATTTTGGGGAGTTCCAGTTTGACAGAGCCGACGGCACAAGCGGGAAGATCTATCTTTTTTCGATGATCCTCGGCTTTTCGCGGAGGATCTACTCCGAGTTCGTCGAGCGGTGCGATTTACCGACCTTTCTGGATTGTCATATTCACGCCTTCGAGCATTTTGGCGGTGTGACGGCGGAGATTCTCTACGACCGGATGAAGAACGTTTTCATCGGCAAGTTCGCCGGCAAGAACAAGTTCAACGACACCTTGGCGGGATTTGCATTGCATTACGGATTCAAGCCACAGGTTGCCCCGGCTTATGCCGCCTGGGTGAAGGGGAAGGTGGAAAGACCCTATCATTTCATCCGGGAGGGGTTTTGGCGTGGTTACGGGTTACTCTGTCGTGAGACGGCCAACAGGGACCTTCTGCAATGGCTCCAACTTAAAGATCAGAGGATTCATGGGACAACCCACGAAGTGGTGTCGGAACGATTCGAGCGAGAGCGGCCCCATTTACAGGCGCTGCCGCCGCGGGCATTCGACACCTCCTGGCGGGTCTACCGCAAGGTCAACAAAGACTGCACCGTCCGTTTTGAAGGCAACAGCTTTGTTGTCCCCCACCCCCTGGTGGGGAAGGGTCTTATCCTGCGGGTCAAAGACAAGTGCATGAGGATCTTCGAGGATAATCGGTTGGTTGTGACCTATGAGATTCCTGAAGGAAAAGGACGTCTGGTTCAGGACAAAAGATTCTACGAAGCCTTGAAAAATGATCGAGAGATGAACAGGCGCAAATACGGCCAGGCAAGACGCGGCAAGGGGCGCGCCAAATGCACGATCAGCCCGCTCAAGCCGCTCTATGACATGGATGTGGAGATCCGTTCTCCTCATATGTATGATCAGATGATCGGGGAGGCAAGGATATGAGCGATACCCTGATTCTTGATCGCGTCCAGACCAGCCTGACGCGCCTGAGACTTCCCCGGACAGGGGAGATCCTTGAAGGCGTAATGCAGGCGGCACAGGAAGGGAAAAAGAGCTACCTGTCCTTTCTCGATGATCTTCTGGAAGAAGAGGTTAACTGCCGGGAACAGCGGCGGGTGGAAACATCCCTGAAGCTATCGGGGCTTCCCTTTGTCAAGAGCATCGACGAATTTGATTTTTCCTTTCAGCCCAAGCTGGATCGTCAAAAGGTGATGTCGCTGTTCGATCTGACCTTTATCCGTCAAAAAGGCAATGTGATCTTCCTGGGGCCGCCCGGCGTCGGCAAGACGCATCTGGCCGTATCGCTTGCCGTGAAGGCATGCCATGCCGGTCTGAGCATCTACTTTACTACGATGGAGGACTTGATCGTAAAGTTGAAAAAAGATCATGGCACCGAACGGAAAGGCAGAGGCCGAGGCTATAACAAATCGGCGCTGGTGATCGTGGATGAGGTTGGCTATACGCCGATCGACCGAGAGGAGTGCAACCTCTTTTTCCGATTCATTGCCAACCGATATGAAAAGGCCAGCACCATCATCACGTCCAACAAAGCCTTCTCCGACTGGACCGAATTATTCCATGATCCGGTCATTGTCACGGCATTCCTGGACCGCCTGCTTCATCACAGTGTGGTCATCAACATGCGGGGCAACAGCTACAGGCTCCGTGGAAAAGTCGGAAAGGAGGGGGTGGAA
>JAAYDW010000008.1 GCA_012729055.1 Deltaproteobacteria bacterium
ATGCCGACCGTTTCGCCGCCCACGCGGGCCAAAGCGGTGATCAGCATTTTGCCAAACAAAGGCTTGATTTCGAGATATTGCCCTCCGTCCACGATGCAGGCGAGAATCTTGTGCATGTCGTAGGCGCGTGTGCGCTTCTCGGGAAGAATGTCTAGAATTTTTTGAATGCGCGCATCGGAACACCCCGGCACGGGCCGTTTCGGCGGCAATTCCTGAGCGTTTGACGGCATGAAATCCAGATAGGTTTTAATGAGGCGAAAGCAGTCTTCCGCATTTTCCGCGACCTGGTCGGCCATGCCGGTCACCTGCGCGTGCACCTGCCAGCCGCCCATTTCCTCGGCGCTGTGCTGCTGGCCGATGGCTTTGCCCAGCGCGCGTGGGCCGGATACGGAAATCGACGCTCCCTTGACCACGATGGTGAAATCCGCGAGGCAGGCCTGCCAGTCGGGAACGCCGTGGCAGTCGCCCATCGCCGCCATCACGTAAGGAACCTGGCGAAAATGGCTGTAGCCCGGACGCGCGGCGTCGGAGCCCACGCCGTGAAAAAGCATTCGGCCCGCGTCCTGAAGATCGGGAATACGCTGACCGCCCGCCTCGCCCAGCCAGATCAGAGGAAAGCCATACGCGTAAAGCTGCTGCTTAAAGATTCCCATCTTCTTGTTGTTGATGGTGGCGCTGGAGCCGGCCAGCACCGTGAAGTCGTTGGCAAAGACGCCCACCCGCCGACCGTTGACCGCGCCGTAGCCGATGACCAGTCCGTCCGCAGGCGTTTTTTCGGCCATGCCGGGAATATCGGAAACGCAAAGAGCGCCCAACTCCAGAAATGACCCGTCGTCGAGCAGACGCCCGATGCGTTCACGCGCCGTCAGGCGTCCCTTTTCGTGCTGTTTTTTGATCTTGTCCTGACCCCCCTGCGCACGGGCCTTTTCCTTTTCACGCTGCAGCGCTTCGATCAGTTCTTCAAACGGCATGGCGTCGGCCTTTTAGTGATCGCAGGCATTAATGCCGCTTTGCAGCGTGCCTGCGAAAAAATCCGCAATCAGTTTTTCCGGCGCATCAGGAGGCGCGCCAACCACCACCTGGATGCCCTGCTGGACGAAAAGCTGCTGGGCGCGTTGTCCCATGCCCCCCGCGATAATCATCCCGGCGCCCTGCTGGGCCAGCCACGGCGGCAGAAGACCCGGCTCATGAGGCGGCGCAGGAATATCTTCGCGTTTCAATATTTTCTTTGTTTTGTCATCCACTTCGACAATGGCGAAACTTGCACAATGTCCGAAATGCATGGTCAGTTTGCCTTCGGCTAACGGTATGGCGATTTTCATAATGGTCTCCTTATGCGTTTAATTTTTGCTCTTTATTTGAATCCAAAATCTGATCAATGATGTCCTGCAGTATTTTTCCCGTCGGCGATTCCGAAGAATGATAGATAAACACCTTGCCGGAATCGCCCGACTGGGCAATGCCCGGATCCATCGGAATCGCGCCCAGGAAGGGCACGCTCATGTCGGCGGCAATTTTACGGCCGCCGCCTTCGGGTAGGATCTGTGTGACTTCCCCGCACTTGGGGCAGACAAAGCCGCTCATGTTTTCGACGACTCCCAGCACCGGCACGTTGACCTGGCGGCAGAAACTGATGGACTTGCGTACGTCCACCGCCGCGACTTTCTGCGGCGTGGTGACGATGACCGCGCCGTCGAGCGGCTGAATCAGCTGGCACAGCGACAACGGCTCATCCCCGGTTCCGGGAGGCGCGTCCACGATCAGATAATCCAGATCGCCCCAGTTGACGTCCGTGAGAAACTGTTTGATGACGCCCATTTTCATCGGACCGCGCCAGATCACCGCATCATCGGGATTGTGCAGCAGAAAACCAATGGACATGACTTTTAGGCCGCCGAACTCCACCGGCAGCAGTTCGCCGGGCGTGCCTGAAAGCGAGGCGCCTTCCAGGCCCAGCATGGTCGGGACGCTCGGGCCGTGAATATCGACATCCAGAAGTCCCACGCGCAGGCCGTTTAACGCCAGCGCCGTGGCGAGATTCACTGCCACCGTGCTTTTTCCGACACCGCCTTTGCCGGAAAGCACCACGATTTTATGTTGTATGCGGCACAGCCGGGCCTGCAAACGGCGGCGGTCCGCGTATTCCTCCTTGCTTTCATTTTGCTGCTGATTTTTGGCGGAGCAGCTTGAATCTCCGCACGAGTCACACGTTTTTTTGCTTTCCACTGTTTTATGTTCCTCCTGTTTTCGAATTTTTCAGATAGTCCTCACAGGCGGCCGCCAGCGTATTGGCCGCCAGAAGAGCGCAGTGCTCGTGATCTCCGGGAAGACCGCCCAGTGCGTCAAGAACGTCCTTTTGCATGATGGCTTTTGCCTTCGCAAGGGTTTTTCCCTTAGCCAGGCAGGTCGTCATGCTGCCGGCGGCGAGCGACGGAGCGCAGCCGTCCGTGATGAAGGAGACTTTCTGGATCTTTCCCTCTTCGACCCAAAGCCAGAATTCCATCGTATCGCCGCAGGGTCCGGTGATTTTCGCGTGTCCGTTGAAGATGTCTTGCGGGCCCAGGTTGCGCGGGTCTTTCGCATGCCGGTACGCCGTAAGATAAAATTTATCGATTTCCACCATTTCCGTCACGACTGCTTCCCTCCTGAACGGGTTACGTTTTTCCAAACGGCAAGAATATCGGGGGCGCAGGCAGCGCCGATTTCCACAGCCGTCTTTTGTTCGATTTGCGCGCGCGTCATGGCCCGGTCGTACCGGATGCGTCCGGCAATGAGCGCTCCCGCCTCTTTTGCTTTTGTTTCCATCCGCCCGGTCATCGCGGGATTGATATCCCACTTGTTGACGCACACGGCTGCCGGAATCTGAAAATGGCGGGCCAGGCCCAGCACCCGTTCGAGGTCATGTTCGCCCGAAACGGTCGGTTCGGTGACCACCAGAATCTGCGATGCGCCGGTGACCGAAGCGATAACGGGGCAGCCGATGCCGGGCGGCCCGTCGACGATGATCCAATCATAGCTGCCTGTTTCGGCCAGCCGACGCGCTTCCTGCCGCACGGTGGAGACAAGTTTGCCGGAGTTTTCGGCGGCCGCCGCCAGGCGGGCATGCACCATGGGCCCCAGCCTCGTTTGTGAAACAAACCATTTACCGCAGAGCCGCTCCGGAAAGTCAATCGCTTTTTGCGGGCAGAAATGAACGCACACGCCGCAGCCTTCGCACGATATCGGATCGATGACAAACAGCGTGTCGCTGTCCTCCTTTTCTTCCATTCGGATCGCCCCGAACCGGCACAGGTCCGCGCAGACGCCGCAGTCCGCGCAGTCGTCCCGGTTGATGACAGCCTGACGGCCGCCGCGGAAGTCATGCTCCTCGCGGATATCGGGCGCCAGAACCAGGTGCAGATCTGCCGCGTCCACGTCGCAGTCGCAGATGACCGGGCGTTCGGCCAGAACGGCCAGCGACGCGGTGACGCTGGTTTTCCCCGTTCCCCCCTTGCCGCTGATGATGACCAGTTCGTTCATGATGCGCGCTCCGCCGGTGTGTAATAAATCGTTCTTCCGTTTCGTTTTGCGACGACGCTTTTACCGGCGATCATCCGCTCGATGCGCTTGACTGCATCATGCGGATGCAGTCCCAGCCCCGCGCAGAGGCCTTCGAGCGCGCAGGGGCGCCTGGCCAGAAGATTCATAATGTCATTGTCGGTTGCGTCTGACGAGCCCGCGTCGGCAAAGCCTGCCGGAGGCGTGTTTTCCAGAAGGTCCACATTTTTCGCAAAGCAGCCGACGAGCGTTTTCATTTGTTTCGGGTCCACGGCGCAGGCAAAATCTTCGGGAGCCGGACGATTTACCGTGCCCAACTGGACTCTTTCCGGCCGGATTTTATCAATCCAGGCCGCAATTTTTCTCGCCTCCAAAGGCAGACCGGTCACGCCGGAAACCAGGAGCACCTCCAGCCAGAGGCGCCCTTTATACTGTCCTGCAAAGGTTATCAGGCCCTCAGCCATGGTTTCAAAGGAAATGTCCGGATGGGGGCGGTTGACATATTCAAAAAGCGCGGCATCGCCCGCGTCGAGCGACGGAATCACCAGGTCCGCGCCGGCCAGCGCCTCGCGGACTTCCGGCCGATACAAAAGCGATCCGTTGGTAATGACCGCGACGGGAATCTTCGTCATTTCCTTTATCTTGGCAATCAGTTCGCCTGTGCCCGCATGCAGCGTCGGCTCGCCGGAGCCGGCAAGACTGATGTAATCGCAGTCAATCCCGGTTGAGAGCTTTTCGTGAAGCTCTTTCAAAACGTCCGCCACCGGAACATACTCACGCCGTTCCAGCGTTTTCTCCGTGGTCTTACCCAACTGACAATAAATGCAGTCATAGGTGCAGGTCTTGTAAGGCACCAGATCCAGCCCGAGCGAGCGGCCCAGACGCCGCGAGGGGACGGGACCGTAAATATACTCATACGTTGGCATAACGTTCTTCTCCTTTACTTTAACCGTTGCCGGATGATTTTCCACAAATTTTCAAAAAGCGGCCGGTATTCGGGCAGCGCGTCCACCATTAGAATCCCCCGCGAATAGGCTTCGGCAATGCGCCGGTCGTCGGGAATTTCCAGAAAAATGGGGATGCTCTCCCTTTGG
Source organism: Deltaproteobacteria bacterium (assembly GCA_012729055.1). Classification (GTDB taxonomy): domain Bacteria; phylum Desulfobacterota; class Syntrophia; order Syntrophales; family Smithellaceae; genus UBA8904. The sequence continues at coordinate 4,632 of JAAYDW010000008.1, forward strand.
CAGTAGTACTGCACCCGGTCGTCGCCTGAGCCCATTCGGTTGACGATCACACCGAAGGGCAACCGAAGCTCGCGTATCATATCCACGGCCAGCGCCAGATCGTTGAGACCGAACGGCGTGGGCTCCGTCACCAGAAGGACCATGTCCGTGTCCCGCACCGCGGCGATCACCGGACACGATGTTCCGGGCGGCGCATCCAGAATCGCGTCGCCCATGAGCGCAAACTCGCTTCTGACCGCGCGGATCAGAGGCGGCGCAAGCGCCACGCCCACATCAAGCCGTCCTGTTACCAGGGTGATCCGGTCAGCCTGCGCCGTTTCCACCACGCCGATGCGGCGCTCCCTTTCGGTAATGGCCTTGAGCGGACATACCAGCGCGCAGCCGCCGCAGCCATGGCACATTTCCGGAAAAACCAGCGGCGCGGTCCCGAAGGTCACAATAGCCGAAAACTGGCAAATTTTCGAACACAGGCCGCAGCCGTCGCAAAGAGACTCGTCCACTTGCGGAACGGGTATGCCGACGATTTTGTAAGTCGGCGTGGATGTTTTCAAAAACAGATGCGCGTTGGGTTCTTCGACGTCGCAATCCGCGAGAACAACGCTGCCGTCGAAAACGCGCGCCAGGTTGACGGCTATCGTGGTTTTGCCGGTTCCGCCTTTTCCGGAAGCTATTGCGATTCTCATGTCATACCTCCATCCGTGACGGAAATCGGGCGCTTGCCATCGCCATTTTCTTTCTTAATCCAGAGCAAGGGGAAAACAATATCGCTGGTGCAACAGGGAATCCAGACCGCTAAAAACAGAAAGACCGCAATCAAAATCATCGTAAAGACGTCCAGAGAAGTTCCCAGCGCCATCAGAATGTGAAACAGCGACGCCCAAGTGCTGAGCAGCACATGGCCTGCATGGGGAATTTTAGTGTGAGAAATGACAAACCCCAGTCCGATACCGGCTAAAGCCAGCGGATTGACCAGCCACCATTTTTCGATAAAGCCAAGATGAATGCCGCGATAAGGCAGGTCAAGCAGCCATTCTCCGGCAAAGGGAATGAGTGAATCGCTTAAAGTGGCAATGCCGACCGATCCAAAATATCCAATAAGAATTGTTCGCCAAACGCCGCCACCGGAGTGCAGTCTGTACATCGCCGTGGTTACCAGGGCGCTGAGCAGGACGTGCAGCGGATGCATCGTCCAGAAAAGCGTGGACGAAATCTCGCCTGGGATCCGGAAATGAATAAAAACAGCCATAATGACAATGCCCGTGACAGTGCCGAAAGCCGTGAACGGCGCGTGCGCTTTAAGTTCTATGGCAACAAACGATGTTTTCACGAGTCGTTTCTTTCCCCTGCGGTCTTCTGTCGTTCGAACCGGTTGGCCGCCACGTAAGTTCCCGCGGCAAAACCGGTATGAAGGCTGATCACCGGACACTTGGCCCGAAACAGGAAGAAAACGTCGCGTTGTCCCTCCGACAGGCTTTCAAAATTACCCTGGCCTTTGGCGATGATCATGTCGGCTTCATCGAACCGGCGGCGGAACTCAGGGCTGCAATCGCTCAGCAGGGTGCCCGGCGCATCCGAGCCGTTGTCCATGACGTCGGCGATGTCTTCCATGCCCGCCGCCCTGGCGTCGGGAAGCGTCGCGTCGTTGATCACCGGTGCGCCGCGTACGACCAGCGTAACCCGCGCGCCGGAAAACTGCTCGATCAGCAGACGGTCGAAAAAAATTTCACCGGCGTTGTCGGCCAGGTAAAGAATGGTTCTGGCCAGGCCGGCCGCTTTTCTCAACGCCTCCAGATCGCCGAAGACGGGCTGCATGGGCGCGCTTTGGAGCTCCGCGTAGACCTCGCCCAGGCCCACATTGTTTTTGGCGCCCAGATCGATGATGTTTCCCGTGATGGCGTAACGGACAGCCATGGTCAGCGGATCGACCGCGGCCGCGATGCGCCGGCGGATGGAGGGCATCAGCCGGGAGGCGAGCGCATTGTGCCGGTCCTTGGAAATCCGGTAGGGATCCTCGACGGCCAGAAGGGCGCGCAGGCGCCGGTGAAGCATCTGCGCGGCGGCCGGCGGCGTCTGACTAAGGTCGATGTCGCCGATCCACTGCAAAACGTTGTGCATCAGGCGGTCCTGCTCTTCCTCCGAGGAAACCGAAAGGCGGACCGCATCGGCGGCCTGGCGCACAAAACACGGAACACAATCCAGACACATTTTCATTTGAGGTACCCCCTCTTTCCCTTGTGCTGCGCCGTTTGTTCATCCACCTCGTCCTGCCAGCCGCTTTTTTTTACGTCGCACAGGTCGAACTTTGCCGTATAGGGCTTGATATCCAGGAGCGGCGTGCCGTCGAGAATATCGGCGCCGTCGAAATGGACAACAGAGCCTTCGATCTTCAAAAGCTCTACCACGGATAGACCGATGGGATTGGGGCGGCCCGGCGCCCGCGTGGAAAAAACGCCTCTTTCCACGTCCTGCAGAAACGGTTTGACGGTCAATTTTGCCGGCGGCGCGTGGTGAAAATGATAGAGCAGGTAAATGTGCGAGAATCCCTCCAGATCGCTTAGACCCGCAGCGAATTCGGGAAAGATGTCCGCACGACCGCAGCAGCCTCGCGCGTAAACCGGCTGGATGGGCGTGTTTTCCGCAACCGTGTGCCGGCTGCGGATCACGCCGATCGGATGATAGACAATTCGGGAATCCGTCATGCCCAGTGCCCTTCCACATCGGCGTCCGACGCCTCCCGGAGTTTGCCGGATCGGTAGAGATCCAGCGCCTCCTGGACCGTCGTTGCGTCGCAGTTGAAAATTTTAATTCCCGCCGCCTTTAAGACCCGAAACGCCTTGGGACCGCAGTGGCCCGTGACCAGCGCTTTGACGTTCAGTCGCGCAATGTTTTGCGCGGACTGGATGCCCGCTCCCTGTGCCGCGTTTAAATTTTGCCGGTTGTCCACAACCTCAAATGTGCCGGTGTCGAGATCGTAAATCAGAAATTTCGGCGCGCGGCCGAAGCGGCTGTCCAGCGGCGCGGATACGTCGCTGCCTGATGTTGTGATTGCAATTTTCATCGTACCTTCCTCAATCGTTAATTGTAAGATTCCATCAGCTCGCGGGACTCCTTCATGAGGTCGGCGGCTACCAGTTCCATTTTTGTTTGTTCCCAGAAGGGAAGTCTGCTGTGAGTCTCCATGTATTTAAGCGGAATCGGGTGAGTCCCCACAACCACCGTTAGATTAAACTGTTCTTCAATAAAAACTTTAAATTGTCCAAGTCGCGGACAGGGCGGGTATCCGACCACCAGCCCGGTGGCCAGGTGGACGATGTCGCATCCGTTTTTCAAAAATTCCGCCGGAACGTATTCCACGTTGCCGCCCGGACAGCCCCCGCAGGTCGAATATCCGACAATTTCCACTCGTTCATCCGGAGCGTAGCGGGCAAAGCCGCCGTGGCGTTCGCGCAGCGCTCTGAAGCATTTTCCGCCGCCACAATGGCTGTATCGGGCGCATAGAATGATCCCAATATTTTTCATGATTAATCCATCTTCCTGACGTGTCGCCGAATGAAATAATTTTGGTTCTCTCCTGGTTTCGATCGGATAAAATCGGTGGCGGCGGCGCGAAGCGGTGTTGGATCCGCCGCCGCCATCCCCGCGCGAATATGCTTCACGCCTATGTCTCCGGCCGTTCTCACTCTCTTATCAGGTTTGTGCCGCACTGCGGGCATTTGAGCTGCGTACAGGGCACGCCGCGTTCGTGCGGCTGGCTGTGTCCGCAGTTGGGGCAGCGGCAGGTTCCCGCCGCGCCGCCGGCCGTCGGGCCGCCCATGCGTCCCCGTCCGCCGCCTCCGCGTCCCTGGCCCATGCCCATTCTCTGATCTTTTCCTCCGCGATTGGCTGCATTCATGTTTGTCTCCTTATTTGTCAACCGTTTCCTAAAATACAAAAACCGCCGCCGCCAGAACCGTCGTGTAGTCGGCTGTCTTCAGCACGGCGGACTGGGTGGTGTTGCGGGTGCCGACGATTTTACCGCTGATTTTGAACAATTCTTTTTTTTCGTCCCAGCTTTCATCCACGTTGAAATCGATGCCCAGTGTGGATGCCAGCATGGCCGCCGCCAGGTCCTCGGCATAATCGCCTGTCTGTTTTTCGGTAAAACCGAAGGCGTGATGCTCGCTGATGTAGCCGTACGTCTTCTTGTCCACCGGAATCGCGCAGCCGACGGACGCGGCAATCAGCCTTTTGGGCTCGTTCGAGCAGCAGCGGCTCATCACGCAAAACGTAATTGCGCCGGGTCGAAGCCTCTTGAGGCCCTCCGCCCGCGAGATCACTTTGCAGCCCGGCGGCATAATACTGGAAACCTGCACCAGGTTGCATTTTTCGATGCCCGCGTCGCGCAGCGCGAGCTCAAAGGAATGCAGCTGTTCTCGGTGCGACCCGACCCCTTTGGTAAAAAAAATTTCTTTCGGAATGGATGCGTTCAATGATTATTCCTCCTTCGCCATCAAAAATGGGCGGCGTCAGTCCTGTTCTCCCGGTTGCGGCGGTCGCATGCGGCAGCCCATGGGGCGCCTCCGACGCCCGCTTTGTCTCGGGCAGGATGTTGCCTCCGAACCCCGGCCGCGGCAGCCGGGCAGAGAAAAGACCTCCAGACTCAGACGGTTGCCCAGGTAAGCGGCCAGAACATCCTCCACGGGACCGCGGACAAACGAATGGACGATCACGCCCCGCGACGCGATGGATCGCTCCATGGGGCGGGAAATGGCGCCGCAAATCAGCACGTTGATGCCCCGGGCCGCGAGGTCGGAAATCCGGCTGGCCGGGTCCTTTCCGGAGAAACGAGCCGTGGAGCGCCGGGGGGCTTCTGTGTTGTCCATGTCCAGGATCAGCAGTTGGTCCGCCGCGTCGAAAACGGTGGAGATGCATTCCTTGAATACGGACAGGGCGATTTTCATGTTCTTCTCCTTGCTGGTTTTCGTTTTCTTTAGTGAGGCCGCGGCCTTCAAATCAGGATAAAGCAAAAGCAATGCCAGGGATGAATGGGACGGCATTCCTGAAGCGTTACAGTAAGATGGAATAAGGAAATCCGGCGGGCGGCCTGCGGCGCGGTTGCAGAGATGCGACCTCTGTCGCGACTGAGTCGCAAAATCGCGACAAGCCTTTTATCGGTCGGGCAAGACGATGCCCAGGGCCTTGATCCGGCGGTACAGGGTGCTTTTGTGGACGCCCAGCCTCCGGGCGGTCTGGAGGCGGTTCCAGCCGTTTTCCCGAAGCGCGTCCGTAAGAAAGGCCGCCTGCGCCTCACGCAGCGACAGGCCCCGGCTGTCGGCCGGCGCCGCGGCGGCGGTCCAAAGAGACTCCGGCAGATGCTTCTTTTCGATGAGACCGGATTTGCAGAGGATAAAGGCGCGTTCAATGACGTTGGCCAGCTCGCGGATGTTGCCGGGCCAGGCGTAGTCCATCAGGACGGACATCGCGTCGGCGGCAACGCCTTCAATATCCTTTTTCTGCAGCGCGTTGAAGCGCCTGATGAAAGAATCGACCAGCAGGGGAATATCTTCCATCCGTTCACGCAGCGGCGGCAGGGAAATAAGAAAAACGTTGATCCGGTAGTACAGATCTTCCCGGAAACGTCCCTGCCGGACAAGGTCTTCGAGGTTTTTGTTGGTTGCCGCAATGATGCGCACATGGTGTTCGACGCTTTTCGTCGCACCCAGAGGTTCGTAGGTTTTTTCCTGCAATACGCGCAGGAGCTTAACCTGCAAGGCCATCGTGAGCTCGCCGATTTCGTCGAGAAACAGGGTTCCGTTTTCGGCCAGGCTAAAGCGCCCGGGCTTGTCCTTTTTCGCGTCGGTAAACGCGCCCGCCTTGTAGCCGAAGAGTTCCGATTCCAGAAGTGTATCCGGAAGGGCGCCGCAGTTGACGGCGACAAAGGGCTGCTTTTTGCGGGGGCTGAGATTGTGAATGGCGCGGGCAAAGAGTTCCTTGCCCGTGCCGCTTTCCCCCTCGATCAGGACGGTGCTGCCGCCCGCGGCGACGTCCGGCAGGATGTCGAACAGCTGGAGCAGGCGCCGGTTCCGGGAAAGAATATCCTCGAAGGAATATTTAGATGCGATGGCCTTGCGCAGGTCTTCCTCGACGCTGATGTCGCGGAAGGTTTCCACCGCGCCCAGCAGCCTGCCTTTGGCGTCGCGCAGAAGCGCCGTGGAAATGCTGACGGGAAATTTGCGGCCCCGCGCGTCGATGATCCGGATTTTTTTATTGATGATGGGTTCGCCGGTTTTCATTGTGGTTCTGAGGCAGCAGTTTTTCTCGCAGATGTCCGCCTTGAGCACGTCCTTGCACAGCTGTCCCACGGCTTCCCCGCGCAGGACGCCGGTGATCGTTTCCGCTGCGCGGTTAAACGATGTGATGCGCCAGTCCCGGTCCACCGTGAATACGCCGTCCGCGATGGAATCCAGGATGATGTTTTGTCCGTCGGAACGGTTTACCGGTCCGGACGGACCCGCCTTGCCCGCTTTCATGGATTGCTCCGATTCAGTGCTCGTGACAGCCGTGTTCGTGCTGTGCGCAGGAAAGCCCGGAATCGGCAAGCCCGCCGGCCAGCCATTTTGACGCCACTTCCCGGACGTTTCCCGAACAGCCGCGCAGGACACGGATGCCGCTTTGGCCCAGGACGTTTACGGCGCCCTGGCCCATGTTGCCGGCCAGCATGACCTCTACGCCCATTTCGGCAAGCACCTCAGCGATATTGGATTTGCAGCCGCAGCCGGGAGGCGGCGTGAGGATTTCTTCGGAAACGATTTTCCGGTCGTCGTCGATGGTGAATACGGTGAAGTATTCACAGTGGCCGAAATGTTCGTCAACGGTGTTTTGGTAGGATGGTAGAGCGATTTTCATGATGTTCTCCTTTTACGATGGATGCTGTTTGGTGCGGCGGAGGTTTGCTCTGCCGCAAGGTTCGCGTTTTTCGGTCGCCGCTTCGCCTGATTCGATTTTCAGCGCTTTGCCGTGGATCAGCACATCGGCAATCTTGCGATGCGCCGACTCGAGAATCCGGCCGAAGGTCTGGCGGGAAATGTTCATTTGCGCGGCTGCTTCTTCCTGATAGAGCCGCTCGTAATCCGCCAGGCGGACCGCCTCGAATTCGTCGAGCGCCAGGAGGACTTCGTCGAGGTCGAAGGCGGGAATGCCGCGTGGCTTGAAGTGGTTTTTGTCCGGCGTTCCGCAGATATGGCGCCGGCATTTGGGTCGGGGCATGATCGTTTCTTTCCTCCGAACCGAATAATAAGCATATGCTCATAATATGTCAAGGCCGAAAACCAATTTGGCTGTAAACCAATTCTTTTGTGGACGCGATCCGGCAGGACGTTTATAATAATTGCCAATTTTTACCGAAGAGGACTCCCTTATGAAATCCGAACAAAATGTGGCGCAGTGCGCCCGCTGTCCGTTGGCTCGCCGGGAGCGCATCTGTCTTAACCGGCGGGGGAAAGCCCCCGAATTTTGTCCCACCGCGCGCGGCAAAAAAATCACCGACCGGGCCCGCAGGGAATATGCCGAGCCGGCCGTCCGGGAATTTGCCAGGCTCTCGTCGGTTCAGGAAGGGGCTGGTTACGCCGGCCCCGACAGAAAACCGGGCGCTCTCCATCCGGTGAAAACGCGGATCGAGGAGATTATGGAATTTGCGCGCCGGATGAACTACAGCCGTCTGGGTCTGGTCTTTTGTGTGGGTCTGGCCCGGGAAGCGGCGGCGGTCGAGCAGATTTTCGCAAGCCATGGATTTGAGGTGGTTTCGGTGGTGTGCAAGGTCGGAGCCGTTCCCAAAGAGGAAATCGGCATTACCGATGCGGAAAAGATTTTTTCCGGCGAATTCGAATCCATGTGCAATCCGATCGCCCAGGCCCTGTTTGTGAACGACGCCCGCGTCCACTTCAATGTGCTTTTGGGACTTTGCGTCGGCCATGATTCGCTTTTCTTCAAATACGCACAGGCGCCGACAACCGTCCTGGCCGTTAAGGACCGTGTCACGGGCCACAATCCGCTGGCGGCCGTGTACGGCCGGGAGAGCTATTTTGCCAGGATCAAGGGCGGAGCGCTTCCGAAAGCGCCGGCGCAAAAAGAAAGCAGACCAAAGCGGAAACCCCGTTAATCGGGTCTTGGCTCTTGCCGCCTGCTTCTGTCCGGAAATAAAAAACAGGATTTCTATCGTTTTGCCGGCGGCTGAAGCGCGAGGGCTGCCGCTTCCGCGGCGCAGTTCCGGCGGGGTTTGAGTCCCCGGGCCCGGGCCGCGGCGATTTCGGCTTTGGCGGCTTTCATGTCGGAGACAAAACCGGGGCCGGCGTGCAGACGGCTGAAAACGGCCGAGCCGATAAACCGGCCTTCCAGAACGTCGCTTTGCCAATGGCAGTTGCAGATCACCCGGCTTTCTCCGAAAGCCCGTCCCCGGACAACGAGCGCGTCTCCGTGCGCCGGATCCAGTTCGCTCAGAATCAGAGCCCAGGTCCAGCCGATAGCGCTGTGGCCGGATGGATAAGATCCGTCTTTCGCAAGCTCCTTTTCCCAGTCGGGCGAGCAGGTCGTTGTCGCATGGGCGATGAAGGGGCGGATGCGCCGATAGCGATCCTTGGCTTTGAGTGTGGCGACGATGGCGTCGGTCATGGAACGGCGCAGAATCTGATAAAGATAAGGCGTTTCCCGTTCGGAAATCGGCAGCCCGAGCGCGCAGGAAAAGGTATCCGTGGCGGCGGGAAACGACAGATTCGCGTCATCGACCGCCAGCAACCAGCGCGGTGTGTTGCGCAGGGCCTGGCGGGATTGGAAAACCTCTTCGTCGAGCGCGGCGGCGGCCGATCCGGCGGCAGGCGGCGGTCCTAAAAGAACCAGGCTGTCCGGCGCCTTGTCAAAGGCGATGTAGCCTTTCAGGTACCCCGGATGGACTTCCGGCACGGCGGGCGGCCTGCCCGGAAGTCCGAAACCCGCGCAGCCCCAGGCCAGCGCCGCCAGAAACAGGAAAGACAACAACCGTCCGTAGAAAAGAGTTCTCCGTTTTTTCATAAAAAATTATTTCTTCTCCTGAATGATTTTTAAACGGCAACCGCGCCGTTTTTTTACGAAACGGCCCGCGCCTTTTGCCGGGCGATTTCGGCCAGCAGGTTCGAGCGGTCGAAATAAACTTCGTTGCGCCGGATTTTGCCTTCGGCGTCAAGCTGGACGAAACAGACGCCGATGATTTCCAGTGTGGCGCTTCCCACGGGAATCCGGGCCAGCCATTTGTTGAGAAAACCGTCTTCGAGCGGAATGCCCTCGATCTGCGTCCAGACCCAGCCGGGATTGGCGGCCAGCAGCTTGCGGAAATAGGCCAGCAGATTTTGCTTTCCCCGGACGCCGCCGGGCACGCCGGGATCGAGATAATAAGCGTCTTCGGCGTAAAAGGCCGCCAGCCGTTCGGGATCGTTGCCCGTCCAGGCCGGCAGCCATTTTTCCGCAAATTGCCTGGCTTCGGCGGCCGGAAGATATTTCATCGCCATGCGCCTTCTCCCTACTTCGCGCCGGCCGCGTGTTTTCTCACCCAGGCGGCGTATTTGTCCATCCAGTTCGCGAGAAACGCTTTGCTGTCCGGACCGATGTTGCCGTCGGCGTCGAACAGTCCTTCTTTGGCGTGAATGAACGCCTCGGGCTGAGCCAGCGTCGGCGCGTCCAGAAAGACGAGAACGTTGCGCAGATGCTGCTGCGCCATGGCCGTGCCGACGGCGCCGATCGACGCCCCCAGAATGCCGGCCGGTTTCCCCGCCCAGGCGTTTTGGCCGTAGGGGCGCGAAGCGTTGTCCAGGGCGTTCTTGAGGACGCCGGGAATGGAGCGGTTGTATTCCGGCGTGACAAACAAAAGGCCGTCGGACGCCAGAATGTCGTTTTTCAGCCGGAGGACGGACGGGGCCTGGCGGGCGTCATCGTCCTGGTTGTAAAGCGGCAGGTCGCCGATGGCGAGCTTGCGAAACGAAAAATCGGGCGGCGCCAGTTGAATGACGGCGTCGGCGAGTTTTTGATTGAAAGACGCTTTGCGCAGGCTCCCGACAATGACGGCGATTTGATATGCGCTCATGGTATCCTCCTTTTTGACAAGGTGTAAAAAATTTTCTTGAGTCGTCATCCGTGCCTTTTTTCGTGCCTTTCCGTCAGGAACGCCGCATTTCCCGCTATTTTTTTCTCAAAACGCGAAAGAGAACCAGAATCAGGACCGCGCCAGCGATGGCCAGCAAAAAGCTGGCGAGATTAAAGCCCGTGACGGATCCCAGTCCGAACAAGGTTCCGATAAATCCGCCCACGAAAGCGCCCGCGATTCCCAGGAGAATAGTTGTGATGATTCCTCCGGGGCCCGTGCCTGGCATGAGAAATTTCGCAAGCGCTCCGACGATCAAGCCCATGACGATCCAGGTTAAAATGCCCATGAATGACCTCCTTTGGTTAAGGTTGTTTCAATCTTTCCTCCGGTTATCCTGCGGTTTGCGGGAAGACCCGAGGTCTCCGACATTTTTTCTGTCCGCGCCGGGTTGCATCTTCCGGAAAGAAGCGTTAACTAAAAAACTCTATGCTGAAGCGCCGGGCGGTGTCAACACCGAATTCCGGATGCCCTTTCGGAAGAGCCGGCTCGGTTTGTTCATGTTGCCGTCGACAGGTAAAGATCGCGCAGGCGATGGAGCAGGGCATGATACTTTTCATGGACGCCTTCGCCCGTCTCCTCGCGTTCCACCCGGTCGAATCCGGCCATCAGTTCCTCCTGCGCGCCCGGCGAAAGGCGCTGGTCCGCCATGACGAAGAGGACGTGATCTTCCTTGTCGATGTGGTTCCCAAGCAGTTCAATGTATTTCCGGGCGTTTTCCGCAAAAGCCGCGGCGCCGCCCACATCTCCCTTTTTCATGGCCGCAAGCGCGTCGTCCATGCTCCGGACAAGGCTGCGCCCCAGCGCATGCTCCCTCAGCATGACGGCGACGGGACCGTCGGTCGCCGGCAGGCCGACTTTTGCGAGCGCCGGAAAAAGCAGCTTTTCCTCCTTGGCGTGATGGCATTGGTCGGTGAAGGTGCGGATGAAATCGATGATGGACGCCAGGTGTCCGGCATCCACCGCTTCGCCTTTGTCCAACTTCGCGCACACCGCGCCGATCACTTTCAGCATTTCCAGGACCAGCCGGTGTTCCTCTTTTAAAACGTCCGTCGGTTTCATGATCGTCCCCTCCTTTTTGTTTTCAACGTTCACCGGAACATCGCGTTAGGCCGCCGTTAAGAAATACGGCGGTTCATCTGAAAAAGATGGCTGTCCCCCTCGTCCTGAAATTCCTGCCGGATACGGTCGAGCTCCTTTTCGGCGGCGAAAAACGCATCGACCACGGCCGGGTCGAAGTGCCTGCCCCGGCCTTCCCGGAGAATTCCGTAGGATTTCTCGAGCGAAAAGGCTTCTTTGTAAGGCCTTTTCGACATGAGCGCGTCGAACACGTCGGCGATGGCCACGATGCGGCCCACGAGCGGAATTTTGGTTCCTTTCAGCCCCAGGGGATAACCGCTGCCGTCCCATTTTTCATGATGGGTGAGCGCAACGATTTCTCCCAGGCGGATATAACCGGCTTTCGATCCTTCCAGAATCCGTCCGCCGATGGTGGTGTGCTGTTTCATAATGATCCATTCTTCATCGGTGAGTTTGCCGGGTTTGAGGAGAATCCGGTCGGGAATGCCGATCTTGCCTACGTCGTGCATCGGCGCGGCGTAAAGGATGAACTCCACCGTTTGATCGTTGAGGCCCATGGTTCTGGCGATGGCGGCCGCATAATGGCTCATGCGCTGAATATGGGCGCCCGTGTCCTCGTCCTTGTATTCCGCGGCGCGGGTCAGACGGTAGAGGGCCTCAAGCGACACGGCTTTGATTTTTTCGAAGGCCAGGCGCAGGTCTCTGGTCCGCCTGGCCACTTCCGTTTCGAGCTCCTGTGAGTAGTTGCGCATATAGTCGTTATAGGCCTTGACTTTGACCAGAGAAGCCACCCGCGCGCGGATTTCCGTCTTATCGACCGGCTTGGTGAGAAAATCGTCGGCGCCCGCCTCCAGCGCCCTGATCCGGTCGTCCACTTCCTGCAGTGCCGTCACCATTACGACGGGAATGATCCTGGTTTGCTCGTCCGCTTTGAGGAGGCGCGCCACCTCAAAGCCGTCGAGGCCGGGCATCATGATGTCCAGCAGGATGACGTCCACGGGCGTTTCGCGGACCTTGGCGAGCGCGTCCTCCCCGTTACGGGCAAACGCCACCTCGTATCCCAGCGGCAGAAGCACCGCTTCCATCAGGCGCAGGTTGCGGTCTTCATCGTCCACAACCAGGATCTGCGGTTTTTTTCCCATTACGGTTCCTTTCCCGTCGGGCCGGCTTCGGTGAAGTAGCCCGCAATTTTTTCGATGAATTCCGTGACGTGGATGGGTTTGGCGATGTAATCGTGGCACCCTGCTTTAAGCATCCTCTCTTCGTCACCGTCCATGGCGTTGGCCGTAAGAGCCACAATCCTGATATGTCGGGTGGCTTCGTCCTCCTTGATCCGCCGCGTGGCCTCGATGCCGTTCAGAACGGGCATCTGGATATCCATCAGGATGAGATCCGGGAGGCCCGCTTTTGCCATGTCCACCGCCTGTTGTCCGTCGGTCGCCTCCAGTGTGGCGTATCCTTTGTAATGAAGGATATCGCGGAACAGTTTCAGATTGTTGGGATCGTCCTCGACGATCAGGATGCGCATTTTTCCGGTATCGGTCATGTTTCCCTCCCTGAGAAGCCGTCAACTGCCGGCCCTGGCATTCCTTTCGTTTTGCGAAAGAGGAATTCTGAAAATAAAGGTGCTTCCTTTTCCGGGCCCTTCGCTTTCCCCCCGAAGGGTTCCGCCGTGCAGCTCGATCAGTTCCCGGCTGAGCGGCAGTCCCAGTCCTGTGCCGGGGGTTTTGCCCTGCCGGGAGCCTTCGACCTGGAAGAAAGGATCGAAAACTTTTTCCAGGTTTTCTGCATCGATGCCGATGCCCGTGTCGGCGACGGCGATTTCCAGGAAGGGGACGGTTTTTCCTGCAGCGGCCTCTTGCGGCTCCGCATCGGCCGGAGGCGACGCCAGGACGATACGGGCCGAAAGACGGATCGACCCTCCATCGGGTGTGAATTTTTCGGCATTGGACAACAGATTGTAAAGCACCTGCCGGAGCTTGCGCTGGTCCGCCATGATGACCAGATTTTCCACCTCTTTGGCAATGTCGCGTTCGAGGGAGATACGATGTCTGGCCGCTTTTTCCTTCACCATGATCATGCTGCCGCCGATCAGGTCCGCCACGGAAATCTCGGCCGGTTCGAGGTCCATTTTCCCCGCCTCCACCTTGGACAGATCGAGAATGTCGTTGATGATGGAAAGCAGATGCCTGCCGCTTTCCAGAATATCATCAACGTATTCTTCCTGCTTTTCGACCAGGGGGCCGAAAAACTGCTCCTTGAGCACTTCGGAAAATCCGATGATCGCGTTGAGCGGCGTGCGCAGCTCGTGCGACATGCCGGCCAGAAAGTCGGATTTGGCGCGGCTGGCGTTTTCCGCCCATTCCTTGGCCAGTTTGAGCTCTTCCTCATAGCGCAGCAGTTTTGTGATGTCTTCCTTGACGGCGACGAAATTGGTGATGGCGCCGCTTTCGTCGCGCACCGGCGAGATAGAGGCGCTTTCCCAGTAAAGCTCGCCGTTCTTTTTCCGATTGCAGAAGGTGCCGAACCACTCCTGCCCGGAAAGGATCGTTTCCCACAGGTCCGCGTAAAAGCTTTGGGGGTGGACGCCGGAGCTGAGCATATGCGGGGTTTGTCCGATGGCTTCCTCGGGGGTGTAACTCGTGAGTTTTGTAAACCGGGGATTCACGTACTGGATCTGTCCTTTCACGTCCGTGATGACGACCGTGGCCGGACTCTGCTCGACCGCCCGGTACAGTTTCTTGAGTTCCTCCTCCGCGCGCTTGCGCTGGATCACGATGCCCAGTTGAACACCGATTTCGTCCATCAGATTCATGAGCGTCGGCCGCGGCTGTTCCGTCTTCGCGGAAAAGAATTCCAGGACGGCCGCGACCTTTCCTCCGACCAGAACGGGGAAGCCGAAGGCGCCGCACACGTGTACGTCCTCAGACAGTTTTTTGCGCAGGAAGCCGGGATGGGCGGTCACATCCTCAATCCAGACGGTTTTTCGGGCTGTCAATATCCGTCCGACCATGCCGACGCCCGGTGTGAAAACCGTTTGCGCCGTCACGTTCCGGAAAAGGTGAAACCGCTGAGCGTCCTCCAGATACCAGATGTCCGTCGGGACCAGCCTTTCGGAATTCCGTTCATCAGCGATGTACACGTGACCCACGGGCCAGCCGATATAGCGCGCGATGCCTTCGATCGCCGTCCGGAACACGTCGTCCATCGTGGCTGCCGCGTTGGCCGCAGAGGCCACGTTTTTAAGGAGCGCCATTCTCCGTTCGCTTTCCCGGAGGTCTTCCTCGGCCTTTTTGCGCGTCGTGATGTCGCGCGCGATGCCCAGCGTGTAAAGGAAATTTTTATCGGGGCGGGTAATGTCGCTGTCGGCGACGTCCCAGTACCCGCGGGCGGATATTTCGACAAAGGAATGGCTGAGCGCATAGTCCTGTTCTTCCCGGTTCCGGGTCAGCAGACGCACCTCGACGTTTTTCGCCCGGCGGTCGCCGATGCGCTTTTCAACCAGAAGGCCCCGAACTTTTTCCCGATCGTCCGGATGAATAAATTCCTCGAACGATTTTCCGATCAGTTCCTCGGGGCGCCAGCCCAGTTGCGACACGGCCGAGGAAATGAAATCGATGGTTTTGTCCTCGCGGATGCGGTAGATGATGTCCGGCGCCAGGTCCACGAGGATGCGGAAACGCTCTTCGCTTTCCCGGATGGCTTTTTCGGCTTTTTGTCGGTCGGAAACCTCTCTTACGAGCTCCGTATTTCTCTGTTCCAGTTCCCGCGTGCGCAGGGCGACGAGTTCTTCGAGCGAGTCGCGGTGGCGCTGCAGCTCTTGTTCCGCCCGTTTGCGTTTTGTGATGTTTTCATGCGCCACCACAATGCGCAGCGGCCCGGGACCCTCGAAGCGGGTCACCCGGCCCACAAACCACCGCTGCTCGGCAGGGGAGTGACAGGGATACTCCAGGGAAAACTCCTTTTTCTCGCCGCTTTTCACCGCCCGGATGCCATCGGCAAAGGCAAGCGCCTGCTCGCGGTCTTTCCCCCGGGCAGTTTTGCAGGCCTCCAGATAATTGGTCGTCCCGCAGTCGCACCGGAAAACGGGCGGATTGGCCAGGGCGAAATCCTGCCAGGCCTTGTTGACGGCCAGAATCGTGCCGTCTTCATCCAGCACGGCGATGTGGGCGGTGAGCGCGTCCATCGTGGACCGGGCGAAGCGTTCCGATTCCAGAAGCTTCCTTTCCGCTCGCAGGTGCTGCAACCGGTTGACCAGCAGCAGGCCCAGGAGCATCGTCCCGAAGGGATAGATGAGGATCAGCGGCAGGAGCATTTGCGCGGTGACTTTCAGGGCCGTTTCCCAGGGAAACGTGAGCAGCAGAAGGCAAAGCATGACTCCATGGATGACCAGCCCGAAGACGTACAGTTCCCGCCAGGTCATGTCCGGCAGATAACGCAGGCGGGCGTGCCGCCAGGCAAGACCGATGGCGCCGGCGGTGAAAATGATACTGATCCCCGTCCAGGTTCCGCCGCCTCCCTGAACCAGGCGGAAGGCGGCTGCCATTCCCATGGCGATGAGGGTGGGAATCCAGCCCAGAAAGAGGCCGGAAATGCCCAGAAGGACGGAACGAAAGTCAAAAGCGATACCGGGCGCAAACGTCCAGGGGATCAGCATGATGGTGATGCCGATGACGCCGATCGCCAGTCCCAGGAGCGCCTGCCGCGCCGCCGGTTGTTTTTCCAGCCGGCGGCCGCCGGCCAGATCGAAGAGAAAAGCAACGACCAGCAGGAGGGCCAGGTTGTTGATCAGATCGAGGAAATGGCCGTAGGTCATCATTCTAAGCCTCTTGGTCTGCTTTCGGGGGAAGGTCGGCCGCTGCTTTTACAACCACCCGGTTGCGCCCCGTGGCCTTTGCTTCGTAGAGGGCCGCATCCGCCCGCTTGATAAAATCTTCTTCCGTATCCGCGGGGATAAAAACCGTCGCCCCGAAACTGGCGCTGATGAAACGGTCGATTCCCGTAAAAGACGCGCCGGCAATGGCCTTGCGCATTCTTTCCGCGCAGTCCGCGGCGGCCGCGGCTCCCGAATTCGGGAGGATGACGAAGAACTCCTCTCCGCCGTAACGGGCGACGATGTCTTCCGTCCGGCACGAATCGCGCAGAATTTCCGCCGCCTGCTGCAGTACTTTGTCGCCTGTGTTGTGACCGTAGGTGTCGTTAATGAATTTGAAGTGGTCGATGTCCGCCATCAGCGCCGCCAGCGGCCGGCCGTGGCGTCTGGCCTGGGACAGCTCTCTTTCCAGCAGTTCCGACAGATGTCTCCGGTTGGCGAGCCCCGTGAGCGGATCGGTCTTCATCAGCCGCGTGATGGTTTCATTGGCGGCGGCCAGTTCGCGGTTCTTTTTATTGAGTTCCCGGGTCAGGTCGGTCAGTTCGTCCGTGAGCCGCGAGAGGGTCGTGACCAGTTCGTTGTCGGTGAGACGCACGGTGTGCGCGAAAATCACGTACCGGCCGTCGATTTCGAGCAGGTGCCCCGACAGGGAGTGCTCGAGAGAAGCGCTCAGGTCGAAGGTGAGTTTGACCGGCAGGCAGTCCCCGGCCCGGCAGGTTTTAGCTGCAGCCTGGCCGTCGCGCAGGAAAGAGTTGATGGACCGGCCGACCGGCTTTTTGGATAGCCCGGCGTTTTCCAGAAAGAAGGCGTTGCAGTCCAGAATCGTCCCTGCGGCGTCGAGAAGAATGACGGCGAGTCTGCCGGAGGTGAGCAGATAGTCGGCGAAAATCCTCGGCCGGCTGTAAAACAGCTTTTTCAGATCGGATTCCGGAGCGCTTTGATCTACCATGCGGTCGCCTGTTCGATGGCTGCGCGCGGATTTTCCGCCCAGGCGTCAGCGCCGATCCGGCGCCACAGCTCAGGATCGATGTTGAAAGCCGCTCCGCCCACCATGACCCGAACGCCGCCAAGCTTTGGGTCGGCCTTGATTCGGGAAATGATGTCCTCGACCTTATCGAGTCCGAACGGCATGGTGAGCGAGATCGCCACAAAACGCGGCTCAGTTTTGGCGAGCAGCCCCAAAAGCTCCTCGGCCGGCGTATTCGCGCCCAGAAACAGGACGTCCCAGCCGTCCGCCTCCAGCAGATCGGCCAGCACGCGCGCGCCCAGCTCGTGATATTCGTTGGGGGCCGAGGTCACCACGGCCTTGCCCCGATTTGCGCCGGCCGGCGCAAACTTCGCATAGAGGGCGGCCAGAATTCTTCCGACAACGGAAGTCGCCAGGTGCTCTTCGGCGGCGCTGATCTTGTCTTCTTCCCAGAGGCGGCCGATTTCATACATGACCGGCTGGATGAGCCCCATGTACAGCCTTTCCTGTCCCCGATCTTCAGCCAGGACCGACTCGGCGATCTCCAGGCAGGAGGCGTAGTCGCCCGCCAGAAGCTGCGCTCCGAACATTCTGCGCTTGTCGCCCAGTTCCGGATAGGGAACTTCCTCTCCGGGAACCGCAGCGGAGAGGGTTATTAATAAAGGATGATTTTTGAGCATCCAGTCGTAAACGGCGACAATTTCAGCGGCCGCGTCGGCCGGGGTGATGTGATTTTCAACGGCCTTCTTCCAGGCCGCAAGTTCCAGAGGAAAGTAATCAAAGGAAAATCCGTGGGCCCGGTAAGTCCGGTAAACCCAGGGCAGTATTTTAGCGAGCAGCGTGAAACTGCCGAATTGCAGGACCGTGGAGATAAACTCGACATGATGGCGGTGGTTGTTGCACATCATTCCGAGCGGATTTCCGCCGATGAGGGCGTTGATTCCCGGCTCGGCGGCCATCGCGGCATTCACCTCTTCGAGCATGGCGTTTCTCGCCTGGGCGTAGCGCTTGGCCGTCTCCGGACGGATCCGCAGAGATTCCTTTGCGTTTTCAACAAATTGTTCCCTTGTCATCAGTCCTCCAGGAAAGTGGTGATCGGTTGGGGAAGCAATAAACCCTTGCGTGAGTTTTCCCTGATCTGCGGCGATGCCTTGCGGCGCCGTTTTTAATGAAATCCCCTGTTGATAGGTTCCGTCCGCGCGAATTATGACAAAAAGCCGGAGGATTCGTCAAGGCAATAGTTTACAAATTCCAATGAGATGTTAAAAGATGCCGGACAAACGCTCGCTTGAATTTTACCTTTTGTCATGATAGCTTGCGTCAAACGGGCCGGCCGTGTGCGCATGGGGTCCGGGAAAGGTAAGTCTTGAAATATTATCCGGTTTTCTGGGATATCACAGAAAAAAAATGCATCGTGATCGGCGGCGGCGACGTGGCGGCCAGAAAAGTCGAAAGGCTTCTTTCGTGCGGCGCGCGGGTTTGCGCCGTCAGTCCTGAACTGATTCCCGAACTGGCGGCTTTGCAAAAAGAAGGCCGCCTCGATTACATTGCCGACCGGTATGCGGGAAAATATCTCGACGGCGCGACGCTGGTCATCGGCGCGACAGACGACGAGCAAACCAACGCCGCGATTTCGCGGGACGCCCGCGCCAAAGGCATTCCGGTCAATATCGTCGATGATCCGCAAAAATGCGATTTCATTTTGCCTTCGCTTGTCGAACGCGGCGATTTGACGTTGGCCTGCGGAACCGGCGGGGCTTCTCCGGCGCTCGCGCGTCATGTCCGGGAGGAGCTGGAAAAGATTTTCGGAGAAGAGTACGGAGCGCTGCTTTCTATTTTGAGTCAGTTGCGGATGAAAATGGAGAAAAATCAGGGCCTGGGCAGAGTCTGGTTTGACCGGCTCATGGCGGCGGACCTGCTGGGGGCCATCCGCGACAAAGATGAGGCCAGAGTGAAGAGCATTGTTCTGGAAATCACCGGTTCGGAGGTGAACCTTGACTGATCTGGAATTCTTGCTGTTTGTGCCGGCCTGCGTCTGCGTCGGCGCGGCCACGGGAGGCTACCTGCTTTCGCTGATTGTCAAGAAAGTCCAGGTCGCGCGCGTTTCCACCTGGATTCTCACGGCCGGCTTTGTGTTTTTGACGCTCGGTTTGATTCTGGCCGCTTTTTCGGCGCAGGGGTGGGGCGGTTTCGGATCGCGCCACCTGCTTTCGGTTTACGCCTGGGCGGTGTCCGGGTTGTATCTCGCGCTGCAGTTCAAAACCCGGACGCGCGTTCTGGGCGCGTTTATCGCGCCGGTGATTCTGGTGTTTCTGATCGTCGCGGCCGGCCAGGGCTCAGAGAAAAATCTGATTCCGCCCGCCTGGCAGGGCTGGCTCACGGTGGCGCATCTGGTGCTGGCGATTGCCGGCGAAGCGCTGTTTGTGCTGGCGTCGGCCGCGGGCGCGATGTTTATTCTTCAAAACCGTCTGATCAAGCACAAAAAGACCGGGTCGATGATCCGCTTTCTGCCGTCGCTTAGCGATTTGGACCGGATCAACCATATCGGCCTTTTGGGAGGCTTTGTGCTTTTGACGCTGGGCATGGTCGGCGGATCGGTTTACGCCGCGTTTGTGTGGGAGGGGACCTGGGCTTCCGATCCCAAAGTGATCTGGACATTTTCCGTGTGGGCCGTTTACGGGATTTTGCTGCACCAGCGGCTGGCCATCGGCTGGAGGGGCGTGCGGATGGCGATTCTGTCCGGCACAGTGTTTCTTTTGTTTGCGGTTTCGGCTCTCGTGATCCGTTTTTGTCTTCCCACCATCCATAGTTTTATTTGAGAAATGATTGTACTTGTTGGATTAAATCATAAAACCGCGCCGCTTGCCGTGCGCGAAAGACTTTTTGCCGGATGTCAGGACCTCGCCGATCTGCCGGCCGATCTGCTGTCGCAGGGCGGCGTGCGCGAGGCGATGTACCTTTCCACCTGCAACCGCGTGGAGCTTCTGGCGTCCGTCGAGGAAGACAGCGGGGCGGAAACGGCGCTCACGGATTATCTGGCGCGCCGGGGCGCGCTGAGGCGCGAAGAAGCGGAGAGCTGCCTGTTTTTGTACCGCGACGAAGAGGCGATCCGCCATCTGTTTCGCGTGACCTCGAGCCTGGACTCGCTGGTGATGGGCGAAGCGCAGATTCTGGGGCAGGTCAAGGACGCCTACCGGCAGGCGCTCGCGAAAAACGCCACCGGCGTGGCGCTCAACCGTCTTCTGCACCGGGCGTTCCGCACCGCCAAGCGCGTGCGGACGGAAACCGGCATTGCGGCCAATCCCGTCTCGGTGAGCTTTGCCGCGGTTGAACTGGCGAAGAAAATTTTCGGGACGCTTGCGGGAAAAAAGCTTCTGGTCATCGGCGCGGGCGAAATGGCGGAGCTGACCTGCACGCATCTTGTCGGCAACGGAGCGGAGGAAATCACCGTCGCCAACCGGTCGGCCGCGCAGGGAACGGCGCTTGCCGAAAAGTTTCACGGCCGGGCCGTGTCGCTTGCCGCTCTTGACGAAGCGCTTGGCGATGCCGATATTGTCATCAGTTCCACCGGCGCGCCGTCCTACATCGTGACGGAGGCGATGGCGTCCCGCTGCCTGCGCAAGAGAAAGAATCGCCTGCTGTTTTTCATCGACATCGCCGTTCCGCGCGACATTGATCCGGCGGTGGACGCGCTGGAGAACGTCTTTTTATACAACATCGACGATTTGCAGGGCATTGTCGATGAAAACATCAAGAACCGGAGGCGCGAGGCCCTGCGCGCCGAAGCCATCGTGACGGAGGAAGTCGCCAATTATCTGAACTGGCTTCGGGAGCTGGAGGCCGTGCCGACGATCGTGTCGCTTCGGTCCAAGGCGGACGGCATCGTGCGCCGGGAGCTGGAAAAGGCCGGGTACTGGCTTACGGGGCTTCCCGAGGACGACCGCGAAAAGGTCGAGGCCCTTGTGCACGGGATCGTGAACAAAATTCTGCATGCGCCCATGGCCGTGATGAAGGAGGAAAGCGCCGAGTTTGCCTCGCAGGACATTGTCGCCGCGGTCCGGCAGCTCTTCCGCCTGGACGATTAAAGGAGAAAAATGAAAGTTAAAATTGGCACGAGAGGCAGCAAACTGGCGCTCTCGCAGACAAATTTTGTGGCAGCCGGCCTGAAAAAAGCGGCGCCGGAGATCGATATCGAGGTTTGCGTCATAAAGACCAGGGGCGACATCATGCAGGACGTTTCGCTCCTCCAGATCGGCGGCCAGGGCGTGTTCGTCAAGGAAATCGAGGAGGCGCTTCTTTCCGGCAGCATCGATCTGGCCGTCCATTCCATGAAGGACATGCCCGGCGAGATTCCCGGGGAGCTGATTTTCCCGGCCATCCTGCAAAGGGAAGACGTGCGCGACGTCCTGGTAACCCGCGGCCGGGTCAAATTTGAATTTCTGCCCAAGGGGGCGAAAATCGGCACGGGATCGCAGCGGCGCGGCGCGCAGATCAAATCGTTCATGCCGGATGTCGAAATCGTGCCGCTGCGCGGCAACATCGACACGCGTCTGAAGAAGATCGAAACGGAAAACCTCACCGGCGTGGTTCTGGCCGCGGCGGGTCTCAAACGTCTGGGGTATGGAGAAGTCATCACGCAGTTTCTGCCGACGGAAATCATGCTGCCCGCGGTGGGGCAGGGGGCCCTGGGAGTGCAGGTGAGAAAAAACGATGCGGCGCTGGCGGAGCTTTGCGCGCGGCTCAACCACAATACGACTGCGGCGGAAGTGACGGCGGAGCGCGCCTATCTGCAGGCGCTGGGCGGCGGCTGCCGCCTGCCGATTGCCGCATACGGTCTTATGGAAGGCAAGCGCCTGACGCTGGAAGGCCTGCTGGCCTCGCCCAACGGCGCAGAAGTGCTGCGCGACAAGGTTTGGGGCGAGCCGGGCGAGGCCGCAGCCATGGGCCGGCGGCTGGCGGACATGATCCTGGAAAAAGGCGGCCGGCGTCTGCTGGAGTTGATGAATTGTTGATCCCGTGCTGAACGTTTATTCATTCGGCCTCTGCTGGGTTTGAAAGCCGTCGACCTGTAAAGCGTGATGAGGAAGGCTTTTCGGAAATTTCGCGTCTCGGGACGAATCGGGGACCATAGAGGCTTTCAAACTTTCTTGATTGAAAAAATAAATTAAAAACCGCATTTGGCCGGATGTTTGCCGGGAGAATGCCGGGCGGAAATAATGAGATAAAAATGACAACTGAAAAAACGAAACCAGGAAAAGTGTACATCATCGGCGCGGGGCCGGGGGATCCGGGGCTCATGACGATCAAGGCGGCCCGGTGCCTGGGGCTGGCCGACGTGGTGGTTTACGACAATCTGGTCAATGAAGAGCTTCTCGCCTATGCGCCGGCCGGCGCCCGCGTCATTTACGCGGGTAAAGAGGGCGGAAACCACACGCTGACGCAGGACAAAATCAACGAGCTCCTGGTCCGGGAGGCTCTGGACGGCTGTACGGTGGCGCGCCTCAAGGGCGGCGATCCCTTTATCTTCGGCCGCGGCGGCGAGGAAGCGGAAGCGCTGGCCGCCCGCGGCATTGACTTTGAAGTGATTCCCGGCGTGACCTCCGCAATCGCGGTGCCGGCCTATGCTGGCATTCCGCTCACGCACCGGGGCGTCACCTCCACGGTGGCGTTCATCACCGGCCATGAAGATCCGACCAAGGAAAAAAGCGACATCGACTGGCAGGCGCTCGCGGGCATCGGAACGCTGGTATTTCTGATGGGCGTGAAGAATCTCGATCAGATCACCGGCGCCCTGATTGCGCAGGGCAAGCCGTCGGAAACGCCCGCGGCCCTGATCCGGCGCGGCACAACGCCCGATCAGAAGGTTCTTTCCGGCACGCTCGCCACGATCGCCGCACGCGCCGCGGAAAACCGCTTTAAACCGCCCGCCATTCTGGTGGTGGGAAAGGTGGTCGAACTGCGCGATACGCTCGGCTGGTTTGACACGAAGCCTCTGTTCGGCCTGGGCGTGGTGATCACGCGGCCCGAACGGCAGGCCGACGATCTGGCGAAGCTTCTTGCCGCGGAAGGCGCGCGGCCGATCGCGTTTCCGACCATCGCCATCGAACCGCCGTCCGACTGGAGCGAACTCGACCGGGCGCTGGCCGATCTGGACTCTTACCAGTGGCTCATCTTCACCAGCGCCAACGGCGTGCGCTTCTTTTTCGAACGCATGCAGCAAAAGGGCAAAGACGTGCGCGATCTCAAGGGCATCAAAATCTGCTGCATCGGTCCGGCCACGGCCCGGCAACTGGCGGACCGGGGCATCCGCGCGGATCTGGTGCCCGGGGAGTTTATCGCCGAAGGCATTTTGAAATCGTTTGCCGCCATGGATATTCAGGGAATGAACATCCTCATTCCGCGGGCGGAAAAAGCCCGCGATATTTTGCCCCGGACGCTCCAAGCGCAAGGCGCGCAGGTCACGGTGGCAACCGCTTACCGGACGGTGAATTCCGGCAGGAAAAAAGAAGAGCTGGCCGGGCGGCTTTCCGCGGGCGACGTGGACGTGATCACGTTTACCAGCTCCTCCACCGTGACGAATTTTTTTGAGATCATGGGGAAGGATTTCACGCTTCCGCCTTCCGTCCGGGTGGCCTGCATCGGCCCCGTGACGGCGGCCACGGCGAAGAAGGCGGGCCTGTCCGTCGATATCGCCCGGGAAGAATACACCATGGAAGGGCTGGTCGCGGCGCTTTCCCGCGCTCTGCAGGAATCGGCGCCCGGGACGGGCGGGGGAAAAGAAAGGAAAAAAGGATGATCGGTATCTCCAAACTATACTGCGGGGCGGTGGAGCCCTCCGACGTGCTGCGCTACAACCGGCACTCCGGAAGACTGCCGTCGCATCTGCTGCAATTTTCGGCGGACAAGAAACCGGTGGTGGTCTGGAACATGACGCGCCGCTGCAACCTCAAATGCATCCACTGCTATTCCAACTCGGCCGACATCGACTATCCCGATGAGCTGACGACGCAAGAAGCCAAAAAAATGATCGATGATCTGGCGGCCTTCGGATCGCCGGTCCTGCTGTTTTCCGGCGGCGAACCGCTGATGCGGAAGGATTTGCTCGAACTGGCCAGGTACGCGACGGACAAAGGCATGCGCGCGGTCATCTCCACCAACGGCACGCTCATTACCAAAGACATCGCCGCCGAACTCAAAAAAATCGGCCTTTCGTATGTCGGCGTCAGCCTCGACGGTTTGCAGCCTACGCACGACCGTTTCCGCGGCAGAAAAGGCGCGTTTGAAAAAGCCATCGAAGGCATCCGCAACTGCCGCGAAGCGGGCATCAAGGTGGGCCTGCGCTTCACCGTCAACCGCCACAACGTGGCCGACGTGCCGGCCATGTTCGACCTGATGCGGAAAGAAAAAATCGAACGGATGTGCTTCTACCATCTGGTGTATTCCGGCCGCGGATCGAAGCTCCGCGAGGAGGATCTGGCGCACGAGGAGTCCCGGCGGCTGCTCGATCTCATCGCCGACAAGACGAAGGCCATGTTCGACGACGGCCTGGCGCCCGAAATTCTCACGGTGGACAATCACGCCGACGGGCCTTACCTGTATCTGAAGATGAAGGAAAAAGATCCGGCGCGCGCTGCGGAAATTCTGGAGCTCCTGGAAATGAACGAGGGCAATTCCACCGGCGTCGGCATCGGCTGTGTGAGCTGGGACGGCGAAGTGTATCCCGATCAGTTCTGGCGCAACCGGCCGCTGGGCAATGTCCGGAAGCGGCCCTTCAGCGAAATCTGGACGGACGAAAAAAATGAATTTCTGATGAAGCTGAAGGAAAAAAAGAAACACGTCACCGGCCGCTGCGCGACGTGCGTGTGGCTTTCCGTGTGCGGCGGGAACTTTCGGGCGCGGGCCGAGTCGGCAGGCGACGTCTGGGGACCGGATCCCGCCTGCTATCTGACCGACGAAGAAATATCATCAAATAAGGAGTAAAGTATGCAATTTCCTGAATACCGGGGACGCCGGTTGAGAAAGAACGGCACCTTCCGCAGGCTGGTGCGCGAAACGCGCCTGAGTGTGGACGAACTGGTTTATCCGCTTTTCGCCGTGCCGGGCAAGGATGTGAAAAAACCCATCGGGTCCATGCCGGGGCAGTTTCAGATGTCGGTGGACCAGATCGCGAAGGAAGCGCGCGAGGCTTATGCGCTGGGCATCCCCGCGCTTTTGCTTTTCGGCATTCCGGCCAGGAAGGATGAGCAGGGAACCGGGGCGTTTGCCAAAGACGGCATCGTCCAGCAGGCCGTGAAGCGCGTTAAGAACGAAGTGCCGGACATGCTGGTGATCACGGACGTCTGCCTGTGCGAATACACGAGCCACGGCCACTGCGGCATCCTCGAAAAGGGCGAGGTGCAAAACGACGCCACGCTCGAGGTGCTCGCGGAAACGGCGCTCTCGCAGGTGAAAGCCGGCGCGGACATGGTGGCGCCGTCGGCCATGATGGACGGACAAATCGCAGCCATCCGGGAAATCCTCGATGAAAACGGCCTCGACAACATTCCGATCATGGCTTATTCTGCGAAATACGCCTCCTCGTTTTACGGGCCGTTTCGCGAGGCGGCTGAAAGCGCGCCGCAGTTCGGCGACCGCAAGGCCTATCAGATGGACCCGGCCAATTCCGACGAGGCCATCCGGGAAATCTCGCTCGATGTCAATGAAGGCGCGGACATCATCATGGTGAAGCCCGCGCTGCCGTACTTGGACATCATCTGCCGGGCCAAACAGGAATTCGATCTGCCGCTTGCCGCCTACAACGTGAGCGGAGAGTACGCGATCATCAAGGCCGCGGCGAAGCTGGGCTGGATCGACGAAGAAAAAGCCATGCTGGAGAGCGTCACGGCCATCAAGCGCGCCGGCGCGGACATCATCATCACCTACTGGGCGAAAGATCTGGCGAAGGTGCTCGCGAAGTGAAAAGTGGAGCGCGAAAAGACGTGCGGAAATTCCCCCTCCCCCCGCCCCTCCCACAAGGGGAGGGGAGATCAGTCCTCCCTTGATGGGAGAGGGTTAGGGTGAAGCTCCAGGAGACACCCCTCCCTTGACGGGAGAACAAAAGCGTTTTTTTTGTGTAGGGCGGACCTTCAGGTCCGCCTGGTGCGGGATTAAAGCCCGGCAGCTACAGGTGAATGGTGATATGTGCCTCAAAATGTAGGGCGAGCCTTGAGGGCCGCTATTGGCGGGGCTGAAGCCCCGCCCTACGAGAAACAGAGGAGAGAAGGTTAGGGTGCAGAAAGTTCTGAGACTCCTCTCCCTTGAGGGGAGGGGCAGGGGTGAAATCTTTTGAAAAAAGAAAAAACCAATCTGACCCGATTGGCAAAAAACCTCAGAGCCAATTCAACAAATGCGGAACGATTATTATGGCAGCACCTCAGATCCAGACAGCTCGAAAGCACAAAGTTTCGCAGACAGCAACCGATCGGCGGTTACATTGTCGATTTTGTTTCATTTGAGGACAAATTGATTGTTGAATTGGACAGGAGCCGGCACGCGGAGCATCAGGAAAGTGACCGACAGCGCGATCAATGGTTGACCTCTCAAGGCTTCAGGGTGTTGCGTTTTTGGAATAATGAAATATTAGGAAATATAGAAGGAGTTTTGGAATCGATTATGGAGCGTTTATCTCACTCCCCCAACCCCTCCCCCCGCCCCTCCCACAAGGGGAGGGGAGATGCTGATGATGCAACGGTCGTGGATGCGGATGTCCTGTCCCGCCCCTCTTCTAAAGGGCACGCGGTCCATGAGGGGAAGGGGAATGCCGTGCGCATGATCGCTTGGGAAGTGACGCGCAGCTGCAATCTCAGCTGTGTGCACTGCCGGGCCGCGTCGCATCTCGGTCCTTATCCGGGGGAGCTTTCCACCTCCGAATGTCTTAGCCTGATCGACGACATCGCGCGCTTTGCCAAGCCGGTCATCATTCTCACCGGCGGCGAGCCGCTTTTGCGGCCGGATATCTTCGACCTGGCCGCCTACGGCACGCAAAAGGGCCTGCGCATGGTCATGGCGACCAACGGCACACTGGTGGACCAGGCCGTCGCGCGCAAAATGATCGCCGGCGGCATTCAGCGGGTGAGCATCAGCATCGACGGGCCGGACGCGCCAACCCACGATGCGTTTCGCCAGCAGCCGGGCGCGTTTGCCGGCGCGCTCGCGGGCATCGAAGCCATGAAGGCCGCCGGTATGGAATTTCAGATCAATACGACGATCACAACCGCCAATCTGCATCAGATTAAAGAAATTCACGAGCTGGTCCTGAAAATCGGCGCGGCCGCGCATCACATCTTTTTGCTGGTGCCGACCGGGCGGGGCAGGGACCTGGCCGAGCAGGCGATCACCGCGGCGGACTACGAAGAGACGCTCCACTGGTTTTACCGGGAAAGCCTGACGTGCGAAATCCAGCTCAAGGCCACCTGCGCGCCGCACTATTTCCGGATTATGCATCAGAACAAACCCAAGGGGGCTAAGCCCGTCAAAAAAGCAGGCGGCCACTTTCATGAATCCACAAGAGGATGCCTGGGCGGCATCGCGTTTTGCTTTGTTTCGCATGTAGGCCAGGTGCAGCCCTGCGGCTACCTGGAGCTCGACTGCGGCAATGTGCGCAAGCAGCCCTTCGGCGAAATCTGGGAAACCTCCGAGGTGTTTAACAATCTTCGGGATTACGGCAAGTACACGGGCAAGTGCGGACGCTGCGAGTTCATCAAGGTCTGCGGCGGCTGCCGGGCCAGGGCCTACGAGGCCACCGGCGATTATCTCGCGGAAGAGCCGCTGTGTCTGTATGAACCGCGCCGTTGAGAATATTCGTTTGACATCGTTTAACGGGATTCCGGCCTGCGCCGGAATGACGGAGTAAGTAGCGTGATGGACGCAATCGATAAAAAATTGCTGAATCTCCTGCAGAAGGAATTTCCACTCGCCGAGGAGCCTTTCCGGATTCTCGGCGAGCGCCTGGGGATCAGCGAGGAAGAAACCCTGGCCCGCGTGCAGAAGATGAAGGATTCGGGCGTTATCCGCCGCATCGGCGCGGTCTTCGACGGTCCCAAACTCGGCCGGGTGAGCACGCTTTGCGCCGCGCGCGTGCCGGAGGATAAAATCGAGCTCTTCGTCCGGACGGTCAACGCCTACAAGGGCGTGACCCACAATTACCGGCGCGGCCATGAATACAACATCTGGTTTGCCGTGAGCGCTCCGTCCGACCACGACCTCGCGGCGTTTCTCTCCGACGTCGGAGAAAAAACCGGCGTGACGGATATTCTGGACATGCGCGCGGTGCGCGTGTTCAAGATCAACGCCTTGTTTGAAGTCTGATGCCGTTGAAAAAGCCCTGCGTCTGTGTCGTTTTGTCGCGTCGGCGGGGCGGGACTCGAGCGGGCGTCTCGTGAGCCGGCCGTGAGGTTTCTTGTTCCGGCTGCTTCACGAAATATTTTAAGTTTTTCCAAAATAAAAAAAGGAGGAACGAAAAATGGAAAGCAGGAACATTAACTTTGCAGCGATGCCGCAAACGGCGATTACCGTGATCACCAAGCCCGGCGATTTTTTTCAGTCCATGCCCAGAACGGGAGGATTTCTGGAGCCGCTTCTCTTCGCGGTGGTCATGGGCGTGATTGCCGGAATTATTTACGCCGTTCTGAGTCTGTTGGGTTTAGGGCAGGCCGCCGGGCAAAGCCCCGGAATGATGGCGGGGCTCGGTATGATCATCTTCATGCCGATTGCCGCGGCCGTGGGAAGCTTCATCGGCGCCGCCATCCTGTTCGTCATCTGGAAAATTCTGGGGTCGCAGGAAAATTATGAAACCGCCTACCGCTGCTGCGCCTACCTGATGGCCCTGTCTCCCGTGACGGCAGTCATCAGCGTCATTCCCTATGCGGGCGGAATCATTTCCATGGCCATCTATATCTTCTATGTGGTCACGGTCAGCGTTGCCGTTCACCAGATTCCCGCGCAAAAAGCCTGGATCGTCTTCGGCATTATCGGCGTCGTCCTGGCGCTCATCGGCGTTTTTTCGGAATACCGCGCAAGGGACATGTCATCCTCGATGGACCGCTGGCGCCAGGTGGGCGAAGAGTACCGCGCATCGGCCAGGGACATGGAAAAGTCCGCCCGGGAGATGAGCGAAGAGGCCGAGGAAATGGCCAAGCAGTTCAAAGAACAGGCAGAAGAAGCCAGAAAGCAAGCCGAAGAAAACCAGTAACCGCTTTTTTTATCCGGCGCGCGTCCGTCCGGTTGTGTTCATGACCACGCGCGCCCGTTTTTTTTCAAGGGAGATCGCTATGACGGAAACGGACACGAAACCGCTCTTCGCGGTGGTGGACGGCAGCAACTATCTCTACCGCGCCTACTACGGTATTCCGCTTTTGACCAATTCGCGGGGATTTCCCACCAACGCCATTTACGGCTTTACCACCATGTTGATGAAGCTGCTGCGCGAAACGAATCCGGATTATCTCGTCGTGGCGTTCGACCTCAAGGGACCGACGACCCGGCACGGGGAATTCGGGG
Organism: Deltaproteobacteria bacterium; assembly: GCA_012729055.1. Taxonomy (GTDB): domain Bacteria; phylum Desulfobacterota; class Syntrophia; order Syntrophales; family Smithellaceae; genus UBA8904. The sequence goes on from JAAYDW010000008.1 coordinate 34,233, forward strand.
ACTACAAAGCCACACGCAAACCCATGCCCGATGACCTGATTCCCCAGGTTCCGCGGATCAAGGAAGTGATCCGGGCTTTTTCGGTCAGCATCCTGGAAAAACAGGGGATCGAGGCGGACGATCTGATTGGCGCGCTGACGGTCCGCGCCGCAGAAAAGGGATGGCGGACGGTTATCGTCTCCGGCGACAAGGACCTGATGCAGCTCGTCGGCGATTCCGTCACGATGGTCGATACGATGAAGGACAAGACTTACGACGCGGCGGCCGTGAAGGAAAAGTTCGGCGTGGGGCCGGATCGGGTGGTGGAAATCCTGGGGCTGATGGGAGACACCTCCGACAATATTCCCGGCGTGCCGGGCGTCGGACCGAAAACGGCTCAGCGCCTCATTGAAGAATACGGATCGGTGGAGGCGGTCATCGCCAACGCGGAAAATCTGCGCAACGTCAAGCTCCGCGAAAGTTTCCGGCAATACGCCGATCAGGCGCGCCTGAGCCGGCAGCTGGCGCTTATCCGCACGGACGTGGACGTGGACTTCGATCTTCAGGAAGCGGCGCGCCGCGCGCCGGACAACGACGAACTGGCGCGGCTTTTCGGCGAGTTCGAATTTTCATCTTTGCTTATGCAGATCAAGACCGATGCGCCGAAACCAGGTCAGGATACCGAAAGCGTATCCGATCGCGAGGGGCTCAGCCGTCTGGCCGGGCGGTTGGCGCGCTCTCGGGAACTGGCCTGCGAAACGATCCGGGAAAAAGGCAATCCCGAGGAGCTTATCGGGCTCGGTGTGGCGGTGGAAGACGAAGCGTTTTATCTGCCGCTCCGGCATCCGGGCGCCGGAGCGCAGCTTGCGGCGCGGGAAGTATTCGCGGCGCTGGCGCCGGTTTTCACCGACGCCCGGATCAAAAAATATTTTTACGATCTCAAAACGGCGCTGGCGGCGGTGGAGAACCTGGCAGTGGAAGCGGCGGAGGACTTGCAGCTTGCCGCCTATCTGCTCAATCCGGCGCGGCAATCCTATGCGCTCGATGAAATCGCCTGGGAATATCTGCATGAGCGGATCGCCTCGGTCGCCGACGTGTCGGGCGGCAAGAGCAAGACCTATCCGCTTGCGGCCGTGCCCGAAGATAAAATGGCCGCCTGGGCGGGCGAGCGGGCGCGCGCGCTGGCGGCGCTGGCGCCGGCGCTTGCCGCCAAACTCAGGGAGGCGGATGCGGAGGCGCTTTACCGCGAGGTCGAAACGCCGCTTTTGTTTACGCTCGCGTCGATGGAGAAAAAAGGCGTCCTTGTGGATACGGCGCTTTTGGGGCAGATGTCCGAAGAACTGGGGCAGCTTCTGGCGCTTTCCGAAGGAAAGATTCACCGCCTGGCCGGAGAAAAATTCAACATCAATTCCCCCAAGCAGTTGCAGACGATTTTGTTCGACAAGCTCAGGCTGCCCAAGGGGAAAAAAACCAAGGAAGGCTACTCCACCGACGTGGACGTGCTTTCGGAGCTGGCGAAAAGCCACGAACTGCCGGCTGAAATCCTGGCCTACCGGTCGCTGGCCAAACTCAAATCCACTTACGTGGACGCGCTCCCGCTCCTGGTTCATCCGCAGACGGGCCGGATTCACACGTCCTACAACCAGACCGTCGCCGCCACCGGCCGGCTTTCCAGCAGCAATCCCAATTTGCAGAACATTCCCATCCGCACGCTCGAAGGCAAGCGCATCCGCCAGGCCTTTATCGCCGGGCCGGGCTCAGTTTTGATTTCCGCCGACTATTCGCAGATCGAACTGCGCGTGCTCGCGCACCTGTCCGAAGACAGGACGCTGCTTACGGCTTTTGCCTCCGACGAAGACATCCACACGCGCACGGCGTCCGACGTTTTCGGCGTTTTTCCGGAAATGGTGAACCCCGACATGCGCAGGCAGGCCAAGGTCATCAACTTCGGCATTCTTTACGGCATGAGCGCCTTCGGCCTCGCCAAGGAGCTGGGCGTGCCGCAGAAAACGGCGCAGGCATACATCGACGGTTATTTTGACCGCTACAAAAAAGTGCGCGAGTATCTGGACGGCATTCTGGAGGGGGCCAGGCGCGACGGCTACGTCTGCACGATTCTCAACCGCCGCCGCTACCTGCCGGACCTCAAAAGCTCCATTCCCTCCGTGCGCCAGTTTGCCGAACGCATGGCGATCAACGCCCCCATTCAGGGGAGCGCCGCCGATCTGATCAAGGTCGCCATGGTCAATATCGACAACCTCTTCAAGAGAAAAAAAATGGCCGCCCGTCTGATCCTGCAGGTGCACGACGAACTGGTCGTCGAAGCGCCGGAGGCGGAAAAAGAAGCGGCGATGGCGCTGGTCAAACAGGAAATGGAAGAAGTGGTAAAACTCAGGGTGCCCTTGAAGGTGGAGATTGCCGCGGGCCGCAACTGGGACGAAGCGCACTGAGCAATACAAGCTGTAGGCTGTCGGTCTGAAGACTGTAAGGAACAGCAGAAAATAAATATCCGCCGAGAAATATAACGGCACATCCAATGGAATCGGAGGTCTGATAAGTGCAAAACATTTTCCGTTTTCATGTTTTATCTTGTATTTTATTTCTGCTTTTGGTCGTTGCTCTTCACACAAATCAGGCTGTTGCCGAGACCAAGACCTTCATCAAGGAATACACCTTCCAGGCCGGTGATGAGGACAGCAAGAATTCGAGCCGGGTCATTGCGCTCAGGGAAGTCAAAAGGCTTCTGCTGGAAGAATTGGGAACCTATCTGGAAAGCACCACGGAAGTCCGGAATTTCCAGCTCTCCAAAGATCAGATTGTGACGCTTTCCGCCGGCATCGTGCAGACCCAGCTCATCGAGGAGAAGTGGGACGGCAAAACCTACTGGCTCAAAGCAAAAATTTCCGCGGATGCCGACGGCGTCGTCCGGGCGATCGATGCCCTGCGCAAGAACCGCGTAAAGACGCAGGAACTCGAAGCGATGCGGCGGAAGTCGGAAGAACTGCTCCGCGAAGTGGAAATGCTGCGCAGGGAAATGGCGGCGCAAAACGGCGGACGGGAGGGCCGCAAGGCGGCTTACGATGCGTCGATCAGGCAACTTTCCGCGGCGGAATGGATTGAAAAAGGTCATGCCGTTTCGGGGCCGCGCGACAAATTTCAGGCGGCCGTCGAGGCGTACAGCCGCGCCATTGAACTGGACCCCGCCAATATGCAGGCCTATTATTTCCGGGCGCGGATCAGCGAAAAAAACCGGGCCTTGTCGGACTACTACAAAATACTGAGCCTCGCGGCGAAGACGTCGGAGGAGCATCTGATCCGGGCCTGGACCTATAAGGAACTGGAAAAGCGCGATGCCGCCCTGTCGGAATTCGGGCAGGCGATTGAGAAGGCCGCCGGTAACAGGGAAAAGGCGGCCGCTTATTTTGATCGGGGAAGATATTATTTTCTGTTTCGCCCCCGGCCTTATGTGACTGGCTCCGGAGAAGATATTCCCAACGCGCCGGAACTTTCTCTGGGCGACTTTAATCAGGCCATTGCGCTCGATCCGACCGATCCCTCCTATTTCCACAACCGCGCCAACATCCTTCTGGCTCTCGGCCGGTACGACGCGGCGATCAGCGATTTAAGCGCAGGGCTGAAGATCGATCCCCAAAGTGCGGGCCTCTATTCCGCCCGGGGACAGGCTTACCAGTTCATGAAGAAGGACGAGCTTGCCGTCGCCGATCTGAGCCGCGCCATTGAACTGGAAGGGCCGGACCACCTCTTCGCCGCCCACGATTTCATGCTGCGGGCCTCGAGCTACGAAAGAATGGGGAAATACGACCTGGCGCTGGCCGACTGGGGCATCATGGCGGAGAAAAATCCGGACAACCCTTATTACCTGGGAGAAATGTCCCGTCTTTACGTTCAGACCGGGAAGTACGACAAGGCGATTCAAAGTTACAGCAGGGTTCTCGCGCTCAAGCCCGAGTCGTACCTGGTTCGCGGAGCGCATTACAACCGCGCCCGGGCCTATGCGCTTCGGGGAGAAGCCGAAAACGCCATGCAGGATTTAAAGAAGGCCATTCAATTGGATGCCGGTTATCGGAACGATGCCCGCAAAGACGCGGCCTTCGCCTCTCTGCGGCATCGTCCGGATTTTATCGCGCTGGTCGGAAAGTAATCGCGATGCGGCGTGCCGGCCGCCATTACGGGGTGGCCGCTTTCTTTCCCAGGTCAAACGCTTCTTGCAGGGCTTTTTTGTTGCCGGCGATGTCGCCTTTGGCGGCGGCCGCCGCCTGCACCGCTCCCAGCCAGGTCAGTTTCGTCATTTCCGCGGTATTTTTGAAGACGGAAACGATGGGATCGCCGGTATGCGGATTCGGATCGCCGCAGACGGTCAGAAGGCCGATGCGCTTGCCGCGCATTTTGGGATACACGCTTTTGTGCCAGCGCCAGTCCGCGTCAAAGAATACGCACCAGCGGTCCAGGTACGCCTTCATCTGCGCCGTCATCGTCCAGAAGTAAACGGGGCAGGCGTGGATCACGGCCTGCGCCTCCAGAATCCGGCCGGCGATGTCCGCCATGTCGTCCTTGATGGCGCAAACACCCGTCTCGTTGCATTTCTGACAGTCCTTGCAGCCGGCGATGCGCATGCGGTCAAGGACGAATTTTTCGACGTTCGCTCCCGCTTCCTTCGCGCCCGCCAGCGCCCGATCGAGCAGGAGATCGCTGTTGCCGCCGATTCGCGGACTTCCCAGTATGCCCAGCACCTTCATAAAAGCCTCCTTGATATTTTCTTTTTTTTCAGTTGATCCGCGCTCGAGAATATCTCTTTTGCGCCTTTTTGTAAATGGCAGACAAAGCGCCGTCGGCCCGGATAAAAAAATAAAGAAGGAAACGGACAAATGTGTTAAAAATAAACGGCAAAAAGAATTTCGTATAGAAGCGCCGGAAAGGCGCGAACCGCGTGCGACCCACGACAACAAGGACTGTGCAAAATGCCGAAACCTTATTTTCTCTATACGTACAGAGCCGCCTCAGGCGCGCTTGCCAAAAAGCCGGACGGAGCGCCCTTTGCCGTCATTGCGCACCGCGGCGCGTCGGCGGACTGTCCCGAAAACACGCTCATCTCTTTCGAAGCGGCAATTGCCGAGGGCGCGGACATGGTGGAGCTCGACGTGCAGCTCACATCGGACGGCGAGGTGGTTGTTTTTCACGACGAAAAAATTTCCCGCACCACCAACGGCCGGGGGCGCATCGGCGACTACGCGTTTTTACAGCTCAGGAAGCTTGACGCGGGGAGCTGGTTCAATAAGAAATTCCGGGGCGAAAAGATTCCCCTGCTGGCGGAGGTGCTCGACTTGTGCAAAAACCGGATTGCCGTCAATGTCGAAATCAAAACGGAGGCGGTGACGGATGCCGCAAGCGGCGGGATCGAGGAAAAGACGCTTACGATCGTCGATCGGGCCGGCATGCGGGAGCATGTCGTTTTTTCCAGCTTCGACCCGCGCGCCGTTTTGCACGTCAAGAAAATCGACGCCGCACGGTCCGTCGCGGTGCTGTTCGAGAAGAAATATTACGGAAACGCTGCGCCCTCGCGGGTGGTGGAACAGCTCGGCGCGGACGCCTTCAACTGCTCCTGGCGGGAGCTTGACGCCGGATGGCTTCTCGATTTGAAGCAGGGCGGCATTCCGGTCCACGTTTATACGGTCAACACTCCCGGCCGGATGAAGCGTCTCGTCGGGATGGGCGTTGACGGGATATTCACCAATCGCCCCGCCGTGCTGAAGAAAGTGCTGGAAGATTCATGGAGCAAAATGAAGCCTTAAAGGAAAAGATGGCGGGCGCCCCCCGGAGCCCCGGCGTTTACCTGATGTCCGACGCGCAGGGCAAGGTCATTTACGTCGGCAAGGCCAACGACCTCAAAAGCCGGATCGCCTCCTACTTTACCGGCCGCGACACGCGGCCGATGGCGCCGTTTCTGATGGCGCGGGTGAACGATATTGCGTTCATCACCACCGCCACGGAAAAAGAAGCGCTGATTCTGGAAAACAATCTCATCAAGCAGCACCGGCCGCGCTACAACGTCATCCTGCGCGACGACAAGACCTATTACCATCTGTCGCTCAATCCGGCGGATCCTTATCCGCGCCTCCAGCTTGTGCGCCGCAGAACGAACAACGCCGCTTTGTATTTCGGGCCTTATCCGTCGGGGCTCGCGGCCAGGGAGACGCTGCGGTTCGCGCAGCAGATCTTTCCGCTGCGCACGTGCCGCGACCGGGATTTCCGCCTGCGCGCGCGGCCCTGTCTGGAATATCAGATCGGACGGTGTTTTGCGCCCTGCACGGGACTGATCGACGAGGCCGCCTACCGCAAGCTGGTGGAAAACGTCGTCTCCTTTCTGCAGGGCCGCCGCCGCGAATTGGTCGCCGATCTGAAAAAACAGATGGAGCAGGCGGCCGAGAATTTGAATTTCGAAGAAGCGGCGCGCCTGCGCGACCGCATCGGGGCGCTGACGCACGCGCTGGAAAAGCAAAACGTGGACTGGGGCGGCACGGAGGATATCGATGTTCTGGGCGTTTACCGGGAGCATGACGTCTATCAGCTCTGCCTGCTGTTCGTGCGCGGCGGAAAGCTCATCGGCAGCAAGTCTTTCACGCCGCTCAAAACCAGAGAGGACGAGGGCGAAACGGTTTCCTCCGCGATCCGGCAGTATTACGACGCTTCCAACGCGATAGGCGAGATTCTTCTGCCCTGCCGTCTGCCGGATGAAGCGGTGATCGCCGAATGGCTGGCCGATCTGTGCGGCAGGAAGACGCAGCTCACGGTTCCGCAGCGCGGACCGAAAAAAGCCCTGCTGGACATGGCCGCCGCCAATGCCCGCGAGCTCTTGGCCGCGTCCCGGAAAAAGGAGGATGAAAAAGAAGCGGCGCTTGCGGTCCTCCAGGAGAAGCTGGCGCTTTCGCGCCTGCCGCGGCGGATCGAATGCTTCGATATTTCCAATCTGGGAGGCAAGAACGCCGTCGGGTCGCTCGCGGCCGCGCAGGACGGCGAACCGGACAAGTCGCGTTACCGCCGCTACCGGATCCGTACGGCCGACGAGCCGGACGACTACGGCATGATGCGCGAAGTGTTGACCCGCCGCCTGACCGGTTCCGATCCGCCTCCCGATCTGATCGTAGTGGACGGCGGCAAAGGGCAGCTCAGCGTGGCGCTTTCCGTTTTGAAGGAACTGGGAATAAAGCTGGATGTCGTCGGACTGGCCAAGGAAGAGAGGTCATTTATGGCGCTGAAAAGAAAGTTGCAGGGGAAACCGGACCGCAGCGAGGACCGCGTCTATCTGCCGCAGCGCAAGGACGCCGTGTATCTTTCGTCGGCGCCGGCCGCTCTGTCGATTCTGCAGCGGGTGCGCGACGAGGCGCATCGCTTTGCCGTGACGTACCATCGCAAGCTGCGGCAGAAGGCGGATTTCACATCGCGGCTCGACGACATTTCCGATATCGGCCCCGCGCGCAGAAAGGCGCTGCTTCGTCATTTCGGTTCTCTGCGCCGGGTGCAGGAAGCGTCCGCGGACGATTTGCAAAAGGCGCCGGGAATTGGTAAGGAACTGGCCGAAAAAATTTATCAGGCGTTGCGAGTGAAGCAGTAAAGCGTCGGTACGACCGCGAAGTGGCGCGACCATGCCCTGCAACGACGGGTGTATTGCAGATGGACTTGATTACCGTTATTCTTCTGGCGGTCGGCCTGGGCATCGACGCGTTTTCCGTGGCGATCGGGATCGGCGCGGCCAACAGCAAAAAATCCTGGGCGCCGGTTTTGCGTCTGTCTCTGGCTTTCGGTCTCTTTCAGTTTTTCATGCCGCTCGCAGGCTGGCTGGCCGGTTCGACCGTCGTGGATTTGATCGAGCGGTTCGACCACTGGATCGCTTTCGGCCTGCTTGTGATTATCGGCCTGAAAATGATCCGGGAGGGTTTTGAAAAAGAAAGCGATGGAGAAAAGACGGATAAAACCCGGGGCTGGCCGCTGCTCTTGCTGTCCATTGCCACGAGCATCGACGCGCTGGCCGTGGGCTTCAGCTTTTCGCTGCTGAAAGAGCCGATTCTTTTTCCGGCGCTCATCATCGGATTGGTCTGTTTTGTAATGACGGCGGTCGGCATGATATTCGGCAAGGCGCTGGCGCGGATCTTCGGCAGAAAGGTGGAGATTCTGGGCGGCCTGGTGCTGATTGCCATCGGCGTGAGGATCCTCGTCGAGCATCTGTAAAAGAGGACCACCCCCGGTTGTGTACCCCCAAATGTAGGGCGGACCGTGAGGTCCGCCATTGGCGGGTCTAAAGACCCGCCGTACGAGAAACGGGGCGATAAAACAAAAGTGTTGGTTGTGTAGGGCGAACCTTCAGGTTCGCCATTGGCGGGTCTAAAGACCCGCCCTACGAGAAGCGGGGCGATAAAACAAAAGTGCTGGTTGTGTAGGGCGGACCTTCAGGTTCGCCTGCTGCGGGGGACAAACGGAAAGCGAGGTTTTATGTTTTACCAAATCATTAAAGTCGGAAAAGAGGAAATCGGTCTGGTCTGGAGCGATCAAAGCGGCAAGCCGCAGGTGGAATTCATCTACCTGCCCGGCCGGGAGAAAATGATCGACCGGATTGTCCGGGACTTTCCGTTCGTCGGGAAAACGCCGCGCCGCGCTGCCGGTTTGGACCGTCTGATCGCCGATCTGTATGAGGGCAAGAAAGCGCCCACCGCGTTTTCTGCGCTCAATCGCGCAAGGCTTGCGGGATTTTCGGCCGAAGTGCTGTGGCAGACCTGCCGGATTCCGCGGGGGAAGGCCGCCACGTATTCGGGCTTGGCGAAACGTGCCGGCCATCCGGGGGCGGCCCGGGCGGTGGGAACGGTGATGGCGAACAACCCGTTTCCGATTATCGTTCCCTGCCACCGCGTCGTCCGCGCCGACGGATCCATCGGCCGGTTCGGCGGCGGCAGCGCCATGAAAAAAGAACTCCTCGAAAAAGAGGGGGTCTTATTCGACGCCCGCGGCCGCGTGCGGCGCGACTGCATCATTTGTTGACCGGCAGCGTATTTTTCAAAGCGAAACGAGCGCCGGACGCGTTTTTGGTGTGCATCATAGCCATTGATTTTATGGTTTTCAATCACTATACTGATTGCCAAGAAAAAGCGTGAACCGACTGAGCGGGAGAAAATGTCTTTCCCCGCCAACCTGTAAGGAGGTTTAACCGTGCCGATGAAAACCATCAAAAAGATGATCGTTATGATCATGCTGATAGCCGCGCTGTTTCCCGTGGGCGTCCGGGCCCAGGATTACAAGGACTCCTATTCTCAACAAACCTTCAGCCAGGAAGAGCTGGCGCAGATGCTTGCGCCGATCGCGCTTTATCCCGACGCGCTGCTTACCCAGATTCTGATGGCCGCCACCTATCCGTTTGAGATTGCCGAAGCCGAACGGTGGATAACGCGCAATCCCTATCTGAAAGGCGATGCCCTCGACGAGGCGCTTTCGGCGAAGGACTGGGACGTGAGCGTGCTGGCGTTGTGCCACTATCCGAAAGTGCTGACCATGCTGAGCGAAAACCTGAGCTGGACGGCAAGCGTGGGCGATGCGTTTGCCAACCAGGAAGAGGACGTCATGGACACGATTCAGGAGCTGCGCGCCCGGGCGCGCGCCGCCGGCAATCTGGCGTCATCTCCCGAACAGCAAGTGATTGTCGAGGACCGGTACATCCGGATCGAGCCGGCGGCGCCCGAGTATATCTACATTCCGGCGTATGATCCCTATTACGTTTACGGAACCTGGTGGCTCCCCCTGTTTCCGCCCGTGTCGATCATTCTGCCGGGTCTGGTGGTGTCGGGACCGGGCCTCTTTTTCTCGCCCCGATTTTACGTGGGATTCGGCGTTTTCGGCTGGTCGAGTTTCAACTGGATCGACCGCCAGGTGATCATCGTGGATATTGACAGGACTCGGCGCTATTACCGCTGGCATCACCGCCACCGCGACTGGGACCGCCGCCCCTGGCGGCCGGACCGCGACCGGCGGGATATCCGCAAGAAACGCGGCGATGAGATTCCCCGTTTCCGGCCGCCGGCCAAACCCGTGGCGCCCGGCCAGCGTTGGGGCCGCCCGCCCGGCGATCGGCGTCCTTACGATCCCGGGGACAGACAACCCCGTCCCGGCGACCGGGACAGAAAGCCCGATCCGCGCAAACCCGGCGTCATCGACCGGGATAAACGCGATCCGGGCCCGCGTCCGGGCGACATTGGCCGCAAGCCGGTCGTGAAGACGCCGCCCGTTCCCGGTCAGGATCAGACGCCCATCGGGCCGCGGCCCCGCGATATCGGCCGCAAGCCCGAGGCGAAAACGCCCCCGGGTTACAATCGGGATATTGAACGGCCGCCGCAGCCGGGAATCGGTCCGCGCAGCCAGCCGGGAATCCGCGACCGCGGCCGGATCGAGGGCGGCAATCCGCAATATCGCGGACCCGTCATTCCGCAGCAGACTCCCGGAACGATCCGCAGCCGTGATGTGCAGGCGCCTCCGCGGGTGATGCCGAGGGAAGCAGGAAATGGCGCTCCGCCGCGCATGATGGATCGGGGCGCCGCGCCCGGCCGCGGCCCCGGCCCTGGCTCCGGTCCCGGCGAAGGCCGGAGGCCCTGAAAAAAAAATAACTGCAAGGATGCTGCGCTTCGATGACTTCGGGAAATTGCCTGACTGCTGCTGAAGTGAAAACAAAAGGATTCCTGCTGCTCCTGGCCTTCATTTTACTGGCCGGGACGGTTCCGTCCGTCGCGTGGGCCGACGTTTCCGCTCCTCTGGCCCGCCCGCGCATCGGTCTCGTGCTGAGCGGCGGCGGCGCGCGGGGCATGGCGCACGTGGGCGTCCTCCAGATTCTCGAAGAGCTGAAAATCCCGATTGACTGCATTGCCGGCACCAGCATGGGCGCGATCGTGGGCGGACTTTACGCGGCGGGAATGTCGCCTGCGGAAATGGAAAAGCTCGTCACCAGCATGGAATGGAACCAGGCGTTCCGCGACCGGCCGCCGCCCAGCGAGCTGGCCTTCCGACGCAAGCGGGACGCAGCCGACTATCTGATCAACTTCGACCTGGGTTACAAGGACGGCGGATTCACCATTCCCAAAGGCCTGCTGCAGGGGCAGAATCTGAATCTGATCCTGAAATCGCTTTTGCTGCACACGGAAGACACCACCGATTTCGACAAGCTCAACATTCCCTTCCGGGCCGTCGCCACGGACATTGAAACCGGCGAGGCCGTCATTCTGGAAAAAGGAGAGCTGGTCCGGGCGCTCCGCGCCAGCATGTCGATTCCCGCCCTTTTCGCCCCGGTCGAAATCGACGGCCGCCTGCTCGTAGACGGCGGCGTCGCCAACAACCTGCCCATTGATATCGCGCGGCAGATGGGCGCGGATGTCGTCATCGTTGTCGATATCAGCACGGGGCTGAGCAATCGCGCTCAACTGACCACCTCGGTGGAAATCACCGCCCAGTTGACCACCATCATGGTTCAGCGCAACACCGCCGAGCAGATTCGCTCGATGCACGCCCGGGATATTCTGCTTCGTCCGAATCTGGACGGCATCGCCAGCGGCGATTTTTTCAAGGCCGCGGAAGCGGTTGCCGCCGGACGGAAAAAAGCGGAGGCGATGAAACCGGACCTTGTCCGGCTGTCCGCTGACCAAAACGTATTTCTGGCGTATTTGAAGAAACAGAGGCGTAAGGAGCAGGAGCCGCCGATCATCGAAGCCGTGGAAGTCGCCAACAAAACGTCCCTGCCCACCGGCCTGATTGAGGCGCAACTGGACATAAAGCCGGGCGGAAAGCTCAATCTTGCCGAACTCAAAAAAAACATCGACCGGATTTACGGCATCGACACGTTTGAAAGCGTGGACTTCTACCTCAAGAGAAAAGACAAGGGATCGGCCATCGTCATCGAGCCGCTGGAAAAATCGTGGGGGCCGAATTATTTCCGCTTCGGCCTGGGGCTCGAAGACAACTTCAAGGGGACGAGCAGCTACGCGCTCACCGCGCAGTTCACCAAAACGGCCATCAACAGCCGGGCGGGCGAATGGCGCACGGAAGTGCGGATCGGCGAAAACCCGCACATCTATACGGAATTCTACCAGCCCATCGATTACGCGCTCAGTTATTTTGTTTCAGCCAACGCGGGCTACCGGCTCAGGAACATCAACGCGTTTAACGAAGACGGCGACATCACCACCCAGTACCGCGCCCAGTCCGGTTTCATCGGACTCGAGATCGGCAAGCAGTTCGGCAACTGGGGCGAGATCCGCGCTGGGCTGCGCCGCGAGTACGGCGTCGTCAAGGTGCTGGTCGGCAACCACACCGGCGACGACGATCCCTACAACCGGGGAAGCGTTTTTCTTTCCGCGGCTTACAGCACGCTGGACAACTACGTTTTTCCCCTCTCCGGGACCGATGCGTACATCACCTGGAATTACAACCTCAAGGCGCTGGGATCGGACATCGAGGTGCAGGCCCTGGGCCTCAAATGGATGAAGGCGTTTACCTGGCACAAATTCACCTTCATGCCGTCCATCGACATCCACACCACGCTCGACAACGACGACATGGCGGTGCAGGACACGTTTCCGCTGGGCGGATTCCTGAACCTGTCGGGATACTCGGTGGACGAAATCTACGGCCGCCACACGGGGCTCGCACGCCTGCTCGTCTACCGGGAGATCGGTTCGGCCGGCATGGGCGCGCTCACGATGCCGCTGTACATCGGCCTGTCCGCGGAAACGGGAAATGTCTGGAACAAGCGGGCGGACATCAACATGGAATCGCTCATTCTGGCCGGCAGCGTCTTCATCGGCACCAAATCCTACCTGGGACCGATCTATCTGGCTTACGGCCAGGCCCAGCGCGGCCATTCTTCCATCTATCTCTACCTGGGCCAGCGGTTTTAAGAAGCGCGTCCTTGAACGGAAAAAGGCGATGACCAAAGAAGAAGCGTTGAAAAAATATTTCGGCTACGACCGTTTTTATCCGCTGCAGGCCGAAATCATCGATCACGTGCGGGCGGGAAAGTCGGCGCTGGTGCTGATGCCCACCGGCGGGGGAAAATCCGTCTGCTTTCAGATTCCCGCCGTGATGGCCCGCGGCGTCACGGTGGTGATATCGCCGCTCATCGCGCTCATGAAAGACCAGGTGGACGGCCTGCAGGCCAACGGCATTTCCGCGGCGTTTCTCAACAGCACGCAGACGGAAGAGGAAAGCAGGGACGTCTATCGCCGGTGCCTCGCGGGCGACGTAAAATTGCTGTATCTTTCGCCGGAACGCCTCTCCGCTCCCGGCACAGCCGGTTTTCTGCGCAAGCTTGACCTTACGCTTTTTGCCGTGGACGAGGCGCACTGCATTTCATCCTGGGGGCATGATTTCCGCCCGGATTACCTCAAGCTCAGTCTTCTGCGGGAACAGTTTCCCTCCGTGCCCCTGCTGGCGCTGACCGCCACGGCCGACCGCGTGATCCGCCGGGATATCCTGCGGCAGCTGGCGATTCCCGAGCCGCACGCGTTCATCGCGTCGTTCGACCGGCCGAACTTAAGCCTTGCGGTCTATTCGGGACAAAAACGCCTGGAGCAGATTCTGCGCTTCCTGGCCAAAAGAAAGCAGCAGCCGGGCATCATCTACTGCCTGAGCCGCAAGACCACGGAAAACGTCGCGTCGCGGCTTACGGCCCGCGGTTTCCGCGCGGCGCATTATCACGCCGGCATGGAAAATGACGAGCGCAGCAAGGTTCAGGAAGCGTTCATCCGCGACAAGCTTCAGATCATCTGCGCCACTATCGCGTTCGGGCTGGGCATCGACAAATCCAACATCCGCTGGATCGTTCATTACAGCCTGCCCAAGAACATCGAAAGCTACTACCAGGAAATCGGCCGGGCCGGCCGCGACGGCGCCCCCGCCGATACGGTGCTTTTTTACAGTTATGCCGACGTGAAGACCCACCACGACATGATCCGGGACGCGGCGCCCGAAAGACAGGATCTGCTTTTGGCGAAGCTCGACCGCATGAAGCGCTACGCCGAAGCGGACATCTGCCGGCGCCGCATGCTGCTCAGCTACTTCAACGAAGAGCCGCGGGGCGATTGCGGCAACTGCGACGTCTGCAAAAATCCGCCGCAGAAATTCGACGGAACGGTCATCGCCCAGAAGGCGCTCTCGGCCGTGTACCGCACCGGAGAAAACATCACCATGAGCACGCTGATTCAAATATTGCGCGGTTCGCACAGCGCCTCGCTGCGGGAAAGCGGATACGACCGGATCAGGACCTTCGGCGCGGGGCGCGATATTCCCTACGGCGAATGGGCGGAGTACATTTTTCAGCTCCTGAACATGGGATGCGTGGATATCGCCTACGACGAGGGTTCGGCCCTGAAACTCAACGACCTCAGCCGGAAGATCCTGAAGGCGGAAACGACCGTCATGCTGACCCGGCCCGCCGAAATGGAAAAGAAGCTGGACACGATTGCTGCGCCCGCCAGGGCAAAGACGCCCGGCGCCGACGGCCTGTTCGAGCGCCTGCGCGCTTTGCGCCGGGAACTGGCCGACAAGCTCAATGTTCCGGCGTATGTGGTCTTTTCCGACCGGACGCTCCTGGAAATGGCCGAAGCCCGCCCGCGGGACGAAGCCGATTTGCTTGGCGTCAGCGGCGTCGGCGAACACAAGCTTGCGCGCTACGGCAAAGCCTTCCTGGATGCGATCCGGCGCCACGGCAAAGAAGAATCGTGAAAATAATCGCCGCCGGGAGAGCAAGACCGCATTGGCCGGGAGCAGAGCCGCATCGCCGCCGCGCCGCGAAAACGTTTTACAGCGCCTACTCAACCTGTTAAGAGGGATAAACATTCTGGAGAAAGAAACGCCTGACCCGGAGAACCGATGGCCGAGAAACGCAAACCTGCCGACCTGATTTATGGCCTGGACGATGCCGTGCCGCTCCCCATTCGTCTGCTCCTCGGTCTGCAGCACAGTTTTCATGTCACGACGGCCCTGATCTTCGCCATCATCGTCCTCCAGGGCATGGGCGCGTCGGCCGCCCAGGCGGGCTTCTTTATCAGCATGTCGCTTCTGGCCGGCGGCATTGCCGTCATCCTTCAGGCCCTCAATCGAAAAGGCGTGGGGTCGGGATATTTCGCGCCTTCCGTCTGCGAACCCGCGTATATCTCCGCGTCCGTGATGGCGGCGAAAATCGGCGGTCTGCCGCTGGTGCTGGGCATGACCGCGCTTGGCGGCGTCTTCGAAATGCTCCTGTCGCGCGTCGTCCACCGTCTGCGCCGGATCTTTACGCCTGAAGTCATGGGGCTGGTGGTGACGATGGTCGGAATATCGGTGATCCCGGTGGCGACGCGGAATTTTCTGGGCATTGCCGGTGAAGGCGGCCGGATCAATCCGGAGGTCCTGGCCGTTTCCCTCGTCACCCTGGGAACCATGGTGGCGATCACGGTGTGGAGCCGGGGCAAGCTCCGCCTGTTTTCCGTCATCATCGGCATGGCGACGGGGTATATCGTCTCCTTCGCGACGGGCCTCTTGCCCGCCGCGCACCTGGGGCAGATTCTGGACAAGCCTCTCCTGGCCGCGCCCGATTTTTCGCAGCTCAGCTGGTCTTTCGACGCTTCGCTGATCCTGCCCTTTCTGATCGCGAGCCTCTGCACGTCGGTGAAGACGATCGGGAACCTGACGACCTGCCAGAAAATCAACGACGCGGAATGGAAGCGGCCCGACATGTCCAACATCAAAAAAGGCCTCCTGGCGGACGGCCTCAGCGTCAGCCTCAGCGGCCTTCTGGGGGGCATGGGACAGTCCACGGCCTCCAGCAACATCGGCTTGTCGCTGGGAACGGGCGCCACCAGCCGGTCGATTGCTTTCACGACGGGCGGCATCCTCATTCTTCTGGCCTTTCTGCCGCGCTTCGCCGAAATCTTTGTCGTGATGCCGCAGCCCGTCATGGGAGCGACGCCGCTTTTCGCCGTCTGCTTTATTATTTTCACCGGTCTCCAGATCATGATGTCGCGGATGATGGACCCCCGGAAGATCTTTATTTTGGGCATTGCGATGATCTTCGGCCTGAGCGTCACGGCGCTGCTGGACGCCTACAGTCAGATCGGCATTGTCTGGCTGCGGCCGATCTTCGGCTCGTCGCTTTACCTTTCCACGCTGCTGGCCGTCGGGCTTACGATCCTTTTTCAAATCGGACTGAAGCGAAAGACCAGCCGCGATGTGGAGCCGGGAAAAACCACCTACGACGATATCGCGGATCTGCTGGAGAAGCAGGGCGCCCTCTGGGGAGCCAGGCCCGCCGTCATTGCCCAGGCCACGCGCGCGCTAAACGAACTTCTGGAGCTTTTGGCCGCCCTCAACCTTACGGAAAAAACCGTCCGCTTGGAATTGATGTTTGATGAATTCAACCTGGACCTGACGCTGGAGTACGACGGAAAGCCGCTTGCGCTTGCCGGGGATTACGCGGCCCCCCTCTCGGTGGACGCGGACGTTTCGATGGAGCAGCTGGCGCTGCGCCTGATCCGGAAGGACGCCGACGTGCTTTCCGTTGCGGAAAAAGACGGCCGCTCCCGGATCATCCTGCATTTTGAACATTAACCGTCGTTTTCAAAAAGGACATCCATAAATGAAAAAGCAGGAGAGAGATTTCGACAAGGAAGCGGCAACCTGGGACGATCATCCGGCGCGCGTGAAACTGGCGGAGGACGTGGCAGGCGCAATCATCCGGCAGGTCGCGCTCACGCCCGACATGGAAGTTCTTGACTTCGGATGCGGCACGGGCCTTCTGGCTTTGAGAATCGCTCCTCTGGTCAAGTCCGTCACGGGGGCGGACAGCTCGCGCGGCATGCTCAAAGTGCTGGAAGCCAAGGCGGCAAAACAAGGCCTTTCAAATATTTCCACAAGACATCTGGATGCCGGCAGCCGCATCTCCGGCGCCTACGATCTGATCGTCAGCAGCATGACCTTTCATCATGTCGAGCATGTCGGGGTTCTGCTTGGGGAATTGTTTCAGGCGCTGAAAGTCCCGGGGTGTCTTTGCGTCGCCGATCTGGACTCGGATGGGGGACGATTCCACGAAGACAACGGCGGTGTGTTTCATTTTGGATTCGGAAAAAGCGCTTTAGGCGAAATGTTCCGGCAGGCCGGCTTTGCTAAAGTCCGCAAAGTTCCCGCGGCAAAAGTCGATAAACCGGACCGCACGGGGAAGCTAAGAAAATTCAGCATCTTTTTGATGATCGGTGAAAAGTCCGAAAAAAATTAAGCGCTGTATTTTATTGTACGCGATTCATTCCGGACGCGATCAGGAATCTCTGATTTTATCAGAACATTCCAGGCGGCATGGAGCGCAGCCGCGAAAAGAAGCAGCAAGACAAATTCCCGCGCCGGGGTAAATCGTCTCCTTCCCGAATGCGGTCATGAGCGGCCGCAGGACCGTTCAGGCCCCCGCGTTTAACCGGCGCAGTTCCCGGCGCAGAATCTTGCCCATGGGATTGCGGGGCAGGGACGTTGCGAGTTCAATCTGCCTGGGCCACTTGTTTTTTGCAAGATGTTCGCGGCAGTATTGATGCAGGTCTTCCGCCGAAGCCGTTGCGCCTTCCTTTAAGACAACGTAGACTTTGATTTCTTCTCCCATGACCGGATCGGGAATGCCGATGGCGACGGCGTCCCCAACGGCCGGGTGCGTGTAGAGGATCTCTTCGAGGTCGCGCGGGTAAATGTTGAATCCGCCGCGGATGATCAGATCCTTTTTTCTCTCCACGATATACAGATATCCGTCTTCGTCCATCCTTGCCATGTCGCCGGTGTGCAGCCATCCGTTTCGAAACGTGCGCGCCGTTTCTTCGGGCTGCCGGTAATATCCGGAGGAAACATTCGGCCCTCTGACGAGCAACTCGCCCACGTTTCCGCGGGGGACGTCTCTTTCGTCATCATCGACAATCCGCACCTCCACTTCGGGAAGGGGCTGGCCGATGGAGCCGGGCTTGGTCGGCCGGTGATGGTAATTGGTGCTCACGGCCGGAGAGGCCTCCGACAGGCCGTAGGCCTCGTAAACCGTGCAGTTGAATTTCTTTTGAAACGCAAGCAGGCTTGCCACCGGAAAAGGCGCCGCCCCGGACAGGCAGCTTTTCAGGGAGGAAAGGTCGTACCGGTTGGCCAGGGGGCTGGCGAGCAGCGCGATAAACATGGCCGGCGCGCCGGGGAAATCGGTGACCCGGTATTTTTCAATCAGCCGGAAAGCCTCGTCCGGCTGGAACTTGCGCATCAGGACGTGCAGATTGCCGTACTGGTAGGCCTTGTTCATGGACGTGAGCCCGAAAGAGTGCGAAAGCGGCAGCGCGACAAGTGTGATGTCCGAGGGCCGGGTATCGTGGGCGCGCGCGGCGTTGACGGCGTTGGAATACAGGTTCCTGTGCGTCAGCATCACGCCTTTGGGGGATGACGTGGTTCCCGCCGTGTAGAGGATGACCGCCAAATCGAACTCATCGATGGCCGGAGGCGAAAAGGCGCCCGGCGGCTTTTCAATCATGGCCGGCAGGGAGTGCGTTCCGGGGAGAGTTTTCTCGTCGGTGACAATGACATTTTTTACGGTGGCATGCCCCCGGAGGAGCGCTTCGTTTTTCAGAAAAATATCGCCGTTGGTGATCATGGCGGCGGCTTCACAGTTGGCCAGAATGTGCGCGAGCTCTTTTCCGTTCAGAAGGGGAATGAGCGGCACAATGACGCCTCCCGCGCGCAGAATGCCCTGATAGCTGATGATGACCTCCGGGCAATTGGGCAGCATCACCACGACTTTCTCTTCTTTTTGCAAACCGAGGCCCTGCAGGGAAGCGGCCAGGCCGTTGGCTTTCCGGAGAATTTCCCGGTTGGTGTAAACGCGGTCATCGAAGACCAGAAAAGGATATTCGCCGAATGTCGTGATGGTTTCGTCCGCCAGTCTGACAAGATTCATAAGGATTCCTCTCCGGATGCTTTTTTTAGTCTATCGGCCGCCCTGTCCCGAACGCCGGACGGCGGCCTGCATTCGTTCCTTTTCCGGAATCGTTATTCCGGCGGCGTGGCCGCTTCTTTGATCACGCCGGAGCCGACCAGATGCCTGTTGATGATTTTCCACTGCTTTTTTTGAAAAGCGTCCATTTCTCCGGAGCCGTATTGTATGGGAATCATATCCAGCTTGTCGATCGCTTCCAGATATTCCCTGCTCTTCACCGCCCGGGCCAGCGCGCCTTCCAGCCGGGATAAGACCTCGGGCGGCGTGCCGGCCGGCGCTGCAATCGCAAAAACCGTATCGTTGACAAAATCGTAGCCCTGCTCGCGCAATGTCGGCACATCGGGAAACGCGGCCACTCTTTTTTCTGTCATGGTCGCCAGAAGCCGGATTTGCCCCGACCGGACGGCGGGCACAAATTCCGACGTCATGGAGGCAAAATCGACATGACCGCCCAGAACGGCCGCAATGACTTCGGCGCTGCCCTTGAACGGCACATGAATGAGTTTCAGATTTTCCGCGGAGGCGATTTCGTCGACCGCGGCCTGTGGCGTGCTGCCGACGCCGATCGTGGCGAATTTCAGACCGCCGGGGCGGGCTTTGGCGTCTTTGACGAGGTCGGCAAGCGTCTTCCAGGGGGCGGTGCTTTTCACGATGACGCCCAGCTGCGGCGCGGCATAGCCCAGAACCAGGCGGCAGCTGGAAAAAGGTTTGAAGGGAACTTTCTGCATCTGGGAGACGCGGATGAGAACCGACGTAGGCGTGGCGCAAAGCGTATAACCGTCCGGTTTGGCCGCCAGCATGGAGGCGATGGCCACCGTTCCCGTCCCGCCCGCCTTGTTCTCAATGACCACCGGCTGCCCCAGAAGGGCGCCGAGCGGCTGCGCCAGCGCACGGGCGCTGATGCTCATATGGCCGCCCGGCGCAAAACCGACCAGAATCGTGATCGGCCGTTCCGGCCACGCGGCTTCTGCCCGGGCAGCCGATAGGCCTGACAGGACTATGATTCCCAACAAAACAATCGCCGGTTTCCAGGAAAAAATTTTTTTCATTCGGTCCTACCTTTGGTTGCATGAATTGCCGAAAAAGCATCAAAGAACGTCCTTCAGGCCGGTGGCGCAGAAGGATGCCGGACGCCCTGCATAAAATTCCCAAAATCCTTCCTCGTTTTTAAACAGACGCGACGCTGTGATGCGATAGATGGGAATCGATAGCAGATTTACGGGGAAACTGTCAATTGCAGAATAGGGCATCCGGCGCCCTTCCTCTTCTCAATCGAGAATTTTATCATTTTACCGGTGGCCTTAAACTTGTTTCTAACCGGTGCACAAAAAACTTGACATGATGATCCTTCCAACTTAATCTTCGCCACCGTAAAACCAAGTATCAAAAACAAAACAGAGTTCATTCAAGGAGGAAAGAGCTATGGAAAGAATCGTCGTCCGAAGTACGTTTTTATTTTTGGCGTTTTTGGTTCTGCTCACCGGTTGTTCACACCAGAGAGCCTGGGTTTATAAGGCTGAACCGCTTGTCTCCGCCGTACCTGTTATAAATAAATCTGTTTCCATTGCACCTCTGACCGACCACAGGGAAAATTCAAATACGAATGCAGCGATGATGTATATGATTCCCCTGATGCCGTTTGGATGGCAAAATTTGAATACACCGGAAACGGTTTCTATGCACATACAAAGCGGCTTGTGGATATTTAAACCGTCAGAGGATTTCGCAAAAGCAATTGCGGAAGAGTTGCAGAATTCAAGTATTTTTAAAGAAGCTTTTTTTACGCATCGAGAAAGTGAAGGTGAAATAGCACTGAGGGGGAAAATTCTGTCCACGAAGTATGAGGGGTATATGTTTACTTACGGCTTATCCGTTTACGGACCGCTGCTTTGGATTTTTTGTTTGCCCACATCATATGTGAGCAACGATCTTTCCCTTCAACTTCAACTGGTGGATTTAAAAACACAAGAAGTCTTGTGGGAACAGTCTTATAAAAAGGAAGACAATAAGACATCCATTATCTATGCGCTGAAACCAGATTTCATGTATGATGATTTTTTAAAAGATATCATGAAAGAGGCGGTGCCGTCCATACGGACCAGATTAAGCGGCCATGCGCAGAGATGAGGTGTGAGCAATCGATATGCCTTATTTCCAAAACAAAAGCGGCTGAAGATTTCCTTCCGCCGCTTTTTTGTAATGAGTATATGACCGGTTGATCAATTTTGAATGTTCATTGACTACGATAATTCGTCCTCCCTGAAAAACTTTTAACATATTGATATTATTGCTTGATTAACCTATTTTTGTGTGTTATGATTGCCGAAAATTCAGGAAAAGGAGCTAAAACCCGGCAAAATTATGCAACCCAAAGACAAC
>JAAYDW010000045.1 GCA_012729055.1 Deltaproteobacteria bacterium
GCGCCTCCGCGGACCGTGATCATCGTCACAAATTGCTTGACTTGTCCGCAGGAGTTTATTAAAATAAATCAAACGTAACGCATATCTAGGCTGGACATTTCCCTACTGCTCTATGCGCCACTCATTGAAGATTTTTATCGTCGGGGCCCTTATACCATGGAACGGTATTTAAAAAAGTATCAAAAAGACTCCTTCGAAAACATCATCGATCTGATTCCCTTCGGTTTACTGCTCGTCGGCGGCGCGCACGATATTGAATATTACAATCGCCAATTTGCCGAAATTTTCGGCTACGACCACCGTAAAATTCCCAGCCTCTCCGGATGGCTGAATACAGCCTTTCCCAAAAGCGACTACCGCCGCCAGGTGCGTGGAATTCTCTTTTATGAAATTCCATACGCGCAGACCGACGGCAAAAGAACGTACACGGCCACCGTCGCCGCCGGCTCGGAACGCGAAAAGCTCGTACAATTCACGTCCGTGGAACCGGACAATGGAAAAATTCTCTTGATCTGTGAAGACGTCACGCAGGAGAGGAAACTGTCCGCACAGCTGGAGCACGCACAAAAACTCGAATCCATCGGATTGATCGCGGGCGGCGTAGCGCACGAAATCAACAATATTTTAATGGGCATCCAGGGCTACACCTCCCTGATGCTGATGGACATGGACGCCGCACACCCGCATTACGCAAAATTGCAGGCCGTCGAAGCGCAGATCAACAGCGGCTCCGATCTGATCGAACAGCTGCTGCGGCGCTCGAAGGGAGAGCGTTTTGATTTCAAGGCCATTGAACTCAACGAATTTCTCTCCGGCCTCGCGGCCTCCTTAAGGCAGACGCGTCGCGGCATCGAGTTGAAAGAGCAGTATTCCGCCCATATCTGGGCGGTTGAAGCGGACGTTGCCCGCCTGGAGCAAGCCTTTCAGGACATCCTGACCAATGCGGTCATTATCGCACAGGGCAAAAGCGCCATGATGCTCAAAACCGAGAATTTCCTGCTGGATCCACCAGTCGTTTCCCTGCGCGGCGTCAAGCCCGGTCCCTACGTCCGGGTTTCCCTGACGCTGCCCCGGGCTTGGATTGATGATATGACCCGGCAGAGGCTGCTCGGTCAGGTCAGCGCGCCGGCAAACGGCGTCTTGCAGGCGGAGCCGGCGCTTTCCTTTGCGTACGACGTCATCAAAGGCCACGGGGGAGTGATTTCCATCGAAAGCGATCATTTCCGGGGCACAGCTTACCATGTTTACCTTCCTGCATCCTCCCAGACGCCCCATAAAAAAAAGCAGCATCTTCCCACCGCGAAAACCTTGCCCCGGCAGGAAACGATTTTGCTGGTGGACGATGAAAAGGTCATCACGGAGGTCGCCGCCTCCATGCTGACTCAGCTCGGCTACGCGGTGCTGATCGCCGCCGACGGCGAAGAAGCGGTGTCGATTTTTCAGGAACACCAAAGCCGTATCGACCTGGTCATCATGGATATCGTCATGCCCGGCATGGGCGGCGGCGAGGCGATTGACCTCATCCGCGCCATGAATCCGTCCGTAAAAGTGATGCTGTGCTCAGGCTACAGTCTGGACGGCGCGGTCGAAGCCATCATGAAAAAAGGCGTGCAGATTTTTTTAAAGAAGCCCTTCAAGCTCAAGGATTTTACGCAGAAGATCCGAGACGCGCTCGACGGCTGACCTTTTTTGGCCGGCAGTCCTGAATCGCCCGGGCAAATCCTTCCAGAGAATTGACGATGGTTGAATCCTCCACGCAAAAAGCGATGCGAAAATAACCGGGACATCCGAAACCACGGCCCGGAACCACGAGAATATTCTCCTGCAAGAGCCGATGGACAAACGCCGCGTCGTCCGGAATCGGACTTTTCACAAACAGGTAAAAAGCTCCCTCGGGTCTGGCAAATTCGTAGCCGGCCGCGGCCAGCCCCCCGCAGAGGAGATCCCGCTTTTTCTGATAGATTTTGACATCAACCGAGACATTCTGGAGATGGGTCACAATCCGCTGCATCAGAGCCGGCGCATTCACAAATCCAAGAATCCGCGTGCACAGAATGAGGGCGGCCATCAGGTCGTCCGCTTCGTGGATTCGCGGATGGACGGCGATATAACCGATTCGTTCGCCGGGCAGCGACAATGTTTTGGAATAGGAATAGGCAATGATGCTGTTTGAGTAAGCCTTCAGGATGCTGGGAACCTTCACGCCGTCAAAAACGATTTCCGAATAGGGTTCGTCCGCAATCAGGTAGATCGGTCTTTTGCGTTCCCGCCCCTTCTTTCTGAACAGGCGCGCGAGATCCTTGATGCTCTTTTGACTGTACACCTTGCCGGTGGGATTGTTGGGCGAATTGATGATGACGGCCTTCGTCTTCCGGGTAATGGCCCGGCCGATGGCGGCGATGTCCGGAGAAAAATCCGGCCGCGTGGAAACGTATTTCACTACGCCGTCGTAATTTTCGATGTAAAACGGATACTCCACGAAAAAAGGCGTGAGGATGATGACTTCGTCGCCCGGATCGAGCAGCGCTTTCAGAATCACGTTGAGCGCGCCGCCCGCGCCGCAGGACATGACGATGTGATCGGCCGTCATTTTCAAGCCGGTCGTCCGGCTGATTTTCCGGGCCACCGCCAGGCGCGTTTCCGGATAGCCCGCGTTCGGCGTGTAGCCGTGCTTGAGCTTGATTTCCTGATCGGCGACTTTGATCAGCTCCCTTTTAAACGCTTCGGGATGATCCACGTTGGGATTGCCCAGACTGAAGTCATAGACCTTGTCCTCGCCGTGTTTCTTTTTAAGGGCGATCCCCTCCTCGAACATTTTCCGGATCATGGACGATCCGGAAAGGGACGCTTTGATCTTTTTTGAAATACTCATGACAATATCCTTGCATCGGTTGTCGGCAACCGTCAGAAATTTTCCTTCAGGTACTCGGCGATTGCCCGGAAATCCGTAAACGGGCGGTACGGGGTCGTTCCCTCTTCCTCGCACCTGGCCAGGAGCGCGTCCTTGGCAAATACCAGATCCGCACAGCGCGACGGGCACACGTCGGAATAACCGTCGCCGATGTAGATGATGCGCTCATACATCAGGCGGTGGTCGTTTAGAATCTTGTTTTTACAGGTCCCGCAGCGTCCGCACAGGGCGTTGGCCGAGGGAAAATCAAACGACAGAGAGTTGTTCTCTCCGAACACGACGGCGTTGGAAAAAAATGCAATTTCCCCCAGGCGGTGTTTCTCCAGAATCGCGCGGATGTAAAAATCCAGGCCGTCGGAAACAATTATGACATCCACCTCTTTCTTTCGCGCCAAACGATAGAAACGCGCGAAGAAAGGATCAATCCGGCCGAGCTTGAGGACATAGGCGGCCAGCCGCCCGGGTGTGGCCTCCATCATCGGCGCGATGCGACGGTAAGCCGCACGTGAGCCGATGCGGCCGCGCACGGTCTCGCGATCGATGTCATTCCACCTTTTGCCGGTGAAGTGGTCGAGAACCCGGCTGCCCACATCCACCGTGCAAATCGTGCCGTCGAAATCACTGATGACCAGCGCCTTTTTCTGTTTTCGTACCATGATCAAAAAACGCGGCTAGTGCTTGCGGCGTTTGATCAGAACATAAAGGCCCAGCAGCACCAGTACCACCGGCAGAATGTACTGCGAATATTTGTACAGGTCAAAGCCGTAAAATTCGATGACCAGAAAGATCACGCCGACCGTGGCGATAAACCAGCCTTCAATGGCCCGGAAACGGTAAATCAGGGTGCTGATGCCGATGACGATCAAAAGAACCGGCCAGGTCTGGCCGAAGTTGTAGCTGGTCGTCTTGCTGATGAAGATCAACACGCCCAGAGTAATCAAAATCAGTCCGCCGGTGATCACGTTGCGCTTTTCGTTTGGCATGGGATGCTCCTTAGCTGAAATTATTTTATCGGCACAACAGCTGCTGTTTATGCCTTTTCCGCCAGTTTCATGAAGGGCTTGAATAAATCGATCGGAATCGGAAACACCGTGGTGGAATTGTTTTCCGCCGCAATCTGATTCAGGGTCTGCAGATAGCGCAGCTGCAGCGACATGGGCTGCGTCTCCATCAGGGCGGCTGCTTCAATCAGCTTCTGCGCCGCCTGGAATTCACCTTCCGCGGCGATGATCTTTGCCCGTCGTTCTCGCTCGGCTTCCGCCTGCTTCGCCATCGCGCGCTTCATCTCTTCCGGCAGATCAATGTGCTTGACTTCCACGAGCGATATTTTGATGCCCCAGGGGTCGGTGCTGCGGTCGAGAATTTCCTGCAGCTGCAGATTGATTTTTTCGCGCTCCGAAAGAATTTCATCGAGTTCCACCTGACCGCAGACGCTTCGCAGCGTCGTCTGAGAGAGCTGCGACGTGGCAAAGAGAAAATTTTCCACATTGACAACGGCGGCGTTCGCGTCCAGCACACGGAAGTACACGACGGCGTTGACCTTGATCGAAACGTTGTCCTTGGTGATGACGTCCTGCGGCGGAACGTCCATCGTGATTGTCCGCATGTCGATCCGGACGATTTTATCGATGCCGGGAATGATGATGATCAATCCGGGCCCCTTGACGTCGCGGATCCGTCCCAGACGGAAGATCACCGCCCGTTCGTATTCGTTGAGAATTTTAATGGCCGACGCCAGAAACATGACGACCAGAACAACCACCACCAAAAGGGGTATCGGTAATGAACCCAGCATAGTCTTTCCTCCTTGATCTATCTTATTTTTCGTTTTTTATTTCTTCAACGATCAGCTTCAGGCCGTCTACTTTTTTGATTTTGACTTTCGCGCCCCGGGGAATGAACTCGTCGCTTAGGGCCGTCCAGTATTCCCCCTGGTAGAAGACCTTGCCCTCTTTGTCGATGTCCGTTCTGGCCTCGCCGCGTCCTTCGATCATGGACTCGGTTCCCGAAAAATGCTTCCTCATCTGCGCCTTGACGGCCATCCCGATCACGACGATAAAAAATAAGGAAGCCGCCAGCACGGCCGGAAT
This sequence comes from Deltaproteobacteria bacterium, assembly GCA_012729055.1. Taxonomy (GTDB): domain Bacteria; phylum Desulfobacterota; class Syntrophia; order Syntrophales; family Smithellaceae; genus UBA8904. The sequence goes on from JAAYDW010000045.1 coordinate 5,002, forward strand.
CAGCACCTGCAGCGAAATCCGCAGCGCCGGCTCCGGCGTGTCAAACAGAATGAAGGACCCCAGGGCCAGGGAAATGACCCCGCCCACCGTCAGCATCCCGTGACTCATAATTTTAATCTCCGCGATAAACAAAACGATACTGAAGAGGATCAGCAAAACCCCCGTGTAGCTCACCGGCAGGGTGGCCAGGCCGAAAAAAGCCAGGAGCAGGGCAATGCCGCCGATGACGCCGGGCAGGATCGCCCCCGGCGTCGAAAATTCGAAATACAGCCCCGCCAGACCGATCAGCAAAAGCAGGTAGGCGATGTTCGGATTGGAAATCGCCGCCAGAATGCCCTGACGCGTCCCCATCTTCTTGGCGCTCGTGACGGCCCCGGCGCCGGCAATTTTCTTTTTCTTGCCGGCAACGGTCACTTCCTTCTGATCGATGGCCGCAAGCAGGCTGTCAATGTCGGGCGCCACGACGTCGATGACACGGAGCCGGAGGGCCTCGTCCGCCGTGATGGACTCGCTTTTGCGCACCGCCTTTTCCACCCATTCTTCGCTGCGCCCCCGCGTCCTGGCGATACTGCGCGCATACGCCGCCGCGTCGTTTTCAATCTTGCGGGACATGGTTTTGTCCATCTGCCCGCCGCCGATGCCGATGGCCACGGGGTGGGCGGCGCCTATGTTGGTGCCGGGCGCCATCGCGGCGACATGCGCGGCCTGCGCGATGATTACTCCCGCCGACGCGGCCCGCGCGCCCGACGGATAGACATAGACGATGACCGGCAGAGGCGCGTTGAGCAGGCTCTTGGCGATATCCCGCATGGCGTCGTCGAGTCCTCCGGGCGTATCGAGCAGAATAATCAGGCCCTCCGCCCCCGCTTGGGCGGCCTCCTCCACATTTTCCGCGACATACTTTGCCTGCGGCGAGGTGATGACGCCTTCCAGTTTTATGACCTGGAAGAGCGGCTTCTTCTCCGCGGCCTGAACGGCGCCGGCGGCCGCCGCCAGGCAAAGCAGCAGCAGGACAATTTTTTTCATCATGGCGACACCTCTTTGACCTGTGATGATTCTGCGCCCAGTCCGATCTCCTTCATAATCAGCTGGACGTCTTCCCAAACCTGTTTTTTCGCCGGCGGATTGCGCAGCAGATACGCCGGATGATAGGTCGGCATCAGTTTAATCCCCTCGTAGATATGAAAGCGTCCGCGCAGCGCGCTAATCGGCGTTTCGGTCTTCAGCAGTGTTTTCGCGGCAAACGATCCCATCGCGCAGATGACCTCGGGGGAGATGAGCGAAAGCTGCCGCTTCAGGTAAGGTTCGCACAGCCGGATTTCCTCGGGCAGCGGGTTGCGGTTTCCCGGCGGGCGGCATTTGAGAATATTGCAGATATAGACATCCTTGCGCTCAAGCCCCATGGCCCGAATGATGTTGGTTAAAAGCTGGCCGGCCCGCCCCACGAACGGCAGTCCCTGTTCATCTTCATCGGCGCCCGGCGCCTCGCCCACAAAAACGAGGCGGGCGAAACGGTTTCCATCGCCGAAAACGACGTTCTTGCGCGTTTTGGAAAGCATGCAGCGCTCGCAGCCGGCGACATCCCTGTTGAGGTCGCGCCACAGGTCCGGAGGCTCCGCAACGGCCGGCCCGCCGCGCCGCGGCCGGGGCTTGCTTACGTCCACGCTCACGTAAAGACTCTCCGCGTTCTGGACCTGCCCCTTGACGGATTTAACGACCGACAAGAGCCGCCTGCGGATTTCTTCCGGAGATGATGGCGACAAGATATCCGTCATTTCTTTCCGCGGGACCCTTTCTGTGCGCCAAGCGTCCGGACATGATCCAGGATGCGGTGGGCGGCTTCGAGTTTCGACATTTTTTCCAGAGCGATCGTCTTCCCGTTTCTGTCAAGAATCGTGATGACGTTGGTGTCCGTCTGAAACCCCGCGCCTTCCTCGCGCAGATTGTTGGCGATGATCATATCCAGATTCTTTTTCACAAGCTTCTGGCGCGCATTGTCGAGCAGATCCTCCGTCTCCATGGCGAAGCCGACCAGCAGGCCTTTTTTCTTCCTGGCGCCGAGGTCCGCAATAATGTCGGGATTGCGCGCAAGCTCCACCGCCGTCATGCCGCGGTCTTTCTTGATTTTCTGAAGAGCCTGCGCTTTGGGCCGATAGTCGGCCACGGCCGCGGCCTTGATGATCAGCGTCGCGTCGTCGCAGCAGTCCATAACGGCCTGATGCATTTCCATCGCGGTGCGCACTTGAATAACTTTCTCCACCCGCGGCGCGGGAAGATGCGTCGGCCCGCTCACCAGCGTCACGTGCGCGCCGCGTTGATGAGCGGCCCGGGCCAGCGCGTAGCCCATTTTCCCCGACGACCGGTTGGTGATATACCGGACGGGATCCAACGGCTCCTGTGTCGGTCCGGCGGTGATCAAAACCTTTTCTCCCGCGAAATCCCTGGGCAAAAAAAGATTTTCGATCGCATCGAGAATGTCCGGAATATCGGGCAGGCGTCCCGCGCCTGTCGTTTTACACGCCAGTTCGCCGACGCCGCTTTCCATTACCGCATACCCGAAACGAATGAGTTTGCCGATATTTTCCTGCACGGCGGGATTGGCGAGCATCTTGTCGTTCATCGCCGGACAGACGAGCACGGGTTTGTTTTGCGCCATCAGCGTCGTGGTCAGAAGGTCGTCCGCGATGCCGGAGGCGATTTTGCCGATCACGTTTCCCGTCGCCGGCGCGACCACAAAAGCGTCGGCCCAGTCGGCCAGCGCGATATGGGCGATGTCGTAGCGCTCGGTCAGCGCAAACAGGTTCGTGTACACCGGACCCTGGGAAAGCGTCTGCAGCGTCAGCGGGGTGATGAACGCTTCGGCGCTTTTCGTCATGATGACCCGGACCTGCGCGCCTGCCTTGATGAGCGTGCGGGTCAGTTCCGCCGCTTTATAAGCGGCAATGCCGCCGGTGATTCCCAGTACTATTTTTTTGTTTTCCAGCATGGGCGTTTTAGTCTCGTACTTGTTTTTTATAGGCGAAATATAACAGCGTTTCCCATCAAGATCAAGGCATAAACGCTTTGATTCAAAGGCGCCGGGGGATATTTTGCTTGCAAACCCGGATAAAAATCATTATGAGTGCGCCGGTACATTTCAGATCATTTTTTTTCAGGAGTACAAGTATGAAAAGAATAGGCGCTTATGTGGCGATTGTCGTTTTTGTCCTCATGGCCGGAGCGGTCGTCTGGCTTTACTTTGCCGGTTATCTGGACCGGGGCAAGCCCGGCATCACGCTCAAAGAAGAGATTTCGGCCATAGGCAGGAAAAAAGACATCGATCTTACGCTTTCCGATGCGACAAGCGGACTGGCCCGCGTGAAAATCGAAATCTTCCAGGACCGTCAGACGCGCCTGGTTGCCGCCGAATCCTTTCCCCGGGGCGTCCGGCAGAAAGACCTGCGGGTGAGCGTCGACACCGAAGCCCTCAAGCTGAAAAACGGCCCGGCGAGCCTCACCATCACCGCCGGCGACCATTCGCTGTTCGCAAACGAAACCGTCTGGTCGCAGCAGATCACAATCGATACCCTGCCGCCGCAGATCGCCATCCTCAATCCGGTGAATTACCTCAACCAGGGCGGAACCGGTTTCATTGCGTACCGGACCTCCAAGCCTTCCGCTCTCACCGGCGTGTACGTAGACCGGCGTTTTTTTGCGGGCCACACCATCGCGCTTGCCGGCCGGCCGACGACCGTCGCTTACTTCGCTGTTCCCCCGGATGCGGTCAACGGCAAAACGCGGATAGCCGTTTTTGCCCGCGACGCGGCCGGCAATGAAGCGCAAACCACGCTGCCCTGTACGATCAAACCGAAAAAATTCCGTTCCGACAAGGTGGACTTGAGCAATTCCTTTCTGCAGAAAATTGTTCCGGATTTTCAGTCTTCAACGCCGCAGCTTTCGGGAAAAACGCCCGTCGAAGTTTTCGGATACGTCAACTCCACGCTGCGCGACGAAAACACGCGCACCATTCAGGCCGTCTGCGCCAGGACCGCTCCCGCACGACTCTGGGACGGCGCGTTTCACCGCATGCGCAACGCCAAGCCCATGGCGCTCTTCGGAGACCAGCGGACCTACCTGGTGGACGGCAAGCCCTTCGGAAACTCGGTTCATCTCGGCATCGATCTCGCCTCGGTCGCGCACGCGCCGATCGAAGCGGCCAACGCCGGCGTGGTGATTTTTGCCGGCCCCCTGGGAATTTACGGCAACGCCGTCATCATCGACCACGGCCTGGGCTTGTCCAGCCTCTACGGTCACCTGTCCGTCATCGAAACAGCCGTCGGCAAGAATGTTAAAAGAGAAGAAAAAATCGGCCTGTCGGGCCTCACCGGCCTGGCCGGCGGCGACCATCTTCATTTCAGCATGCTTGTCGGGGGAGAATTTGTAAATCCCCAGGAATGGTGGGATCCGCACTGGATCGAAGACAATGTGATGAAAAAGATGCAAATTTAAATTTTAATCCCCCTGCGCCGCCGGCCGCAGGGGGATCGTCATCTCTCCCGCCTGTCCGCCATCCGCTCCGATCAGCTTTTGTCAATGTCCCGGTCGGAGGTGTGAACGATGTATTTCATGCTCTGAAAATGCCGGCTGAACTGATTGGCCATGACCACGGACCGGTGCTTGCCGCCCGTACATCCGATGGCGATGTTGAGGCGTGCTTTTCCTTCCTTTTCATAAAGCGGAATGACAAAGTTCAGCATATCGATCGCCTTGGTCATGAACGTCCGGCATTCCTCGTTGTCCAGGACAAACATCTCCACGGCGCCGTGGTGTCCGTTATAACTTTTCAAATCATCGATATAGTAGGGATTGGGCAGAAAGCGGACGTCAACCACCAGGTCCGCGTCCGAGGGCAATCCATAACGGTATCCGAAAGACATGACGCCGATAATCATTTTCTTCCGGCCGGACACCGGCAAGAACTGTCGCTGCACGATATCTTTGAGCTGATGAACATTGGTGGTCGTCGTATCGATGATTTTATCCGCCATCTGCCGAAGCGGCGCCATCTTCTCCATTTCCGTCTCGATGCCTTCCGGAAGGGAGCCCCGGGGGGCCAGGGGATGAATGCGCCGGGTTTCACTGTAACGGCGCAGGAGCGACTCTTCGCCGGCTTCCAGAAAAAGAATTTCGATCGTGTAGCCTTTTTGCTTCAGGCGGTCGAAGATCTTCTCGTATTTTTCGAGAAATCTTCTTTCCCGTAAATCCATGACCATGGCCACCCGCTTGATTTCGGGCGAGGACTGAAGCGTGATGGTGAGAAATCGGGGCAAGAGAATGACCGGAAGATTGTCGACACAGAAAAATCCTATGTCTTCGAGCGCCCGCAGCGCGGTGCTTTTTCCGGAACCGGATAAACCCGTGATGATCACGACGTGAATATTCTTCATTTACCCGACCTCTCTTATTTTTTTTATTGCTTGCGATAACAGATTTTCTTGCAAATAGCCAGACCGGGAAACGGTAATGCGCATCCGGGGCAGCCTGATCCCCAGGATGTCCGTACCGCCGCAACGGATCCCCCCTGCGCCCCGATCCGCCCGGACGACCTCGATCAGGGCTGCGAGACGCGCCTTCTTCCTGATCCGGGATGAATCCAGAATCTGGTCGACCTCGGCAAGCCCCGTTTCCGGCGTATGCAGATATTTCCTGATTCTGGCATGTCCGGAGAGCATCAGGGTTCCTGCGGCATTGCGCCGGATGACGGCCAGATCGTCCGCAATCCAGAAACCTCCCTGCGTTGCGACACACAGCGCGGCGGTAGTCTTGCCGACACCGCTGGGACCGGTAATCAGGATGCCCCCGCCTGGGGTTGCGATCGCCACGCCGTGAACCGAAACGGTTTTCCGGATCTTTTCGCGGATGGCCGCTTTGATCCGGCTTTCCAGGAGGTTTTCATGGTAAGAGGATACGGCTGCCGGCAGCTGCATGCGCCGCAGCGGCGCGGCAAGCGGCTCGGGCAAAACGTCGCAGCGGGCAAAGACCAGCAGCGATGTTCTGCAGGCGCCGAGGCGCCGGAAAAACGCGCTGATCAAGGGCTCGGACAAGCGCAACAGCCGATCCCTGGCCTCTGTGGAAAGAATGACCACGGCGCCTTCGCCGCGCGGCGTTCGGGCGATGCTGCGCCAGATCTGTACGCAGGCTCCGACGGGCGAGGAAGACCACCGGCCTTCAGCGAAGATGTGATGAACGCCCAGGGCGGGCAGACAGCCCCGGAACATCCCGGTCAGCGTGTTCGGTCTTTCTTTCGGGATTTTCCTACGCGGGGCAGGACTCGTCCTGCTCAACAATGGCTTTGTACAAATCGCTTTTGCTTTTCGCATCGAGCAGCTTCTTGCGGAAGTTGGGTGTTTTCAACATTTTGGAAATTTTGGCCAGCGCCTTCAAATGCTGCCCGGTGGAATTTTCCGGCGCCAGCAGGAGAAAGAACAGATGCACCGGCTTGCCGTCAATCGCGTCGAAGGCAATCCCCGTTTTGCTTCGTCCGAACGCAACGACCAGATCCTGAAGATCGGAAACTTTTCCGTGGGGAATCGCCACACCGTCGCCGATGCCCGTCGATCCCAGTTTTTCCCTCTGCTGCAGCACGTCGATGGCCTTGACCCTGTCGATCGTGAGGCCGCTGGCGATCAGAACGTTGATCAGTTCCGCCAGCACATCCGCTTTGGTGTTCGCCGTGAGATTTTCGCTGAGAAATTCGCTTTTAAATATTTGATCCAGTCGCATGCTCCACACCTGATCCTGAAATCTTAAAACGCCGTTCCCTTCCCTTCGCCGCTGTCGGACGAAGGGAAGGGAAAAACGGCGATGTCCTTTTCAATAGGTTTTTGGTTAGCTGTTCGTTTCGATATGCGCGAAGTTGCCGTCGTCAAGACGGTACACCAGGCTCACCTTTTCCGACGCTGTGTCGCGGTAAATCAGAAAACGGGTTTTGTTGCCTTCCAGCTCCAGGACCGCTTCCTCGAGCGACATGGGTTTCAGAACGACTTTTCGGGTTTCCACAACTTTGGTCGGCGCATCCTCATCTTCCTCCAGGCCTTCGACCGCTTTTACTCCCGGATGACGGATGCTCTTGGGTTTGTGCTGTCTGTTTTTTTCCCGCTGCTTCTTGAGCTGTTTTTCAATCTTATCGACACAGCTGTCCACGGCCAGATGCATGTCCTTGGATTCTTCCTTGGCATTGACCGTCCAACCGTTGGCGCTTAAGTTGATTTCAACCACATTACGAAACTTTTCCGTTGAAAGAATAATGTGGGCTTCAGCGGGCACGTCGAGATATTTATTGAGTCTCTCCATCTTTTCCTCAACATAGGTTTTTTGCCAGCTTTCGCCTTCATTCGTTCTGAAAGTCACCGAAATGTTCATTATCTTTCCTCCCAATGAGATTCGGCAGCCCGGGCGCCCGAAAAAAAAACGCCCTTGCCGCCGGCAAGAAAGGTTAGTGGTATAGTGGCGACCATACCAAAAGTCAACCGGAATTTTATCATTCCGGGTCTATTGTATTGCTCTTTTGAGGGTTTGTCTTTAAAAATATTTTTTTCGTTTGGACGACGGCAATATTCCGACCATTTCCCGATACTTGGCGACGGTCCGACGGGCGATGTCGATGCCTTTGGCCTTGAGTAAATCGACGATTTCACTGTCGCTGTAAGGTTTCTTGGGATCTTCTCTGCCGACCAGGTGCTTGATTTCCTCTTTGACGCTTTTGGACGCAATACTTTCGCCGGTCGTCTTCGAAATCGAACTTCCGAAGAAATATTTCATTTCAAAAATGCCGCGGTGCGAATGCATGTACTTGTTCGTTACCACGCGGCTGATGGTGGATTCATGCATTTCCACGTCGTCGGCGATATTTCTGAGCACCAGCGGCTTCAGGTAGTCGATGCCCTTGTCGAAAAAATCCCGCTGGTGCCTGACGATGCTCTCCGCCACCCGGTAGATGGTTTTCTGACGCTGCTGAATGCTCTTGATCAGCCAGGTGGCCGACTGCACCTTGTCGCGGATGTATTTTTTCCCGTTTTCCTCCTCGTCATGGTTGCGGCCCCCCAGGCCGCCCATAATTTCCCGGTAGAAATTGCTGATCCGCAGGCGCGGCAGTCCGTCGTCGTTGAGAATGATCTTATAGTCATCGCCCGCTTTGACGACGTAGACATCGGGAATAATCGACTGAACCCTGTCTTCCGTGTACACCGCTCCCGGTTTCGGATCCATTTTACTGATGAGCAAAACAGCGGCTTCCACTTCCCGGAGCGGCGCCTTCAGCTTCCGGGCAATGTGAACATAATTCTTCAGCTCCAGATCCTTGAGATGGTCGCGGATGATGACCTCAAGAAGCGGATGCTCCTTGGCAAACAGCCGAGACTGAATAAGCAGGCATTCCTGGAGATTGCGCGCCGCAATGCCGGGCGGATCCAGCTCCTGGATTTTCTTCAGAACGCTTTCGGCAAATTCTTCTCCGACGTTTTCCAGCTGGGCGATTTCCGCCGCCGTCGCGCAGAGATAACCGTTCTGATCCAGGTTGCCGACGATCTGCGCGCCGACGCGGACTTCCTCCTCGGTGAAAGGCGAAAGTTTCATCTGCCACATCAGGTGTTCGGTAAGCGACGGGCTCTGCGTCAGCATGTTTTCCAGCGTCGGAGCGTCAGAGTCCTGCCGGTCGTAAGACACGCCGACGGGTCCATAGTCTTCCAGGTAGCTGTTCCAGTCGAATTCTTCGCGGCCGTCGCCTTCTCCCGTCACCTCAGCCGTGCGTTCGACGGCTTTCGTATCTTCCTTTTCAATGGAGTGGATGTCTTCCTCGATCTCGTTGCGCGCTTCTTCGGCCCCGGCCTCCTCCGGCGCCACTTCTTCCAGGAGCGGATTTTCCTCCATTTCCTGGTTGATCGTCTCCACCAGTTCCTGGCGTGATAAAATCAGGAGTTTGATCGCCTGCTGCAGTTGCGGCGTCATGATCAGCTGTTGGGACAGTTTCAGGTTCTGTTTTAATTCAAAAGCCATGATTTACGTGTCGCTCATCCATCCGTTTCTACAAGCAAAAATCTTCGCCGAAATAAATCTTCCTGGCCAGCTCGCTTTGCGCAATCACTTCCGGCTCTCCATGGACCAGAATGGCTCCCTCGTTGACGATGTAAGCCCGGTCGCAACAGCAAAGGGTTTCACGAACATTGTGATCGGAGATAACGATGCCGATCCCCTTGTTTTTCAGTTTTTCAATGATCTTCTGGATATCGGCCACGGCCAGCGGATCAATGCCCGCGAAAGGCTCGTCCAGCAGAATATATTTCGGCGAGGTGACCAGCGCCCGGGTGATTTCCACCCGTCTTCTCTCGCCGCCGGACAGGGAATAGGCCTGGTTTTTGGCAAGCGCCGTGAGATCCAGTTCCCCCAGAAGCTCCGCCAGCCTCTCCTGTCTTTCGGCGTCGCTTATATCAAGCGTTTCCAAAATCGCCAATATATTTTCCTCGACCGTCAGCTTGCGGAAAATAGACGGCTCCTGGGGCAGATAATTCAGCCCTTTTCTCGCCCGCTTGTACATGGGGTCGCGGCTGATATCCTCCCCATCCAGAAAGATTTCTCCTCCGTCGGGCTTGATGAGGCCGACGATCATGTAAAACGTGGTTGTCTTCCCGGCGCCGTTGGGCCCCAAAAGGCCGACTACTTCGCCCGGCGAAATTTCCAGATCGATCCGGTTGACCACTTTCCTCTTATTATAGATCTTGACCAGATCCTTTGCCGCTAAATGCCCCATGTCCCGTCCGCAACCGAGTAAACGTCAGTCCTTCTTTTCCTGCGGGTGAATGATCGCCGTCACCCTTTCCTTGCCGCCGGCATCGCACTGCTCGACCCGGCCGCGGTTTTCGTCGATGAAAATCACGACCCGGCATCCCTTGATCAGATTCTTGCCCTGTTTTAAAACCGGATTTCCCGTCATGATCACTTTCGCGTCCTGCGCGTGGTAGACCGCTTCTTCGCCGGTCGCCGAAAGATCGTTTTGCGTGATGACCACGTTGCCCTTGAGCTCAATTCTCTCCAGGTCGCCCGCAACCGCCGCGTCGGGTCTGCCGGTTTTTTCCTTCGCCGGCCCCGAAGGCTTGTAGAAGATGGCCAGCCGATCCGTTTTCAGCGTGATGTCTCCGCGCGTCGCCACGGCGTTGCCGGAAAAAACGATCGTGTGTTTTTCCTGAAACGCCTCCATCCGGTCGGAAACAATTTCAATCGGCCCCGACTTGCGCAAAAGTTCTTTTTTGTCCGGCACCGTTTGGGCCCAGGCGCAGGGGACTGTCATGAGGACAATCCACAAAGCAAACCCGTATATCTGTTTTCGTCTCTCTCGCATATCATGTTCCGATCAGTTGATTTTTGCCCTGACGCCGGAAGAAAGCGTCAGTTCGCCCCGAGTCAGGTCGATGGAAAGGCCCACTCCCCGGATTCGGAATCTCTGGCTTTCCATCACAACCGGGGCATCGGTATGGATTTTTTTCCCCGCATCGCTGTAACGCAGATAATCAGTGGTGAACTTTTCTCCCGTATCGGACGCAATCACCACGTGGCCCTTGATCGTGACATCCTTTTTATCCGTGAGCATCTCTCCCTGATCGCCCGTCATGGTGAATGTTTTGCCTTCCTTTGTCGTCAATTTTATCTGAACCTGCTCAAAAAGGGCAAGGTTCTGCTTTTTCTGATACTGGGCGCTTTTGGCTTTCACTTCCCAGCGGATGTCGTCCCGGCCGACTTCCGTGTAGACAAAGTCCGCTATCCGGATATCCGCCTCGTCGGGCAGTATTTTTATGATATCGGCTTTCTTGTCGCCGGCCAGCCGGAACACGATAAGGCCAAGCGCTGCGATCAACGCAAGCCCTATGAGCAATACCGCGATTATTTTTATCTTCTTCCCCGGTTTCATGCTTCCTCAAGGCCTTCGCTGCCGCGCGCAGTCGGTCGCGATGATTTCTTTATATCATTCGCCGCCGCCTTTTGCAAAGCGATTCGGCCCGCCGCAGCGTTCAGGTGATAAATACGGCGCGTGTGGAAGCGTCGCCGGTCGGATACCTGCCGGTTAACCGGACAGTCGCAGGCCGATCACGCCGGCAACAATGAGCAAAAAAGACAAAACGCGCATCATCGCCACGGAATCGTGAAACGCCAGGATTCCGATCAGAAAAGTTCCCGCCGCGCCGATGCCGGTCCAGACCGCGTAAGCCGTGCCGATGGGAATGACCTTCTGCGCCAGCCACAGGAAAAAACCGCTCAGCCCCATACAGACGGCCGCGAGCAAAATAAAAAGAACGCGATGCGACGTGGTCTGCGACAGTTTGAATCCCAGCGGCCAGCCGATTTCCAGAACAGCGGCAATGAATAGATACAACCAGCCCCGCGTCATCTTTTTCTCCTCCGGCCGGCCGGTTTCAAGGGACTTTCAGAAATCATAGCGCGCGCTCACCTGCGCCCAGTGCCCCTGAGCCATCAACAGCATTTCACAGACTTCCCGCACGGCGCCCTTTCCGCCCGGCTGGACCGTGACAAAATCGACGGAGCGCTTGACCACATCAAGCGCGTCGGCCACGGCCGCGGAAAACCCGACCATTTTCAGGACGGGAATATCGACGATGTCGTCTCCCATGTAAGCAATCTCTTCCGGCGCCAGACGGTTTTTTTCGAGAATCGTCGCAAATACCTCTTTTTTATTGAGCGCCCCCTGGTACACTTCCGAAATCCGCAAATCGCGGGCGCGGTGCTCGACCACAGCCGAGGTCCGGCCGGTGAGGATGGCGACCTGGATGCCGTGCCGCTGAATCATGACCAGACCGTGCCCGTCGCGGACGTTGAATTTTTTCATTTCCCGGCCGTCGCTGTCCATGAGGATCCCGCCGTCCGTCATCACGCCGTCCACGTCCAGAATCAGCATCTTGATCTTTGCAAGTTTTTCCGAAATTTGCTTCTCCAGCATGAATACCCTCCCGCCCGCGGTCTAACGGCCTTTTTTCACCAGCGTGTCGATTTCTTTAAGCGTCGTAAGCAGCGCTTCGAGCGAATGCAGATACAGAGAATTCGCGCCGTCGCAAAGCGCCTGCTCCGGGTCCGGATGCACTTCCATGAAAACGCCGTCGACCCCCGCGGCCACCGCCGCCCGCGCCAGATACGGCACCATGTCGCGCTGGCCGCCCGAGGCCGTGCCCATTCCGCCCGGCAGCTGCACCGAGTGGGTGGCGTCGAAGATCACCGGAAAGCCCATCGCCCGCATGATGGGCAGAGAGCGGACATCGAAAACGAGATTGTTATAACCGAAAGACGCTCCGCGCTCCGTGATGAGAATGTTGCGGTTGCCGGCGGCTTTGATCTTCTCGATAATGTTGGCGACGTCCCAGGGCGCCAGAAACTGTCCCTTCTTCACGTTTACGACCGGCGCCCGTTTCGCGATTTCGACGACAAAATCCGTCTGGCGGCATAAAAAGGCCGGCACCTGCAGAACATCCAGAACTGCGCTCGCTTCGTCGATTTCCTCAAAACGGTGCACATCGGAAAGAACCGGCACGCCGGCTTTTTCCTTGATGCTTTTCAAAATCTGCAAGCCCGTCGTGAGCCCCGGTCCCCGGTAGGAGCAAATCGACGTCCGGTTGGCCTTGTCGTAGGAGGCTTTAAAAATAAACGGAATTTCCAGTTTCGCCGCAAGCGCTTTCAGATAGCGCGCAATGGCGAGCGCGCTATCTTCGTTTTCAATCACACACGGACCGGCGATCAGCACAAAACCCTGCGGATCGCCGATTGTCAAATCATTCACTTTCACCTGTTGCATGACCTGCTCCTGTTGTTACTCCTTTTTCTGCATCATGAGAATACGCAGCCGGGGAATTCTTCCGGCCACGGGGGTCTCGGGATTGATCTCATAGGCGTTTTTATATGCTTTTAAGGCTTCGGCGTAAAGTCCTTTCTTCTCGTAAGCCTGGCCCAGATTGGCGTAAGTGACGGCGTCTTCGGAATCATACTTCAGGGCCGTCAGATAGTTGGCAATCGCCTTCTCCGGGTCGCCCGCGGCGGCATAGGCAAACCCCAGACTGAAGTAGGAAGAAGCTTTTTTCGGTTCGAGCTTCACGATCCGCCGGTAATATTTAATCGCCTGTGCGGTGTTTTTGTTCTTGAGATGATAATTCGCGATGATGCCCAGCGTCTTTCGTGTCGGCGGGGAGATTTTTTCATAATAGGCGACGGCTTCTTTTTCCCGTCCCAGCTTCGTATACGTATAGGCCAGGTTATGGTAGAGCGCCTGATCTTTCACGCCCAGACGGACCGCCCGTTCATACTGCTCGGCCGACGCGGCATAATTTTTAAGCTCTCCGTAGGCAAAGCCCATGTTCACGCGAATGGCCGTCCTCTGCGGATATTTTTTCACCAGTCTTTCGTAGTAGCGGACGGCCTGATCGTACTGTTTGTTTTTAAAGGCCAGGTCCGCCAGGCGCTCCAGCGCGTCCGCATCCTCCGGATTTTTCTTCAGCACGGACGCGTATTCCCGTACGGCCTCGTCCGTCTTTTTTCTTTTTTCATACGCAGCGGCCAGATTGAAGCGGATCACCGGATCGTTCGGCGCCAGCCGGACGGCTTTGAGCAGGTAATCCATTTCCTCAGCCGGCTTTCCCGCCCCGGCGTATGCGGTGGCCAGATTGGCGTAAACCGCCGCGTCTCCGGGAGCCCTTTTGACGGCTTCGCCGTAGCCGGCAATGGCCTTGTCATACTGCTTTTTCTGCAAATAAATATCTCCCAGCGCCCGCCACGGAGCCGCGTCATTCTTGTCGCGCAGGGCGACATAGCGGTATTGTTCAATGGCCTGTGCTGTCCGGTTCGACTTTTCGAGGGCCTGCCCCAGCAAAAGCCGTACGGCAAGATTGTCCGGTTCCATCCGGACGGCTCCGGCGTAAGCCTCCGCCGCGCGATCCCACAGTTTCCTGTGGCTGTAGGCGAGCCCCAGCATGGCTGGCACTTCTGCGTCGCCCGGCTGAAGTTTCGCCAGAGCGGGCAGAACCCGGGCGGCCGAATCGTAGCGGCCGGTCTGGATATATGAGCGCGCCAGTTCCTTCATGGCGCCCGCATCATCGGGTTTGAGGCGCAGGATTTCCTCGTAGAGTTTCGCCGCCTCTTCCGGCCGGTTCTGACGAAGATAAATGCCCGCCAGAATCCGGCGCACGCCGGCGTCCTCGCTGTTGTAAGCCATCGCCTTTTTCAGGTTTGCGATCTGCTCCTCCGTCTGCGAAGAACTGTTGGCAAACCGGAGCCAGTCCTGCGGCGTGATGGCCAGCCGGATCGGCACCACGGCGAGGGACTTCCCGGCATAATCGATGCGGATCCGGTAAGCGTCGGCCGCCTGCCGGTCCTTCGTCACCGCTTCGCTTTGCATGATCCGGTTGACCAGATCAATGCCGCGCCAGAGCACCCCCAGCGCATTGCCGTCCCGGCCGGTTCCTTCCACCGTCACCGCCGTGTATTTCCCGGCCCAGTCGTCGCTCGCCACCGCCTTGACGACAAATTCGTCCCGGTAGGTGACTTCCAGAGCGTCGTTGGGCCCCATGCGGATGTCCTTGCCGTTTTTTTCCACCAGCAGATAATAAAAATGCGGCGGCTGCTGCAAGACGTAATAGGCGAAGGCGTTTTTCGCCCGGACCACGCCGGCATATCCGGCGGGGAAAAATCGGGGCAGCCCCCAGACAAGCAAGACCGCCACAAGGACCAGCGCCGCGATGACTGCAATAATGACAGCCGCGTTCCCTTTCGATCCGAACCGGCTTCTGAAACGATTTGCCATAGACCTCACCCTCGGGGATGATATTTCCGGTGAATATTCTTCAACCGGTCCCGCGTGACATGCGTATAAATCTGCGTCGTCGAGATGTCGGAGTGCCCCAGCATCACCTGCACCGCGCGCAAATCCGCTCCGCCCTCCAGAAGATGGGAGGCGAAGGAATGACGGAATGTATGCGGATGCACTTTTTTTTGCAAGCCCGCTTTTTTCGCATAGCGAACGATGATCTTCCAGATCCCCTGGCGCGAGAACGCCCGGCCCGAACGGTTTAAAAACAGCATGTCCGTCGGCCCGGATTTCATAAGCGACGGCCTGGCCCGGTCCACGTAACGCCGCAGGCAGTCGTAGGCCGTCCGGCCGACCGGGACCACCCGCTCCTTGGAGCCCTTGCCCATCACGGTCAGAAATCCCACCTGCCAGTTGATGCCGTTCATGGTCAATCCGACCAGTTCCGAGACGCGCAGACCGGTGGCGTAAAGAAGCTCCAGCATGGCGCTGTCGCGCTGCGCGGCGGGCGTTTCCTCTCCCGGCTGGGACAAAATGGCCGCCATCTCTTCCCGGCTCACCGTATCGGGCAGACGCATCCAGACTTTCGCGAGTTCCACGTGCGCAAGCGGCGATTCGTCGAGCGCTTTCTCCTCCAGGAGGAACTTGTAAAAACCGCGGAGCGCCGCGAGCGTCCGGTTTACGGAATTCGCCGACAATCCGTCGTTTTTGAGCCGCACGAGAAATTCGACGACGGTTTCGGCCGTGACCTGCCCCAGGTCGGCAAGCCCCTTTTCCTCCAAGAAGGAAACATACCGGTTCAAATCGCGTCCGTACGCCTCGAGCGTGTTTTCGGCCGCGCCCCGTTCAATCAGAAGATGACTGAGATATCGATGAAACCAGTTGCGCATGGGCGTTTTTTACGCAAATCCGTCTTTTATGTAAAGTTTTTTTGTTGACATTGCATCTCAATGTTGTAGGAAGGACAAACAAACGTTTGGAAAATACCGGAGAAAAAAAATGGGAAAAATCGTTCTCGCCGGCGATCATGGAGCGGTTGAGCTGAAAAAACAGATCACTGATTTTCTGAAAAAGAAAAATATCGACATCACCGATCTGGGAACCTTCGGCGACGCGGCCGTCGACTATCCGGACATCGCCCTGGCCGCGTGCCGTGAATTTCTGAAGGGCGGCTATGATTTCGGCATTTTACTGTGCGGCACGGGCATCGGCGTCTGCATCACCGCCAACAAGGTAAAAGGCATCCGCTGCGCGCTCGTTTCCGATTTGTTCACGGCCGAAATGGCCAAAGCCCACAACAATGCCAATTTCATCGCCTTCGGCGGGCGGGTGGCCTATGCAACGCCGGTGACGGCGATGATTGAAAAATTTATGACAACGGCCTATGAAGGCGGCCGCCACGAGCGGCGGATCGCCAAGATGATGGCCCTCGACAAGCAGGGATAGCGTTTCCCGGGACAGATAGCAGCTGATGCCCTCCACCACCGGGAGCGCGGGCTTTAGGCGCTTCCAGCCCGCGCGGTCCGGACAGGCGGTGAGCGCCCGATCGTCATGCGGATCGGTCTCCAGAAAGGAAATGCCTGCGGTCCTTGGCTTCCACCCGACAAACAGCGGTCGATCAGATCGAGCACTCCGAACTTCCGGTTTTTAATGACTTCAGCATGCGGACCTTTTTGCCCACTCCGGCAGCGTCAGCCGCAGTCGGTTCACTTCCCCTTCGCGCGCGTAATCGTGGCCCGACACCAGTTTGCCCACAAGCGTCATGGGCAGGTCGTCTTCCTCCACCGCTGCAAACGGGTTATACGGTTTTCCCGCGCTCGCGAGCAGAATTTCCACGGCGCCGCTTTCTTCCGAATAGCCCACCGTGACCGTGATGTCCACATGGTCGCCCGAAGCGGGCAGGAGTTTGTTGACCACGAGCTCCTCGATCACCAGTTGAATGTTGTAGATCCGGTTTTCCGAGAGAAAGTGCTTGCGCCCGAAGGCCTCCACGCCCGCGTTCATGGCGTATAAATCGAAATTCCGCGATTGGACGGCATACGTGGCGGTTTTCACGCGGTGAATGAACGCGCGTGTTTTCTCCCGCTCCGGGCGAACGAAAATCCGGTCGGGCGGCCCCTCTTCATAAATCACCCCTTCGTCCATGTACAGGACGCGCGTGGATACATCCCGCGCAAATTTCATTTCGTGCGTGACGATCATCAGCGTCATGCCGTCGGCCGCGAGTTTCCGGATGACCGCCAGCACTTCGCTCACCATCGTCGGATCGAGCGCCGAGGTCGGCTCGTCAAAAAGGAGGATTTCCGGCGTCATGGCCAGAGCCCGGGCAATGGCCACCCTTTGCTTCTGCCCGCCCGAAAGTTCGTCGGGGTACGCGGTGGCTTTTTCCGCGAGCCCCACCATCGCCAGCAGCCGAAGCGCTTCGTCGTAAGCCTCCTGCCGCGGCATCTTCAGCAGGTCGACCGGTCCGAGCATGATGTTTTCAATCACCATCAGGTGCGAAAAAAGATTGAAGGACTGAAACACCATGCCCATGCGCCGGCGCAGCAGCGAAATGTCGGTTCCGCGGTCCAGAAGACGAATGCCGTCGATGATGATTTCGCCGCCGGTCGGCCTCTCCAGCAGATTCAAACAGCGCAGGAGCGTGCTTTTGCCGGTGCCGGACGGGCCGATGACGGAAATCACCTCGCCCTTCTCGATGCGGAGATTGACGTCCTTCAAAACGACCAGGTCGCCGAAGTGTTTGGCAAGATGGTTCACTTCAATCATGCGTTTCTCACTCCCCTGACGACGCGGGGACGCCGTTTGGGATCAACCCGCATCTCCAACCGGCCCAGAAGCCACACCAGCGCATACGCCGCCACAAAATAAATCACCGCCGTCGCGATCAACGGAAAAAACGCCTCGTAGGTCCGGCTCCGGATGATGTCGCTCATCTTGGTCAAATCCTGGATGGCGATGTAGCCCACCACGGACGTCATCTTCAGCATCGAAATAAACTCGCCCTTGAACACGGGCAGCACGTGGCGCGCCGCCTGCGGAAACGTGATCTTGGCAAAAACCTGCATCCGACCGAATCCCAGCGCACAGGCCGCTTCATGCTGCCCCCGGTCCACCGCGTCGATGCCCGTGCGCATCATCTCCGAAATGTACGCGGCGAAATTGAGCGAAAATCCGATCACCGCCACCAGGATCGCATCGATATCCACGCTGCCGAACACGATGTAATAGAGGATCATCAGTAAAACGACGATCGGCGTTCCCTGGATCGCCCGGATATAGATCTTTGCCGGAATATTCGCCAGACGCGACGGCGCCCGGCGCAGCACGCAGATTCCAAAGCCCAGGATTGTTCCGAATACCGCGGACAGCACTGAAATGAGGAGCGTCACGCCCAATCCCTGCAACACCAGCCGGTAGCGGTTTTCCTTCACGAACGTCCGTTCAAAACTTGCCTTAAGGCCCCGCCAGAATCCCTCCCGGCCCGCCGCGGCCTCTTCCGGCAAAGCCGCCGGCGCGGCGACCATGACGGCGACGCCTCCCTGATAGTTGGGAATGCTGAACAGAACCGACCGGGCGCGCTCTTCCGTGACGGTGATTCCGCAGGCGGCCATGTCGCTTTTTCCGGAGAGAAGCGACGCCAGGACTGCGGAAATATCCATATCGATGATTTCCAGTTTTCGGCCGAGACGATCGGCAACCCGAAGCGCAATCTCGATATCGTAGCCGACCAGACAGTCGTCCTTGCGGTAGACAAAGGGCGCCATGCCGCTGTTCGTGGCCAGGCGGAGAACTCCCCTTTTGCCGCCGGGGGCCAGAGCCGGGAGCGTCCTGGCCGCTTCGTCCGCACCTAACCAGCGGGCCTCGATCTCCCGCAGCGTCCCGTCGGCCTGCATCTGCCGGAGGGCGTCGTCAACGTCCTTTTGCAAGTCGGGCCGGCTTTTGGCAAAGGCGAACGCGTAACCGTCGGATGTGAGCAGATCCTTGAGCGTCGCGAGGCCGCCGGTGCGATTTTGAATGTCGCGCGCCATCGGCTCATCGACCAGAAAAGCCGCAATCTTTCCCGCCTTGAGCGCCTCGGCCTGATCGGAGAAATTGTTGAAATACTCGGGAACAGCCCGGGGGCATTTGCTTTTGAGGACAGCGTCGTAGGCGGAGCCGGTGATGATGCCGACTTTTTTGCCGGCCAGTTGCGCTATTTGGGTCACGGCGGCGGCGACGGGACGGGACGGATCCGCCGCCACCACCACCACGGTGCCGCCCGTATAGTAAGGAATGCTGAACAGGACCGACTTGGCCCGCTCCTCGGTGATGGTGATAAAATCTCCCGCCATGTCGGTTTTTCCGGAAACCAGAGACGGAATGATGGCCGAGAAATCCATATCAATGATTTTCAGCCGGCGGCCGAGCTTCGCGGCGATGATCATGGCCGCTTCGATATCGTAGCCGACCAGTTTGCCGTTTTTAACGTAGACAAAAGGCGCGCTGTCGCTGTTGGTGGCAAAACGGATGACGCCGTTGGGGCCGTCCAGCCTGTAGTCCGGCAGCGCCTTGGCCTTCTCGTCCGCGCCGAACCACTTGTCTTCCAGTTTTTTAATCGTTTGGTCTTTCTTCATCTGCTCGAGTACGGCGTTAACCTGTTTTTGCAGTCCGGATGATTTTTTGGAAAAGGCAAACGCGTATTCGTTGGTGTAGAGCCACTGGGGAAGATAGGCGAGGCCGGACGTCTCGCGGACCATGCCTCTGGCCACCACCTCATCGACCAGAAATCCGGCAATCCGCCCCGTCTTGACCGCTTCGATCTGATCCGTAAAGGTGGTGAAATAAGAGGGAATCGCTTTCGGCACGGCCGTCTTGAGCACGTTTTCATAGGTCGTTCCGGTCTGGACGCCCACCTTTTTCCCCGCCAGCTGCAAAATTTGCGTAATCCGTCCGGACGGGCGCACCGGCAGCCTGTCCTTGCGCACGAGGAAGGAAACTTCCGAATCCACGTAGGGATCGGAAAAAAGCATGATCTTCCGGCGCTCTTCGGTGGCGTTGAGATTCGCGATTAAAAGATCGATCTTGCCGGCGGCCGCGGCGGCGACAATGGCGGGGTACTCGATGGACTGAAAGGTGATACGGGCGTTCAGAAAAAGCGCGAGACGCTTCGCAAACTCGATGTCAAATCCCGAAAGCCGCCCGTCGGCATAGTAGTTCATCGGCTCATTGCGGCCGTCCGTGCCGATGGTCAGCGCCAGCGCCGGGCGGTCCGGCTCCGGCAAATCGGGCATCTGCAGGTTTTTCGCCAAAATCCACCGCTCATACATCGCCTGGTAGGTTCCGTCCTGCCGGTACTGTCTGATAAAGGCGTTGACCTTTACAATTAGCTCCTCCCGCCCCGACGCGGCGCCGACGACGATTTGTTCGTCGCCGATCTTGTCGTCCAGGAGCGCCAGATCGGGATTCTGAACCGTCACGTATTTGAGCGTGTGCCGGTCAAAGGCGAAAGCGTCGAGTTTCCCGTACTTCACGCCCAGATACCCGTCGGCCAGCGATGCATAATATTCGATTTTACAGCGGGGGAAGTTTTTTTCGACCACCGTCATGGCGGCCGTTCCCTGTCCCACGCCGATGGTGTACGCGGAAGAATTCATCTGTGCCGCCGAATGCAACACGGGTCTTTGACCGTCGCGGTCGGAACATCCGTAAAGCGAACACAGGATCAGCAAAACCCAGACAGACAGCCTTCCTTTGCCTTTTCTTCCGCTTTTGCGCCCCACCCTCATCTTCCTTCCGCAGCCTTTGAACTGACATCCGAAAAGCCCCGCCACTATGACAAAAGTGAGATATCTTTGCAATGGGATAATCGGTTGGAAATGCCTATTTTAAAAAAAGAGAGCGCCGTCTTCGGCGTGAGACGACAAAACGCGCAAATCCGTTCTGACTGTGGATTTGGGGCCTGCAAAACCTGTTGACAATTGATTTGGAGGCTTTTATGGTTTTTTAAGTGGAAGCTTGGCCGTCGATAACAGAGGCAGATTTTTGTTTGTCGGCAACGACAATTCGGCCGACATCTCCGTCTTCGCCATCGGCGCCGACGGCTCCCTCACTCCGGTTGCCGGCTCCCCCTTCGCCTTCGGCGCTTCCATCAACGGAATCACGCTCAACGTTGCCAGCGATCTTTTGTATGTGGCGAACGGCAACACGAATGCCTTCATCGTTTTGGCTGTCGCCGCCGACGGAAGCCTCGCGTCCGTCAGAAGTTATGCGGCGGCCAATCCGCAAAGCACGTTCCTCTTCACAGACCAAAGCCTCGGCCGGAACATCCGGCCGGGGCTTTTTTTTGACGCATTCATGTTTGGGCACTGCTTCCGCAAGGCCGGCGCTTCAGCGCGGCCCGCTTTCCAGGTCGTCCAGAAAATCCCGGACGACGGCGGCGAAAATCTGCGGCCGTTCGATCTGGTGCAGGTGCGAGGCCTGCGGAATCACCGCCAGGCGGGCGCGGGGAAAGCGCTCCTGAAAGTCCTTCACCGTTTTGACGCCCGCCTCGTCGCGGTCGCCGCAGGTGAGAAGAACCGGCTCGCCGATTGATGAAAGACGGGGCGCAAGATCGAAATCGCGGAGCTTTCCGGTGACGGTAAATTCGCTTGGCCCCCAGAGCGTGTTGTACACCTCGAGGCTCAGCCGGGAAAAGGCCGTCTCCAGAGACACGGGCCAGGGCGACAAGAGACAGACGTGCCGTTCGTAGTAGGCCAGCATCGCGCGCCGGTAAGCGTCGCCGAAGTCGCCGGACGCTTCGCCGGCTGCGATGGCTTCGCGCAGATCCGCGGGCATCCGCGCGATGTTGGCTCGCTGGTCTTCCTGCCAGGCAGGGCTGGAAATAAGCGGCGCGCACAGCATAACGCCGTGAACGCCGGCGGGCCGGCGTTCGAGAAGATAGGCGCAAACGAGCGCGCACCCCCAGGAAAAGCCCATCAGATAAACGTCGTCGAGATGCAGACCGGCCCGCACCTGCGCCAGTTCTTCAATATAGTTCGCCACCGAATAGAAACGCTTGTCGAAAGCCCGATCGCTTCTTCCGCAGCCGAGCTGATCGTAAAAATACACCGGACGGTCCTGCCACAGGAAGTCGAGGCCGTCGGTCATGCTGAGAAAGCCGGGGCCGCCGTGTACGACGAGCACCGGTGTTTTCCGCCGTTTTTCGCCGTACGCGGCATACCAGATCTTTCCGTTTTTTGTTTCGAGCTTTCCCTCGCGCATCGTCATCGTCACTCCCCTACGGTTACTTGTAAATCAGACGGGGCGGCTCCATCAGGACGGTGGTATCGGGCGGCACGGATTCGGTGATCCAGACGTTTCCGCCGATCACCGACCGCGCGCCGATGACCGTGTCGCCGCCCAGAATGGTCGCGCCGGAATAAATGATCACATCGTCTTCGATCGCGGGATGGCGCTTTTTGCCCCGCAGGCGATCGCCCGCGTCCTTCGGCAGCGACAGCGCCCCCAGCGTGACGCCCTGATAGACCCGCACGTTCCGTCCGATGCGGGCGGTCTCGCCGATCACGACGCCCGTGCCGTGGTCGATGACGAAGCGTTCTCCGATCACCGCGCCCGGATGGATATCGATACCCGTAACGCTGTGGGCGTGTTCGGTCATAATGCGGGGCAGGAGCGGCACCTGCAAATCGTAAAGTTTGTGAGCCACGCGATACACGCTCATGGCGTAAATGCCGGGATAGCTGAAAATGATTTCATCATGGCACGTGGCGGCCGGATCGCCTTCAAAGGCAGCCCGGACGTCTCCGGCCAGAAGACCGCGCAGTTCGGGAACTGCTTCCAGCATGATGAGCGCAATCTCCCGCCCGCGTTTCTCGCAGTCGCTGCAGGCCAGATCGTAGCGCAGGCAGTCGTGACGGATGTTATGCGTCACCAGTTCGGCCAGCCGGTCGTACAGAAGGCTGACCGTCTGCCCCATGTAGTATTGGAAATTGACCGGATCGATCTTTTCCCGGGTGAAATAGCCCGGAAAGAGAACCTCGCGAAACTTTTCGATGAGGTCGATTACGCGGCTTTCCGCCGGCAGCGGCTCATCGTCCACATGCGTAAAGCACTCGCCGGTGCGGCAATGATCAATCAAGGCTTCGGCAATCGCGGGCAGTCTGGCCCGGGCCCGGGCGCAGACACTGACATCGCTTTTGCAGTTTGAATAAGCGTTTGACTCGTCGTGGTCCGACATAGACTCTCCTCCTGCAGGGTTGTTCTGGTGAATCATTTTTCGCAGCGCCCGGCCCGGCTTGAAAAGATCTGACGCTGAAGGCGACGATTATTGTGCGTGCCGGCGCTAAAAGCAATCTCTTTTTTCCCGGCAGACAAGGAAACAGGCGGTTGACCAGGCAAAAAAAACCGGAGCCGTCTCGAGGACGGCTCCGGCAAAAAAGTTTTTGGATGGGGAAAAGGATATTATCCCAGGATCGCCTTCAAATCCTCATCCGGCGTTGAAATCGGCTTAATCGCAAAGTTCTCCACCAGAACATTCAGCACATTGGGTGTGATGAACGCGGGCAGCGAGGGCCCGAGACGGATATCCTTGATCCCCAGATACAAGAGCGTAAGCAGAATCGCCACCGCCTTCTGCTCGTACCAGGACAGGATCATGGACAGTGGCAGATCGTTCACACCGCAGTTAAAGGCCTTGGCGAGAGCCATCGCAATCTGAATGGCCGAGTAGGCGTCGTTGCACTGGCCGATGTCCAGGAGTCGGGGAATGCCGCCGATGTCGCCCAACTCTTTATCGAAGAAACGGAACTTGCCGCAGGCGAGCGTGAGGACCACCGTGTCCTTCGGCGCTTTTTCCACAAACTCGGTGTAGTAATTCCGTCCCGGCTTGGCGCCGTCGCAGCCGGCCACCAGGAAAAAGTGGCGGATGGCCTTGCCCTTGACCGCGTCGATAACCGCGCCGGCCACGTTCATGACGGCGTTGCGCGCAAAGCCGACCATAACGGACTTGCCTTCAGCATCTGCAGCAAATCCGGGTAGATCCAGCGCCTTTTGAATCACTGGCGCGAAGTTGTCGTCGGCGATGTGCGCCACTCCCGGCCAGCCGACCAGGCCGCAGGTAAAAATGTTGTCTTTGTAGGAATCCCGCGGTTTCTGAATGCAGTTGGTCGTCATCAGAATCGCGCCGGGAAATTCGGCGAATTCCTTGGCCTGATTCTGCCAGGCGGTTCCGTAGTGGCCGTAAAAATGCGGGTATTTTTTCAGTTCCGGATAGCCGTGGGCGGGCAGCATTTCGCCGTGCGTGTAAATGTTGATGCCCTTGCCTTCCGTCTGCCTGAGCAGCTCTGCGAGATCCTTCAGGTCGTGGCCGGAAATAAGAATCGCCTTGCCTTTTTTCGCTCCCAGCGGAACCTTCGTCGGCACGGGATGTCCGAAAGCCGTCGTGTTGCCCGCGTCAAGCAGTTCCATCGCGCGCAGGTTGATCTCGCCGCACTTCAGGACCAGGCCAACCCAGCCGTTCAAATCGAGGGTTTCGCGCGCAATCGCCGCCAGCGCTTCGTGAACAAAGGCGTAAACCTTGTCGTCTTCCTGGCCCAGAATCTGGGCGTGGTCCGCGTAAGCCGCAACGCCCTTGATGCCGAAGAGCAAAATGTGCTGAAGCGACCGGATATCCGCGTTTTCGCCCGCGTCCGCTTTCAGAGAAGCCACGGCGGCCTGGGCCGTAAGCGCGTCTGCGGACGTCTGCGGGGCAAAGGTGACGCAAGGCGTTTTTTCATCGACGGCGGCGCCGGCTTTTCTGGCTCTTTCCTTAAGCGCGTCGCGCAGGGCGGCCGCTTTGCCGATCAGCGCCACGAAGCGCTCCGGATCGAAATCCACGTTGGTCAGGGTCGAAAAAAGCGCCTTGACGGTAAAGACATTACCCTCCGGATCGATAATCCCCTCCTTGCGCGCGTCTGTCGCCACGATCGACAGGCCTTCGAGAACGTAAACCAGCAGGTCCTGAAGGGCCGATACGCCGGCGTCCTTCCCGCAAACACCCGCTTTCGCGCACCCTTCGCCTTTCGCCGTCTGTTCGCACTGGTAACAAAACATCGCTGAATTTTCCATGAGCACTCTCCTTATTTTTAATTTTTTTGTTTTCCTTTGAGGGTTACCCTATCGCAGCCGGCCCAGTTGCGCCTTGACTTAAGTCAAACTTCAATGATACTTTTTCACAAAGGATATTTTCTATGGATATGACATCGATAATCGCCGCGATCCCTTTGTTTCAGGGCCTGTCGCCCGACCAGTGCTCCAAGCTGGCCGCGATCGCGGCGCGGAAATACTATTCGAAGGGGCAGACCTTTTTTCTGGAAGGAGACGAGGCGGACGGCTTTTATATCATCCTCGCGGGCAAGGTTAAAATTTTCAAACTTTCTCCCGACGGCAAGGAACAGATCTTCCACATTCTGGAAGAGCATGATCCATTCGGCGAAGCGGCCGTTTTCGCCGGATCGCACTACCCCGCCTCGGCGCAGGCGCTCGCCGAAACGCCGGTGCTTTTTTTCCCGACGCGGAAATTCGTGGACCTGATCCGCCGGGACCCGACGCTGGCGCTGGCCATGCTGGCGCTGTTGTCCATGCGGCTGCGCAAGCTGACCGCGCTTGTGGAAAATCTTTCCCTCAAGGAAGTGCCGGGCCGGTTGGCCGCCTATCTCCTTTTGCAATGCGACGGAAGCGGTGCGCTGTCGACCTTCTCCCTCGACGTGACCAAAAATCAGATGGCCGCCCTGCTGGGAACGATTCCCGAAACCCTGTCGCGCATCCTGAAACGGATGATCGACGAAAAACTCATCAAAACCGGCCCGCGGTCCATCACGATTCTGGACAAGCGGGGGCTTGCCGATCTGGCGGAAGGAAACAGAAAACTGGGCTGAACCCTCATCCGGCCCGGCGCCTGGAGCGTGGGGCTTACCCTCCGGGAGGCAACATGGCTGATTTTCCGGACAAGAGAAAGATACGTCAGGTTTTCCGAAACGTTCAGAAGCACAGGCAAATCGAGCAGCTCATCCGCCGGTTTTCCTCCGCCAAGGAGGATATCCGCCTGGCCGCTCTTGACCGGACGGACCTGTCCTCCTGCCGGACGGTCCTGGAACTGGGCTGCGCCTTCGGGGCGTTCACCGAAGCCCTCAAAAGCAGGCTCCACCCGGAAGCCTGCATCACCGGACTCGACATCATCGCCGAATACGGCCCCTTTTTTCGAGAAGCCTGCGCACGCGCCGGTTATCCGGGCCGCTTTTCTCCGGCAGGCGTGGAATCGATCAGAAAATTCCCGTCTGCGTCCTACGACCTGATCCTGTGCAGCTACGCCCTGTATTTTTTCGTGGACATGATTCCCCAGATCGCCCGTATTCTGAAGAAAGACGGGCTTTTCATCACGATCACGCACGATGAATGCAACATGCAGGAGCTGATTCATCTCACCCGGGCGACGCTCAAGGAACACGGTCTTTTGGGCGACAACCGCCTGCTGCCCGTCGAAAGCATCCTCAGGCAGTTTTCCGCCGCAAACGGGAGGGAACGGCTCGGGCCGTATTTCGGGGATATCCGCGCGCTGGAGTTCCCCAATACGCTGGTGTTCCAGCCCTGGGAAATTTATTTTTTCGTGGACTACTACCAGTTCAAAAGCCCCTTCTTCCTTCTCGACACGGGGGCGGACAAACGGAAGATGGTCCGGACGCTGCTGCATAAACTTCAGGATATCGGTGCGGGCCGCAAGGTCATCTCGATGTGCAAGGACGATGCAATTTTCCTCTGCCGACTGCCTCTTTCGCCGGAGAATCCCTCATGAAAAAAGAACGAAAATTCTGCCCGCACTGCGGGGGACAAATCGCGAAAAAGAAGGAAGACAACGTTCTTCGGGACTGCTGTTCCCTGTGCCACAGTTTCTTTTACGACAATCCGCTGCCCGTCGTTTCGGCGATCGTGGACGAGGAGCGGCGGATTCTTCTGGTCAAACGCGACCGGCCGCCTTTCAAGGGCCGCTGGTGTCTGCCGACCGGATTTGCGGAGGCGGGAGAGAGCATTGAAGACGCGGCACTGCGCGAGCTTAGCGAGGAAACGGGCGTGAAAGGCCGCATCAACCGCCTGCTGGACGTCGATTCCTACAAGAGCCGGTTTTACGGAGACCTGCTCTTTCTGACCTTTGTGGTGGAAAAAACCGGCGGGAAAATCGCGGCCGGCGACGACAGCGCCCAGGCGCGTTTTTTCGCGGTGCACGATCTGCCGCCGCTGGCCTTTCGTTCGAACCGGCGGGCTCTCGACGTTTATATCCGCAGCCAGAAGGACTACTGGACCGTTCTGGACGCCATCGCCGAGCGTGAGGACAAGGCCTCGCCGACGCGCCAGGCCGCCAGCGCCATGACGCGGCGGCTGATCAACGTGATTTTGCGCAACCGGGAAACCATGATCCGGCAGTGGATGGAAGACATGGCGACCAACCCCTCAACCTTCGAATACCACCGCTCTACGGACCGCCTGCTCTACGGCATCTGCGACAAGATCATGTCCCAGATCGCGCTTTGGCTCGGCAACGCATACGACAGCAACCGCCTCAGGAGATTTTACACGAAACTCGGGCGGGAGCGCAGACAGGCCGGCGTCCGTCTCAGCGGCGTCTTAAGCGCGCTCAGCCTGATCCGCAAGCACATCTGGAATGTTGCCCTGGCCCGGGGCGCGCTGCAGAAGAACCTCGATCTTTACACGACCTTTGAACTGCAGCGGCGGATGACCGTTTTTTTCGATCTGGCCATTTTTTACGTCACGCACGGCTATGAGGAACCCTGAACCTAAAGGAAAGCCGCCGGCGGTCAGATTGCGACAGGTTGGAAATCCCCAAACGCATCATTGTCGAAGGAGATAACCTGTTCCCGGCGCGCCTGCATTTTCTTCGGCGCCGCACCCGCCGTCTTTTTCAAGGTCCGAAAACCGGCTTAAAAATCCGCTTTCTGCAAATTATATTGACAGGTGCAAGCGCTTTTTTTATACTGACGGTCAGTGAAAAAGAAAATTCTGATCAGGAGCTTACAGGGCCTGACCAACTTTTTGGATTTGCTTTTAACATGAACTTCATCCGACGGGGGTTCGGATAAAACAATATATGGAAGGATATAATTTGATGATAACCGTAAACATTGATGGAAAAGACTGCATCACGGTCGACGGCGTGACGATCATCGACGCCGCGCGGTCGCACGGCATCGACATTCCCGCGCTTGGCTACGACCCGCGGGTCAGTCCGCCGAGCAATTTCGAAGCGGCCTTTGTGGAAGTGATTGAAAAAGGCAAGATCCTGTTTGTCTCCGCCACGTCCACAAAGGCTTCGGACGGCATGGTGATCCGGACGCAATCCGACGCGCTTACAAGCTACCGCCGGATTTATCTCCAGGCCCTTTTGCGCCACCACTGGGGCGACTGCGTGGCGCCCTGCGTGCTTCGCTGTCCGGCCGCCATCGACATTCAGAAGTACATCTACCACGTCTCCTGCGGAAACTTTACGGAGGCGCTGGCCGTCATCAAGGACGCCAACCCGCTGCCCGCCGTCTGCGGGCGGGTCTGCCCGCATCCGTGCGAGACGGACTGCCGCCGCAACGCGATTGACGGCGCCGTTAATATCAACGGCATCAAGCGCTTCGTCGCCGACTGGGACGCCCTCCAGATGCAGCCCTACGCGCCTGTCTGCCTGCCGGATACGGGATATAAAATCGCCGTAATCGGCGCGGGTCCCGCCGGACTTTCCGCCGCCTGGTTCCTGCGCCGCATGGGGCATTCGGTCGCGATTTTCGAAATGCAGGAGAAGGCGGGCGGAATGCTGCGCTGGGGCATTCCCTACTACCGCCTGCCCGAGAAGGACCTGGACCGGGAAATTGAAGCGATTCTGGATTTGGGCGTGGAAATTTTCTACAACAAAAAACTGGGGCGCGATTTCACGCTGGAATCCCTCAAAAGAGACGGCTTTTCCGCCGTCTTCGTCGGCCTGGGCGCCCAGAAGGCGCAGGCCATCGGCGCCAGGGGCGAAGATGCGCCGGGCGTGATGTCCGGACTTGATTTCCTGGCGCGCCTGGCGCGCGGCGAAAGGCCGGCGCTCGGCCACCGGGTCATCGTCATCGGCGGCGGCAACACCGCCATGGATGCGGCCCGCAGCGCCGTCCGTCTGGGCGTGAAGGAAGTAATCGTCGCCTACCGCCGCACCCGCCAGGAAATGCCGGCCCAGCCCGTCGAAATCGACGAAGCCGTCGAGGAGGGAGTGAACATCCAGTTTCTCACCGCCCCCGTGTCGATTGCCGCCTCCGGCGGCGAACTCTCCCTGACCTGCGTCAAAATGGCGCTGGGCGAACCGGATGCCAGCGGACGCCGCCGTCCCGTCGCCCAGCCCGGCTCGGAATTTACGCTTACGGCCACGACGATCATCTCCGCCATCGGCCAGACGGTGGACGGCTTGTGCCTGGGCGACGCGATGCTGGTCGACAAGCGGGGCAACGTCGCGGTCGACCGGCAAACCCTCCAGAGCGCCCTGCCCTGGGTGTTCGCCGGCGGCGACTGCGTGACGGGACCGGACATTGCGATTGCCGCGATCGGCGCCGGAAAACGCGCGGCGGCGGCGATCGACGAATTTGTACGGACCGGAAACGTGCAGACGGGCGAAACCCCTTACACCTGCACGAAAGGCGCCTGGCGCGACCTGCCGTCCGACATGTTCCGGACGGTGGCGCGCGCCGAACGCCGGGAAGTTCCGGTACTGGCGCCCGATTTGCGCAAAACGACTTTTGACGAATCCTCCCGGACCTGGGATACGGACACCGCCATCGCGGAAGCCGACCGCTGCCTGGCGTGCGGCTGCACGGAGCGCTACGACTGCTCGCTGCGCAATTACGCCAGCGCTTACGGCGTCACGCACGACGCGGCCGGTCCGCAGACACCCCTGCCCGTCGACGAAAACCACCCGATCATCACCCGCGATCCCGGAAAATGCATTTTGTGCGGCCTGTGCCTGAAAGTCTGCCGCGAAATGGAGGGCGTCTCCGCGCTGAGTTTCTACGAAACCAACGATGTGCTCACCATCGGCCCCAACGACCACCGGCCGCTGGATCTGACCGTCTGCGTCTCCTGCGGCCACTGCGCCATGGTCTGTCCCACCGGCGCGCTCACGCTCAAGCCGGTTCTGCCGGACGTTTACCGCGCGCTCAAGGATCCCCAGCTCACCACCGTCGCCCAGATCGCGCCGGCGGTGCGCGCGGCCTTCGGCGAGCAGTACGGCATTGCGCCGGCGGACGTTTTGCCGGTGCTGTCCGCCTGCCTCAAACAGCTCGGCTTCAATTTCGTCTTCGATACCTGCTGGGCGGCCGACCTCACGATCATGGAGGAAGGCACGGAATTTCTGTCGCGCCTGGCCGAGGGCGGCGTGCTGCCGCAAATAACGTCCTGCTGCCCGGCCTGGATCAACTACTGTGAAAAGATGGCGCCGGATCTTCTGCCGCACCTGTCCTCCTGCAAATCGCCGCAGCAGATGTTCGGTGCGGTGATGAAGCGGTATTTCGCCAAAGAGCTCAAGGTGCGGCCGGAACTTTTGTACTTCGTTTCGATCATGCCCTGCAACGCCAAAAAATACGAGGCCATGCGCCCCGAATTCCGGACCGGCAACATTCCGGACGTTGACCGGGTCCTCACCACGTGGGACATCATGACCATGCTGGCGGAAAAGAGCATCGATCCGCGCACGATTCCGCCGGCGCCGGTGGATGCCTTTTTCGGGAAGGTGTCCGGCGCGGGCATCATCTTCGGCGCCAGCGGCGGCGTGGCCGAAGCGGCGCTCAGGCTCGCGGCCGAGCGCGTGACGGGCAAACGGATGGACAGCTTCAACTATGAAGGCGTCCGCGGCCTGCAGGGCGTGAAGGAAGCCGTCATTGCGCTGGGAGAAGTGAACGTGCGCCTTGCCGTCGTAAGCGGCCTGCAAAACGCGCAAAAGCTGATCGATCGGATGAGGGCCGGCGACGCCCCTTACGATCTCATCGAAGTCATGGCCTGCCCCGGCGGCTGCATCAACGGCTCGGGCAATCCCGCTCCGCTTTTGAAAAGCGATACGGGAGAACGCCTCGAGGTTCTGTACCGCCTCGACCAAGCCCAGCCGATCCGGACCAGCCAGGACAACCCGTCGGTTCAGGCCCTGTACACCAACTGGCTGGGCGAACCGGACAGCAAAACGTCGCATGCCGCGCTGCACACGACTTACAAACGTCGCTCCATGCGCGTGCAGGAGGTCAAAGAAGAAGTGGTCCGGGAAACGCCCGTGGTAGACGTCGGCGTCTGCATCGGCACCAACTGCTACGTGAAGGGCTCGTGGAAACTGCTCGAAGGCCTGGCCGCGGAAATCCGGCGGCGCGGGCTTACGGACCGGTTCCGCGTGAAGGCGCGCTTCTGCACCGGCCAGTGCGAAAGCGGGCCCAATGTGGCGGTGGGCAATAAAATCATCCCCGTGGAAAATGTGGAAGCGGCGGGCGCGTTCATCGACGCCCACCTGATGCCCGCGCTCTCCGGGGAAGAATCGGGAAAATGACATGTTACTGGTTACGATTTGCGTCGGCAGTTCGTGCAGTCTGCGCGGCTCCGACGAACTGGCGACGGAACTGTTCGAACTGATCAAGAAGGAAAAGCTTGAAGGGCTGGTCGATATCATCGGCGCCTTCTGCATGGATTCCTGCTCGAAGGGCGTCTCCGTGCGGGTGGGCGAACAGGAATTCAGCGGCATCCGTCCGGAGCAGGCGGAAACCTTCTTTTACCGGGAAGTCCTGCCCCGGGTGAAATCGCAGCTGCGGCCGGCAAGCGCCGATTCCGCGCCCGATGCCGGAAAGGAGGGTTCCTCATGAACGCCCCGGCCATCATCACCAATCCCGCGCGCTGCCGCGACTGCTACCGCTGCGTGCGCCACTGCGGCGTCAAGGCCATCCGCGTCCAGGACGGCCAGGCGCAGGTAGTGCCGGAACTCTGCATCGTCTGCGGAACCTGCATCCGCGAATGTCCGCAAAACGCCAAGGACATGCCGAGCGCGACGCCGGAAATTCGACAGGCCATCCGGGACGGCCGCCGGGTCATCGCGTCCGTCGCTCCGTCCGCGCCCGCCTATTTCAACTTCACGCAGTTTGCCGAAATGGCGTCGGTGCTTAAAAAACTCGGATTTTTCGCCGCGGAAGAAACGGCCCGGGGCGCCGAAATCGTGGGACGCGCCCACCGCGACTACGTCGAGCGTCTGCCCGAACGCCGCCCCGTCATCACCTCCTCCTGCCCGGTCATCGTGAACCTCATTGAAAAGTATTATCCCGACCTGATCAGCCATCTGGCGCCGATCGTTTCGCCGATGATCGCACACGGACGCTGGCTTTCGAAAAAGTACGGACCGGACGCAATGATCGTTTTCATCGGCCCCTGCATCGCCAAGAAAATGGAAATCGCCGACGAGGCCGTTTCCGGCGTGGTTTCCGCGGCCATGACCTTCCGCGGTCTGGCCGACTGGCTGGCTGAAGAGCGGATCGTTATTCCGGAACTGCCCCAAACGGAACCGCCGGCGCCGGCGGTGGACGCCAGGCTGTTTCCGATGGAAGGCGGCCTTCTCGCAACGGCGGGACTGAGCACGGACCTGCTGGCCTCCGAACTGGTCGTCGCCTCCGGACTGGAAATCTGCGGCAATATTCTGGACGATATCCGTGCAGGCCGCCTGAACGCCTCGCTCGTGGAACTGATGGCCTGCGCCGGCGGCTGCATCAACGGCCCGGCCATGGCAGACCTGGAAGGCGGCATTTACGCGGCCCGTCAGAAGATTCTCGAATACCTCCGCCGGCGGCCCGCCTATGACGCTTTGCCCCGCGAGGACTGGCCGGACCTGTCGCGCGGCTATACCGACAAACGGCAGCCTGTTCCCGAGTTCAGCGAAGAGCAGATTCAGGACGTCCTGCGCCGCGTGAACAAGTACACGCCGGAAGACGAGCTCAATTGCGGCGCCTGCGGCTATCCGAGCTGCCGGGAAAAAGCCATAGCCACGCTGCGGGGCATGGCGGAAGTCACCATGTGCATCCCCTACATGCGCAGCCGGTCCGAATCCCTGCGCCAGGTCGTCATGGACGTTTCCCCCAACTCCATCATCATCGTGGACAACCACCTGGTCATTCAGGACCTCTCCCCGTCGGCGGAGCGCCTGTTCGGCTGTTCGCGGGCGGACGTCAAGGGCCGGCACATCTCGCGGCTCATTCCGCTTTACGACGATTTCGTGTCCGTGAGCGACACGGGCAAACCGGTGATCGGAAAAGTCCGGCGGATCAATGACCAGATCGTCGCGGAGCAAAACATCGTCCTGGTGGAAGGCCAGTCGCTTCTGGTGGCGATCATGCGCGACATTACCGAACGGGAAACGGAAAAGCAGAAATTCCACGAACTGCGGGCGCAGACCCTGGAGCAGACCCGCGAAGTGGTGCGCAAACAGATGCGGGTCGCGCACGAAATCGCGCACCTGCTCGGCGAGACCACGGCGGAAAGCAAGATGATCGTCTCCCACCTGGCGAAAATCCTGGAAGAGGAAGAAGCGAAGTGAGACAACTCGTCGAATGCACCTGGATCAGCCTCAATAAAGCGGGCGAGGAGCTCTGCGGCGACTCGGTCATCATCCGCACCACGCCGGATTCCTTTGTGGCGGTGCTGTCCGACGGCCTGGGCAGCGGCGTCAAGGCCAGCATCCTGTCGTCGCTCACCGCGGAAATCGCCGCGCGGATGTTCGAGGCCGACGGCACCGTGGAAGACGTCATGCAAACGCTGATCGACACGCTGCCGGAATGCTCGGTGCGCAAACTGGCGTATGCGACGTTCGCCGTCCTGATCGTCTACGGCGGACGCGACGCCCACCTGGTCCTGTTCGATTCTCCGCCGCTCATTCTGATCCGCCGCAATACGATCGTCACCCTGCCGCTGGAAGAGCGCAAGGTCAAGGACCGGATCGTCCGCGACGCACACTTCGCTCTGGAAGAAAACGACTACATGGTCCTGATCAGCGACGGCTACACGCACGCGGGGCTGGGCGGCATCTACCGGATGGGCTGGGGCTGGAAGAATGTCGCCACCGCCGTTCAGCGCTTCGTCCAGACGGGCGTGGATACCGTGAAGCTCACCGAAGCCCTGTCGAAAACCTGCATGAAGCTCTACAACGACGAACCGGGCGACGACGCCACCGTCATCTGCATGAAAGTGCGCCCCGCCGTTTCCGTCTGCCTGCTCACCGGCCCGCCCGCCAACAAGGAAATGGACGAATTCGCCGTCAAACGGCTGATGGCGGCCGAAGGCGACAAAATCATCTGCGGCGGCAGCACCGCGCAAATGTCGGCCCGCGTACTTGGCGAAAAACTCGAGGTGGAATGGGTTCCCCCGTGGAAGCGGACCGGCAAGGAACCCAAAAAGAAGGGATCGCCGCCCACTGCAACGATCCGGGGCATCGACCTCGTCACGGAGGGCATTCTCACCATCGGCCAGGCGCTGGAAATCATCCGGGAAGCGAAAACCATCCACGATCTGCCCCGGGACAACGACGCGGCCACCCGCCTCGCCCACTATCTCCTGGCGGCGGACGACATTCATCTGATTGTGGGCACGGCCATCAATCCCAACCAGGTCGCGGATCTCATCCGCGGCGAACCGATGCGGATGCTGTACGTTAGGGAACTGGTTGCGGCGCTTAAGGCCAGAAACAAGATCGTCAAGGTGGAGAGGGTGTAAAAAAGGTTCAAGGTGCAAGGTGCAAGGTGCAAGGACTGAATCTTCCTGTTATTACCTTGTTCCTTGTTCCTTATTCTTCTTCATGCAGAATCATCTTCGCTTCCGGCGCCTGGAAGGTCTGTTTGCGCGGGAGTGTGATGGACACGGTGGTGCCCGTGGGACCCTGCGACGGATCGGCGTTGGAGACGACGGCAATGTCCCCTGAATGGCCTTTCACGGTCGCATAAGCTTGCGGCAGGCTGAGCCCCGTCCCGTCCCCCACCGGTTTTGTCGTAAAAAAAGGCGTAAACAAGAGCGGAAGATTTTCTCCGGAAATTCCTTGCCCTTCATCCCGCACCTGCAGCGTGACGCACGTTTCATCCCCCGCTTGCGAGATGGTAAGACGCCCTCCTCCGGGCATGGCCTCCGCGGCGTTGCGCTCCAGATCGGTCAGCACCGACGCCATCCGTTCGTGATCAATCCACGCCTTATCATCCTCCAGCGCGGATTCCACGATCACCTCGACGTTGTCCGGAAGGTTTGCGGCCCGGAGACTGTCCGCGATGATTTTGGCAATGCGGGTTTCCCGAAATCGAAGTCCGTGCACTGGTTTTCCCCTGTCGAATGCCGGACGCCCGCCGCAAAACCGATTTTTGCCGGCCGTCTGCGTCCTTGGTTTCGGCGAGTATCGGGGACGGCCCGATAATTGTCAACCGCAAAATGCGCCGCGCTCCGCCGCGCTCGGTATTTCATCATTTTATCTTATTGACTTTACGTTCACGGCCATGATAGAAGTAGCGAAAAAATATACAAGTACAGACAAGAACAGAAGAGCAAAACAAACAACAACGCAGATCTTCCCGAACGCCGCAGGGCGCTCGGACCAAAATAAGGAGCCACCTTTGAAACTTTCCGATGTAAAAGAAATCCTGGATGCGGAAGTCATTGTCGGAGAAGACAATCTTGACCTGGATGTCAAAACCGCCTTTGGCGCAGATTTGATGAGCGACGTTCTCGCATTTGCCAAAGCCGGCAGTCTTCTGCTGACCGGTTTGACCAATACCCAGGTGATCCGCACCGCCAACGTGCTGGACATTGCCGCCATCATTCTGGTGCGCGGCAAGAAACCGTCGACTGAAACCATCGCGTTGGCCAGGGAATTGAAAATCCCCATCCTCACGACCAAATACATTCTATTTGAAACAGCGGGTCGCCTTTACACCAAAGGCATCGTCGGCTGTCTGCAAAAAGTTGATAATACCAGTGGCCGAAACTAACCAAAACCTGTATTCTGGAACTTTCAATATCGAAGGCGGCAACTTCAACTCGGCGGGAATCGTCTCCACCGGCATCAAATCCACCCTCAAAAAACTGGGGATTCCCAGCGATCTCGTCCGCAAGGCCGCCATCGTTTCCTACGAAGCGGAAATCAACGTCGTTTCCTACGCCAAAAAAGGCGTGATGACGCTGACGGTTCATCCCGGCGTCGTCTGCATCGAGGTCACGGACGAAGGCCCGGGCATCCCGAACATCGATTTGGCCATGCAGGAGGGTTACTCCACCGCCGACCAGCGCATCCGGGAAATGGGTTTCGGCGCCG
Organism: Deltaproteobacteria bacterium; assembly: GCA_012729055.1. GTDB lineage: Bacteria > Desulfobacterota > Syntrophia > Syntrophales > Smithellaceae > UBA8904. Next base: position 41,178 of record JAAYDW010000045.1, read on the forward strand.
GCATGGGGCTGTGCAACATCAGGAATTATTCCGACGCATTTCAGATCGAGTCGGAAGTCGGCAAGGGTACGCGCCTGAAGATGACGATTACAACGCCATGATTTTTATAAAAGGGTTCGATGATGAAAATTGAAGAAATTGTTCAAGCGCTGGGACTGGAGGTCAAATGCGCCAAAGATTGCCTGGACAGAGAGGTCACGGGAGGCTACACGGGAGATCTTTTAAGCGACGTGATGGGCAATTCCAAGGCCGGCTACATCTGGATCACCCGTCAGGTGCACCAGAATATCGTCGCCGTCGCCAGCCTTAAGGAACACTCGGCGATCATCCTGATCAATTCTTCCCAGCCGACGGCCGAAACCATGGATAAAGCCGAAGCGGAGAAAATTCCGATCATGGTGTCCGATCTGCCCGCTTTTGAGATATCGGGCAAGATCTACAACCTGTTGACAGCGAACAGCTGACACCCGCAGACCGTTTCCCACTCCCTCCGGCGCTGGTATCCTTCTTTTCTCACGGGTAAAACCGATGTTGAAAGTTTATCACTGCGACCTTCACATTCACACCTGCCTGTCGCCCTGCGCCGAACTGGACATGCATCCGCAGGCTCTGGTCGACCGGGCCCTTGAAAAGAACCTTGACATCATCGCCATCAGCGACCACAACGCCTCCGCCAATGTCCCCTATGTCCAGGCGGCCGCCGCCGGAAAAAACATCCGCATTGTTCCGGCGATGGAAATCACGACCCGCGAGGAAGTGCACCTCCTGGCGCTTCTGGAAAACCTTTTTGCCCTCCGGGAACTCCAGACCCTGATCGACCGGCACCTGTTCGGCGAAAACGACGAGGACCGTTTCGGCGTCCAGGCCGTCGTCAACGAGCGCGGGGAAGTGGAGGAATTAAACAACCAACTCCTCATCGGCGCAACCGATCTGTCGATCGACGAGATCGTGGACACCATTCACCGCCTGAAGGGCCTGGCCATTCCCGCGCACATCGACCGGGAAAGTTTCAGCGTGCTGGGCCAGCTCGGTTTCATCGACGACAACGCGCACTTTGACGCTCTCGAAATTTCCGGACGCACCGGCCTTGCCAAAGGCAGGCTCCAATATCCGGAACTCAGACATTATCCTTTTGTAACGTCCTCCGACGCCCACTTCGTCAGAGATATTGGAACTGCAACGACCCCTCTGCTTCTGGAGGCCCCGACCTTTGCGGAAATTAAGATGGCGCTTGCCGGTCAAAACGGCCGCCGGATCGTGGAGTGATCATGCTCACCCTGGCCGATCATATACTGGACATCACGGAAAACTCGGTTCGCGCCGGCGCAAAACTCATTGAAATCAGCATTGAGGAAGACACGGCCCGGGACCGGCTCGTCATTGAAATAAGGGACGACGGCCACGGAATGAACAAGGAAGTGATTCAAAAGGTTCTTGATCCGTTTTTCACCACCAAAACAGTCCGGCGCGTCGGATTGGGGCTGCCGCTGCTTAAAGACGCCGCCGAAAGATCGCAAGGCGATTTTTTCCTGGAATCGCAACAAAATTCCGGAACCACAGTAAGAGCCAGCTTCGGCCTCAGGCATCTGGACCGGCAGCCGCTCGGCGCCATAATCAGCACCGTCATTATTCTGATAATTTCGAATTCTCAGGTTGATTTTTTTTATAAACATAGGCATAATGACCGCCGGTTTGAATTGGATACACGTGAAATTCGCAAGGAAATCGATGATGTACCAATTAACCATCCTGAGATAATCAAATATATCAGGGCTGCTATGGAAGAAGGATTGCGCGAGATCGAATCTGAAGCTTAGCGCGCCCGGAAGATTGAGGAGGAATGGAATGAAAGCCGAAGACACTGAGTTGTTGAAAGAATTCACACCTGAACAAGTCGCCAAACTGGACAGCATCATCGAAAAACACAAGGGAAAGGCGGGTGGATTGATTCCCGTCCTGGAGGAAGCCCAGGTCTGCCTTGAATATCTGCCCTTGCCCGTACAGAAGAGAATCGCTCAAGGATTGAATTTGCCGTTGAGCCGCGTTTACGGGGTGGTCACGTTTTATTCGTTCTTCACCATGACCCCGCGCGGCAAGCACACCGTCCGCGTCTGCCTAGGAACCGCCTGCTATGTGCGCGGCGGCAAGGCCATTGCGGAGGCGCTGGAAAAACAGTTCAACATTCGAGAAGGTGAAACCACGGAGGACCGGATGTTTACCCTGGAGTCCGTCCGTTGTCTGGGCGCCTGCGGCCTCGGGCCGGTTGTGGTTGTCGATGAAGACGTTCACGGCCGCGTGAAGCCCGCAAAGCTCAAGGAGATCTTAAGTCAATACCATTAACGATTACCGATTATCAAGATAACGGAGGACGCGCCCATGGCGAAATTAACGATTGATGATTTGAAAAAAATCAAAGAGAAAGTCCACAAGGAAATGTCCCTGCGCGACGGCGACCGCCGCGTCAGAATCACGGTTCATATGGGAACCTGCGGCATCGCTTCCGGCGCCAAGGAAGTCATGGATTCGCTGCTGGAAGAAATCGAAGCCGCCAAGGTCAACGATGTGGTCGTCACCACCTCGGGTTGCATGGGATTGTGCAGCCGCGAGCCGCTGGTCACCGTGGAAGTCATAAACCAGGAACCCATCAAATACGAATACGTCAATCCCAACAAGATGCGGCAGATTTTCAAAAGACACGTTCTGGCCGGTGAAGTACAAACGCCCTTTGTCCTGGCGAAAGGTTCTGAAGTGATTAAATAAACACATGATCAATCATCCGGGACGCGCTCTCCGGGACATGATTGCTAAGGAGGATATGAAATCAATGAAAGTATTTCGTTCACACATACTCATTTGCGGTGGTACGGGCTGCCAGGCTTCCGGCAGCCTTGGTGTAAAAAATGCCCTTCTTGAAGAGATTGTCAAAAGAAAACTGGCCGACGAAATCAAAGTGGTTGAAACCGGCTGCAACGGATTCTGTGCGCTGGGCCCCATCATGGTGATTTACCCGGAAGGCATTATCTACATCAGCCTCAAACCGGCCGATATCCCCGAACTGGTCGAAGAACATCTGGTCAAGGGCCGCATCGTTGAAAAACTGCTCTACCGCGAACCGGGCACAGACAAGGCCATTCCCACGATGCAGGACATCCCTTTCTTCGCCCACCAGGAACTGCGCGTTTTGAAGAACCGCGGAATGATCGATCCGGAGAAAATAGAAGAATACATCGCCCGCGACGGTTATGCCGGCATGGCCAAGGCGCTCACCGAAATGGCGCCGGAACAGATTGTCCAGGAAATGCTGGATTCCGGCCTGCGCGGCCGCGGCGGCGCGGGATTCCCCACCGGCTTGAAATGGAAATTCGCCGCCCAGTCCAAGGGTGACATTAAATACGTTTTGTGCAACGCCGACGAAGGCGATCCTGGCGCGTTCATGGACCGCTCGGTTCTGGAAGCCGATCCCCACGCCGTTCTGGAAGGCATGGTCATCGCGGCCAAAGCCATCGGTTCGCACCACGGCTACATCTACTGCCGCGCGGAATATCCGCTGGCCATCCACCGCCTCAACGTCGCCATCGGCCAGGCCAAGGAAGCCGGCCTCCTGGGCAAGGACATCCTCGGCACGGGCTTCGACTTCGACCTGGAAATTTACCAGGGCGCGGGCGCGTTCGTCTGCGGCGAGGAAACGGCCCTCATGACTTCGATTGAAGGCAAGCGCGGCATGCCCCGTCCCCGTCCGCCCTTCCCCGCCGTGGCGGGCCTGTGGCAGAAACCCAGCATCCTCAACAACGTCGAAACGCTGGCCAATGTGGGCCAGATCATCCTGCGCGGCGCCAAGTGGCACGCGTCGGTCGGCACGGAGAAAAGCAAGGGCACGAAAGTGTTCGCCCTCACCGGCGACGTCAACAACGTGGGTCTGGTGGAAGTGCCCATGGGCACCACGCTGGGCACCATCGTCTATGACATCGGCGGCGGCATTCCCAAAGGCAAGAAGTTTAAAGCCGCGCAGCTCGGCGGCCCGTCCGGCGGCTGTATTCCGGTTCAGCACCTCAACGCCCCGGTCGATTACGAGAAAGTCGCGGAACTGGGCGCCATCATGGGGTCCGGCGGTCTCATCGTCATGAACGAAGACAAGTGCGCAGTCGACATGGCGCGCTTCTTCATGGACTTCTGCCAGGACGAGTCCTGCGGCAAGTGCACCCCCTGCCGTGAAGGCACGAAGCGCATGCTGGATATTTTAACGGGCATCACCAAAGGCAAGGGCAAGGCCGGCGACATCGAGCTGCTCGAGGAAATGGCCGGCGTCATTAAGAACGCCGCCCTGTGCGGCCTGGGCCAGACGGCTCCCAATCCCGTTTTGAGCACCCTCAGATATTTCCGGAAAGAATACGAAGAGCACATCTTCGAGCATCGCTGCCGCGCCACCGTCTGCTCGGCGATGTACAAATCTCCCTGCCAGCACACCTGTCCGATTGAAATGGACATTCCGTCCTACATCGCGCTGGTGCGCGAAGGCCGGTTTGAAGACGCCTATAAGATCCTGCTTCAGACCAATCCCTTCCCGTCCGTCTGCGGACGCGTCTGCGACCACAAATGCCAGACCAAGTGCCGCCGCGGCAACATGGACGAACCGCTGGCCATCAAGTTCCTGAAGCGCTTCATCACGGACAATGCCCCGCGTCCGAAAACGGATCCGGTCGCGGTCACCCGCAAGGAAAAGATCGCCGTGATCGGCGCAGGCCCCGCGGGACTTACCGCCGCGCGCGATCTCGCGCTGCGCGGCTACAAGGTGACCGTGTTTGAAGAACTCTCCTATGCGGGCGGCATGCTCCGCTGGGGTATTCCCGCGTACCGTCTGCCCCGCAACATCCTGCAGGGCGAAATCGACGACATCACCGCGCTGGGCGTGGAGATCCGCCTCAACACCCGCGTCGGACGCGATATTTCGTTTGCACAGATCGAGAAGGATTTTGACTACTTTTATCTTGCCACCGGCGCGCACAAGAGCCAGAAGATGCGCGTTCCCGGCGAAGATCTGGGCAACGTATTCGGCGGCGTTGAATTCCTGCGCGACTTCAACGACAACGAAGAAAAGTGGCTCAAAGGCGAGAAAACGCTGGGCAAGAAAGTCGCCGTCATCGGCGGCGGCAACTCGGCCATCGACGCGGCCCGCGTCGCGCTCAGGCTCGGCTCCGACGTCACCATCCTGTATCGCCGTTTGAGACAGGACATGCCGGCGGCCGAAGAGGAAATCAAGGCGGCGGAAGAAGAAGGCATCAAGATCGAATACCTGGTCGCCCCGCTGAAAATCGACGGCGCGAAAGGCAAGGTCAAATCCATTACCTGCCAGCGAATGAAGCTGGGCGATTTCGACGCGAGCGGCCGCAAGAAACCCGTTCCGATTGAAGGATCCGAATTCACTCTGAACGTGGACGCGATCGTCGCGGCCATCGGCCAGGTGCCGGATATGAGCTTCATCGACAAGAAGATCGACGTCGAAGTGAACAAGTGGGATTGCTACACGGTCGGGAAGGGATTCAAGTCCCGCACGACAAATCCCCGCTACTTCGCCGGCGGCGACGCCGAAACCGGTCCCGACACCGTCATCGCGGCCGTCGGCGCCGGCCATCAGGCGGCCGATGACATCGACGCAGCCATCCGCGCGGCCAACAACGAACCGGCCTACGTGAAGCCGGCGCGCGAAGAAATCCTCGTTCCGCTGGTGATCGACGAAGAAACGGCCGAGGCGCCGCAGATGCCGATGCCGGAAATGCACGCCGCCACGCGCAAGATGAGCTTTGCGGAAGTGGAACTGGGCTTCACCCGCGAAGACGCCATCAAGGAAGCCTGCCGCTGTCTGCGTTGCGACGCCGCCGTTTAAGACGCGTCGCCCGGGGAGCAGGATCCCGGCCGTAAACCGCTGAAACCGGGCGGAGGCGCTGAACCCAGCCCTCCGCCCTTTTTAGATACGCACAAGGAGAATTTTCATGTCAACCGTGAAATTGACCATCGATAATCGTCCGGTGGAAGCCCCCGCCGGCGCCACGATCCTGGAAGCGGCCCGCAGCGCGGGGATCAAGATCCCCACGCTTTGCGCCTGGCCGGAAATTCATCACACGCCCGGCGCCTGCCGCGTCTGTATGACGGAAGTGGAAGGCCAGCGGTCCTTGATTGCCGCCTGCGTTTTCCCCGTGTCCGAAGGCATGGTCGTCCGTACCAACACGGAAAAAGTCCGCAAGGCCAGAAAAATGGTCGTGGAACTGCTTTTGGCGAATCATCCCCAGGAATGCAACTTCTGCGTCCGCAACGGCAGCTGTGAACTGCAGAAAGCGGCCGAATTCGTCGGCCTCAAGGAAGTCCGTTTCCCCTGCACCGAATTTCCGCAGAAGGAAAAAATAATCGACCGCTCCAGCCCGTCGATCGTCCGGGACAACCGCAAGTGCATCGAATGCCACCGCTGCGTGACGGTTTGCGATCAGATCCAGACCGTAAGCGTCCTGACGCCGGCTTTCCGCGGCAGCGCCGTCAAGGTGACTCCCGCTTTCGACCTGCCGCTCATTGCATCGAACTGCGTCGCCTGCGGACAGTGCATTCTGGCCTGTCCGGTGGGCGCCCTTTATGAAAAAGACGACGTGGACGCGGTCTGGGCCGCACTGCAGGATCCGGCAAAGCATGTCATCGTTCAGGAGGCGCCGGCCATCCGCGCGGCGCTCGGCGAAGAATTCGGCATGCCGCCCGGATCGCTTGTCACCGGCAAGATGACCGCCGCCCTGCGCCGTCTGGGATTTGACAAAGTCTTTGACACCAATTTCACCGCCGATCTCACCATCATCGAGGAAGGCAACGAACTGCTCAAACGCGTGAAGGAAGGCGGCACGCTGCCCATGATCACCTCGTGCAGCCCCGGCTGGATCAAGTTCTGTGAGCATTTCTATCCGGACCTGCTGCCGCATCTCTCCACCTGCAAATCCCCGCAGCAGATGTTCGGCGCGCTGGCCAAAACCTACTATGCGGAATTCGCGGGCATCGATCCCAAAAACATCGTTTCGGTTTCGATCATGCCCTGCACCGCCAAGAAATTCGAAGCCCAGCGTCCCGAAATGGCCGCGAGCGGCTATCGCGATGTGGATTACGTGCTCACCACGCGGGAGCTCGGCCGCATGATTCGTGAAGCGGGCATCGATTTCGAAAATCTGGCGGACGAGGACTACGATGCGCCCATGGGCGAATACACGGGCGCGGGAACGATTTTCGGCGCCACCGGCGGCGTGATGGAAGCCGCGCTGCGCACGGTTTACGCGGTGGTAACCGGCGGGAATCTGCCGAATCTCGATATCACGCCGGTCCGCGGCCTGGAGGGCGTCAAGGAAGCCACCGTCAAGGTCGGCGCGCTGGGCGACGTCAACGTCGCCGTCGCCCACGGTCTGGGCAACGCCCGCAAGCTTCTGGATAAAATCCGCGAAGGAAAAGCCGACTATGCGTTTATCGAAGTGATGTGCTGTCCGGGCGGGTGCATTGCCGGCGGCGGAGAACCGATTCCGACCAACAACGACATCCGCCTCAAGCGCTCCGCGGCGCTTTACGCCGACGACGGAAAAGTGCAGAAAAACCGCCAGTCCCACGAAAACGAATCGGTGAAGAAGCTCTACGACAAGTTCCTCAAGGAACCGCTGGGGCACAAGTCCCATGATCTTTTGCATACGCATTACACGAAGCGGGGCACGGAAATGCCTCACGGCCAAGGCCGATAGGTTTTTTCCGTCCGGCGTTCATTTTTTTACAGAGGTTTGCCCCGTCCGGGCAGACCTCTTTTTTCTGGGACCGCCATGACCGATTGCAGAACCGAAAAGGATTTTTTAGGCGCGCTGGACGTCCCGCGCGACGCGTACTGGGGCATCCACACCGAGCGCGCGCGGCGCAATTTCCGCATCAGTTCGCTTACCGTTCATCCGGCGCTCATCCGGGCGCTTGCGCGGGTAAAACAGGCCTGCTGCCTGGCCAACGCCGCAACGGGAAGCCTGTCCCCGGAGAAAGCCGCGGCCATCGGCAAAGCCTGCGATGAAATCGCGGCGGGAGAGTTCGCCGATCAGTTTCCGCTCGACGCCCTGCAGGGCGGCGCGGGAACGTCCACCAACATGAACCTCAACGAAGTCCTCGCCAACCGCGCCATCGAACTTCTGGGCGGCGAAAAAGGCGACTACGCGATCGTCTCTCCGCTCGGCGACGTGAACCGGCATCAATCCACCAACGACGTCTATCCCACCGCCGTCAAAATCGCCGCCATCCGGGGCCTGCGCGATCTCGCGTCGGTCGCGGCGGCGCTGCAGGGCGCCTTCCAGGAAAAAGAAAAGGAATTCGCCCCGATCGTTAAAATGGGGCGCACGGAACTGCAGGACGCCGTACCGATCACACTGGGCGCCGAATTTTCCGCCTTTGCCGAGGCGATCGGGCGCGATCGCTGGAGGACGTTCAAATGCGAAGAGCGCCTGCGCGTGGTGAATCTCGGCGGCACGGCCGTCGGCACGGGCCTTACCGCGCCCCGCGACTACATTTTTCTGGTTATCGAAAAATTGCGGGAAATCACCGGCCTGGGACTTTCCCGCGGCGAAAATCTGATGGGCGAAACGGCCAACGCCGATGTGTTCGTGGAAGTCTCCGGCATCCTCAAAGCGCACGCCGTCAATCTCATCAAGATCGCGGGCGACCTCCGGCAGATGAATTTCCTGGGTGAAATCCATCTCCCCCGGATGCAGACCGGCTCTTCCATCATGCCCGGCAAGGTCAACCCTGTCGGGATGGAAGCCGCGATCCAGGCGGGCGTCAAAGTCATCGCCAACGACGCCATCGTCGCCGAGGCGGCATCGCGCGGCACGTTCCAGATCAGCGAGTTTCTGCCGCTTCTGGCCGTCGCGCTGCTGGAATCCCTGGAGCTCCTCGCCGCCATTGACAAACTCCTCACGGATCAGGTAAAAAATCTGATAGCCGATCCGCAGCGGTGCGGGGAATTCGTCGACAAAAGCCCCTCGATCATCACCGCTCTGCTCCCCGCCGTGGGCTATGAGCAGGCGGCGGCGCTGGCGGCGGAATTCGCGGCCGGGCCGGAAAAAAGCATGCGGACGTTTCTCATCCAAAAACTGGGCGCCGATCCGGTGGAGCGCTACCTCTCGCCTTCCGCCCTGACCGCGCTGGGGTATAAAAACCGTGGATAAAACGCCGAAAGCCAACCGTCTGCACATCGCGCTTCTGGGGCGCACGAACGTGGGGAAGTCCAGCCTGCTGAACTGGATGCTCGGGCAGGATATCGCCATCACCTCTCCCGTCGCGGGCACAACGACCGACGTCGTGGAAAAAGCCATGGAGCTCCTGCCGCTCGGGCCTGTCCTGTTTCTCGACACGGCCGGTCTGGACGACATTTCGGAACTTTCCGGCCGGCGGCTGGAAAAGACCGCGCAAGTCTTTGACCGCGCCGACGTAGTCATGCTGATTGTGGAAGCGGATACCTGGACGGCCGATGAGGAAGCGGTGCTTGCCGAAGCGGAAAAACACAGGCTTCCCGTTCTCGCCGTTGTCAACAAAATCGACCTCGCGGCTCCCTCTTCCGAATATCTGAACTTTCTTGCGCAAAAAACAGGAAGGGTTTTGACCGTCTCGTGCGCCGACCCGGCGAAGCGGGAAACCTATCTCGACGAGCTGAAAAAACAATTGCTCGCGGCGGCGCCCGCCGATTTTCTGGCCGCGCCGTCGCTCGTCGGCGATTTGCTGCCGCCCGGCGGCCTGGCCCTCCTGGTGGTGCCGATCGACCTGCAGGCGCCCAAAGGACGGCTGATTCTGCCGCAGGTGCAGACGCTGCGCGACATTCTGGACAATGACGCACAGGCGCTGGTCGTCAAGGAAAGAGAGCTGGCCGCCGCGCTCGCCGGTCTGAAAAATCCGCCTTCCCTCGTGATTACGGATTCCCAGGCGGTGCTGAAAGTTACGGCCGACGTTCCCCCAACCATTCCCGTCACCACCTTTTCCATTTTATTCGCCAGGCAAAAATCCGACCTGGCCGCCATGGCGGCGGGCGCCGCGGCCATCGACCGGCTTACCCCCGGCGACCGGGTGCTCATCGCCGAAGCCTGTTCGCACCACGCGCTCGAAGACGACATCGGCCGCGTGAAGATTCCGCGCTGGCTCCGCCAGTATATCGGCGGCGACCTGCACATCGATACGGTCTGCGGCCGCGACTATCCGGACAATCTCGCGGACTACCGTCTGATCTTCCACTGTGGCGCCTGCATGCTGAACCGCCGCGAAATGCTTTCGCGCATGGCCAGGGCCAAAGACGCGGGCGTGCCCGTCACCAACTACGGCGTCGCTATTTCGTTTTTACAGGGCGTTCTGGCGCGCAGCCTCGCCCCCTTCCCCGCCGCGCTCGCGGCCTTTGAAAAGGCCGCAAAAAACGCCTGAGGCTTTGTTGCGGGCGGTTGGGGAAAACCGCATTTTGTCTCTTGATGAAAAAATAAAAAAGATTTAGATTGACGTCGAAGTTCGCTGCCGTTTTGATTTACAAAATCAAAATAATTCACCCTCCAGCGACCAAGGAGTAGAAAAACATATGAAAACCTGGAAAAAAGCCGTTCTCTGTGTGTGCGCCATCGTGTTCACCATCGCCACCGTCACCGTCATCGTCAGCGCCGGCGGACCGCCCCTGAAGGAAAAGACGTGCAGCGCCTGTCATTCGGACTACGCCAAGATCCTTCCCAAGCCGCATCCGGACGTCGACAAAACCGCTCCCTGCCTGTCCTGCCATGCGCAAAAGCCGGGCAGCGACGAACCGACCAAGTTCTCCACCGGCGTCCACAAAGCCCACCAGGGCGAAAAGACCAAGCTGGAATGCAACGCCTGCCATGCTATTTAACGGGAACTGCGCCGTCTGATCCGACCGGATCAGACGGCGTTTTTTATCTTAAATCCAGAACGAGGCTGCGAAAGGCCGCTTTGCCGCCGAGGAGCGCCCCTTCGTGGCCGCCGCCGGGATTGCTCCAGGCGCCGGCCAGATAGAGCCCTTTCACGGGCGTGCGGACGTCCAGGCGGTTCATGAAGGTATTCTCCCGAGTCTGATCGAAGCCGTAAATTGCTCCGTCCGTATTTCCGGTGAAGCGCCGGTTGGTGAGCGGCGTTGCGACCTCCCGCATATCGATCATCCCGGACAGGCCGGAAATCAGCTGCTCTTCAACCCGGGCGATAAGCCGGTCGGCCACGCGGTTTTTCTCGCGGTTGTAAGCGTCCTTTCGCCCCGCGTCGTAGTCCTTTTCAAAGCGCCGCCAGGGCTCGTATCCGCACAGAAACATAATCGACAGCGTGGATTTTCCCTCCGGAGAAAAGCCGGGCACAAGGTTGTCGTAGATCAGGCAGGCCGCGCCCGCCCTGTCCGGATCACCCGCAACCGAGGCCGCATAGCCTGCCTCGGCATCGTAGTCCGGATAGAAGTTGACCTCCGCCCGGCGCTCGGTTTTTGTGATATCCGTCCTGAGGCCGAGCCAGACGACAAAGCTCGACAGACTGATCGGATAAGCGTTCGTGCGCGCCCGGTAGGAGGCGGGAACGGCTGCGGGGGTTGAAAGCATGGCCAGCGTCTGGGGAAAGGAGGCGTTGCTGACCACGGACCGGGCGGAAAACTGTTTGCCGGAGGCCGTCCGGACGCCGCGAACACCCGTTTCGCCGACTGAAATTTCCGTCACCCGTTCGTTCAAAAGCAGCGCGCCTCCGTTATTTCTGATGACGTCCGCCAAGGCGTCGCTTAAGGCCTGCGACGTTCCTTTCAGGTAATAAGCGCCGGAAGAAAGATACTCGCCGAAAGGCAGCAGATAGTAAAAGGCCGAAAGCCTGGCCGGCGGCAGGCCGTAGTAGCCCCAGGTCTGGCCGATCAGGAATCTCAACTGTGGATGGTTCAGGTACAGATTGAGCACTTCACTAAGCGTCCGGTTTCGGATGTCCCACATCGTCGGGTAGCAAAGCGGAAAAAGAATTTTCAATACCGGCATGCCGTCGCGGTGAAAGCGCTCCATTTCGTCCAGGAGATTTTGCCAGTAGGCGAAAAATTTCAAAAGCCCCTGTTTCTCGGCGGGATAAAGCCCGATCAGCATATCGCGGAAGGCGCCGAGGCCCCGGGGAATCTCCAGCGTCCGGTCCGGAAAGCGGGAGCACCAGGTAATTGCGTGGGGAACAAAGGTCAAGCGGTCCCGGACGCCCAGCTCCCCGTAAAGCTGCTGCAGGGCCGTCGCGCCGGCTGCCGTGGCGTGCAGCGACACTTCGCAGGCGTAGCGCTCCCGTGCGCCGCCGCTTCTTTTGAACGAGGACGCGTATCCGCCGGGCACATGGTGTTTTTCCAGCACCAGAGGGCGATAGCCGTTCACGGCCAGGTAAGCGGCGGAGGAGAGTCCTCCCAGCCCCGCCCCGACAACGACGGCATCATACGCGCCGGGTCCCGCTTTTCCGGCCGCCGCGTGGGCCGGCGGCCGCCAGTTCACCAGTGTCGCCGCCGCGCACATACTCATAACCGAAATGAAATCCCGCCTTGTGATCATCGCTGCTCCTTGCGCTCCAATAAAGCTTTCGTTCCTCTGGAAAAAACATTTGGCGGATCGCGGCCTTCAGTATAAAAAATGCGCGCCGTGTCTGTCAATGAAAGAGTAAGGCGGGATCTTCCGCCGGGACCTGCGGTTCACTTTGCAAAAGAGGTCACCCGCCGCTGGAAGGAAAAACCGCTCTTGTTTGAGGCGTCGTTTCCTGCTATTCAGCCATAGAGCACCTTGACTTAAGACGGCGGGCCTCTGTTGAATGACAGACAAATTTCTGAAAATTTATTTTGCCGGCGCGATCCGGGCGGGACGCGGTGACACTGCGGTTTACGAAGCGTTGATCGACGTGCTCAAAGCGTTCGGCGACGTGCTCACCGAACATGTCGGAGATCCGGCGCTTTCCGAGGCGGGCGGCGACGGCCCCGACGACCGGCAGATCCACGATCGGGACATGGCCTGGCTGCGCGCCTGCGACTGCGTGGTGGCGGAAGTGACGACGCCGTCCCTGGGCGTGGGCTACGAACTGGCCTGGGCGACGGTTCTGAAAAAGCCCGTCTTGTGCCTGTACCGCAGCGTGCCCGGCCGTCCGATCTCCGCCATGATTGCCGGAAGCCCAGGCGTCGCCGCTGCCGCCTATACCTCGCTTGCGGAGGCCATAACCATAATGAAGGAATTCGTCAGGCCGTTTGCAGAAAAGGGTTCTGCCCCGTTTAGGGCCGCAGTCCCCGGAAGAACCGGAAAAATTGCATGACCATCCCCCTGGAATTACTTTCCCCCGCGGGCGACGCCGACATCGGCATGGCCGCCATTGACGCCGGCGCGGACGCGGTGTACATCGGCGCGCCCCGATTCAGCGCCCGGGCCGCCGCCGGCGTAAACAGCGCCGACCTGGACCGGCTCATCCGGCAGGCGCACTTCTACCGGGCGAAAGTCTACGTGGCGCTCAATACCATTCTCACGGATGCGGAACTGGCCGAAGCGCTGGACATCATCCGGGAAGTTTACGCTCTCGGGGCCGACGGCCTGATCCTTCAGGACGTGGGCCTGCTCGAACTGGACCTGCCGCCGATTCCGCTCATCGCCAGCACACAGATGCACAACAGCACGCCGGAAAAAGTGAAATTCCTGGAAGACGTGGGTTTCCGGCGCGTAATCCTGGCCCGTGAACTATCGCTTCGCGACATTGCCGCCATCCGCCGTCACACCAAAACCGTCGAACTGGAAGCGTTCGTTCACGGGGCGCTTTGCGTTTCCTACAGCGGGCAGTGCTACATGAGCCAGGCCGTGGCCGGACGCAGCGGCAATCGCGGCGTCTGCGCGCAGCCCTGCCGCTCCCACTACACACTCATCGACGGCCGTGGCCGGCCGATCGCGCAGAATTCATACCTCCTTTCGCTCAGGGACATGAACCGCCTGGCCGCCCTGCCGGATTTGATTGCGACGGGCGTCACATCCTTCAAGATCGAGGGGCGCTACAAGGGAATCAGTTACGTAAAAAATGTCACGGCAGCCTACCGCCAGGCCATCGACCGGTTCATCGGCGGGCACCCGGAATACCGTCGCGCAGCCTCCGGCGCCTGCGCGTTTGACTTTATGCCGGACGTGCACCGCACCTTCAACCGCGGCTACACCTCCTTTTTTCTTTCCGGCGGACAAGAAAAAATCGCGTCTCTCCACACGCCCAAATCCATCGGGCAGTCTCTGGGAAAAATCAGCGCGGTGGGGAAGGATTTTTTTCAGATGGCCCGCTCCGACCTGCAAAACGGCGACGGGCTCTGCTTCTTTACCCGCCGCAACCGTCTGGCCGGCGTTCGCGTGGAGCGCGTGGAGCATGGCAAGATCTTCCCCGGCAGCATGAAGGACCTGGAAACGGGCGTCGTTGTGTATCGCAACTTCGATGCGGCGTTTGAAAGAATCTTGAAAAAAGCGACGGGAAACCGCCGCATCGGCGTGGAACTGGATTTTCGGCAGGATCCCACGGGCATCCGGCTTACGGCGCTGGATGAAGACGGCAACAAGGCCGAAACGGCGCAAGAGAGATTACGGGAGCCGGCGCGAGACCCGGACCGGGCCGCCGAGGCGATAAAAAAGCATCTGACCGGCGCCGGCAACACGCCCTACCGGATAACGAAGCTTAGCATCGCTCCGCGAAAGCCGGGGTTTCTTTCCGCCGCCGTTCTCAACGGCCTTCGCCGCGACGTTCTGGAAAAGCTCACGGCCGCTCGGCTTGCCGCCTGTCCGCGGCAGGACTTGCCCTTTCGCCCCAATGATGCGCCCTACCCGGAAAAATCGCCGGACTTCCACGCCAATGTGATGAACGCGGCGGCGCGGAAATTCTATGAACGCCACGGCGCAAAAATAGCGGAGCCGGCGTTTGAAATCCTTCCCGACATCGTCGGCAGGACCGTCATGACTTCCCGCTACTGCATCCGGTATCAACTGGATCTGTGCCCTCGATTGCAATCCCCGAAAACCACCGTCCCGGAGCCTTTGCGCCTCCGGGACGCCCATCACACCTATCGTCTGGAATTTGACTGCCAGGCGTGCCGGATGAGGGTGGCGCTGGAAAAATAACGGCGGAAGATCGGCCGGCGGGGCCAGACGGCCCTCTTCTCCCGATAAATGACGGATGCGGCCGCAGACGGGATTTTACACGTCCAGGACTTCCCGAATTTTGCCGAGCAGGGCATTGATCGGCGACGGTTTGGGAATAAAGTTCAGCCCTTCCGCCAACGCCCCCTGCCGGGCGATCAGATCCTCCGGATAACCGCTGGTGAAAATGGCTTTGATCCGCGGAAGAATGCGTCTCGCCTCATCGTAGACTTCTTTTCCGTTCTTCCCGGGCATGATGACGTCGAGGACCAGGAGATCGATGCGGTCCCGGTGCTGAACAAATTCCCGGATGGCCTTTTCGCCGTCTTCGGCCGCAATCACCGTGTAGCCGAACTTCTGCAGCACGCGCGTGTTCATCTCCCGCAGGGCTTCATTGTCCTCGGCCAGAAGAATCGTTTCCGTTCCGCCTATAATCGCATGATTGATTGCCACGCCTGCGTCTTTTGCCTCTTCGCGCTCCGTAAGAGGCAAGTAAATCTGAAATGATGTTCCGTTGCCGGGTTTGCTGGTCACGGAAATATGGCCGTTGTTCTGTTTCACGATGCCGTAAACGATGGCCAGACCGATGCCGGTTCCCCCGCCGCGCTCTTTGGTGGTAAAGAAGGGCTCGAAGATCCTTCTCTGGATGTCCTCATCGATGCCTTCGCCCGTATCGCTGATCCGAATAACCGCGTACGACCCTCCTGTTTCGCCGTCCGCCGACGGAATACCGACCACACCGCCGTCGGCCAGCGCTGTCTCGATGACCAGATCGCCTCCCCCGGGCATGGCGTCGCGCGCATTGGTCGCCAGGTTCATCAAGATCTGCTCGATCTGGATGATGTCCGCGTATATCGGCAGCTGCCCCGGAAACAGGTTGGTTTTGAGCGAGATATCCTCGCCGATGATTCTCGTGAGAAACGTTTCAATTTTCGCAATGCACGCGTTGAGGTCCATCACTTGGGGATGGATGATCTGTTTCCTGCTGAAGGCGAGCAGGCTCTGCGTCAGGTTGGCCGCCATCTCCGCAGAGGCCAGAATGTGGTTCAGATACGTGCGGTTCGGATCGGCCAGCTTCATTTTTTCCTGCAGGAGACTGCCGTATCCGATAATGGCGCCGAGAATATTGTTGAAGTCGTGGGCAATGCCGCCCGCAAGCCGGCCGATGGATTCCATCTTCTGGACCTGGTAAAGCTGCGCCTGAAGCTTTTGTTTCTCTTCTTCCGCCTGCCGGCGTTCGGTGATGTCCCGCACGATGACCAGAACGTAATCCTCCCCCTTGACCTGTGTGGCGGACAGAACCGCCTCGCTCCAGAAGAGCTCGCCGTTTTTCCTCCTGCACAACCACTCCAGATTCTGCGGTCCATCGCGGACGGTTTTGAAGATCCAGTCCATCGCTTCGCCGATCGTGTAGGGAGGCTCTCCGGCAATGAGGTTTTGTTTATCCAGGATCATGATTTCTTCGCGGCTGTATCCGAACATTTCAATGGCGGTGCTGTTGAGTTCAGCGATCTTTTCCAGGGCAACGTTAAACAGAAAAATCGCGTCCCTGGTCGCGTTGAAAATATTTCTGTAGCTGCTTTCGCTCTCGACGAGCGCTTCCTCACGGGTTTTCAGCTTCCGGGCCATAACGTCAAAGGCCTGCCCCAGACCGCCGATCTCTCCGCCGGCGACGCGGTCGGATATTCTCACATCAAGATCGCCGTCGGCCATTTTTTGCGATGCCGCTTCGAGCTCGGTGATCCGGTCCGCAATAGAGCGTCGCCCGATGAACCAGGCGACGAATACGGCAATGCAGAGGACAAAGGTAAAAAAAGCCAGGTTGCGAAACAGGATGCGGTTGGCATCGGCAAGAACATCTCCAACAGGAACGCCGACCCGGATGTACAAATAGGGAGACGTCTCGCCGGGCAGCCTCAGTTTGCGATAACTGAGAATGCTCCGTCTCCCGGTGATCGCTAGGACGTCCGAAGAGGTATGGACGTCCGGTCCATCCTTCATCCGACTGAACAACTCGGCGTCGTACAGTTTGCCGATGTATTTTTTCGGGTCAGCCGTGTTGTATAAAACGACGCCGTTATGATCGAGAATCACAAAACCGCTTTCGGGCGGTAATCCCGAACGGGCCAGCGCCTGCCGGTAATATTCGAGCACAAAACCCACGATGATGACGCCGTCGATTGCGCCGCGCCCGTTCCGGAAGGCCTGCGCAATGTTGAAGGTGTGATGCGTTGTAATCCGGCTGTGGATATATTCCCCCGATGACAGTCCGCCGCTCGCCATTGCATTTTGAAAGTATCTCCGGTCGGATACGTGAATGGACGGTCCGCCGGGAATGGCATGGGCCCAGACATGTCCATCGGGGCCGGCAATCAGGATGTTGGAATACTGGGGACTTAATCTCTGAATATTGATCAGCACCTGCGACATGCGCTCCCTGTTCCGGGCCTGAACGTCGGGCAACTGCGCCAGCGCGATCATCAGTTGTTGGGCGGCCGTTACGAGATTCGTCTGCTCGGCCGCGATATTTTCGGCCAGGCGCTGCGTTTGCAGGCGGGCGTCATGGACGGCTGCGTTTCTCATGGTGATGCCGGAATAAACGATGATGCCCAGAGCAGGAATGGCGACAACGGACATGAGAACCAGAATCTGCGTTCTGATCGAGACGCGCCTGAATAAGGACATCAGATTTTTCATCGGCCGGAATCCCGCACAAAATACCGCGTCATTGCATCACATTTTTTTATTCGCTTGCCGCAGCGGTTCTCAGTATAAGAAACGCCCCCGCGCGAGTCAAGGCGATTTTAACCGCAACATCAGCCGCATAACATTGATTATGTTAAGAAAGACAAATGTGGAAAATCATGCCCGAACGGCTCTGTGCCCTGGAAAAACCGCCTGCTGCCTTGCCGGTTGTCGGGGTCGCTGGAAAGCCGCGCTCGAGGAAAAAAATTGAAAACAGGCGCAAATCCGATATAGTGTTTCCGGCAGGCGTCCGTGTCCCGGCAAGAGAAAGGAAACAACCATGACGGATGAATTTCGCGACCTCATTGAAAACACTTTTTCCCTGAGAGAAAACGAAGGCGAGGACAAGGTCGTCGACCTCCGGGAGGCGATTTTGCGCTCTATCCGGCCGGGGCAGAAGATCCACATCGCGGCGACGCACTGCTCGCCCAGCGCAGCGATCCTGGAAATCGCCCGCCGCTTCCATGGAAAGAAACCGGAGTTCACCATCATCATGCGGGGCATCCGGGACACGGCCGTCATCCTGGTACACCTGGGACTGGCCAAAAAGATCATCACCTCTTTTTCTGGCAATGTTTATCCCTGGTACGGCCCCAACGCCGTCTGCCAGAAAGCGTACGCCGGAAAGCAAGTGGAGCTGGAAGACTGGACGATCCTCACCTTTCCGCTCAGGCTGATGGCGGGCGCTTTCGGCGTCGAAGCGATCACGACCAAGTCGCTCATCGGCAGCTCAATGGCGGAAAGGAACCGGCACGCTTTCACCGTCATCGACGATCCCTTCGGCAGCGGCAACCAAATTGGGCTTCTTCAGGCCCTCCATCCCGACATCTCGATCGTCCACGGTCTTGCCGCCGACCGGGAGGGGAACACGATCCTCACCGCTCCATACAGCGAAAGCGTCTGGGGCGCGAAGGCCAGCCGGGGCGGCGTCATCGTTACCGTGGAACGGCTGGTTTCGACCGATTTCATCCGGAAGCACGCGCACCTGGTAAAACTTCCGGCTTTTATGGTGCAGTCCGTTTCCGTCGTGCCGCAGGGCGCGCATCCCGGAGGCGTGTGGAACGCGGGTCTGGAAACGTTTGAAGCCTATGCCGAAGACTACGACTTCATGACCGACTTCAACCGCGCGTGCAAGGACCCGGCGGCGCTGGACAGGTGGATCGACGCCTGGGTGCTGCAATGCCCCTCTTTCGACGATTACCGGACCAGGCTCGGCGCGGACAGAGTGCGCAAGCTGAAAGACGCCGCCCGGGAAGACGCCTGGCGCGAACGCCTGAACGCTTTCGGGGGCCGCATCTCTCTGTCGGAAGAATGCAATGACATCGAACGGATGGTGATCATCGCTTCCCGGGTGCTGCAATCCCGGATTCCGGCCGAAGGCCACAAGACTGTGCTGGCGGGCGCGGGCACGGCCAATCTCGCGGCGTGGCTCGCCAAGTACCGCCTGCGGGAAGAAGGCTACCCGGTCGAGCTTCTGGTGGAGCTGGGCTACTTCGGCAACTCTCCCCGGCCCGCCGAGCCCTTTCTGCTCAATTTTGAAAATTTCGCCACCTGCAAGATGCTCACGGAAACGCTGGACACGCTGGGCGTTTTCACCTGCGGCGCGACCAACCGCTGCATCGGCGTTCTCGGAGCGGCCCAGATCGACAAGGACGGTAACATCAATTCTCACTGGATTTCCGACGATCTGTACATCACCGGCTCCGGCGGCGCCAACGACGTCGCCACGGGCGCCCGAGAAACGCTGGTCGTGATGCAGCACTCCCGGGAGCGCCTGCTGGAACGCGTCCCTTTTGTCACCGCGCCCGGCAATCGGGTGAAAACCCTGGTTTCAACCAGGGGGCTTTTTGAAAAGCCCGCGGGCGACGGCGAATTCATTCTGACGGGCTACTTCACCGAGGAGAACCGCCTCCGGGAAGAGATCCTCCGGGAAATCAGTGAAACCTGCGGCTGGCCGCTAAAAATCGCGCCCGATCCCGCGCCGATTCCGCCTCCGACCTCCGAAGAGCTGAGGCTTTTGCGCATCTTCGATCCGCAGCGATTCTATCTGAAATGAAGCTCTGCGCCGGCGGCCCCGCCAAAGCTCCCGCAAGGAAACCCGCTTCGCACAAATCAAACCGGCAACGGATATTTTCTTGACGTCCCGCGCGACTCTACATATACTCGCGCCGCGCCGCCGAAGGCCCGGGGGACCTTTCCGGCGGAGGAACAGAATATCTGCTGAATCATTCCGGACGCCCCGGCAATGCTTCAGCCGTTTTCGAGGTAACACATCATGCAGAAAATTTTCACACCGGCCTTGCTGACCCAGGAACAGCTGGCCGGCATTCAACTGGCCGGTTTGCAGTGGACGGTCCGGCACGCCTACGCAGGATCGGACTTCTACCGCAAAAAATTCGACGCGGCGGGCGTCCGGCCGGAAGACATCCGCACGCTTGACGATTTAAGGCGGCTTCCCTTTACAACGTCCCGGGACCTGCAGGAAAACTACCCCTATCCGCTGCTGTCCGTTCCCTTTGAGGATGTCGTGCGCCTGCACGCCTCCTCCGGCACGACGGGCAAAAGAAAGGTCCTGGTCTATACGGCAAAGGACATTGACGACTGGGCCGACATGTTTGCCCGCTGCTATGAAACGGCTGAACTCACCAGAAGCGACAGGGTGCAGATCTGCGTCGGCTACGGCGTCTGGACGGCGGGAGTGGGCTTCCAGGCGGGCTGCGAACGGTTCGGCGCTTTTGCCGTTCCGGCCGGCCCCGGCAACATTGACATGCAGTTGCAGTTCCTGGTCGATTTCCAGACCACCGTCATCTGCAGCACCGCGTCCATGGCCCTTCTGCTCGCGGAGGAGGTTCACGCCCGCGGCCTTAAGGACAGGATCAGCGTCAAAAAAGTGATCTTCGGCGCGGAGCGCGCGAGCGACGCCCTGCGGCAGAAAGTCAAAGCGCTCCTGGGCGCAGAGCATATCTTCGACATTCCGGGGCTCACCGAAGTTTACGGACCGGGCACGGGTCTCGACTGCCCGCATCACACGGGCATTCACTACTGGTCGGATTACTACATCCTGGAAATCCTCGATCCCGAAACGCTCGAACCCGTCGCCCCGGGAGAAGTGGGCGAGATGGTCTACACAACGCTGAGGAAGGAAGGAGCCCCCATGATCCGCTACCGCTCCCGGGATCTTTCGCGCCTGATTCCCGGCCGGTGCCCCTGCGGATCGCCTTTTCCGCGCCACGACCGGATCGTGGGGCGTTCCGACGACATGTTCATCGTGCGGGGCGTCAATGTCTATCCCAGCCACATCGACGAAATCCTCTCCCGGCAGAAAGGCATCGCAACGGAATACCAGATCCATCTCGACCGCCTGGAGGACGGAAAGGACTACCTGACCGTCAAGGTTGAACGCGAAAAGGACGGAGACGCGGGCCGGGATGCCGCGCTGGCTTCCGCGATCGAAAAAACCATCCGCAAGGAGACGCTCGTGAGCGGCAAGGTGGATATCGTGGATTACCAGTCTCTCCCCCGGACCGAGCGCAAGGCCAAAAGGGTCTTCGACCGGCGCGGATGAGCTTTTGCGCATGCGCGGGAAACCGTCCGCGGACCGGACAGGTTTCCGAATCAGAAAACACAAGGAATGCGTCAATGTCACAAAATGAAGAAAGAATTTTGATGGGCAACGAAGCGATCGGCCGTGGCCTCGTCGAATGCGGCTGCGAGTTCATCGCCGCCTATCCCGGAACGCCGTCTTCCGAAATCCTGTCCTCGGCCGTAAAGTTTGTCCGGGAAACGGGCGTAAAAACGCACCTCGAGTGGTCCGTCAACGAAAAGGTGGCCTACGAGGCGGCGCTTGCTTGCGCCTACACGGGCAAGCGCGCGGCCGTGGCGATGAAGCAGGTGGGCCTCAACGTCGCCGCCGATCCGTTCATGCGTTCGGCTTACCTGGGAACGAAAGGCGGATTTGTTCTCGTCGCGGCGGATGACCCCGGACCCCACAGTTCGCAGACCGAGCAGGACAGCCGCTTTTTTGCGCTCTTTGCCAATATTCCCGTTTTCGATCCGGCGAGTCCCGCCGAGGCCAAAGACATGGTGAAGCAGGCCTTCGCGCTTTCGGAAAAATACGAAATTCCCGTCATGCTGCGGCCTACGACGCGCGTGTGCCACGCCCGCCAGAACGTGCCCTGCGGCCGGCCGGAAGTTTTAAACCGTCCGCCGCGTTTTGAAAAAGATCCGGGCCGTTGGATCGCCACGCCGCAGTTTCTTCCGGACCTCCACCGGCAGCTCAACGAAAAGATGGACCGAATCGCCGGCGAAGACGCTTTGGGTCCCCGCGCGTTTCGGGGAGACGGCTCGCAGCCGCGCCGCTGCGTCATCGCCTCCGGCGTCGCTTTCGCCCACGCGTACGACCTGCTCGCGGACATGGGCCTTCTGGGCCGGATCGATCTTTTTCAGGTCATCCTTCCCCACCCGCTGCACAAGGGCTTTATCGAAGAGATCCGCGCGGGCTACGACGCGATCCTCGTCGTCGAGGAAACCTACCCGGTCATCGAAACGCAGCTGATCAATGAACGCGTGACGGGCCGGCGCTCCGGGCACATTCCCAACCGGGGCGAACTGACGCAGGACGTCGTCTTGTCCGTTCTGGATAAATTTCTCAACCGGACGCCCGATCCGGCGACACGCACCGCACCGGAAAAAGGCAAACGGCCCTCGCTTTGCGCGGGGTGTCCGCATCGCGCCGCGTACTGGGCAATCAAGACAACCTTCCCCGGCGGCATCTTTCCCAGCGACATCGGCTGCTACACGCTGGCCATGAACTTCGGGGCCATCGACACCTGCCACTGCATGGGCGCCTGCATCAGCCAGGCGGAGGGATTTTATTTTGCCTACGCGGACGAGAAAAATCCGCCGGCCATTGTCGTCAGCATCGGCGACTCGACGTTCTTTCACGCCGGCATTCCCGGGCTCATCAACGCCGTCCTGCACAGAGCCCGCTTTATTCTGGTGATCCTGGACAACGCCACAACCGCCATGACGGGCAATCAGCCGGTGCCGCATCTGGGAATTACCGCCGACGGCAGTCCGGGCCGGGCCGTCCTGATTCCGGACCTTCTTAAGGCCTGCGGCGTCTCCTTCATCCGCGAGTGTGATCCTTACGACATGGAGGCCTTAAGCCGTCATCTCAAAGAAGCGGACCGCCACTGCCGTTCGGCAGAAGGCGGCGTGGCCGTCGTCGTCACCAAACATCCCTGCCTGCTCGATCACGGCGCAAGAGGGAACCAGGCGGAATTTGCCATGGCGGTTTCGGAAGACTGCTCGGGCTGCCGGCAATGCCTGGAGGAATTCGAGTGCCCCGCGCTGGTTTTCAATGACGAAACCGGCTCAGTGGAAATTGACGGCACGATTTGCGTGGGCTGCGGAGTTTGCGTCGCGGTCTGCCCGCTGGGGGCGATCATCGCGCGGGAAAAGTAAACCTGTTCTGCAGGGAACGGTCAAGAACGTTCCCTGCTGTGTGAATGTGGAATAAAAAGGGAAAACGTCATGAAACAACAGATCATCGTGAGCGGCTTGGGCGGCCAGGGCGTCGTGTTTGCAACGCGCCTGCTGGCCCACGCCGCCATGGAAACCGGCCACCCGGTTCTGACCTCGGAAAACCACGGCATGGCCATGCGGGGCGGAACCATCATTTCGCACGTTAAAATCGGCGCCTTTCACAGCCCGCTCATCCGTCAAGGCCACGCGGACATCGGGCTTTTTTTGAACAGGGAAAATCTCGGCATTCACGGCGGCATGATGAAAGATACGGGGACGCTTTTCGTCAACACGCCGTTTCCCGGAGCCTACAGGCATTGCGATGCAACCGGCCTGGCCATGAGCGCCGGCGCCGTTGTCGTGGCCAACCTGGTTTTGCTGGGCTTTGCCGTTCGGACCGGCGGCTTTTTCTGTACGGCCGGACAGTTGGAAGACGTCATTCAACGCATTTCCCCGCCCAAACAGCTGAATCTGAATTTAAAGGGCTTTCGACTGGGCCTCGAAGCGCAGCGCTCCTTTTGATCCTCCTCCGGCGGCGGAATCCAAGGTTCAGGAGGGAAGGGACAACGTTCAAGGGGTGGTTCTCTTCAACTCGTTTTCCGCCTCTTTCCGGGTTTCGTACATGTGGGGCGTCACTTTCTTTTCCCGGAGCGCATCGCCCAGTTTCATCCGCGCAAAGGCGCTCGAGGTGTAGTTTGTGGTCTTGATGTAGTACTTCTCGACCAGTTCCTTGACCACCTCCGTGTATTCGTCAATCAGGTCCGGCAGGATGTTGAAATTGTCGTAGTTGACAATCGTGTAAACCTTCCGGCCGACCGGATCGAGAATATCGCAAACGGCCCGGCGGATCTCCCGGATCTGCCGGCTCGTTTTCACATAGTAGCCTTCAAAATTGACGAAGAAAAGATTCTCTTCCGGCTGATAGGTCAGCCGCTCTTCCAGCGGCAGGCTGAGCAGGTCGGCGGCCAGTCCCATCGGCTCCGGGGCGAATATTCTCTCGTTTATGAGGCGCAAATCCTTGATGATGGGCTTGAAATCCATCAGGGCCAGGACGTCTTTTTCCAGGTCGACGCCCGGGGCGATTTCAATGAGTTCCATGCCCTCCCGCGTCAGCGCGAAGACGCAGCGCTCCGTCACATAGCGCACGTAAAGATCCTGCTCGGCTCCGTACCGGCCGCCGAAGGTCATGTGCTCGACCTGGCGGACGAATTTTTTCGTTTTTCCCTCCCGGTCGATACGGAGCTTCTGATCGCGTACCGACACGCCGAGTCCGCCCGCGGTAAAGGTGCCCACAAAGATGCATTTCTTGGCGGCCTGGCTGATGTTGATGAATCCCCCGCATCCGGCCAGACGCGGACCGAATTTGCTCACGTTAACGTTGCCGTCGCTGTCCGCCTCCGCCATCCCGAGACAGGCAATGTCCAGGCCTCCGCCGTCGTAGAAGTCGAACTGGTAAGGCTGGTCGATCAGACAGTCAGTGTTGGCGGCGGCGCCGAAATTCAACCCGCCGGCGGGAACGCCGCCGATGACGCCCGGTTCCGCGGTGAGCGTGAAGTAAGACAGAATTTTCTCTTCGTTCGCGACATTGGCGACTCCTTCGGGCATTCCGATCCCCAGATTGACGATGTCGTTGGCCCGAAGTTCGAAGGCGGCGCGGCGGGCGATGATTTTTCGCGCATCCATTTCCATGGGCGTCATGGACTGCAGGGGCATCTTGATTTCGCAGCTGAAGGAGGGATCGTAAAATTCTCCGAAGGTCTGCCAGTGGTTTTCCGGTCGCGCCACGACGACACAGTCTACGATAATGCCCGGAACCTTGACCTGCCTGGCGTTCAGGGTTCCCTTGTCGGCGACTCTTTCCACCTGCGCGATGACGTACCCGCCGGAATTTCGCGCGGCCATGGCAATCGACAGATTTTCAATGGTCAGGGCTTCTTTTTCCATTGTGATGTTGCCGTCGATGTCGCCGGTTGTCCCACGGATAATCGCCACGTTGACGGGGGGAAGTTTATAGGAAAGATATTCCTTCCCGTCAAACGTGATCAGTTCGACAATATCTTCGGTGGTGATGCTGTTCACTTTTCCGCCGCTGTAGCGCGGATCGACGTACGTCCCCAGCCCGATGGTCGTAATCGTGCGCGGTTTGTGGGCGGCAATATCCCGGAACATATGCGAGATCACCCCCTGCGGCAGATTGTAAGCAAGAATTTTGTTTTCGATGGCCAGCCGTCCCAGTTTCGGCGCAAGTCCCCAGTGCCCGCCGATCACCCGCCTCACCAGCCCTTCATGGGCAAAATGGTTTAATCCCTTTTCTTTTCCGTCTCCCTGGCCCGCGGCGTACATGAGGGTGAGATCCCTCGGAAAACCGGTGTTTAAAAAGTATTCTTCCAGCGCGATCGCGATTTCCTCCGCAAAGCCCGCGCCGACAAATCCTCCTGTGGCAACCACGTCACCCGATTTGACAAGCTGGACCGCTTCCTTGGCGGTGACCACCTTGTTGCGTGTCCGCATGATGCCCCGCAGAACCGGATGACCGCTTGTTCTCCCCGACGGAGTTCCATTCAATGCCATGAGACACCTCCGATATCAAAGCAGTTGAATTTATTTTTCAAAAAATATGCCAGAGCGTCGGGCAATATCCGAAGTTTCGCGGAAGGCTTGAAACCATTCACGATGCGTTTCCGAAGGCGTGTAGGAAAAGGCGGCGGGAAAAGCGCAGCCCGGCAAAAGCGGACGGTTCACCGCCCGGATGTAGCAGGGCTGCTACAGATGGCGCGTCTCTTCGGCGGCGTGCAGCGGGATGTTGTATTTTTTCATTTTTTTGTACAGCAGGGTTCGGTGGACACCCAGGATCATGGACGCTTTCTTCTTGTTATAGTTGGTGTTGCGGAGCGTCTCAAGCAGCGTTTCCCTTTCCGTTTCCCGCTGGATATCCCGGAGGGAAGCCTTGCTCGGGACGGAAGCGGCGTCGTTTTGAGAGCGCGCGTCAGCGGTGTAAGTCGTGTGGCCTGCGTCAAAGGGAAGATCGTCCAGGTAAATGGTATCGCCCTCCAGCGACGAGACGGTCCTTTCCAGAACATTCTGCAGCTCGCGCGTATTTCCCGGCCAGTCGTTTTGCACAAGCGCCTGCTCCGCTTCGGAAGAAATCGAGATGCTTTTCACACAGGTCATCAACGCGAGCTTCTTGAGCAGGTATCTGGCCAGCGGAATGATGTCTTCGGGGCGCTCCCGCAGTGGAGGGATGTGCAGCGGGATCACATTCAGCCGGTAGAACAGGTCGAGCCGGAACCTCTTTTTGGGAACCATTTCCTGCAGGTTCTGATTCGTGGCGGCAATGAGACGGAAATCCGAACGGATAACCGACTTGCCTCCCAGGCGAGAAAATTCTTTTTCCTCGAGAACGCGCAGAAGTTTCGGCTGCATGTCGAGCGCCATATCGCCGATCTCGTCGAGGAAGATGGTGCCGCCGTCCGCCTGCTCGAATTTTCCCTCTTTGCCGCTTGCGCTGGCGCCTGTGAACGCCCCCTTTTCATATCCGAACAATTCCGACTCGATCAGCTCCTTGGGAATGGCCGAACAGTTGAGACGTACAAAGGGCTGGTCCGCCCGTGGGCCGGCATTGTGGATGGCCTGGGCGAAGAGCTCCTTGCCGGTGCCGCTCTCCCCCGTGATCAGCACAGGGAAAGAATTGGCGGCCGCCTTCATGGCTTCCACCTTCAGCGAGATCATCTTGTCGCTCGCGCCGATGATGCTGTCAAACGTGTAGCGTCTCGCTCGGAGCGTATACAGTTCCCTCTCGTATTCCTTGACCTTGGACTCCAGAGAGGAGAGTCTCCTCGCGAGCGTCGAGACGTCCTTTGCGTTCTTGAACATGACCTGGCCGAACACGGCGATGATCTTGCCGTCTTTCCTGATGGGAATGCGCTGGACGACCATGTTCTGGCCCTTGATCAGATGAGACTGGTTGATCTCGGGCACGCCCGTCCGGGCAACGATGTGCATGCGCGTGTTCTCGACCACTTCGGTGCAGTGCTTGCCGATTTGTTCTTCGGGGCTGACGTTGAGAAACCGCCCGTAAGGCTTGTTGAAATGGGTCACGTATCCGTCGGCGTCCGTGACGATGACGCCGTTGTGAATGCTGTCGAAGATCAGGGAGTAGAGCTCGAGTTGGTCTTTGGTGTCTTTGATCGCTTTATGTCTGTTTGCTGTTGTCACCTTTCATCCCCTTCCGTGTATTACTTAGTGACCACAAAATGTATCAAAAGACCTACATGTTATCATCTGTATACTCATTTATACTCCTCCCGTCAAACGTATTTTTTCAACCGCAGGGAGATGTTCCTTTAAAATTGCGCAACAGAATGACTCGACACGCCGGAGCCGCAGGTGGTCTGGAATTTGCAACCTAAGGAGAGAGAGGATCAAAGTTTCGCTGTTTTCTTTTGTTCAGAAACACCAACATCGTCTAGGGAGGAGGAAACCCAATGAGAAGAAAGGCTTGCGTTTTTGCTTTGGTGTCGGCATTTGTCTTCAGCGTAATTTTATCAGCGTCATCCGTTTCGGCCGCAGAAAAAATGATACGGTGGAAAATGACCTCCACCTGGCCCCCGTCCATCGACCTCATCCAGGCCGATCAGGCGTTTGTGAAAGCTGTCAACCAGCTTTGCAAGGGCCGCCTGGAAATCAAGTTTTTCACCGGGGGAACCCTGATGCCGTCGTATGAAGTTTTCGACGCGGTGAGCAAGGGAACGATTGAAGCCTCCGGCGACTGGCCCAACTACTGGGCGGGGAAAGACCCGGTCTTCGATACGCTGGGCTCTTATCCCATGGGGCTTACGCCCGTCGATTATCTCGTGTGGTACTACAACGGCGGCGGCAAGGCCATCTACGATGAAGCCTACGGAAAATTCGGCATGGTTTACCTCGTCACGGGTGTCACTCCGATGGAAAGCGGTATCCGCAGCAATAAACCCGTCAAGTCCCTGCAGGATCTGAAGGGTATGAAAATTCGCATGTCCGGCAAAACCCAGGGCAAACTGCTCAAGGATCTCGGAGCCGCGCAGGTCGCCCTGTCGGGGCAGGAAATCTACCAGGCGCTGCAGAAAGGCGTCGTGGACGCGGCCGAGTTCAGCAGCCCGTCGTGCGACTGGGGCATGGGTTTCCAGGAAGTGACAAAATACTGGGCCGTGCCGGGATGGCACCAGCCGGCGTCGGTCATGGGCGTCATGATCAACAAGAAGGTCTGGGACAAGCTGGACAAGGATCTTCAGGCGAACATCCGTTACGCGGCGCAGGCCGCGTCCATGGAATTTTTCTGCAAGCAGTACTACGACACCATCGAATACACGCAGAAATTCGTCAAGAAAGGCATTAAAATCAGCCGTTACGATGACGCCGTGCTGGATACCATCCTGAAACTGACCAACAAGCACACCGAAGCGTCAGCCAAGGAAAGCCCGCTTTTCAAAAAATCCATGCAGTCTCAAATGAAATTCAAGAAAGACTTTTCGCAGTGGCGGGCGATGGAAATACCGTTCCAGTTCGGATTCAATCCGACGGAGTATCCCAAGCTTGACTGATGTGCGTCACCCGCGCCAGCGGAACGGACAGGCTCCGCCCGCGGCGGGAAGCAACCGCTGCGCGGAGGAGCCTGTCCAATCAGATCCTCCTCTGCTTGTCTGTTGATGCTTGATTTTTAACCCTGTTGAAGACGTTTTTCGACAGATGGACAAAACATCGGGCGGCATTCGTCGGCTGCAAAATATTCTGCGGTAAAGGAGGCGCCAATGAACGTTGCAAAAAAAATTTCAAAGTTCTGCGATACGATCAGCGAGTGGACCGGGAGGATTTTTGCCTGGATCATTGTGCCCCTGGTGCTGCTTACCGTCATGGAGGTCGTCCTCCGCAGATTTCTCAATGCGCCCACCATCTGGAGCTTCGAGGTGCTCAAGCAGCTCTACGGGCTGCACTTCATGATCGTCGCGGCGTTCGGCCTGCTTTACGGGTCTCACGTATCCGTTGACGTCTTTACCGTGATGCTGTCCAGGAAGAAAAAGGCCCTTCTCGACATCATCGGCTATGCGCTGTTCTTCTTTCCTTTCGTGATTGTCTGCATCTGGCAGGGATATTCCTTCGCCGCCACCTCCTGGGCCATGAAGGAAACCACCTGGAGCGTCTTCGCGCCGCCGATCTATCCCGTCAAAACGGTGATCATGATAACCTTCATCCTGCTTTTGATTCAGGGAATATCCGAAGTCATCAAGAGAATCGTCATTCTCCGGGGAGGTGACCTATGATCGATATCAGCCCTGAAATGATCACGATTCTGATGTTTGCGGGACTTCTCCTCGGCCTGTTCATGGGGCATCCGCTTGCTTTTGTCCTGGGCGGACTGGCGGTGATCTTCGGACTGATCGGCTGGGGTCCGTCAATGTTCTACATGTTCATGAACCGGATCTGGGGAACCATGGACAATTACGTCCTTCTGGCCATACCGCTCTTCGTGTTCATGGCGCAGCTCCTGGATCAGTCGGGCGTCGCCGACGAACTTTTCAAGGCCCTGCGCTATGTGCTGGGGCAGGTGCGGGGCGGCATTCTGCTGTCCGTGATCGTTGTATCGACGATCTTCGCCGCCTGCACCGGCATCATCGGCGCATCGGTGGTCACCATGGGTCTTCTGGCAGTCCCGATGATGAGAAAATACGGCTACGACAAGAAAATGTCCTACGGCTCGATTTGCGCCGGCGGAACGCTGGGGATCCTGATTCCGCCGAGCATCATGCTGGTGGTCATGGCGAGCGAAGCAACGCTGTCCGTGGGTAAATTGTTTGCCGCCGCCGTTGTGCCGGGGCTTATCCTCGCCTCCCTTTACCTTTTGTATGTCGCGATCCGGTGTTTTTTCAAACCGGAACTCGGCCCCCCTATCAGCAAGGAGGAACGCGCGGGCGTCACTACCGGCCAGATCGCCATGATGGTCCTGAAATCGCTGGTTCCCCCCATGATTCTGATTCTCGGCGTGCTGGGGTCGCTGTTTTTCGGCATCGCCACGCCGACCGAGGCCTCGGGCGTAGGGGCTTTCCTGGCTTTCGTCATGGTTCTCGCCTATCGGAAATTCACATGGCGCGGATTGTACCGGGCCGTGATTCAGACGGCGAAGATCAACACGATGGTCATCATTATCCTGTGCGGCGCCACCTGTTTTACCGGCGTGTTTCTCGGCGTAGGCGGCGGCGACGTGGTTACGGACTTTGTGCTGGGACTGGGACTGGGAAAATGGGGAACCTTCTGGGTCATGATGGCCATTGTTTTTATCCTGGGCATGTTCATCGACTGGATCGGCATCGTGCTGATCTGCTTTCCCATCTTTCTGCCGATTGCCAAGCAGCTCGGTTTCGATCCGCTGTGGTTCGTTGTCATGATCGCGGTTAATCTTCAGTCGTCGTTCCTCACGCCGCCTTTCGGCTACGCCCTCTTCTACATCAAGGGCATCGATCCCGACCGGATCGACATCAAAGACGTCTACCGGGGCATTATCCCCTTTGTGGCGCTGATGCTGATCGGCCTCGTCATCTGCGCGCTTTTGCCGCAGGTTATTATGTGGCTGCCGGATGTGCTGATTGATTAATGAATACTGCGCCGGATCGGCGCGGCGGCATCGCCAAAGCCGAGCTTTTTCAGCCGGCGGTTTTTTTAGCCGGAATTCCGTGCGGAAGGATCGCGCCGGCGCCGATCTCGTCAGGCTGAACCATGCGACGTCCGGCGAATCAGCGGCCGGCTGGGCCGCTTCGAAACGCTTCACGCAGGAGGAGGAAAAATAAAATGATCCCCAAAATAAAAAAAGTTCTTTATGCGACGGACCTCAGCAAAAATTCGGCCTACGCGTTCAGGTACGCCGTCAACACCGCCATGAAGCACGACGCGAAAATCCACATCCTTCACGTTGTGGAGCCGCTTTCGCCCCAAGCGAAAGCCCAGCTTCGCCTCTATCTTGAGGACAAGAAAGTCGACCAGCTGCAGAAAAATTCGAGAAAGGAACTGCTTCAGGGAATCGAAGACCGCCTGATACAGTTCGCTGAAAGGGAGCTCAAAGACCAGCCGGAAAACATGAAGCGGATTATCGGCATCCATGTCGTCCCCGGGGATCCCGCAACGGAAATCCTCGCCAAAACGGATGAACTGGACTGCGACACCATCATCATCGGAACGCACGGAAAGGGCGCGCTCCGCCGCGCCTTCCTGGGCAGCGTCTCGGAAAAAGTTCTGCGGCGGATCCGCAAACCGGTTTACATCATTCCGCTGCCCGAGGGCCAGACCGACATTACCCTGGGAGAAATTTAGCCGCTCTCACACCCGGGATCGCCGGCGCGCTCCGCCGGCGATCCCGGCGAAAACAGAAGAACCATCTTTGCAACCTGCCGCCCAAATGCCGGACATCAGTCTCGGAAGAATGTCGGAAGGTATCACAGCAAAACTTTTTCATCCCATTACCTGTTAAGCTGACGGCGGCAATAATGATCTAAAGCTGTGTACCGAATTTAATCATTCGATTGTTTTTAAAGATTATTCTCTTTTATTTTTATCCCAAATAGTTTAGGATTTTTTCGAATAATCGAGGCACAATATATCTGGTTAAAAAAGGAGAGTCTGATGCAAAACGAACGCTTCAAACTTGGCATCATAATGATCTTTGCCATGATTCTTTCATTGTCTGGTTGTGCACAAATGACAATTTATCCTTCAGCAACAAAGGATTTTTTACCACAACCTTATTATCAGGTTTCTTATGATGAAGCGTGGGAGGACGTTCTTGAAGTTTTAGGCGAAGAGCGAGTTGGAACAACATATCAATCCTTCAAGAAGGGTAAAATCGTAACCGGCTTTTTTACTCAAGCAAAAGAAGGAGCCAATGTGCAAAAAAGGGCACGATGGTCATACACGATCACTTTCACAAAACCGGATAACAACAAAACAAAAATTGATATAGTTTGCAAAATTGAACAGTACTTGAAAGGTTGGGGAGTAGTTGCGTACGAATGGAGAGATATAACCAATACTTCTAATTTCAACAAAATTGCACATAATCTGGAAAGATGGTTTTACGAAAAAATTGAAAATAAATTTAAGACCGGATTAATCTCCCGCGAAGATGTTGAGACAAAACCGGTAGAGAACTCTGATGCAAATACGCTGTATAAAAAGATAAAAGGTATCGTATTGCAAAATGGTGATGTGATCACAGGACAAATATTAAGCATCGAGAATGATGTGTTGAAAATACGAACAGTAGAGGGAAAAGTTCTTTCATATTCTTTTATGAAAGAGGTTCAAAAATACATAATAGAATAATACAATACAATGTTTGACAGTAACAAAAGCGTCATAAATTGCCAGATTGAAAACGTTCAAACAAACGTTTCACATAAGCGCAGTGTTGTGTCGCGCAGCAATCGGTTGGCAAAATATTAATGTTTGAGCAGCTTGAGAAAATCAATACGCGACCGGAACCTTTCGCGGTCTGCACCACAGACGAACTGTGGACGGATGAGCATACCTCCGCTCAGATGCTCCGGTTTCATTTGGACCCGGAAATCGATGTGTCATCCCGCAGCATGCGCTTCATCGATCGGTCGGTGGAGTGGCTGGCTTCCCGCTTCAACATCGGGCCGGGGACAAAGATCGCCGACTTCGGCTGCGGGCCGGGATTATATGCCGAAAGACTGGCGCGCAGGCATGCGGCGGTAACCGGCATAGACTTCTCGCAGCGGTCCATCGAGTATGCCCGGAAAACGGCGGAGCGGGAAGGACTTGCCGTTCATTACATCAACAGGAACTACCTCGATTTTGAAACGGACGACCGTTTCGACCTCATTCTGATGATCATGTGCGATTACTGCGCACTCGGCCCCGCTCAGAGGGGAAAAATGCTCTCCACGTTTCACCGGCTTCTTGAACCCTCGGGTTCGCTGCTTTTCGACGTGTATTCCCTTGCAGCTTTCAGAGAGCGCCGGGAAACAGCGCTTTATGAAGTCAATCTCCTCAACGGTTTCTGGTCTCCCGATCACTATTACGGTTTTCTGAATACGTTCAAGTACGAAAAGGAAAAAGTGGTCCTCGACAAGTACACGATCGTTGAAGCCGTGCGGACGCGCACGATCTATAACTGGCTGCAGTATTTCAGCCCTGAAGATTTGGGAAAAGAGCTGCGAGAGAACGGTTTTGCCGTTGACGGTTGTTATGCGGATGTCGCCGGGACGCCTTTTTCCCCGGCAGGCAGAGAATTTGCCGTAATTGCCGGGAAACGATAATGTAACGTCGGCAGACGATTCAGAGCGATCTTACGCATCCGTCCATTTCGCCTTTTTACCGCGGCAAGACGAAACGAACGGGCGCGGCGCGCAAAGGAACTGCACAGTAAAGAACCGGCGCGTTGTTGACAGCCGGGCCGAAAGCTCCCTCTGCCGGGGGCTCCCGCTCTTCTACTTTACTTCGCGGCACCAATCCTTGGTAAAGAGCTGACGGCCGTCCATCGATGTTTTGACCGTCGGAAACGTCACGCACACCTTATCATCCTGCCGTCCGGCAACCGGCTTCACATTGAAATCCCGGAAGCACCGGCTGATCCAGTACTCAGACGATGTGTTGTCGCCGGAGCAGTTCCAGGGCCTGCACTGATGACCGACCTTCCAGCACGTGGGCGTGGAAATGATGCCGATCCGGTCGCCATATTCACTATTGCCTCTGTAGTATCTCTGGCAAACCGCCTGATCGGGGCAGCCGGCATATACCGCGGCGGACGCCAGCATCAGAAGAATTGCTGAAACCAATAATACGATCATTGCTTTTCTTTTCATTGTTTCCTCCTGGAATCTGATGTCATTTTCGAAACTGTGGGGCGCGTGCTTTCCGATGCGCTTCTATAGACAAACGGCCGAGGAATGTCAAGAAGGGCAAAGGCGCGGGAACCCGTTTTCAAACAGCCGGCCACGGCGGCGGCGGGGCTGAAGGAAGACGAACCGCTTCGGTTTCTAAGGTCCGGGTGCGGCGGATGGACATGTCGGGTGGTCCTTCTGGGCTTTTAAATAAAAAAGGAATTTGAATACTTGCAGCGCCGCACCTTTTTATCCCCTGCTCCGGCCATCTCCGAAACAGCAGCGCGTTTTTCGCGGACACTTCTGTAGGCAAACGCGTTTTCCCGCCTCCGCAGCCGTTTCATCTTGCTTTATTGCCGCCGGCGCAATAAATAAGAGCTTGCTTTTTCGCAGAGGTTTTGAACACGAATTACGGACATCCGAATTCCAGGAGGCGCAGGTATGTTTCGAACATTGCTCATCAATCCGGGATCCACCAGCAGTGAGGTGTCCGTTTTTGAAGATGAACGGGAAATGAAAAGTGTCCGGATGATTCATCCCGTAAACGAATTGCGCAAGTATTCCCGGATACTGGATCAGCTCCCCTACCGCCGCGCGCTCATCAAAGACCAGTTGAAGGAGTGGCGGATAGAAAAAGGAGATCTGGCGGCCGTGGTCGGCCGAAGCGCAATCAGCCATAAGGAAAGCGGCACCTACGAGGTGAACGCCAAAATGATCGACGATGTCCGGGGCATCCTGTCGCGCCTGGACCATGCGTCGGGACTGGGCTGCATGCTGGCGCGGGAAATCGCCGACGAATACGGCGTTTCGGCCTTCGTCGCCCATTCGGCCATGCAGCCGCTCGGTCCCCTGGCGAAAGTTTCCGGCCTGCCGGCCATCGAAAGGTTCGCGGCATACCATGCGCAGAACATCGAGGGAGTGGCCGACATCGCCGCCGCGGAAATGAACAAGAAGCGGCAAGACGTCAATTTTATCATCGCCCACATGGAAGGCGGCATGTCCGTTGCGGCCATCGCCGGCGGCCAACTGCTGGATGTAACCAACGCATTGGAAGAAGGACCTTTCACCACGGAGCGGAGCGGCGCCCTGCCGGTTGTCTCACTGGTCGAACTGTGCTTTTCCGGCCGGTATACGCGCGGGCAGATCCTGAAAATGATTCGGGGTGAAGGAGGGATGGTCGCCTATCTCGGCACGAATAAAATCAGCGAAATCGAGGAAAGGATTCAAGCGGGCGACAAAAAAGCCGGATTTTACCTGGAGGCCCTTTGCTATCAGGCGGCAAAAGATATTGCCGCGATGGCGTCCGTACTTCAAGGCAGAGTCGATGCCGTTATCCTGACCGGCAAGATTCTGGAGTCCGCCCATGCCGTCGACTGGCTGGAAAAACGCTGCGATTTTATCGCTCCGGTGAAAACGTATCCCGAGCAGGAGGCGTCGGTCTTTGCCCGGGCCGCCCTGAAAGTGCTGAGATGCGAGGAAAAAGCGCGGGTCTATTTTTGAAATTGCATTTTGTGCCGCTTGCGTCTATGCAGAGTCGGGCAGTGCAGGACATTTGAATTCTGAAGCGAAGGAGCGGTTATGAAGATCAAGGACAAGGTGGTAGTTGTGACGGGCGCGGCTTCCGGCATCGGACGCGGATTATGTTATCGTTTTGCGGCGGAGCATCCCAGGGGAATCGTCGTCTCCGACTATAACGGCGAAGGCGCGGCGCAGGTAGCCGCGGACATCGGCGGGCTTGCCGTAACGGCGGACGTCGGCAGGGAAGCGGACATTCAGAAACTGGCGGCGTCCGCCGTTGAAACGTATGGGCCGGTCGATCTTTTCTGTTCGAACGCGGGCATTCCCGCGGCGGGCGGCGCCGAGGCGCAAAATGAGCTCTGGCAGCGCTGCTGGGATATTCACGTGATGGCGCATGTATACGCTGCCCGCGCCGTTCTGCCGTCG
Source organism: Deltaproteobacteria bacterium (assembly GCA_012729055.1). Classification (GTDB taxonomy): domain Bacteria; phylum Desulfobacterota; class Syntrophia; order Syntrophales; family Smithellaceae; genus UBA8904. The sequence goes on from JAAYDW010000045.1 coordinate 77,416, forward strand.
ATGATCGAACGCGGCGGCGGCTATCTGCTCCAGACGGGTTCGGCCGGAGGATTGCTCACCACCCTGGGCCAGGCGCCCTACGCGGTTTCCAAGCATGCCGCCGTTGCTTTTGCCGAATGGCTTTCCATCACCCACGCCCGCCAGGGCATCAAGGTCAGTTGCCTGTGTCCGTTCGGCGTCATTTCCGGCATGCTTCCGGAAGACGCCCAGGGCGTCGGAAAACTCATTTTGAAAACGGCCATCACACCGGAACAGTGCGCCGATTATGTCGTCGCCGCCCTGGAAAAAGAAGAGTTCTTCATTTTGCCCCATCCGGAAATTCTGGAGTACTTCAAAGCCAGGGCCGCAAACCATGAACGCTGGCTGGCGCACATGCGCAAGGAGCAGGAGCGCTACGTCGGCTGACAACCGTTCCTGACGACTGCCGCATCCTCGGCCCCGGAGAGACGATGCGAAAGGAGGCGTCACGGGATGCTCTTGAAATTCAGGAAAACGCGCATCGGAGAACCCTCGCTGTTTCGCAGCATCTTTTTTTTATCGGCCTGGGGATTCATCCTGGCCGCGGCCTCCGCGCTGTTTCTGTGGGTGGGCTCGCTCCTGGATCAACTGCTGGGCACGGCTCCCCTCCTGATGCTGGGATTGTTTTTCCTGGCCGTCGTGGGCTGCTTTATCGAACTTTTCGATGAAGTACGTAAAATGCTGAAGAGAAAATAATCCCCCCGGCGCTATTTGACGTCGTCAGAAATATGTGGTAAACGGTGCGCCGCTATTTTGAGAGCAGGATTATTCAATCGGCAGTGCATTCTTTTTCCGAAGTTCCAAGCTGACATTCCTGGTCAAAAAGAAGGTTTGAAAGTCATGCGTCCGGAAGTTCTTATTGATGAAGCCGCTTCCCGGGTGGAGGGGAAATTCCTGCACCGGGGAAGCCGGAAATTTGCGAGGTGGGTTGTCGCGTCGAGTCTGATGAGCGATGTCCTGACAACGGACGAAGAGGACATCCTCCTGCTCAGCAACCTCAACACCGCCCAGGTTGTCCGCACGGCGGATATGATCAGCGCCAATGCCGCGATGGTCGCCTGCGGAAAGCCGGTCCCGCAGGATACGCTCGATCTGGCCCGGGAACCGGATATCACTCTCGTCTGCGCCGAATACCCCATTTTTGAAACGTGTTTTCACCTTGCGCCACTTTTTAATACCGCAAAGAAGTAACCTGTTATGTTGAAACTCCACGGGGATGAAACCCCCAGTACCATCAAGGAAGTCATCCTGCGCCTGAAAGTGAAGGATGCCACGAAAAAACATATTTTTACGGCCCGGAAAACCGATTCGCTCCGCCATATCCAAAATCTGATGCGGGACAACGGCATCTCGGCGGTTCCCATCCTGGAAGACGACGTGCTCGTCGGCATGATCAGCGTCAACGACATCATCAGCGCGCTGGATAAAGGCTATACCGATGATCCGGCGGAAAAGCACATGACGAAGTCCCTGATCATTCTCGAGGATGAAATGCCGCTTTCCTACGCGATTCCCTTCTTCGACAAGTACTCCTACCGCCGCTTTCCGGTGGTCGATAAGGACAGGCGCCTCGCCGGTATTCTTTCCAGCCGCGATATCCTGCTTGCGCTGCTGCACGAGCTCAACAATGAAATTCTCGAGTTGGAAAAGATGATCAACACCGAACCGGCCGACCAGATGGACAGAATCAAACGGGAGTTCATTGTTACGAAATTCGACTTTGAAAACGCCGGCCGGGCCTCGTATGAACTGAAGAAGACTCTCAAAGACATTAACGCGCCCCGGCAGGCCGTAAGAAAAGCCGCCGTTGCCGCCTATGAACTGGAAATCAATATTGCCATCCACTCCGACGGCGGCGTCATGGCGTTCGAAATCGACGATAAGAAAATCGTCATCACCGCGCGCGACAAGGGGCCGGGCATCGAGGATATCGCGCTGGCGCTCCAGCCGGGATATTCGACGGCCAGCGACTGGATCCGGTCGATGGGCTTCGGCGCAGGCATGGGATTGGCAAACACCAAGAAGGTTTCGGATGACTTCGCCATCGAATCCAACCCCAAAACCGGCTCTTTCATTCAATCCACCATCTATCTGCATACCGCGGAAGAGCAGGCCGCGGAAGGAGAATGAACCGACGTTCCTGAAAAGCGGCATTTTCTTTTGATTACAGAGAGTTGTTCGCTTTACCATCGAATCGGGCCTGCCGTGTTCAGGCGATGAAAACCGAATCTCCGGCCCGGAAATTTCCCCGTTGACAGCCCCGGATGCTGTTCTTATATTACCTGCCAGCGGCATCTCGCCGCCGTTTTTTCCCGGCCGGAAGTCTGGTTTCAATCCTTTCATCCCATCGACGCCGGAGAGAAAACTGTCCGGTGATGGTGGGAAGTAAACGCGTTTTTCGCAACAACACACGAAAATAAAATGATTTGGGGAGGCAAGAAAATGCAAAAAAAAGTTTTTCGAAAAATGATGGGGCTCGCCGGTTTGGCCGTGATCTGTCTGCTTTTGGGTGCGTCGGCGGTATTTGCCGCCACACAAACGGCGGCGGCTTCAGACGCGCCGGAAATCGTCACCACGGGCATTCCGGCAACATCCGGCATGGACACGCTTTCGGCCATTTTCACCCGGCGCAGCGTGCGCAAGTACTCCGACAAGCCGGTTTCCGACGCGACGGTCAAACTGCTGCTTCAGGCCGCCATGGCGGCGCCGACCGCGAAAAACACCCAATCGTGGGAGTTCGTCGTCATTCGCGACAAAAACACGCTGGCCCAGATTCCATCCTTCCATCCTTTCGCCAAACACATTCCCACCTGCCAGGTGGCGATCGTGGTTTGCGGCAACACCAAGCTGGAAGCGACAAAGGGACACTGGATCCCCGACGGATCGAATGCGGCCATGAACATTTTGCTCGCCGCCCATTCGCTGGGCCTGGGCGGAGTGTGGACCACCTTCTATCCGTACGAGGACAGAACCGCCGGCATCCGCAAACTTCTCAATCTGCCGGAGCACATCATGCCGCTCACCATCATTCCTCTGGGGTATCCGGTCGAGAAAAGAGCCTATCAGGATCGTTTCAATCCCGCCAAGGTTCATTACGAAAAATGGTAACGGCTGTCGGACATTTCCCCCGATCCCTTCGTGCCGGAGCGGATCGGGGGAAATGACCTCCTTTTTACTTGCCGCGCCCCGTCCCGTGGCGGGGCTGTGCCGCGCGCAGCGGTCATGCCCGACACAGCGGCGGCAAAAGACATCCCATCTGATGCCCCCTTCCCCGCTCCCTGCTCCCTGCTCTCCGACCTTGTCTTTTGCTTTTCCATTTTATATAATGCCTGAAAGCGAAAACCGTTATCGGCGCCCGATCATCCCAGAGCGCAAATAGTCTGGTCGTCGGCAAATCTTCCGCTCTTCGCAGTCCGCTCCCGGTCGCCGGTTTGTTGATTCGGTCTGTCAACCCTGCAAACCCTTTATCGGGAGCGCCGAGCTCAAGAAAGGAGGCCCGCATGCCGCTCAATAAGCTGAAAGCCTTTCTGGACGATCGCGACGTCCGGTACATCAGCATCAGGCATTCCAAAGCCTATACGGCCCAGGAAATCGCCGAGTCCGTCCACGTCCCGGGCAAGGAGGTGGCAAAAACCGTCATGATCAAAATCAACGGTCAGATGGCCATGGCGGTGCTTCCGGCGACCGAACGCGTGGATTTCGATCTTTTGAAAAGCGTGGCGGACACACAGAATGTGCAACTGGCCGGCGAAGAGGAATTTCAAAATCTCTTTCCGGAATGCGAAGCCGGCGCCATGCCGCCTTTCGGCAATATCTACGGCATGGCGGTTTATGTGGAAGAGAGCCTGGCCCGGGACAAGGAAATCTTCTTCAACGCCTGCTCGCACACGGAACTTTTGCGCATGTCCTACGCGGATTACGAGCGTCTCGTCCATCCCCGGCGGGCCAGGTTTTCCACCGCCAACGACTGAATTTTCAACCGGGAGCGGATCCTCCGTATTCGCCCGGGCGAAAGGAGACAAGGTATGCCGATATACATGATGTTCGGAAAATACAATCGGGAGTCCATCAAAGGGGCGTCTCAGGAACGGACCCGCAAGGCGATAAAGATCATCCGGAAAAACGAGGGCAAAATCATTTCCATGTACGCCGTGATGGGGGAGCACGATCTGGTTTTAACACTCGACTTTCCGGATGCGGACAAAGCCATGTCCGCGTCGCTCGGGCTGAACATGCTCACCGGCATTTCCTTCACCACCTCGCCGGTAGTCGATGTGGAGCAGTTCGACCGCCTGTTGTCGGAAATCAAGGATATGTGAAGCGCGGCGGCGGATCCCGAAGATGCCCCCTGCGGTCTTTCCCTGCCGGTGCGGATAGGCCTTGCCCATCGCGGAGACATCCGGCAGGAGAAAGCGGCCGGCCTTCGCCGGCTGGACCGACACGCATACAGTCTTAATGAACTGCTCTCGGGAGGAGAATGGATATGACGGTTTCCGATGAGAAAATAAAAATACCCGATGATCTGAAGCAGTGCGTGGCGTTCCACGGGCACATCTGCCCCGGCCTGATCTACGGCTACCGGGTAGCCAGAGAAGCCATGCGCCTGATGCACCTGAGCCGGGCCGGAGACGAGGAAGTGGTGGCGGTCTGTGAAAACGATTCCTGCGCCATTGACGCCCTGCAGGTTCTTCTGGGAACGGCGGCCGGCAAAGGCAATCTGGTCGTCAGAAATTACGGCAAAAACGCGTATACGGTGCTGAGCCGTCCGATGCGCCGCGCTTACCGCTTTTCCCGGCGAACCGGCTACACATACGGCGGAAAAGAAAGGGAGCTTTACGACCGTTTGGAAGCGGCTCGCATCGCGGGCAAGGCATCGGAAAACGAAGAGCGGCAGCTGAAACGGATGAAAATCGCCGATTTGCTGTCCCAGCCTTTTGCCGAACTCTTCACCACCGCGGAAGTGCCTTACGACGAACCTCCGTACGCGCCGCTGCAGCCTTCCTGCCCGTGCGCCGTCTGCGGAGAAATGACGATGGCCGGAAAAATGATCCCGCTTCCCGACGGCCGCCGCGTCTGCATTCCCTGTTCGCAGCAGAGCTGATCCGCGACGCGCCCTTTGCCGGCCTTGTTTCCGTCGCGCCGCAGCCTAAAAATGCTTTCCTCTGGTCGCCATCATGAAGCCCGCGTGCTTCACATTCTTGACGGCTTTGAGCTTCTGGAAAAGCGCTTCGATATCTTTTGATTTCCCGCGCGTCACAATGATTTCAAAACAGTTGTGATGGTCCAGATGGATGTGCTGGCTGGACAGAATACAGGTGTGGTAGTCGTGCTGGATATCGAGCACTCTCGTTACCAGCTCGCGGGCGTGGTGATCGTAAACGAGCGTGATCGCGCCGGTGACCTCGCGGTTTTCCGTCCATTCCTTCTTGACCAGCTCTTCGCGGATCAGGTCGCGGATGGCTTCCGAGCGGTTGGTGTACTTCTTCTGCCTGAGAAGCCGGTCAAACTGATTCAGCAGGTCCTCGTCCAGCGACACGCCGAAACGGACAAGCTTTGACATCCTCGCGTCCTCCTGGTGGTTTTAGTGACACGAACTATAGGAAAGATACTACCGGCGCGTCAAGTTTTTTTCCGCGCCTGCAGATAGTAAAACCCCTCCTCGTCGATGAACGCTTCGATTGCGAATCCGCGCCCGGCAATCATCTTCCGCATGGCGCCTTCTTCCGGCAGGCGGTCGTGACGAACGGCGGCGCAGGTTTTGTGATGCGCGTTGATGCCTTCCGCGGATGCGAAATGCGCGATGGCGAGAATCCCCCGCGGTTTCAGAAGGCCGGCAAGCGCTTCAATCGCCCGTTCCTTGTCCGAAAAATGCGGAAAGCAGGAAAAGCAGACCGCGGCATCGCAGGATTGGCGCTCCAGCGGCGCATTTTCCACGTCCGCCGCCAGAAAACGGATGTTCGCGGCGCGATGGAGCCGCCGGTTGATTTCGATCATTCTCGCGGCGAAATCCAGTTCGTAAATCGTTCCGGAAACGCCCACGGCATGAAGGAGATACGGAACCAGGACGCCCGTCCCGCAGCCCGCGTCCAGCACCGAGTCACCGGTCTTCAGAGGCAGCAGGGAAAAGAGCCTTTCAAAATCTTTCGCGTGCTTGTCCTGCCGCCCGGTTTCCGGGTCCCGGTACCACAGGTCGATCCACTTTTCCGCAGAGTCGTTGAAAAACTGCTTTCTTGCTTCGTAGATTTCAGCGCCGGTCATTTTTCAAAACGTTTCCTTTCATCGAACGGCGTTTGGGTGAAAACACAAAGGCCAGCGCAAACAGAAGCGTCGCCGTCAGCACCACCGCCGCGCCGGACGGAATATCGAAAATATAAGACGCGGCAAGCCCCAGGCCGCAGGCGAGAACTCCCGTCGCCGCGGAAATCCAGAAAAAGGATTTCAGATTGTAGGTTATCTGCAGGGCGGCGGCGCCCGGCTGCACCAGGAGCGCAAAGATGAGCAGCCCTCCCACGGTCGCCAGATTGGCCGACACGACCGCGCCGGTGAGAAACAGAAGGGCGTAGTAAATCATCCGCTCCGGCACGCCGGCCGACGCGGCCAGACGCCGGTTGAACAAGACCGCGCGGATTTCCTTGAAAAATAAAACGACAAATGCCGCGAGGACGGCGGTGACAATCGCAAGCACCGCAAGGTCGGTCAGCGACAGGGTCAGAAGGCTGCCCCACATGAGGTTCAGCGCTCCGGCCTTGGTCTGCGTGAGAATGCCCATCCCCAGAAAGGCAATTCCCAGAAGAAACGAAAACAGGATCCCCAGCAGATTTTCCGGCGCGATGCCGCCGCGATCGGACAGCGGCCCCAGCACCGCCGCCGTCAAAAGACACAGAATCAAACCGCTTAAAAAAGGATTGACGTCCAGCAGCATTCCCAGCACCGCGCCCGCGAAAGCCGCATGCGACATGGAAACGCCGATAAGCGGCATTTTCATGAGTACGACGAAAACGGACAGCAAGGCGCAGCTCGCCCCGCAGAGAAGGCAGGCCAGCAAGGCGCGCTGGATGGGCGGATAGCTTAAGGCTTCTAAAATCTGTTCAGCCATAGGAAACAAACCGCCTCCCGTTTCGTTCGAAGGTTTCGAGCGGGTAGTCGAACAACCGGCTCAGCGTTTCGCCGGCCAGCGCTTCGTCAATGCCGCCGTCGAAAACCTTGGCGCCGTTTTTGAGCATGACGACGCGGCGCAGCCGCGCGGGCAGCAGGTTGAAATCGTGCGTGACAAACAGAATCGTCAGGTCTTCACGCCCGGCGATTTCATCGATCAGGTTCAGCACTTCCTTCTGCACGGCAATGTCCAGATTGGCGGTCGGCTCGTCCATAAGCAGCAGGTCCGGTTTCTGGAGAATCGCGCGCGCGAGCGACACCTTTTGCCGCTCTCCGCCGGACAGATGCCCCAGCGGACGCGTTGCGAGATGACCAAGGCGCATCATGTCGAGAAGGCGCAGGGCCTCCCGGCGACAGTCGGGGTCCGGAGAACGAAAGATCCCGGCCCGGCCCACGGCGCCCGTGAGAACCGCCTCAAGCGCGGAAATCGGAAAGGCCGGATCGACTTGCAGCATCTGCGGCACATATCCGACGCGCAGCCTCGTCAGGCGGGAACGCTTCTCGGTCTGTCGCCGGCCGAAAAGGAAGAGGTCTCCGGAAAATTTTTCAAATCCGGCAATGACGTTGAGCAGCGTGGTTTTTCCCGCGCCGTTGGGGCCGATCACGCCCACAAATTCGTTTTCCGAAACGGCGAGATCGATGCCGGAAAGCAGCAGCGCCTTGTGCTTTCGCACCGCAACATTGCAGAGCGCCAATATCTCCCGGTTCATTTTTTCTCCAGCGCCGTAATCACGGCGTCAACATTGTCCTGAAGCGTCGCGAGATATCCCCGGGACGACGGAAAATTATTGAGAACAACGTGCGGCCTGCCCAACGCTTCGGCCAGTCCTTTTCCGGCGTCGGGGCCGGATTGCAGATTATCGACGACGGCGGCGATTTGCCGTTCGCGGCCGATTTTAATGAGGCGCGCCACGTCTTTCGCTGAAAGGGCCTCGGGGCGGCCGTAAACACCCGCGACGGAAAAGCCCATCCATTCCAGCGTCTCCTGCTGCAGCGAGGAGGCGAGCAGCGCGCGTCCGGCAATGCCTGCCCGGTCGAGCCGCGCCTTCTGTTTTTGCGCCTCCGCGCGGATTCGGGAAACCGCCCCCTTTTCCCTGCGGGCGATTTCGTCCCGGTCGTCCGGAAAGCGCCGCGCCAGTTCGCCCGCCAGACGCTGCAAGCCGAAAAGATAGGACTCGGGCGCCATCCAGTTTCGTCCGCCGGTATCGAGCGCCAGCCGGGCCCGGCCGCCGGAATTTGCTTTCTCCAGAAACGGCATCCGGCTGAAAGAAATCACCAGATCGGCTTTCTGCATCTTCTCGATATCCGACAACTTGACGTCGTAGTGTCCGGGGCACTGGCCGGGAGGCAGAATCGCCAGAACGCTGTAACGCGCCGGCGGCAGCAATGATTTGGCCATGCCGGAAAGAATCGTATCGGACGCGACGATGATGTAACGCGCCTTGGCGGTTTTCGCAAGCGCCGGACTTTCCGTCCAGCCAAAAAGCCCCGCCGCGAAAACCAGGATGAGTATTCCTCCAATGAATCTGCTTCTCATGCGTCTCCTATAAAAATTTCAGCGTCACTCCGGCAAATGCCATGATGCCGGGCATGCTGTAGCCCTTCGCATACTCGTAATGCCGGTTGAACAGATTGTTGACAGCCACGTACACTTCTCCTTCGCCGATGTGCAGCGGCCGGTATTCGAAAAAGTATCCCAGCCGGCCGTTGACCAGCGTGAAATCTTCCAGTTTGTTCATGTCGGTAAGCGGACCGAAATTCACGGTTCCGCTGCGCAGGCCGGTGCCGGCGTAAACATCCTGGAGATACTGTAAATCCATGCGCAGACGGAAGCGCTCCAAAAAAGACCAGTTGAACCCCGCCTGCAGTTGACAGCCGGGCGTGTAGGGCAGATGATCGCGTTCAATGCCGTCGCCGCCGGTGGCTCTGGCGTCCATCATCGTCGCCCCGGCAAAGATCTCCAGACTTTTTGCCGGCGTGACGGCGCCGGTCAGCTCCAGTCCGCGAATAATGTATTTTCCGATCGGATCGTTCCAGGAGACGGGCAGAGGTCCGAACAGATAGGCCTGATAGCGGTCTTTGCCCCGGTCGTAGAAAACCGTCGCGCCGACGGAGGCTTTGCCGGGCCAGGCATGCGTCAAACCGATTTCATAATGATCCACCGTCTCGGGTTGAATTTTTTCCCAAAACGTTTCGCCGCCGGCCGCCGGCGCGTCGGTAAGCACCATGTTCATGAGCACGATGGGAGAAGGATAATTCACGCCGCGGGCGTAGTGGATGTTGAGGTCCGTCCTGTCCCATCCCGCTACCAGCCCCGCCTGCCAGGAAGACGCGGACTGAAATTCATTATGGCGCAGATAGCGGTATCCCGCGGAGGGAATCGCATGGAAGCCTTCGGGCGTTCCGAACAGGTGGCTTATCGCGGCATACGGAGACAAAACAACCGTCCGCGGAAAATCCCAGATCCGTTCAGCCTTCCCTCCGTTGACGCCGAAAACGGCCAGGCCGCTGTACGTCCGCGAGGTGTTTTTCATATCGGCTACGTCGCAATCGACGCCGGCTACAATTTCACCGCCGGGCCAGAGCGCCAGCCTTTCCCTGAGACGGACGCCGTAGAGGAGGGCCTTCTGCCGCGACCACACGCCGCCGCTGCCGCCCGCGTAGCGCACGCCGTCTTTCAGCTCTTCGAGCAGGTCGAAATCGGTTTCGTTGACATACGCCTTGAGGTAGCCCTGTGCTTTGGCATAGCGGTTGCTGAGTGTCAGGGTGGAAAGAAAGGAGCCGGTGTCGAAGCGTTCGGCCATCGGCCAGTTCACAGAGTTGGTCGCGGCGGGCCTGGTTTCCGGAAGAGGCGCCAGCGTCTGGCTGCCCACATAATTCGCCAGCAGACGGACGCTCCAGGGCCCGCTCAGTTCATAGCCGGCATTGGCGTAATAACTTTGCTGCTGCGCGCGGGAATGTTCGCGATGGCCGTCCGTGGACGCCCAGCTTTGTGACACGAACAGGTCGTACGGCCCCTTTCTGACGCCTGCCGACAGACTCTGGGCAACGGTATTGAAACTGCCGCCGCTTGTGTCGAAGACCGCTTCCCGGCCTTCTTCCTTCATCTGCCGGGGAATGACGTTCACCGAGGCGTAGCCGCTGCCGAACTCGGAAGGCTGGGGACTTTTAAATATTTCGATGCTCCCGATCGTGGGAAGCGCCATGCCGTCGCCCAGCGCCTGGCCGAAGAGCGCCCCGAAACGCGGCACGCCGTCGTACAAAACGGCAAAGTCGGAGCTGGGATGACCGGCGCCCCGTCCGCGGATGTACAGGCTGTGGCTGGTCTGGCTGCCCATCAGGTTTTTGCTTTGAAACATCACGCCCGGCACATCGCGCAGGGCGGATTGAAAATCCCGGCCGTTTTGTTCCTTGATCTGTTCTTCCGTGACGACATTGCGCTGCGTCCCGTAGCGCGTGGTCACGGGCATCACCGGGTTGCCCGGTCGTTCGGCAGTGACGACTACTGCCTCCAGGCGGTGAATATCCTGCCGGGTTTCGGCGGGCGCGGCATTGTCCGCCGCCCTGGACTTCTCCCTCTTCTGCGGGCCGGACGGCGCCGGATCGTCCGCGAAAGACCAAACCGGCAGAGTCAGCAAGGTCAGCAAGAGAAAGATCGGTAACATCTTCCGGCTCATCGTATGGGGTGTGCCCTTCCGCATCTTTTTATCCTGTTGCCGCAACCACGAGCCGACCGGCGCCGGGTTGTTTCTTTCTTTCGGGTCGCGCACGCCGTTGCAGCCGCCCAGCAGCTTTCACAGCCGGCGCGCAGCCGCGCCGGTGGCACGAATATATAAACAGTACCACGCAAGCGTCAAGGTTTTTCTCGTTGACAAACGCCGGTCCGTGCGGATAGAGTAGCGACAAGGTAATTGCAGCCTGAGAGAGAGGGCAAAACTGATCTTGAGGGAAGTTTGAAGTCTTTATCCATTTAAAGGTTTGATTCTTCCGGATCAAACCTTTTTTTTGAGGAAACCATGGACAAGCGCATCGGCACCATCACGATTATTATTACCGACAGAACCGGACAGGCGCAAAAGGTGAACGCGATTCTGGGCGATTTCGGCGAAAGCATCATCGGGCGGATGGGCCTTCCCTACGCACCCGCCCGGTTGCACATCATCGCGCTCATCGTCCACGCCACCACCGACGAGATCGGCGCGCTCACCGGCAAGCTGGGATCCCTGCCGGGCGTTTCCGTCAAATCCTCCCTGACCAAAGTCTGAAGGAAAATAAAGGATCGTTCATCATGACCGAATGTAAAGATTTTATCGACGACACCTCCATTCAGGAGATCCTCGACCACGCAGAGCGTCCCGAACCGGCGCGCATCCGCGACATCATTGACAAAGCCTGCGAGCTCAAGGGGCTGACGCCCGAAGAGGTCGCCGCGCTGCTCCAGACCGAAGACGAGGAGCTTGTCGGAGCGATCCTTCAGGCGGCGCACAAAATCAAGGAAGCTATTTACGGCAACCGCCTGGTTTTGTTCGCGCCGCTCTACATCGCCAATTTCTGCTCCAACAACTGCCTGTACTGCGGCTTCCGGCGCGACAACAAGGAGCTTCGTCGCGTCGCTCTCACGATGGAGCAGATCCGGAAGGAAGTGATGGTTCTGGAGCGGGAGGGCCACAAGCGCCTGCTCATGCTCTGCGGCGAACACCCGACCCGGTCGAGCCTGGAATACTTCATGGAGGCCATCGAAACGGCCTACGCCACCCGAACGGACAAAGGCGGAGAAATCCGGCGGATCAACGTGGAAATCGCCCCGCTGCAGGTGGACGAATACCGGAGGTTGAAGAAAACGGGCATCGGCACCTGCGTCCTGTTTCAGGAAACCTACCATCATGAAACGTATAAAATCATGCACCCCAGCGGGCCGAAGAAGGATTTTGCCTGGCGCCTCACCGCCATGCACCGGGCGCAGGAAGGCGGCATCAGCGACGTGGGCATCGGCGCGCTGTTCGGCCTCTACGATTACAAATATGAAGTCCTGGGCCTCCTGCTGCACGCCCTGCAGCTCGAAAAGGACTGCGGCGTCGGACCGCACACCATCTCCATTCCCCGCCTGGAGCCGGCCTTCAATGCGCCGGCGGCCATCGCCCCGCCGCGGCCGGTCAGCGATGCCGACTTTAAGAAACTGGTGGCGATTCTCCGGATGGCGGTGCCCTACACGGGCATGATTTTGAGCACGCGGGAAAATCCCGCGCTGCGCTCGGAAGTCTTCGCCTACGGCGTCTCGCAGATCAGCGCCGGCTCGCGGACCAATCCCGGCGGCTACCAGGAGGATTCGAGCGACCGTTTCCGCGCCGCGCAGTTCAACCTGGGCGACACCCGGACGCTCGACGAAGTCATCTACGACATCAGCCGGCACGGCCATATTCCCAGCTTCTGCACAGCCTGCTACCGCCTGGGGCGCGTCGGCAAGGACTTCATGGATCTGGCCAAACCCGGCCTGATCCAGAAATTCTGCCAGACAAACGCCTTGTTTACTTTCAAAGAGTATCTGATGGATTACGCCAGCCCCCGGGTCCGGGAAGCCGGTGAGGCGCTGATTGCGGAAACGCTTGAAAAATCCTACCGGACAAAACGCAAACAAATGGCCGCAAGCCGGCTGGCGCAAATCGAAAACGGGGCGCGGGATGTCTATATCTGATCGTATTGAAAAACTGCTGCTTAAAGCGGAAATCGGCAAACCTCTCGGCCGCGGGGAAATCCTCGAGCTTTTGAAAATGCCCGGCGATCTGGCGCCGGACCTTTTCGCCGCCGCCGACCGCGTGCGCAAAAACGACGTAGGCAATGAAATCCACCTGCGGGGCATCATCGAATTTTCCAATTTCTGCGAGCGCAACTGCCTGTATTGCGGCTTGCGGCAGGCCAACGAAAGCCTGGAGCGCTACCGGATGTCCGACGCGGAGATTCTCGCTACGGCGCGTGAGATCAGGGCGTCCGGCATTGCGACCGTCGTGCTGCAGTCCGGGGAGGACGCATTTTATGACGCGGATAAAATCTGCCGCCTGGTGGAAAGCATCAAAAAGGAAACGGGCCTCGTTGTCACACTTTCTCTCGGTGAACGGCCTCCGGCGGACTACCGGGCTTTTCTCGACGCAGGCGTGGGCCGCTATCTGCTCAAACACGAAACCGCCTCGCCGGAGCTTTATAAATATCTCCGCCCCGGCTGCCGCCTGGACCACCGCGTCACGTGTCTGAAAACGCTCAAGGAACTCGGCTTTGAAACGGGCACGGGAAACATGGTGGGCCTGCCGGGCCAGACGCATGAAATTCTGGCCGACGATCTGCTGCTCATGCGGCTTATCGACGCCGACATGCTGGGCATCGGACCGTTCATCCCCCATCCCGCCACGCCGCTGGCCGGAATCGACAATGACGACATCGAACTGACACTGCGCGTGATTGCCACAGCCCGGCTCATCACGCGCAACACCAACATCCCGGCCACCACGGCGCTGGCCTCCCTGCACCCGCAGGGCCGGCTGCTGGCGCTGCAGGCGGGCGCGAACGTCGTGATGCCGGATTTTACACCGGAATCATTCAAAAAACGCTACGACATTTATCCGGGAAGAGCCGACGTCGGCCCGGCCGCAACAATTATCGCCGGTCTGGAAAAGGATTTCCAGTCCATCGGCCGAACCGTGGGCACAGGCGCGGGCAACCGGCCGGCCAAAACAAATTCCGGCACGGTTCACTAAGCAGAATACCGCAACCGTCCGACAAGAAGACTGTTCCTGTAACTGATCGCGGGGCCTATAAGGAACCCAGCGCAATGAGTTCCTTAATGTCGATGTGACGGGATTCGTCGACCGTCAGCCCTTCCCGGATCAGTTCCAGGACGCGGGGCTTTTCCTCGGGGAACTTGTAGCCTTCGTAATCCAGGGAGAAGAGCAGCCCCCCCTGGCGGTTCGTCCAGGAATTCATGTTGTGGTCGAAGCACACATGCGAGGTCACATTAAGATTTTCAATCATCACCTGCAGCTCCTGCAGCCGCTCGTGCGGCGACGAAATATGCAGACGCCCGGAAGCGTAATCGTCAAAGATTTCGGTTCCCTGCCTCGGAACAAAGGGGCGCGACCGGATATAGTGGGGATTGATCTCGTTTAAGACCCGCGCCGTGTTTTCGGCATGCTGCCGCCAGCGCTCCCGGCCGCCCAGGTCGGGCATCCAGTACTCGGAAAGCTGGAATCCGGCCGCCATGGCTTTCTTCCCGCCTTCGATCTGCTCGGCGCTGGTGACGCCCTTGCGGACCAGCCTGAGAATCTCGTCGTCGCCCGTTTCCAGCCCCACGTGAATGCGGTCGAGCCCCGCTTGGCGGATGGCGGTGAGTTCCTCGAGTTTCCGCTGGGCCAGTGTTTTGGACCTTGTATAGGACGTCACGCGGTTCAAGCCGGGCAGAGTCTTGCGTAAATGGGTCAAAACCTCGATAAATTCCGGCGGCCTCATGATCATGCTGTTGGCGTCCTGCAGAAAGGCCGTCCTTCCGCCGTAGTACATCCAACTGAACACATTGGAAAAACATTGGTTTTCGTTTAAATAGGGATCGACGCTTAAGAGCGCGCGCAAAACCTCTCGGTTGATTTTGCCTGCCTGTCCGATTTTCCGGGACACCTCCTCGATTTCTTCAACCATCGCTTTTACAGTGTCGATATCCTTTTTGATGTCCTTCACGGAACGATACACAAACGGATGGCCTTTGTACATTTCGCAAAAGGTACACTTGTTCCACGGGCAATTTTCGGTCACCCGCAGCAACAGAGACGCGCTGCCCCCCTCGCTGGGCGGCCGGTAAACGCCCACCGCAAAAGACATCCGGCTTAACCGTTCCACATTTTCCCGATAAGAGGTATTTCCCCTGTCCGCTGTCATAAGTTCTCCTTGGTCAATATTTATTGGCAATAATATAATCCTTTTCCTGCGTTTGACAACTGCATCACTTTTCCGGCTTCTTACAGCGGCTATCTCATCCCGGCGAACGCCGCCAAACAACATTATGACATAATTGACATAATTGACAAAACCACGACTAATGACTATAAGTCGGTAGCCCTGATCAGCAGTAACTCTTATGCTTTTTATTCAAAGAAGCATTGGGTATCGACCTTTCTAGACTGGAGAACAAAAAATGGAAAAAAAGGTAACTTTGACGATTGATGGACAGGAAGTATCGGTCAACCCCGGCCAGACGGTCCTTGAAGCCGCCAGAAGCCTGGGCATTTACATTCCAACCCTTTGCCACTATGCCAACACTACCAATGTCGGCGCCTGCCGCGTCTGCGTCGTCGAAGTGGAAAACGCGCGCTCTCTGGTTGCCTCGTGCTGCATGCCGGTAAGCCCCGGCATGGTGGTGCGCACCAATACGCCGGCCGTCCGCGCCGCGCAGAAAATGATTATCGAACTCCTCTGGTCCTCGGGCGACCACAACTGCCTGACCTGCGAGCAAAACGGCGCCTGCGAACTGCAGAACCTGATCTACTGGCTGAAAATCGACAAGCCCCGCTTTCCGATCGAGCCTCCCGGTCACGCGCTCGATGAATCCAACACCATGATTACCCGCGACTTGAACAAATGCGTCCTGTGCGGCCGCTGCATCCGGGCCTGCAACGAAATCCAGGTCAACGAAGTGCTGGATTTCTCGATGCGCGGCTCCTACGCGAAGGTCGGGCCGGCGTTCGACACCGACTACATCGATTCGTCGTGCGTGTTCTGCGGCGAATGCCTCCAGGTCTGCCCCACCGGCGCCATCACGTTCAAGCAGGCGAAGTTCGCCGGACGTCCCTGGGAGCTTGAAAAAGTCCGCACCACCTGCGCGTACTGTGGCGTCGGCTGCCAGATGGATCTTTACATCAAGGACAACAAGATCGTCAAAGTCATGGGCAACCGGGAATACGGCCAGCCCAACGAGGGCAGCCTCTGCGTCAAGGGGCGTTTCGCCATGGATTTCGTCTCTCATCCCGACCGGCTTAAAAAACCCCTCATCCGCGCCAACAAAAAGGAAGACTTCAAGGAAGTCTCCTGGGACGAAGCCTTCAAATTCATCGGGGATAAACTGAAGGCCATCAAAACCGAATATGGAGCGGACAGCGTCGCCGGTCTCGCTTCCGCGCGCTGCACCAACGAAGAAAATTACCTGTTTCAGAAATTTATGCGCGCGGGGGTCGGCACCAACAATGTCGATCACTGCGCCAGGCTCTGACACTCCGTGACGGTGGCCGGTCTGGCCGCCACTTTCGGCAGCGGAGCAATGACGAATTCAATCGATGAAATCGAGTACACCGACCTCATTCTGGCGACGGGCACCAACACGACGGAAAACCACCCGATCATCGGCGCCAAAGTGAAGCGCGCCGTGCGGCGCCACGGGACAAAGCTGATCGTGATCGACCCGCGCCGGATCGACCTCGTGAAATACGCGGACATCTGGCTGCGCCAGAAACCCGGAACGGACGTCGCCGTCATCAACGGACTCATGAACGTTATTCTGGCTGAAGGTCTGGAAGACAAGCCCTACATTGCCGAAAGAACAGAAGGGTTTGACGCGCTCAAAGCAATGGTCGCCAGGTACACGCCCGAATACGTCGAAAGGATTTCCGGCGTTCCGGCGGAGGATTTAAAGAAAGCCGCAAGGATGTACGCCGCAGCCAAGCGCGCCAGCATCCTCTACGCGATGGGCATCACGCAGCACATCAGCGGGACAGACAATGTCAAAAGCTGCGCCAACCTGTCGATGCTGTGCGGGAACGTCGGCATTGAAGGCGGCGGCGTGAATCCGCTGCGCGGCCAGAACAATGTTCAGGGCGCCTGCGATATGGGCGCGCTGCCCAACGTTTATCCCGCTTACCAGCAGGTGGCCAACGACGACGTGCGCCGCAAGTTTGAAGCCGCCTGGGGCGCGTCCCTTTCGCCCAAGCCGGGGCTGACGATCATGGAAATGATGGCGGCCGCGGGCCAGGGCAAGATCAAGGCCCTCTACATCATGGGCGAAAACCCGCTGCTTTCCGATCCGGATCTGCACCATGTGAAAAAAGAGCTCGAAAAACTCGACCTGCTCGTGGTCCAGGACATTTTCATGACGGAGACCGCCGCCATCGCGGATGTGGTACTGCCGGCCGCCAGTTTCGCCGAAAAAGACGGCACCTTCTCCAACACGGAAAGGCGCGTGCAGCGCGTCCGCAAAGCGCTGGAACCGCCCGGAGAGGCAAAGACCGACTGGGAAGTCATCTGCGGCATTTCCAACGCGTTCGGGTATCCCATGAACTACGCGTCGGCGAAGGAAATCTTCGAGGAAGCGGCGTCGGTGACGCCGAGCTACGCCGGCATCACCTACAAGCGGATTGATAAAGAAGGGATTCAGTGGCCCTGCCCCACGCACGAACACAAGGGGACCAGGTTTTTGCACAAGGACAAGTTCTCGCGCGGTCTGGGACTGTTCTCCGCTATCGAGTACATCCCCCCCGCGGAGCTTCCGGACCAGGATTACCCCTTCCTGATGACCACGGGACGCGTTCTTTACCATTACCACACGGGAACCATGACAAGGCGGTCCAAGGGGCCTTCCGAGCGCTACCCGACAAGCCTTGTGGAAATCAATCCGGCCGATGCGGAAAAGCTCAACATCGCCGACGGCCAGACCGTCGTAGTCGCCTCGCGGCGCGGCGAAGTGGAAGCCAAAGCGCAGCTCACGGAAAAAAGCGCGCCCGGCACGATTTTCATGAACTTCCATTTCACCGACACGCCGGTCAACCTTTTGACGAATCCGGCCCTCGATCCCATCGGGAAAATTCCGGAATACAAGGTGTGCGCGGTGAAACTTCAGGCGGCCTGATCGATCGGCTGCGGTCCTGGACGATGCTTAATAAAACATAAAGAAAATCGAATATGCCCCTTGTCAGGGGCATATTCTTTATGTATAAGACCGAGGACATTTATCGAGCGTCATGACACAATAAAAAATCATTTGTCTTTCCTGCGGATGTTTTCTTTGCGTGTCGCCAAATACATTTTTATGCCTGAGAGAAAGGCAAGGGAGGAATCAACTTATGGCTAATGAGAATTTGGAGAGTAAGCGATGGTTCATCGCCATCGCCGCCGTCGTCATTCAATTGTGCCTCGGCACCGTCTATGCATGGTCAGTTTTTAAAAATCCCCTGATGAACATGCATGGCTGGGACGGGAAATCCGTTCAGTACACCTTCATGCTGCTGATGCTGATTATCGGCCTTGCCGCGGCATTCGGCGGAACGCTGGTAGATAAGAAAGGCCCTCGCTTTGTGGCCACGATTGGCGGCATCCTTTTCGGTATCGGAACACTGGTCGCCGGTTATGCCGATCAGATCGGCAGCCTGCCGCTTCTGTACCTGGGATTCGGCGTCATCGCGGCGCTGGGCAACGGCTTCGGCTACGTGACGCCGATTGCCACGTTGATCCGCTGGTTCCCGGATAAACGCGGTCTTGTTACCGGTCTCGCGGTGATGGGATTCGGCGCGGGCGCGTTTTTCATGGGGAAAATTGCCCCGGCAATGATTGCATCTTTCAAAGAAGTTGACGCAGCGGGGAAAGTTCTTTCGTCCGGTGTGGCCACGACCTGGTACATCTGGGGCGTGATTTTCCTGATCCTGGTCGCAGGCGCCGCGCAGTTATTTAAAAACCCGCCTGCCGGATGGCTGCCCAAAGGTTTTAAGCCCGCCGCAACATCTGTTTCCGCAGCCGATTCATTTACGTTCGGCGAAGCAGTTAAGAGGCCGCAATGGTGGATGCTCTGGGCAATGCTGTGCCTTAACATTTCGGCCGGTCTGGGCTTGATTTCCCAGCACTCCCCGCTGGCTCAGGATATCTACAGAAAGACCATGGGCCTGGTCGGTGATTTAACGCCGGAACAGATCGCCCTGGTTGCCGCAGCCGGAGGGACCGTGGTTGCCGTCGCCGCCATCTTCAACGGCCTGGGACGTTTGTTCTGGGCGAAGATTTCCGATAATATCGGACGCCGCATGGTCTTCCTGATTATGTTTGCCACTCAGGCAATCGTCTATTTGCTTATCGCCATGGGCTACGTCTCCAGCTACTATTTGTTCATCGTCGTGTCCTGCTACCTGCTGGCCTGCTACGGCGGCGGATTCGCCACGATGCCCGCCTTCGCGGCGGACGCCTTCGGCCCGGCCTACATCGGCAAGGTTTACGGCTTCATGCTGACCGCGTGGAGCGCGGCCGGCATCATCGGTCCGTTTGTCTTTGAAGCGTTTAAACCTCAGGCCCTTTACATTGCCGCCGGCCTTCTGGTGGTGGGTTTTGTCATAACCCTGATTTACAAAGCGCCGAAAGGGAAAAACGCTTAGGTTCACTGTTCACCGGGATCTTTAAAAATCCCGTTATGCGTTAGGCATAACGGGATTTTTTTATTTTCAACGCAATATTTCTTGGCGTTTTTCTTGAAGCTCTGATATTAATTTTTTCGCATCAGGCGATGGGGTTCGCCTTTAACCGCATCTATTGCTGATAACTCCTACGATCCGAACAGCACAGTGGGAGAGCATTCATGACCTCGTCGCAACACAAATTTCTTCCGGCCACACGCATCCTCCTTGAATGTCTCGGCGACACCATCGATGCTTTTTCCATGGCGTCCCTCAAAAGGCAACTTTCCGCCGCAACCGCTCTGTTGGCGGAAAATCCGCCCATCGACGTGGCGGTGCTTGGTCAGTTCAAGGCGGGTAAAAGTTCGCTTCTCAACAGTCTGATCGACCGCGATGTACTGCCGGTCGGCGCGATCCCGGTCACTACCGTCGTCACTCGCCTTCAATACGGCGCAACCGAGCGTGCGTTGATCCGGCATTTCGACGGGCACGTCACCGCAGCGCCGCTTTCTTCCGTCGGCGATTACACCTCGGAGGCGAAAAACCCCGGCAATGGAAAAAAGGTGGAAATCGTCGATATTGAACTGCCTTCGCTTATGCGTCTTCCGGGTCTCCGTCTTGTCGATACGCCGGGTCTGGGCAGCGTTTTCAAGTATCATCAGTCAACCTCCGCAAACTGGCTGCCTTCCGTGGGAACCGCACTGCTTGCGGTAAGTTCTGACCGGCCCCTTTCGGAAAACGATCTGAATCTGATTCGTGAACTTTCGGCCTACACACCCAACATCGTTTTGCTTTTGACCAAAGCCGATCTGCTTTCTGAGGCGCAACAGAAAGAAGTCATCGTTTTTTTCTCGGAAACGCTCAAGCGAGAACTTAGAAGGACACTGCCGGTTTATCTCTATTCTATAAAAGATCAGACCGGCCAGTACCGGAAGGTCATTGAAGAGGATATTTGCCAGACCCTTTGCGCCAACCGTAACGAGGAATTTTTGCGTATTCTGAATCACAAAACCCGGTCTCTTGCCGCTTCTTGCATGGGGTATCTGCGGATCGCTTTGCAGGCGTCACACACGGCGGATCAAAACCGCGCAAATCTGCACAGCAGGATTCTAGATGAAAAAGTCAATGAAGGACTGATGCGCGAGGAGCTGGGCATCATGGCCAGGGAACATCAACGCCGGACAAGGCCGCTTATTGAAAATTATCTCGCACCTTTTTTATCTCCGCTGACCAAGACGGTTCGTGAAAAGCTGGAAAGGGAACTGCCGTCCTGGAGCGGCAATCTCTGGAAGCTCTCCCGGCGTTATGAATCGTGGGTGTCCGAAACGCTTTCGGAGGAAATGCGCCGGATTTCCAAAACGGAGCAGCGCCATTTCCTGGGCACGCTGCAAAAGGCGCACGCCGGATTTTCCCGATCGCTGGAAGCGTTTCGCAAATCCCTGAGCGACAACATCGAAAATGTACTGGGGACAAAACTTAAGCCGGTTGAATGGAAAATTGATGTGGTCGAGCCGGACTCGCCGGATATTTCCTTCACCAAAACCTTCGACATCCACCTGGATCTGATCTGGTTTCTGATCCCGATGTTTTTGTTCAGAAAGGTCTTCGAACGGCATTTTTTGCAGGGCCTCCCGAAAGAAGTGGAAATCAATCTCTCAAGGCTTGCTTTTCAATGGGAAAAAAGCATCAACATTGCTATTGACACAATGTTCCGGCAGGCGGTATCTTACGTTTCTGAAGAACTCGCCACCGTTGAAGCCCAGATAACTCGGACGCGGGGACAAACGGAGAACATCAAACAGGCGGTCCTGCGGATAGAAAACATGATCAATTCTTCACCTGCATGAAGACACCTTTTCGCAAAGAAAAGAAAGAATATGACCGGAAGGAGATCAAACATTTATGGAACACACACACGAAGTTGAAAAGATGTGCGTCGTCGCCAAGGGCGCTAAAAACGGCCCCGCTCCGATTCCCCAGGAGGGCGGCTGGACAAGGGTCAAAGAGATCAAAGACATCAGCGGCCTGACCCACGGCGTCGGCTGGTGCGCGCCGCAGCAGGGCGCCTGCAAATTGACCCTCAACGTGAAAAACGGCATCATTGAGGAAGCGCTGGTGGAAACCCTCGGCTGCACCGGCATGACGCACTCCGCGGCCATGGCGGCGGAGATCCTGCCGAACAAAACCATTCTGGAAGCGTTGAATTCCGATCTCGTTTGCGATGCGATCAACGTCGCCATGCGGGAAATTTTCCTTCAGATTGTTTACGGACGCTCACAAACCGCCTTTTCCGAAGGGGGGCTCCCCATCGGCGCCGGTCTGGAAGACCTGGGCAAGGGACTGCGCAGCGTGATCGCCACCATGTACGGCACCAAAGTCAAAGGCCCGCGCTACCTCGAGATGGCCGAAGGATTCGTTCGTGAAATAGGCCTCGACGCCGACGACGAAATTATCGGTTACAAATTTGTCAATCTCGGCGTCATGATGGATCATATCACCAAAGGCATGGACGCCAATGAAGCGCTTGCCAAGGCAACAGGAACATACGGCCGCTTTGCCGAAGCCGTTAAAACCATCAACCCCCGTAAAGAATAAGGAGTTTAAATATGGCTCTCTTTGAAGGATATGAAAGAAGAATAAATCAGGTCAACGCGTTTCTGGCCAAATACGGCATTGCATCGCTTCAGGACGCTGAAAAAATATGTCAGGAAAAAGGTGTTGACGTTCGAAAAATCGTAAAAGACATTCAGCCGATTTCGTTCGAAAACGCCGGATGGGCTTACCTGGTGGGCGCAGCCGTCGCAATCAAGAAAGGTCAGAAAAAAGCCGCCGACATCGCTGAAACGCTGGGAGAAGGATTGCAGTCCTTTTGCATTCCCGGCTCGGTCGCCGACGACCGACAGGTGGGCATCGGCCACGGCAATCTGGCTTCGATGCTGCTTCGCGAAGAAACCGCCTGCTTCGCTTTCTGCGCGGGACACGAATCCTTTGCGGCGGCGGAAGGCGCAATCGGCCTGGCCAAATCCGCCAACAAGGCCAGGAAAAAACCGCTGCGCGTCATCCTGAACGGTTTGGGAAAAGACGCGGCCCACATCATCGCCCGCATCAACGGCTTCACTCATGTCGCCACCGCTTTTGACTATAAAACCGGCAAGGTTTCCGTAGCCAGGGAAAAAGCCTATTCGACGGGCGACCGCGCGGCTGTGCGCTGCTACGGCGCGGATGACGTGCGAGAAGGCGTGGCCATCATGCATCTCGAAGGCGTGGACGTCGCAATTACGGGAAACTCCACCAACCCGACGCGCTTCCAGCATCCGGTAATGGGCGTCTATAAAAAAGAATGCCTTCTCGCCGGAAAGAAATTCTTTTCGGTCGCCTCAGGCGGCGGAACAGGCAGAACGCTGCATCCGGACAACATGGCCGCGGGACCCGCCTCCTACGGCATGACCGACACAATGGGCCGGATGCACTCCGACGCGCAGTTTGCCGGATCGTCGTCCGTTCCCGCGCACGTGGAAATGATGGGCCTCATCGGCATGGGCAACAATCCCATGGTCGGCGCATCGGTTGCCGTTGCGGTTGCCGTTGAACAGGCGATGAAATAATCCGATTTCATTTTTTTCACCGCGCGGTTCACTGTCAAGGGCCGCGCGGTGATTTTTTATCATCCGTTAATGATCTGTTGACGGAAACGCTCTATTCTGTTAATCCCCACTCGTCTTAAAATAGTATCCTTTTTTTTGTGCGGGCGATGGAGTTCGCCTTTAACCGCGCTGCCGCTGATGACTCCTGCAATGTTTAGATCCCTTCAAAAGGAGTCGTCGCTTGGAAAAAATTTATCTCGTTGCAGCATTCTGGTTTTTTGCCGCCGTCCTGTCCACCGTTTTAGCCAATCGATTGAAAATCTCCATCGCACTCATGGAAATCATCGTCGGCGCCGTCGTCGGTTTTCTCGCCTTTCAGATGGGTTATTTTGACTCTCTGGCGCTTAACGACGACTGGATGAAATTTTGCACCGGTGTCGGCGCGATCCTGCTCACATTTCTCGCTGGCGCGGAACTCAATCCCGATGCCATGAAAACCAAAATCACGGAAGTCTCCCTCATCGGCGTCATCGGCTTTGCGGCCCCGTTTATCGGTTGTTTTCTCATCAGCTACTATCTCATCGGCTGGAATCTTGCGGCCAGTTTATTATGCGGCATTGCCTTGTCCACTACCTCCATGGCGGTTGTTTATGCCGTCATGCTGGAATATGGCTTCAACAAAACGGAATTCGGCAAAGGCATCCTGGGCGCCTGCTTCGTGAACGACCTGGGAACCGTGATCGCGCTGGGGCTGATTTTTGCTCCGTTCACTTACAGAACCGCCGTTTTCATCGCCGTCACCGTCGTTTTGATGTTCACGTTGCGGCCGATGACGGAATACCTTATCCGTCGCTTCGCTTACAAGACGGCCGCCATCCGCGCCAAGTGGATCATCTTCGTTCTCCTGGCCATGGGCGTGCTCGCCGCCTGGTCCGGCAGCGAGCCGGTTTTGCCCGCTTATGTCCTGGGAATGGTTCTGGCGCGCACCATGGAACAAGACGGTCATTTTGTGCGCCGCCTGAGAACGCTGACAGTGGGTTTTTTAACTCCTCTATACTTTCTTCGGGCCGGAGCGCTGGTTTCCATTCCGGCGCTGCTTTCGGGCGCCTTTATATTTCTCTTGCTTCTCGGCGGTAAAGTGGCTTCCAAAATATTCGGTTTATATCCGGCCATTCGCCATTTCAGGGAAGACAAGAAAGAAAAATGGTACTACACGCTGCTTATGAGCACGGGACTGACATTCGGAACCATCTCTGCGCTTTATGGTTTGTCCCACCAGATTATTTCACAGGCGCAGTATTCGCTGATCGTGGGAGCGGTGATCGCGAGCGCCGTTATTCCGACGCTTATCGCCAATAAGTTTTTTCTGCCCTCGCATTTGCTGGAAGAGCCTCTTCTGGACGATCAGGCGCCTGATGAAAAAGACATTCGAAACAAAATCTGATGCGTTTTCATTTCGGTCAAACGCCTCACCGTCTGCGTGTATCGCGATCGGCAAGTCTGGCCGCGTCAACATTCCCGCGTGAATTTTCGGGTTAGGATTGATTTTTTCCTCCGAATGCTTTAAAAGATAATAAACATTTTACTTCGGTTTTTCCGCTTCCCCCTTGGAAGAGCCGCTACCGACAATCCGCCGGGACGCTTCGTCCGCGGATCAGATGAAGGGTCCATAAGCGTCGAACGGCTTATGGAGGGAGTATTGGCAGCCGGGCCGCTGTCTGACGACCATCAGACGGCGGCTTTTTTATTTTTTTAAACCGTGCGCTCGCAGAAAGAAGGTGACAAATGCAGTTTCATTTTTCAATTGGAGAATTGGTCGTAATCGCGGTGATCGCCCTGATCGCCCTTTTCTGGCTGATTCCGGTCATCGGAAAAAAAAATTTTAATCGCCCGAAAAACGGCGGAGATTCAAAAACCAAACGTCCTGACGGAAAAGCACGGTGAGAAATCGCCCCCGCTCCGGTTCAATGAAGCCCGTCGAATCCATTGCCGGCCTGTCTGATCCGCGCGAAAGACGACCTTTTTACGCATCGCTTTTCAGCCTCGGGCGTTTTGAGGTTGCTTCTCCGGACTGAGGCGGCAGTCCGACCAGGCCTTCCCGTCGCAGACTGAGGAAGGGCGTCTATTTTTTCATTTTGTCTTCCTTGCGCCATTTATTTCTTGACAGGCACCTCTCCTTTCCTGTAGTGAAGCCATCAATGATATTGATTATCAATTATATATAGGGGATCCCATGAAGAGTGAACGGGAAATATTTGAAGCGTATTTGATCAAGCGGCATCTGCGCGGGACACCGCAGCGCGGGATGATTCTCGACACCTTTCTGAAGCGCGAAGAGCATATCACAGCCGAACAGCTCTACGACATCGTTAAAAAGCGCGATCCGTCCATCGGCCAGGCGACGGTTTACCGCGTCCTGAAATTGATGGTGGAGGCAGGACTGGCGCGAGAGGTGGATTTCGGCGACGGCGTGATGCGCTATGAACACTGTTACAATCACCCCCATCATGATCACCTGGTTTGCCGGGGTTGCGGCAAAACCGTCGAGGTTCTGGATTCCGTTATCGAAGAGCTGCAAAAGCGCGTGGCGGAAAGCTTCGGATACGAACTGACGGATCACGAAATGTATCTTTACGGACTTTGCCAGACGTGCCGGAAGAAAAAGGCGTGAAGCCGGCCGGCGCAAATGCGCTTTTTCGCCGATTGGGCGGGTGAGCGGTTTTCTGAAGTCGCGACAAAATACCACAGCTTTCCGGCATGATTTGCGTCACTGATGCTCCGGACACAATGCGCAAAATCCGGCCTGCCCGCAGTGGCGTCGCCCCCCTGAGAAGCCGGGGGAACACCGGTACGGTCTGCGAGGAGATTTCTTCAGCCGACCATTATCGGCGTTTTTTTAACTCCAGATTTGATAATGACTATCAATTGCAATATTAAACAAAGTCGCTGTGATAAAAAGCAGAAAATCCACCGAATTTATCGATCCCGACGGCTAAATCCGGAAGCGCCACGGCCGATACGCGTTACGGCCCGGCCGCAGGATCGACCAGCAAGTCGCTCCTGAAATCCGAAAAAAGAAAAAAAGCGATGCCCAAACGGATTTACGCCGTCTTACTCAAAGCGCTGTGCGGGAGGATATTGGGTGCAAGGTGCAAGTCATTCCCTCTCCCTCGATGCCCTGAAGGGAACTCAGGGGAGAGAGTGAGGGTGAAAATTGAGGAAAGGACAATTGCCCCTCCCGTTGATCCCCTCCCGCAAGAGGCAGGGAACGGATACAGGCGATACGCATAACTTTAATGGATGGTTTGCCGGCTTTGGGAATTCTCGCGGCGGCGGGGTGGGTGTTTTACAGAAGTTTTATACGGAAGAAAGGCCCCTGAGCGGGATGTTCGGGATGCGCATCCCAACCATGCGGGGAGTCGAATAACAATGGAAATGACCGGCTGGTCCGGCTTTTCTTATAAATCCCGTAGGGAACACCGTAGGGAACGGTCGCAATCGTTCCCTACGGATCAAATAAAGGAGAAAAAAGACTGAAGCGGTTAATTTTATCGGCGGTAAGCGTATTTTTAATGTCAACCTCGGTATTTGCCGGCCATCCGCTGGTAACGGACGACACGGGCACGCAGGGCAAGGGCAAGGCGCAGGTGGAACTGGGAATGTCCTACTTCTACGACAAGGACAAGGTCGATGATCGGACCACTTTCGAGGCGGAAGGCGGCGATGTGGGCGTGTGCATCACTGTCGGCGTTCTCGACACGGTAGATATCGTTGTGGGCCTGCCCTGCTCCTGGTTTTCCGTAAAAGAAAACGATATGCGTATCGAACGTGAGGATGGTATTGGAGACATTACCTTCGACGTCAAATGGCGTTTTTTTGAAAAGAGCGGCTGGTCGCTGGCAGTGAAACCGGGCATCAGCGTGCCTACCGGCAATGAAGACAGAGGATTGGGCGCGGGACACGCGGGTTATCGCCTCTTCCTGGTCGGCACCAAGGAAATGGCCCCTTTCGCCATTCATGTCAATGCGGGATTCATCCGCAATGAAAACGTCTTCGCAGAGCGCAGGGATCTCTGGCACGCTTCGGCGGCCGCGGAAGTTGAAGTAATCAAAGATCTGAAACTGATGGCCAACATCGGCATCGAAAGAAATCGCGACCCGGAAAGCGAAAACCATCCGGCCTTTGCTTTGGCCGGCATTTCTTATGCTGTCACCGAAAACATTACGCTCGACGCAGGCCTCAAATACGGGCTGACGGTTTCCGAAAACGACTGGACAGGCCTGGCAGGCCTGGCCGTCCGGTTTTAAATCCTCGCCTGTGCACGGGGCCATGTCCTGTCGCGTTCGTTGCCCCGGCCGGGACGTCCGGCATTCGCCTTGACACTCCGCCGGGCAGCGCTTATAGTAAGTCCATCGAAAGAAAAAAGAAGCGACCGGTCCGCGGACGGGCCGGCGCGGGAACGCCCATGAATAAACCGCTCATCGATGCCTTGTTTAAAAAACAGAAGGACTTTTTCCGGTCCGGGAAAACGCGCGACGTCGAATTCCGGATCGATGCGCTCAAAAAACTCAAGGACGCAATTGCCGCGCACGAAAAGGACATTCTCGCCGCCGTATACGCCGACCTGCGCAAGGGGGAAACGGACGCCTACGCGACGGAAATTTTTGGCGTTTACAACGAAATCAAAGTCGCCATCGCCGGCGTGCGCGACTGGACGGCGCGCGAGAAAGTTCCGACGCCCGTATTCATGATGCCGTCCAAGAGTTACATTTACAAGGAACCGTACGGCGTGACGCTGATCATCGCGCCCTGGAACTATCCTTTTCAGCTCGTGATGATGCCGCTGGTGGGAGCGATCGCGGCGGGCAACACAGCCATCCTGAAACCCTCGGAAGTGTCGTCGCACACGGCGGCGGTTGTGAACAAACTGATCCGCGCCGCTTTTCCCGAAGACTACATCGGCGTCGTCGAGGGCGGCGCAGAAGATACGCAGCACCTTCTTTCGCTGCCCCCGGACTACATTTTTTTCACCGGATCCGTGCCGGTCGGAAAAGCCGTCATGGCGGCGGCCGCAAAAAATCTCACGCCGCTTACACTGGAACTGGGCGGTAAAAGTCCCGCCATCGTCCACGAAAGCGCCAACCTGGAAACAGCCGCCGCCCGTCTTTGCTGGGGAAAATTTCTTAATGCCGGCCAGACCTGCATCGCGCCGGACTTTGTGCTGGTTCACGATGCCGTGAAGGATGCTTTTCTTGACGCGCTCAAGAAGGCCGTTTTGAAATTTTACGGTAAGGACGCATCCGGCCATGCCCGCTACTGCCGGATCATCAACGACCGTCATTTTCAACGCCTCGCCTCCCTGATCGATCCGTCCAAAATCGTTTACGGCGGCCGGACAAACGCTGCCGACCGGTACATCGAACCGACGCTTTTGTATCCCGTCGACTGGCCGGACGCCATCATGGAAGATGAAATCTTCGGCCCGCTGCTGCCCATTATCCCCTATTCCGACCTTGATGAGATCATCCGCCGGATCACCGATCGGCCCAAGCCGCTCGCGCTGTACCTGTTTTGCAGCGACAAGGCCGTCCGCCGGAAGGTTATCCGGGAGGTGCCCTTCGGCGGCGGCGCCGTCAACAATACGATCATGCACATCGTCACCCATTTCCTGCCCTTCGGCGGCGTGGGGCAAAGCGGCACAGGGCGTTACCACGGAAAATACAGTTTTGAAACATTTTCCCACGCGAAGAGCATCCTGCGCAGTTACACCCTCGCCGACCCGTCAGACAGCGCCCAGCCGCACCGGGGACGCTACATGAAATGGATTCTTAAATTGCTGAAATAAAGAAAGGACTCCCATGAAAAAAATCATTCTTCTCGTCGCCCTGTCCGGTCTTTTGGCCTGCACGGCCTGCACCGCCCCGCGGCTCAATATTTTTGACACGACTCCCGGCCCCCTGCAGGAATACACCCTCGAAGGCAAAGGCAAGGACAAGATTCTGGTCATTCCGGTCAGCGGCATGATCTCCGACGCGCCCCAGCAGGATTTCTTCGGCGCCAAACCCAGCCTGGTCGAGCAGGTGGTGGTCCAGCTCAACAAGGCGAAAACCGATTCGCAAATCAAGGCCGTTTTGCTGAAAGTGAACTCCTCCGGCGGCACCGTCACGGCAAGCGACCTCCTGTACAACGAAATATCCGCCTACAAGGCCAAAACGGGAAACAAGGTGACCGTGGCCATGATGGACGTGGCCGCATCCGGCGCCTACTATCTTTCCCTGCCCGCCGATCTGATTCTGGCGCATCCCACAACCCTCACCGGCTCGGTCGGCGTCATCTTCATGCGCCCCAAGGCTTACGGGCTTCTGGATAAAATCGGTCTGGGCGTCGAAATCAACAAATACGGCAAAAACAAGGACATGGGCACGCCGTTTCGCGAATCGAACGAAGAGGAAAAAGCGCTGATGCAGGACACGGTGGACCGCTTCGGAAAACGGTTTGCCGCCCTGGTGGAAAAACACCGTAAGCCGGGACCCGACGCGCTGGCTAAAATCGCCACGGCCCGCATTTTTGTCGCAGATGAAGCGCTGGAGCTCAAACTGATCGATAAAATCGGCTACCTGGCCGACGCCGTTGCCGAAACCCGCAAGCTGGCCGGCCTGCCCCAGGACGCCAAAGTCGTCGTCTATCGCCGTCGGTCGGTTCCGGAGGACAACTACTACAACACGTCCGGCGCCGCCGTCGAAAGCGGACGTCTGTCCCCGATTTACATTGCCGTGCCGGAAATTCTGCAGATGAAAGCCGGCGTCTATTACCTGTGGCCGGGCGCCATCGCCTTTGAATAAAGAAAGCACCGGTGTTCGTACGCATATGTCTATCATTGAAATCCGGTCACTTGCCAAAACATTCGGCAAAATCCAGGCGGTCCGCGGCATCGATCTGACCATCTCCCGGGGCGAAATCTTCGGCCTCCTGGGCCCCAACGGCGCGGGTAAAACCACGACCATCGGCATGCTGTGCACCATCATCCGCCCCACGTCCGGCAGCGGGCTCATCGCCGGCTTCGACATTGCAAAACATCCGACGCAGGTGCGGCAGAAAGTCGGCATCGTTTTTCAGGATCCGACGCTCGACACGATTCTGACCGGCCGTGAAAACCTTCAGCTGCACGCCCGTCTTTACGGCATTCCCCGACGCGAGCGCAAGGCATGGATCGATGAGATACTTGCGCTGGTGGATTTGCGGGACCGGGCCGACGACCTCACCAAAACCTATTCCGGCGGCATGCGCCGGCGCCTGGAACTGGCGCGCGGCCTCCTGCACCGCCCCGCCGTTTTGTTTCTGGATGAACCGACCCTGGGCCTCGATCCGCAGACGCGCGCCCGCACCTGGGAATACATCCGCAAAATGGTGCAAAAAGAGGAGACCACCGTGGTGCTGACCACGCACTATATGGAGGAAGCCCAGGCCATGTGCGACCGCATCGGCATCATCGACGCGGGAAAGATCATCGCGCTCGACACGCCGGACAACATGGTGGACGCGCTCGGCGGCGACATCGTGGCCGTCCGCGCCCCCGCGCCGCCCATGGAAAAGCTCAGCGCCCTGCCCTATGTCTCGGCTGTGCAATGCGCGGGCGAAACCGTGGAGATCACCATGAAATCCGCGCCGCTGCATCTGGCGGAAGTGCTCTCCCTCATTCCGGATGTGGCCAGCGTGGAGATGCGCAAGCCGACGCTCAATGACGTCTTTATCAAACTGACGGGCCGCGACATCCGCAACGAAACCGCCGAAAACGGCGGCGGCTGGGTCGAGACCATCGCCCGGCACAGGCAAAAGGGGACGTAAACCATGCGCACCGCAATCCTTTTCCGCGAACTTCTGGGCATTTCGGCCGTGTGGTGGCGGGAATTCAAGGTCTTCTGGCGGGAAAAAAGCCGCATCGTCTCCAGCATCGTGCAGCCGCTGATGTGGCTTTTTCTGTTCGGCAGCGGCATCGGCGCCTCGCTGTCCGTGAGCGACGTCAACTACCGGGACTATATCTATCCGGGTATTTTATCCATGTCCGTCATTTTCGGCTCCATTTTTTTCGGCCTCTATATCATCTGGGACCGCAAGCTCGATGTGCTCAAAGCCGTCCTGGTCGCGCCCGTTTCGCGCATCAGCATTTTTTTCGGCAAGGTGCTGGGAGGCTGCACCGACGTGCTTTTGCAGGTGGTCATCCTGTTTATTTTTTCCTTCCTCTTTCCCTCCGTCGATCCGCGGGGCATTCCGCTGGCGCTTCTGTTTCTGCTGGTGACCTCGGTGGCGCTCGTGTCGCTGGGACTGGCGCTCGGGTCGCTTCTGGAGAGTCTGGAAGGATTTCAGGTCATCTCGGCGTTTTTGGTTTTTCCGCTCTTCTTTTTGTCGGGCGCGCTTTTTCCGGTGGACGAACGTCTGCCCGCCTGGCTGCAAAAACTGGTGATCGTCAATCCCCTGACTTACACCGTCGACGGCGTGCGCGGCGCGCTCCTGGGGCTTCACGATCATCCGATTCTCCTCGATCTGGGCGTCATCACCCTTTTCGCCCTGGTCATGATCGCAACCGGAAGCGTTTTGTTCAGCCGGATGAAATAAAATTACAAAAGGAAACGGACTCCCATGAAAAATATCCCGCTCAAAATCATTGCCGTTGTCGCACTCCTTCTTTTTGCCGCCGAGGCGTTGGCCTGGCACGACAAGACGCACCTGATGATCGCCAAAGCCGCCGGGCGCACGTCCTGGTACAACGCGGCCGGCCCCGATCTGGCCAAGATCAAGGCCGGCCGCATCGAAACGTACAACCACTGGTACAACAACAACGCCCTCGCGCAAGTGACGCCGCAGATGGTTTTCGCGCAGATCGACCGCTACAACGAACACAACCGCCTCCTGGATGCGGAGGGCCATCTGTACGGCGCGATTATCGCGTCGCTCAGGGCTTACGACAAGTACGTCCGGTCGGGCAAATACGCCGAATACCATCTCGACTACTGCGCGCACTATATCGGCGATTTGTCCCAGCCGCTGCACAATATTCCCTACGACGACTACAACAAGACCTGGCACAGCGCCACCGACGGCGTCGTTGAAGACGCGATCTGGAACGAAACGGATCAGATCATCGCCCGCATGTACGAGATCCGGCTGAGCGCGGATAATTTCGAGGCGGACCTGGCGCGGGAAATTGCCCGGATCGCCAACATCGCGCGGCAGCTCGGATACCGGCTCAGCCGGGAAAACCGGAACCTCACGCGCGAGGAAGCCTACGTCCAGCTGGGGCACAGCGCATCGCTGCTGAAAGCCGTGCTGGACCGCTATCAGACGCGCCCGTAGAGGTTATGCCGCCAGGCGGCGTTTTCGTTTCTGATGGCGCCTGTCCAGCCACAGGATATACAGAATCATGAAAATGCTGTAGATCGCCGACGGCAGGGCCGCCTCCTTTTCGAACAAAGCAATCGCCAGACCGCCGGCGATGCCCTGATTTTTGAGCGTGCCCAGAAGCGTCAGGCTGACCGTGCGGGCCCTGTCCGCGCCGCAACGCAGCGCGCACGTTTCAACGACCCAGCCCAGCAAGAAGGTACCGACCACCACGACGCCGGCCACCGGCGCGATCATGAGCGGCCGGGAAAAAATCAAATCCCGGTTCATGCCGATCATGGTGTAAACCACGATAAAAAAACTCCAGTCGGTCAGAATTCCGCGGACCGGATTGATGCGGCCGTCGAGCCGAAAATGAAGGATAAGCCGGGACAGCGCCAGCGGCAGGATGATCAGCAGCAGCATAACCCACAGGAGCTTGACCGGATCCGCATGTCCCGGACCGATAAAGACCCAGAAAACCACCGGCATCACCGCCAGCGCGGCCAGATAGGCGGCCACCGTGCCGGACAGGGTGTAGGCCGTTTCTCCTTCCAGAATCGCGGTGAAAGGAATGACCGCCACGGCGGGAGGAACGGCGGCGATGAGGACAAAGCCGATCCATACGTTGCGGTCGGCAATCAGAAGCGCTGCCGCACCGATAATCACGCTCCCCAGAACGCCGTACGTCATCGCCACGCCGGCCAGCGACGGAACGATCATCGCGCGGAAGCGGCGAAAGTAATCGCTGGGAACGCTCAGCGTCGCCAGCGTCATCGCCAAA
Source organism: Deltaproteobacteria bacterium (assembly GCA_012729055.1). Classification (GTDB taxonomy): domain Bacteria; phylum Desulfobacterota; class Syntrophia; order Syntrophales; family Smithellaceae; genus UBA8904. Next base: position 110,730 of record JAAYDW010000045.1, read on the forward strand.
CCCAGCGCCGGCATCATCAGCTTTTCGGACCAGTGCGACGCCTGCGGCAGGACGATTCCCAAAGCGATGGCCAGAAATAAGATCACATTGCGGTCGGCAAGCCACTTCAGCATGAAAGCCTCTCATTCGTACATGATCTTTACCGCTGAAAGCGTCTCCGGACAACTGAAATCTGACCGCAAGGCAAAAGATGGGTATTTTTTACTCCTCTGCGGCCTGCCGCGCCGAATAATCGTCTTCATGCGTGTTTGATTCGTGTCCTCCGGCGCCTGGCGACATTTCTCAAATACCGGTCATATTGTCTATTGACAATCCCCGTGGGTTGACTTAATCTAGCTGTAACGCGGCAGGGGCCTGATTCAGAGCAGCCGGCTGTCGATGGCCCGCGACTAAATTTCGGACATCATGTCTGCTTGTGGTGAGCAGGCCATGAAGTAAACCAAATCTGAAGTAGGAGGAAATTTATGAAGAGAAGAATTCTGGGTTATGTGGCCGTCATGGCTACGGTGATTTGTCTGTGCGCTGCTCCTTCCTTTGCCGCAGACAATTACAAAATCGGCGTCGGTTATCAGGGGATGTTCAACGGCAACATGCTCAACGGCCTTTCCGTTCGCGGCTGGTTCGGCCCGAATACGGCAATTGGCGGTGAGTTGAACCTTTTCTACGGCGCTTCAAAAGCGGACCTAAGCTTTGCCGGAAACGGTTTAGGATCGGCCGATGCGGATTTGTGGATGGCCGAGCTGAAATTCATGTACGCTTTCCTGGTTCGCCAGAACAGCCGCTTTTATGCCGGCGCGAAAATTGCTTACGGTCAGTATGACGTAACAGGGGGCCCCAATTTCAATCCCGGCTTTGCCGAACTCAAAGGCAGAGCGATTATTCCCGGTATCCTGGTCGGCGCGGAATGGAATTTCCCCGCCCTGCCCGAACTCGGATTCAACTTCGACGTGGGTTACAACTACGTGTATAACACCAATACGGGAAGTGTCGTCGGCAATCAGGATGTGGATATTGACCTGAAAATGCACGGCATCAATGTTGCGGCAGGCATCAAATATTACTTCTAGACCGCAGCGGAAAGAACAACACCAATCCCTGTGGCCGCAAGGCCACAGGGATTTTTTTGGGTCAATAATTTCCCTGCTAAATTTGTCGGGCTGTGCTAATCTTCCCCATCAAGCAAAACGGAGGAACAACCGGAAAGTCGATGCGCTCTCTGGACAGAGAATCGTTCTTCAAAAAAATTTTTATCGTCTCCGACTGGGCCAACCGCGCCCGCTGGGTTTTTACGGCGCTATCCGGTTTTACATTCGCCCTGTGCGCGCTCCTCTTTGTCTGTCTGCTTCTTTTCGATTTCGGCTTCCGCCGGACGGCGGTTGACGAAGACGTCATTTTCCGGACCTATCAGCTGCTGTTTCTGCTGTTGTTTCTGACGAAACTGCTCATCGAACTGCTGGCCTTCCGGCGCACAAAATGGTTTGCCGTGACATTCCGGATGCTCGTTTTACTTGCGGCTCTGCTGGTTTTTATCGTCCAGGCCGGGCTGATCCCCAGGATGGTGTGGCACTTTGAGGATCTCTTCGGCGGCAAAAGCGCGCTCATCTGGATATCGCTTGCCCTGGCGCTTTCGCAGGCGCACCGCGTGTCGCATTACCTCAACAGCATCGACGTTTCCGCCTCCTTTCTTTTCGCGGGCAGCTTTCTCGTCATGATTCTGGTGGGCAGCGGCCTGTTGATGCTGCCCAACGCCGCCGTGGCGTCCATCAGTTACTATGAGGCGTTCTTCACGGCCGCCAGCGCGGTTTGCGTGACCGGCATGATGGTGATCGATCCCACGCAGGTTTTTACTCCCTTGGGCAAAGGCATCCTGCTGGTTCTGATCCAGATCGGCGGTCTGGGCATCATGACCTTCACGGGATTTTTCAGCTATCTTTTTCTCGGCTCCGCATCCCTGAAAGACCGGTTTACGCTAAGGGATTTCTTTTCCGGCGACCAGCTGGAGGGACTGTATAAACTGCTTCTGAAAATCCTTCTTTTGACTCTCCTTGTGGAAGCGGCGGGAGCCGTTTTGATATACCAGCTCCTGGAAGGCGACTGGGCCTATAAAACCCACAGCGCCGTTTTCCATTCCATCTCCGCTTTCTGCAACGCAGGAGTTTCGCTCTACCCCCTTCACGCGCATGCCGCGTATCTTCAGGTCAACATGTCGCTGCAACTCGCCATCTGCGGGCTGGTCATTCTCGGCGGCATCGGATTTCCTCTGCTGCTGCGCCTCTACACTTCCCTCAAGCAAAAACTGAAGTCGTTGCCGCAGGTGTTTACCGGCAAAAAAATATTGCGGGAAGCGTCGATGCCGGCGCTCGGCGAGCGCCTTGCATTGAACACGACAATTGTGCTAATAATCGGCGGAACCGTTCTGTACTATCTTTTTGAGACCGGCGGACCCGTGACGGATGCGTTTGTCCCCTCCCGGGGATTCGAGGCTTTCGTGGCCAGCGTCAATGCGCGGACGTCCGGTTTCAATATGACGGACGCGGCCAAATGGTCCTACCCCACCCTGTTTCTGACCATGTTTCTGATGTGGGTGGGCGCGTCGCCCGGATCGACGGGGGGCGGCATCAAGACCGCCACGCTGGCCATCGCCGTCCGGACGGTCATCAACTTCCTTCGGGGAAGAAACAGGCTGGAAATCGGCAATCGGGAAATCGGCGCGGCGACGGTCATCCGGGTGTTCGCCATCATCCTCCTTTCCCTGATTTTTATTTTCGGCGGATTTATGCTTCTTTTGATTTTCGAGCCGGCGAGAAATCCGGCCCATTTGCTGTTTGAATGCTTTGCCGCCTTTTCCACCACGGGCCTGTCCGTCGCCGGAACGGCGACGCTGGGCACGCCCAGCCAGGTCGTGCTCCTGATTTTGATGTTCTTCGGCCGCATCGGCCCGGTCGTTTTGTTGTCGGGATTGCTGTTAACAAAAACCAACCGTTTCTACCGTCTGCCGGTGGAGGAGATAAAGATTAATTAAGATGAGATACATTGTAATCGGTTTAGGATTTTTCGGCTCGTCGCTCGCGACCAAGCTGACGTCGCTGGGACACGAAGTCATCGGAATCGACCGGCGCGAGGAGCGGGCGGACGAACTCAAGGACAAGATTACGAACGTCCTGATCATGGACTGCACCAAGCAAAACACGCTGCAGTCGCTGCCGCTTTCGGATGTGGATGCCGTCATCGTCGCGATCGGGGAAGACATCGGCTCGTCGATCCTGATCATCTCGATGCTCAAAAGGCTGAACGTGAAAAGAATCATCGGCCGGGCCATCAATCCCATGCACCAGCATATTCTCAGCGAGTTGGGCATCGAGGAAATCACACACCCCGAGGAAGACACCGCTTCGGAGCTTTCCACCGTGCTGATGCTGAAAAATACGGTGAATACGATGATTCTCAACGATCGGATCATCATCGCCGAACTGAAACTGCCAGAAATATACATCGGCCACACGCTGGAGGCGATCAATCTGGAAAACCGTTTCGGCATCCGGCCCGTGGCGGTGAAGATCGCTCCGGCGGATAAAGGCCTGCCCGCGCTTTTCCACAGAGACTTCCAGGTGGACCTGTCCTGCGACCCTCACCGCCCGCTCGAGGAAAAAGACCGGCTCGTCGTCATCGGCCGACTTGACGACATCAAGCGCTTCGTGGAGTGAACGGGAGAATGACCCCATGACCTATTACGTTCTGATCGCCTTCTGCGTCATCATCCTCCTGGCGTATATCTTCGACATCACGGCCAAGCACACCAAAATCCCCGGCGTCATTCTTCTCATCCTGACCGGCATGGCCATCAACTACCTGGCGTCCTTCTGGAAAATCGACGTTCCGAACCTGTCCGGCATGCTGCCCGTCATGGGAACGCTGGGGCTGATTCTGATCGTCCTCGAGGGCAGCCTGGATTTGACCATCACCCGGGACAAAAGCCGTCTGATCGTCGGCTCCGTATCCGCCGCCATCCTGCTGTTTGCCGTCTTTGTCGGCGTTTTCACCTACATTGCCGTGAACTTTCTTCATTACGATCTCAAGGCCTCCGTCATCAACATCATCCCGCTTGCCGTAATCAGCAGCGCCGTCGCCATCCCGTCGGCGGCCGGTCTCAATCCGGCCGACCGGGAATTCGTGACGTACGAAAGCTCGCTGTCCGACATCGTCGGCATCCTTGTTTTCGATTTCATTTTGTTAAGCAGCGGATCGCTCGCTTCCGGCGCCCTGCGGTTTGTGGCCGAGCTCGCGCTCACGCTTGTGGCCTCCGTTTTGTTCAGCGCCGGTCTGGCCCTGCTTCTGCACAAGATCTCTCATCACGTGAAATATGTCATCATCATGACCGCCATCATCCTGGTCTATGCGCTGGCCAAGCTCATTCATCTGCCGTCGCTGCTCGTCGTTCTCATCTTCGGTCTGGTCATGAACAACAACGCGCTTCTTCAGAACCGGTATTCACTGCAGATCATCAATTTCGAGGAATTCAACACGGATCTCTCCTCCTTTAAAAACATCGTGGCGGAGCTGACGTTTATCATCCGCTGCTTCTTTTTTATTCTTTTCGGATTCTACACGAGCGTCGCGGATCTCCTGAGTCTGAACAACCTTCTGATTTCAGCGGTCATCGTTGTCTCTCTTTTCATTCTGCGGGCGCTTTTCTTCAGAATCGTCCTGCGCGCGCCGCTCGCCCCCCTGGTCTATTTTGCCCCCCGCGGGCTCATCACCATTTTGCTGTTTCTCAGCATCCCCTCCGTGATGCTTTTGCCGTTCATGAATGTCGGGGTGGTCACCCAGGTCATTTTCATTACGATTCTGATGATGACCTTCGGCAATATGATTTTTCGCAAAGTCGCGCCCGCCGCGCAAAATGAAGAATAACGGGAGTTTTTTCAAAAGACATATGCTTCATATCACAGGAATAGATATCGGATCAGTGGCGCTGTCCGTCGTCGTCATCGATCCATACGGCGCCGTCGTCACGTCCTTCTACCGGTTTCACCGCGGCGCCATCGCCGACACCCTGAGCGACATGCTCAAAACCGTCGACATCCGGACGATCGGCGGCGTCGCCATGACGATGTGCGGGCCGGACATTCTGCGCGACGTCCCGCGCTACGACACGCAAATCGCCATGATCGCCGCGGTTAAAAAATACCACGCCGGGGCGGGCAGCATTCTGTTCATCGGCGGCGAGAACTTCGGACTCATCACCTTCAACAAGGAAGGCGGCTATGAACGGTTCCGTTCGAACTCCTCCTGCGCCGCCGGCACGGGCAGCTTTCTCGACCAGCAGGCCAAGCGCCTAAATCTGAAAAGCATCGAAACCCTCACGACGGTCGCCTTCTGCAACCAGAGCAACACACCGAAAATCGCCACGCGCTGCGCGGTGTTTGCCAAAACCGATCTGATCCACGCCCAGCAGGAAGGCTACTCCATCGGGCAGATCAGCGACGGCCTGTGCGAGGGGCTCGCCAAAAACGTCATCGACACGCTGATGCCCGACGCCGTCGTCCGCGCGCCGCTCGTCCTCGCGGGCGGCGTCTCCATGAACTCCGCCGTGGTCAAGCATTTCCGCAATCTTCTGAAAACCGAGCCTGTCATCGGCGAGCACAGCCATCTTTACGGCGCCATCGGCGCGGCCCTGCTCTACCTGGAAGAGGCAAAGCCGGCCCCGCTCGGCGCAAAAGCGTGGGACGATCTGTTGATCCGGGAAATGAAAGAAAAGACTTACGGCTACCCGCCTCTCACGCTTTCCCTTTCGACCTATCCGGATTTCACCTCCGGAGAAAACCGGCTGCACCGTCCGGCCGGCGGACACGCCGCCGTCGAAGTGGACGTCTACCGGCCGCCGGCCAAAAAGCAGCCCGTCTATCTGGGAATCGACATCGGTTCAACCAGCACCAAGGCGGTGATCATCAACGAACAAAACGACGTTCTGGCCGGCTTTTACACGCAAACCGCGGGCGCGCCGGTGAAGGCGCTGCAGGCGGTTTTTGAAGCGATCGACGCCGTCGCCCGCAATCACGCCTGCGATCTCATCTTCAACGGCGTGGGCGCCACCGGCTCGGGCCGCAAGTTCATCGGCCGGATCATCAACGCCGATCTGATCATCGACGAAATCACCGCGCACGCGCGCGCCGCCTACGAACTCAACAACGACACGGACACGATCATCGAAATCGGCGGCCAGGACGCCAAATTCACCACCCTGAAAAACGGCATGGTGACGTCCTCCATCATGAACAACGTCTGCGCCGCGGGCACCGGCAGCTTCATCGAGGAACAGGCCGTCAAACTGGGCGTTTCTCTCACCGACTACGCCGGGCGGGCCATGAACACCCCCTCGCCCGTTTCCAGCGACCGCTGCACCGTCTTCATGGAACGCGACATCAACAACTACCTCACGGAAGGGTATACCGTCGATGAAGCGCTGGCCAGCGTCCTGCATTCCGTCTGCGAAAACTATCTGGCCAAGGTCGCCGTGGAAGCCGGCATCGGCGGCAATATCTGCTTTCAGGGCGCCACCGCCCGCAACAAGGCGCTCGTGGCGGCGTTCGAGCACCGGTTGAGAAAACCCATCTTCGTCTCCCGGTTCTGTCATCTGACCGGCGCGCTCGGCAGCGCGCTCATCCTCTCGGAAAATGCCGTCCGAAACTCCGCGTTTCGGGGGCTGTCGCTCTACCGCGAAACGATCCCCGTAGAAAACGAAGTCTGCGAACTGTGCCACAACAACTGCAAGATCAACAAGGTTACGGTCCAGGGAGAAACCGTGGCCTTCGGATTTCTGTGCGGCCGCGACTACGACACCAAGCACTATGTCGGCACGGGCAAAAAGCACTACGACCTGCTCAGGGAACGCCGCAAAGCCTTTCCCGAAATAAAACAACCTGCCGCGTTCAAGAAAACGGTCCGGGTCGGCATCCCCAACGCCCTGTATCTGGCTGAAGAAATGCCGTTGTGGAAACATTTTTTCGCCACACTCGGCGTGGAGGTCGTCACCTCGGAAAACCTGAAAAACGCGATCAAGGCGGGCAAGAAACTCGCGGGGGCGGAATTCTGCGCGCCCATGAACGCCTTTTTCGGCCATGTGCACTACCTGGCGGACAAGTGCGACCGCCTCTTTCTGCCCTTCTACCTGGAGGCCGCGAAGTCCAAGGACGAGGATTACCGGTACTCCTGCTACTACACGCAGTTTGCGGCCGCGATTGCCGCGGGCATCAAGAGCCTGCGGTTGAAAAACAAACCGGTGATGCCGGTCATCGATCATCATTCGTTTCAGTCGCGCATCGAACTGTTCGCCCTCCTGAAGACGATTTTGAACACCGGCTACTGGGAAATCTACAACGCCTACGAAGCCGCGCTTTCCTATTACACCGAGGGCCGCGGCAACCTGATCAACATTTACCAGCGCGAAAAACCCACGGACGATACCATCAGCGTGGCGCTCCTGGGACGGCCGTACGCCATCATGCAGAACTCCATGAACAAGGGGATTCCCGACATTTTCAGCGCGCTTGGCGTCAAACCGTTTTACCAGGACATGCTGCCCGTGGACCGGGAGGACCTTGCAGAAATCGCCCCGCTCCTGAAGCGGATACACTGGAACCACGCCGCGCGGATTTTGAAGGCCGCGCTCTTCATCGCCCGCACGCGCGGCCTGTACCCGGTGTACGTCACGTCCTTCAAATGCAGCCCCGATTCCTTTACCCTGGAATACTTCAAGCGCATCATGGACAAGTACGGAAAACCCTATCTGATTCTGGAACTCGACGAACACGATTCCAACGTCGGCTACGAAACCCGCATCGAAGCGGCCGTCCGCTCCTTTACCAACCACCACGCAAGCCGCGACCTGCGCGTAATTTCGTCGCGGTTGCTGCCGCTCAATTCCGAAAGCAGCTCCCGGATCAAGGACAAGACCCTGCTCTTTCCCTCCTTCGACCCCATCAACTCCAAGCTTCTGGAAGCCGTGTTCATTCGGGAGGGCGTGGATGCGCGCATGGTGCCGCTTACCGAAAAAGCCATTCAACGCGGCCTGCGCACCAACAGCGGCCAGTGCCTGCCGGTAAATCTGATCGCGCAGAGCTACATGGATTATATCGAGGAAAATCTGCTCGACCCGGCCCAGACCGTCGGCTGGATCTTCGACAGCCACGTCGCCTGCAACATCCGCCTGTATCCCGAGATGATCAAGGGCATTCTGGAAGCGGCGGGTCACGGCATGGAACAGGTGGATGTCTACATCGGCAGCATGTCGCTGTCCGACATCTCCCTGCAGGCGTCCATTGAAGCCTACTTTGCGCACATGTTCGGCGGAATGCTGCGGAAAATGGGCTGCCGCATCCGTCCCTACGAGAAGGAAAAGGGGCTCACCGACAAGGTCATCGCCCAGTCTCTCGCGATTCTGTACAACACCTTTCTCGGCGGCCGCAGCAAGGACGACGATGTAAACAAAGTCATCAGCCTGTTCAAAAGAATCGAAACAGTTCCGGGACGGCGCCCCAAGGTCGCCATCTTCGGCGATCTCTACGCCCGCGACAACGACGTCTTCAATCAGGATCTGATCCACGACATCGAAGCGTGCGGCGGCGAAGTCATCACCACGCCGTTCAGCGAGTACGCCAAGCTCGTCGCCAGCCCCTACATGCGCCGGTGGTTCCGGGAAGGCGAATACATGGACGTTCTGGTCACCAAAACGCTGATCACGCTCATCAACCAGCTCGACAAAAGCTACTACAAGATTTTCAACGAAGTGCTCGGAGAACCCGCGCTTGCCACCGATATCGACTATAAGAAAATTTACGACACGTTTTCCGTGACCGTCCAGCACTACGGAGAATCCGCCGACAACCTGATCAAGATCTCCGCGCTGATGCAGCATCACCCGGACCTTTCCCTCTTCGTGCAGACCAATCCGGCGTTTTGCTGCGCGGGTCTGGTCACCGAAGCCATGGCGGCGCGCATCGAGGAATACACCGGCGTTCCCGTGGTGACGCTCAATTACGACGGCACCGGCAAGAACATCAATTCCCGGGTGAGCCCGTACATTAAATTTCCGCGCCGGAAAACGGCGGAGAAGGCGACCCGGTAAGGCTGCGTCCGGATTCTCTCTTTCAGGGAACGAAGTTGACATCCGGCCGCTTCTCCTGTATGGGACGACAGCAGACGCAATCTCCTCTTCCGGAGAAAGGGACAAACCGTGACCGATCCGAGCGCGCCACCCCGAACCAAACCGGCCAACCTGATCTATGACGTCGATGAAAGCCCCGGCCCGGGCGCCCTGCTGATGCAGGGGATCCAGCACATCTTCATCATCACCATCGCCTTCGTTTTTCCCGTCCTCATCGTCGACGCCATCGGCGGCGCCGACCACGACGCCCGGCATCTCATCTCCATGACCATGCTGATTTCCGGTATCGCCACGATTCTCCAGGGGCTCAATCGGGGGCCGGTCGGTTCCGGCTATCTCTGCCCGATGCTGAACGGTCCTGCCTTTTTGTCCGCGTCCATCCTGGCCGGAAAGGCCGGCGGTCTTCCGCTCATTTTCGGCATGACCATGATCGCGGGCGTGTTCGAGGCGTTCTTTTCCCGCGTGGCCGTCAAAATGCGGGCCTTTTTCCCCGCGGAGGTGACCGGCACCATTGTCACCATGGTCGGCATTGAAGTCATTCCCTTTGCCATGAAAAGATTCGTCGGCATCGACGCCGTCCACGCCTCCCCCGACCTCACGGAGTCGGTCATTGCGCTTGCGACGCTTTTGGCCATGATCGGCTTCACCGTCTGGGGCAAGGGCAAAATCCGCCTGTACGCCGTGCTTTTCGGCATGCTGATCGGATATGCGCTGTCTTTCTTCCTGGGAGTCCTCGGCGCCGACGAATTGCGGCACTTCGGCGATTCCCCCTGGCTGTCCTGGCCGGCGCCCGGCTCCTACGGCCTGTCGTTCAGTACGGCGCTGATCGTTCCGTTTGTCGTCGCCGCGCTCTCGTCCGCGCTGAAAACGATGGGCGATCTCACGACCTGCCAGAAAATCAACGATGCCGGCTGGAAGCGTCCGGACATGAAATCCATCAGCCGGGGCATCCTGGCAAGCTCCTGCGGCAACATTCTCTCAGGTCTCGGCGGCGCGCTGGGCCAGTCCCCGTCGTCGAGCAACATCGGTCTGTCCATCGCCACCGGCGCCACGAGCCGGACCATCGCCTACGCCACCGGCGGCATTCTCATCGCGCTGGCCTTCCTGCCCAAAGCCGCGGCGATTTTCGTCATCATGCCGACGCCGGTCATGGGCGCAAGCCTGGTTTTCGCCGTGAGCTTCATGGTCATCGCCGGCATCCAGATCATGGTGTCGCGCATGATCGACGCGCGCAAGACCTTTGTGATCGGAACCTCCATCGTGTTCGGTCTCAGCGTGGATTTCATTCCGGGCCTGTACGCCGGCCTGCCCGCCGCCGTCAAACCCTTCTTCCAGTCTTCCCTTTCACTGGCGACGCTCTCGGCCATCGTCCTGAACCTGTTTATGAGAATCGGCATCGCCAGGACGGCGACCCTGGAGCTTGCGCCGGGCGTCGATTCCTCCGACAAGGTGTTTGCCTTCATGCAAAAACAGGGCGGGCTCTGGGGCGCCATGCCCGACGTGATTGCGCGTGCCTCAAACGCGATCAATGAAACGCTGGAAGCGGCCGAATACTCGTCGGCCGCCGAAGGACCGCTTCATGTCGCCGTTACGTTCGACGAGTTCAATCTGGATGTTGAAATAACGTACCGGGGCGCGCCGATGATCATCCCGGACCGGGAGCCTTCGGAAGACGAGGTCATGGCGTCCTCCGCGGGCATGGCCAAACTGTCCTTGTTTTTCATTCATCAAAACGCCGACAAGGTGGAATCGCACGTCAAAAACGGGCTTTGCCGTCTCCGGCTTCACTACACCCATTAAAAGGGTTCAGAAAGGATGCGAATGTCGCCGCTGCGTCAAAAAGAAACGTCGGGAAAATCCCCGTGGATCGGATGGATATTTTTTCTTTCGGTGCTGTTGTTCGCCGCGCCCGCCCCGGCGGCGGACTGGTACGTGCGCGGCGCGCTGGGGTATGAAGCGTCGCCGGCGGCGGATTTCACCGACGCGGATTGCGCCTCTTCCCGGCCGCCGGCGCTCTTCGGCTGCGCTGCCGGCTGCGACGGGCAGCCGATCGGCGCGTACGGCGATTTCGGCCGGTTTCCCCTGGCGGAAGGGGCCTTCGGCCGCCAGATCTTCCCGTGGCTGCGGGCCGATTTGTCGCTGGCCTACCGCTTCCGGATGGATTACGAAGGCAACGCCAATTTTCTTTCCGTAGGTTCTGTCCAGCCTGTTTCGGTCCGCGGCGATTCGTTAAGCGGCATGGTCAATGTCTTCATCGACATCAGCGGTTTTCTGGCCGAAAAAAAATTATGGCGTTTTCAGCCGTACATCGGCGGCGGCATCGGTTTGGCCCACAACCGCATCGACCGGATGACTTTCCTGTTTCCCCAGAATGCGGGCCGCCACAAACTCAGCGTCACGCCTTCCGGCGACCGGACGAATCTGGCCTTTATGGCGGCCCTCGGCACGGGTGTGATCCTGACCGAACGGCTGCGCCTGGATATCAGCTACCGTTACTTCGATCTCGGA
>JAAYDW010000046.1 GCA_012729055.1 Deltaproteobacteria bacterium
ATGGCTAAGAGGAAGGCATGCCGAGAAGCGCAAGAATAGACGCCGCTGATGCCGTCCATCACATAATGGTTCGGGGCATCGAACGAAAGAAGATATTTGAATCGGACGATGACCGGAAGCACTTTCTTCATCGATTGGGGGAAATCCTTCAGGATACCGGCACGACCTGCTTTGCCTGGTCGTTGATGCCCAACCACTTTCATCTGCTTTGCCGCACCGGCGCGGTCCCGATCTCAACCGTCATGAGGCGGCTGTTGACCGGCTATGCGGTGTGGTTCAACCGCAGCCGCCGTCGCCACGGCCATCTGTTTCAAAACCGCTTTAAATCCATTTTATGCCAGGAAGAGGCCTACCTTCTGGAACTCGTGCGCTATATCCATCTCAATCCGCTGCGCGCCGGATTGGTGCAGGGGCTGGATGAGCTTGATTCCTATGATTATTCCGGCCACAGCGTCCTGATGGGCAAAAACAAAAACCCGTGGCAGGTGACGGAAGAAATTCTCCGATACTTCAGCTCCCGACCGGCTCCGGCCCGGAAAGCCTATCGCAGCTTTGTTGAAGCCGGTATCGTACAGGGGAGACGATCCGACTTGGCGGGCGGCGGTCTGATACGAAGCGCCGGAGGGTGGGACAGCTTAAGACAAAAAAGACGTGAAGGCGTCTATCAGCGCAGTGATGAGCGGATCCTGGGGGACAGCGAGTTCGTCACAAGAGTATTGGCGCGGTCGAAGGAACAGATGAATCAACGCCACGTCCTGCGCTCGGCGGGAATGGATTTGGACAAAATTGCCAAACGTGTTTCTCACATGACGGGACTGGCGCCGAAGGAAATTCTCACGGCAGGCAGGCAACGGCCGATTGTGAGGGCGCGGAGTCTCTTTTGTTACTGGGCGGTTCGCGAGTTGGGCGTTTCGATGTCCAGCCTGGCCATCAGATTCGGAATATCCGTTGTTGCCGTGAGTAAAGCGGTTGTCCGCGGCCGCAAGATTGCAGAGCAGGAAAAGCTTTCCCTGCTGGAAAGTTAAATAGTTAACAGCGTCCCTATCTACGCTGACTTCCGTCCGGTCTGTTTTCCTTCCGTTTCCTGAGTAAATCCAGATGGATAGCGTTATTTATTGACTGCCGACTATGATTATCTACTAATTTTCATAGTCCGACTATGGAATAAAATAATACTTGACAGTCTCACTATGGTGATATAGGTTAAAGTCCAAGAGGAAGAAGGTGTCATCATGACAGACCACGCCCGGCCCAAAAGCAGAAAAGACCGCATTATGGATGCGGCGCTGCGCATTTTTGCCGAGAAGAGTTTTCCGGAAGCCACCATCTCCGAAATCAGCAAGGAAGCGGGAGTGTCCGAAGCCACGATTTACGAATATTTCGGCACCAAGGAAGATCTCCTGTTTGCCATTCCCGAAAAAATCTCCAACGATACGTTTGAAGAATCCGAAGCCGTTCTGCCCTATATTAAGGATGTGGAAGGCCGGATGCGCGCCATCCTGTTCAGCTACATTCAGCTGTATCAGGACAATCCGCACTACTCCGCGCTGGTTCTGCTGCAACTGATGTCCAACAAGCGTTTCCGCCAGACCGAGGCGCACGCCGCGATCCGGCGCTCCGCGCACCGTCTGCTGGACTGCATCCGCGACGGCATCGCCGACGGCACGTTTCGCGCCGACGCCGACGCCTATCTGATCCGGTCGCTGCTGATGGGGACGATCGAGCATCTCTTTATCCACTGGCACATGCAGGGAATGCCCAAACGCGAAAAAAGCATCATGGACATGCTCGATCCGTTTCTGGAAATCGTCTTAAGCGGCATCCGGGCGAAAAAGGATCCGCAGGGGCTGACGCTACGGCTCAACCTCGAAGACGCCCGCGCGCTGGGGCAGCTTCTGCAGGATGACGCAACCGTAAAATCGTCCGGCCGCGCTTCAGCAACGGCCGGGAAGAGCAAAAAAACAAAAAGTAAGAAATAGAGGATAGTGATCCGGATGACCTCCGGGTTTACGTTAAATTTTAAACCACATTGTAAAAGAAAGGATAAAATCATGAGAACAAAGCAGGATTACATTAACGGTCTTTCCAAAATGAAACGGAACATTTATTTTGACGGCCAGCTGATCGACCGCACCGACGAACTGCAGATGGATTGTCTCAATACCATCGGGACGACCTATGACGAAGCGGCCAAGCCGGAAAACGAAGCGCTGTGCACGGCCACGTCGCATTTGACGGGACAGAAGATCAACCGCTTCACCCACATTCACCAGAACACGGACGACCTGCACAAGAAGCAGGACATGACCCGGATGCTCTGCCAGAAAGTGGGCGGCTGCATTCAGCGCTGCATGGGCATCGACGGCACGAACGCGATGTACAACGTTTCCTACGAGGCGGACAAGATCAAACCGGGCGAAACCAACTATCATGAGAACTTCAAGAAATGGCTGACCCGCTTCCAGACGGAAGACCTGATCGGCTGCTGCGCCCAGACGGATACCAAGGGCGACCGGCTGCTCCGCCCCGCGGATCAGCCCAACCCCGGTTCCTATGTGCATATCAAGGAAAGAACCAAGGACGGCATCATCGTCGAAGGCTGCAAGGTTCACATTTCGGAAGCCTCCGTGGCCGACGAAGTGCTGGTTCTGCCGACTCGCGCGCTGCGTAAGGAAGACGCGAACTACGCCGTGGGCTTCGCCATTCCCGGCGACTGGGACGGTTTGAAGCAGGTCGTCACGATTCATAATCTGCGCAACCGCGAGCACTACAAACGCGGTTTCATGCCGGGCGCGACCGATTCCTACATGATCTTTGAAAACTGCTTCGTGCCGTGGGAACGCGTGTTCCTGGCGGGCGAATATCAGCACGGCGGCGCGCTGGCGCTGCTGTTCGCTCTGTTCCATCGCCACTCCTACTCGGGCTGCAAGCCGGCGATCGGCGACGTCATCCTGGGCAGCGCCGCCCTGGCCGCGGAAGTGAACAACATCCACAAGGCCGAACATGTGCGCGAAAAGCTGGCGGAGATCATCATGACGATCGAACTGGGCTACGCGGCGGGTTACACGGCGTCCGACCTGGGTAAACCCGAAGTCTATATGCCGGGTGTCGGCTTTGTGCCTTACGGACCCGGCTCGTACATTCCGAACTCTATTTACTGCAACGTCGGCCGCTGCCTGTCGGGCGAGGCGGTCTGGAGAGAAGCCGAAATTCTGTGCGACATTTCCGGCGGCGTCACGGCGACCTTCCCGCATGAAAAGGATTTCGCGAATCCGGCAACGGGCGAAGCGCTCTTGAAATACACCAAGCGCAATCCGAAGATGTCGGCCGAAGACCAGGCGCAGTTCTGGCGCTATCTGGGCGACGCCCTGTGCTCCGCCACCGGCGGGATCACGAACGTCGGCAACTATCACGGCGGCGGATCTCCGATCATGGAGCAGATCGCGATTACGACGCAGTACGACATCGAATCCCGCAAGAAGCTGGTGAAATACATTGCCGGCATGAGCGGCGGCGACCGTGAGGCGCTGGCGCCCAAAGCCAAGAAATAAGATTCGGTCACCCCTGTAGGGAACGGTTGCGAAACCTTCGGGTCATCAAGACCGTTCCCTACGACCGGCGGCCTCCATAAAAAGGCTTGCAAATTCCCGTTAAATCGTCTTTCTAAGAATCAAAAATATACAAAGGAGTTTTTGCCATGTTTGATCTTTCCCAGTTTTCACTGAAGGGTAAAGTGGCCATCGTGACCGGCGGCAGCCGCGGCATCGGCCAGGGAATCGCCTATGGCTTCGCCAAAGCCGGCGCGAAAGTCGCCATCACCAGCCGCAAGGCGCAGGATCTGGAAGCCACCGCCTGCGAAATGACCGCTGTCGGTTGCGAGGTTCTCGTCGTTCCCGCGCACTTAGGTAAACTTGAAGAAATTCAGCGGGTGGTGGACACCGTGGTCCAAAAATTCGGCCGCATCGACATTCTGGTCAACAACGCCGGCGCCAGCCCGGCCATGGCGTCCGTTCTGGATGCCGACGAACGCCTCTGGGACACCATTATGAACCTGAACCTCAAGGGCGTTTATTTCATGAGTCAGGCCTGCGCCAAAGTCATGAAGAAGCAGGGCGGCGGAAGAATCATCAACATCGCCTCCATCGACGGCGTCAATCCGGAGCCGTTTGTGAGCGTTTATTCCATTTCCAAGGCCGGCGTCCGCCAGGCGACGCGTGCGTTTGCCATGGAGCTGGCGCGCGACAACATCATGGTCAACGCGATCCTGCCGGGGCCCATCAGCACGAAAATGATGAATTCCCACTGGGGGCACCTGTCGCCGGAAGAAGCGCAGAAGCAGAAGGAAGAGCTGTGCAAGCATCTGCCCACCTGCCGGATCGGCGAACCGGATGAAATTGCCGGCGCGGCGGTTTATCTCGCTTCCGACGCGTCGAGCTACACCACCGGCGCCGAGATCATCATCGACGGCGGTCTGCTTCTGGGCTCGCACGTGTAGAAAAACCGCGGACCGCTCGTCTGCCGGTCTGCAACGCTTAAAAATTGTGCGCCGCCGCCCGAAGCGGCGGCGCATCCCTTCTTTTTTTTTATCTGCAAAGGAGATCGTCCATGAAAACACTTGAACACCTGTTGTCCCCTCTTGCCGTAAGATCGTTGACCCTGCCCAACCGGCTGGTGATGCCGCCGATGGGGACCGGCCTTGGCAATGAAGATTCAACGGTCAGCGAAGCCAACCTGGCTTACATCCGGCGGCGGGCGCAAAGCGGCGTCGGCCTCGTCATTACGGAAATCACCTGCATCCATCCGTCCGGGCTGGTATCGCCCCATTCGCTGGGCGTCTGGGACGACAAGTTCATTCCCGGACTGACAAAGATGGCCCAGGCCATTCACGACGCGGGGGCCAAAGTGGCCATGCAGCTCCATCACTGCGGCCGGGAAAATTATCTTTTCCTCAAGCAGAAGCGGGCCATCGGTCCTTCGGCGGTGCCCAGCTTCGTTTTCGGCTTCCTGGGACCGCCCCGGGAGATGACGCTGGGCGAAATCCGGGAGATCATTGACGCGTTCGGCGCGGGCGCGGCGCGGGCGAAGGCCGCCGGTTTTGACATGGTCGAGCTGCACGGAGCCCACGGCTACCTGCTCATGCAGTTTCTGTCCGGCCTGTCCAATCGCCGGACGGACGAGTACGGCGGAGATTTCAAGGGGCGCGCGCGCTTCATGCTGGAATGCATCGCCTCCGTGCGCAAACAGGTGGGACCGGATTTCCCCGTTTCGATCCGCATCTCCGGCGAGGAATGCGTGAAAGGCGGCTATACGATCCAGGATATCCAGACCATCATTCCCGACCTGGTCGCGGCCGGGGCCGATCTCATCAACGTTTCCTTCGGCACGCACGGCTCGCCGGAAGTGAACACCGATACGCCCAACGCCAGCGCTCCGGTGGAGTACGATCCCGGCTTTAAGGCTTATCTGGCCCGCAAGGTCAAGGAAGTCACGAACGTGCCGGTGATTTCCGTCGGGCGCTACACCGATCCGTTTCTCATGGACGACGTGATCGCCCGCGGCGACGCGGACCTGATTGCCGTGGGCCGGCAGCATCTGGCCGATCCGGACTTTCTGAAAAACGCCGTGGCCGGCCATCCGGAAGACACGCTGGAATGTCTGGCCTGCAACCAGGGGTGCATCGAGCGCGAGGCGCTGGAGCAAAAGCCGGTGCGCTGCGCGATCAATCCCGAAACCGGACAGGAACTTTTGCGGCCTGCCGGTCCGGCAAAGAACAAACAAAATGTCTGGGTGGTGGGCGGCGGGCCCGCCGGCCTTACGGCCGCGCTGGAAGCCGCGCGCCTGGGGCATCGCGTGACGCTGTTCGAACGCGAAAGCCGCACCGGCGGGAACGTGCGCTATGCCGCGCTGGCGCCGCATAAAAACGTTTACGACCGGTTTATCCGGACGCTTTCGGCGAAATGCGAAAAGCAGGGCGTGTCCTTCAAGCTCGGCACGACCGTCACCGAAGCCATGATCGACGAGGCCAAGCCCGACGCAGTGATTCTGGCCATCGGCGCAGACAAAACCGCCTGCCCGGCGGAAGGCGCGAATGCGTCGGTGGTTTGCGACGCCTGGCAGATTCTGGACGGCAGCGTCAAACCCAAGGAGCCCGCCGTCATTATCGGCGCGGGTCTGGTCGGTCTGGAAACGGCGGATTTCATGCGGGAAAAAGGCCTGAAGAACATCACGGTCGTCGAAATGCTGGCCAAACCGCCGGTCCTGGCGCAGGCGGCCCACGGCCAGATGCTTTACCGGCGGCTCGCGGCGCAGGGCGTCCGGCTCATGTACGGAACCAAGGTGAACAAAATCGAAGAAGATGCGGTCACCGTCGAGACGAAAGGCGAACAAACGAAGCTGGCCCCGGTGGCGCAGGTCATCGTCGCCATTGGTGTGACGCCCCGGTCCGAACTGCGGGAGGCCCTGGAGAAAAAAGGCATCCGCCACGTCGTGGTCGGCGACGCCGTTGCGCCCCGACGGATCATCGAAGCGACGACGGACGGTGCGAATGCGGCCTGGGAACTGTAAAGAAAGGTGCAAGGTCCAAAGTTCAAGGAGCAGGGAACGGTCGCGGCCGCCCGTGTGGGCGCCAAGACCGTTCCCTGCGAGAAACACATACGAGGTTTTTTTATGCCGATGAATACGTACAAAATTACGGTGCCCAGAGGCACGTTCAACATCCGGGACCGGGGGAACAAAGACGGATTTCCCGTCGTCATGCTGCACGGCTGGCCGGAAAGTTCGTATTGCTGGGAGGCGGTCGGCGCTTTTCTGGATCCGTCTTTCCGGATCATTGCCCCCGATTTGCGGGGCCTGGGCGAAAGCGAACGGACGTTGAATAATGCTGCGGCGTACCAGAAGGCGGAACTGGCCAAAGACATGGTCGAGGTGCTCGACGCTCTGAAGGTCGATGCCTTCTTTCTGGTCGGCCATGACTGGGGCGGCATCGTTGCCCAGGAAGTGGCGCTCCTGGTTCCCGACCGGGTGAAAAAGCTGGCGATCCTGAACATTCCCGTCATCACGAACGCGAAAGGCTATGCCGAAGCGATCGAGGTGATTTACAGCCGCGGCGCCGTGCCTTTCTGGTATCAGCATTTCCAGCAGATGCCGGGGCTTGCGGAAGGCATGATTCCGGGCAATGAAGAGGTCTGGATCCGCTATTTCTTCGGACGGGCGGGCAAAGACGGCACGATCGATCCGCAGGCCATCGCCGAGTACATCCGCTGCTACCGCATCGCCGATACGCCCGCCGCGGGCGCGGCTTATTACCGCGCCATGCGCGAGGACGCCAAACGCTGGAAGGCGCTGGCCGGAGTCAAGTTTTCCATGCCGGCGCTCTACATCCACGGCAACGAGGATCCCGTCATCGTTGCGGAAAACTTAAACCACATCGAAGAGTGTTTCGATGCGATCCGGGTCGAATCCGTCAAGGCGGGGCACTTCGTGCAGGAGGAAAAGCCGAAAGAAGTTGCCGCCTTAATGAATGCGTTTTTCAAGGAAGGAACGGTTTGAAACCGTTTCCCGACAGCGATGATGAAGGGCGAAAAGCGCCCATGAAATAACCGAATCGGCTGGTCATTTCCGGCCTGTCAACCTTCTGAAGGAGGTTCCCATGGATTTGCGCGAGCGTTTTATCGAAACCAACGGCGTCAAACTGCACGTCATGGAAGCGGGCCCGGAAGACGGCCCGATGATTTTGTTCCTGCACGGCTTTCCGGAATTCTGGTGGGCCTGGCGCAAACAGCTGCCTTACTTTGCGGACAAGGGCTATCGGGTCGTGGCGCCGGATCAGCGCGGCTACAACCTGAGCGACAAGCCCGAGGGCGTCGCCGCTTACAATATCGACAAACTGGCAAAAGACATGATCGGCCTTTTGGACGCTTACGGCCAGAAGCAGGTTTATTTGGTCGGCCACGACTGGGGCGCGTCCGTGTCCTGGTGGCTTGCGCTCAAGTATCCCGACCGTTTTCGCAAGCTGGTGATTCTCAACGTGCCGCATCCCAAGATCATGGCGAAAAACGTCTTCACCAACACGGCGCAGATGCAGCGCAGCTGGTACATTTTCTATTTCCAGATTCCCGGCGCGGTGGACCGTCTGGCTGCCGCCGGCGACTACGAGTGGGTCTTGCAGCTCATCACGACATCCGCCAATCCCGGAACCTTTTCGCCCGCGGAGCTCGAGGAGTACCGCAAGGCGTTCCGTCAGCCCGGCGCCTTTACCGCGATGGTCAACTGGTACCGCGCCATGATCCAGACGCAGTCCGAACCGCCCCGGAGCTTCGACGTCACGGTCCCGATGATCCTCATGTGGGGGGAAGAAGACGTCGCCATGCTCACGGAGATGGCGGATCAGAGCATGCGTTACTGCAAAGAGGGCCGGCTCATCAAACTGTCCGGCGTCAGCCACTGGATTCAGCACGAAGCCGCGGACAAAGTGAACGCGCAGATTGCGGAATTCTTCGAACAGAAGTGATTTGATTTTTTAAGCTGAGATAAAAAAGGCGTCCCGAGGGACGCCTTTTTTATTGTGCGCCCGGCACTCCCCATTTTCTGCCGGAGGCCTGTCAGGGGAATCTTGGCCCGGAAGGATAAAAATGTATTTACGCCGACCTCTGCGTTCGCTATAATTCGCCGCGCCGCGGAGATCTGCGGCGGCGTTTCATCGCCAAGACTTAAAAGCGCGTTTCGGATGCCTTTGCCGACGTCCGGTGAAGATAACCGTCGAAGAAAAGAGGGAAAGGTAATGAACGTCCAGCCCATCAGGCGGTGCAGCGCCCGCGGCCGGTTTCCGGCCGGGCGGCACCTGGTCCTCGCGTGCTTCTTTTTTTTCCTGGTTGCCGCCGGGCCGCCGGCCCAGGCCCAGCCTTCCTGGCCTGTGGTGGTTCTTTCGGCGGACGGAACGCCGATTTCCTGCGAGGTGTCCGGTGAGGGAGAACCGACGCTGATTTTTGTCCACGGCTGGAGCTGCGATGCGCGCTACTGGCGGGAGCAGGCGCCCTATTTTTCCCGGAACCATCGCGTCGTCCTGCTCGATCTGGCCGGCCACGGCCATTCGGGAATGGCGCGCCGGCGCTATACCATGCGGTCCTTCGGCGAGGATGTTCGCGCGGTCGCCGAAGCGGCGGGCGGCAAAAAAATCGTTCTCGTCGGCCACTCGATGGGCGGTTCCGTGATTGCCGAAGCAGCCCGGCTTCTCCCGGGGCGCGTGGTCGGCCTCATCGGCGTCGATACGCTGGAAAACATCGAATATCCGCTGACCCGCCGGGCATTTCAAAAGATGATCGCACCGCTGCGAAAAAACTTTCCGGAAGGGACAAGGCAGTTTGTCCAACCGATGCTGGCGCCCGACGGCGACCCGAAGCTTAGCGAGTGGATTCTTTCCGACATGGCGGCCGGGCCGCGGGCCGTGGGGCTTAGCGCCATGGAGGAGATGATGCGGCAGTACATCACCGGCGAGGCGGCGAAAATATTCGAAGAGGTCCGCGTGCCGGTCGTTTGCGTGAACGCCGATGCGTGGCCCGTCAACGCGGAAGCCAACCGGCGGCATATGCTTTCCTTTGACGCCATCATCCTGCCGAAAGCGGATCATTTCCTGATGCTGAACCGGCCGGAGGAATTCAACCGGGCGCTGGAAAAAGCCGTCCGCATGATTATGGAAAAAGCCGGCAAGTGAAACGCCGGATCTGAAAAAGCCGCGGTGGAAGAGCGAAAGCCGCGCCGCCGGCAAAGGGAGGCTTGTAATGCCGCAGGAAAAGGATTTCCCCGATTTCGGAACCGATCTGGTCTACTTCAACCGGACCCGCCGGGAATTTCTCAAACTGGGATCGCTTGCCGTTGCCGGTTTGCTTCTGTCCGATGTCGTCCGTCCGTCGTTGTCCGCCGGCGCTTCTGTGCGGACGATGCGGTCCGATCGGGCCGTGGCGCTGGCGCTTAGGGACGCGGGCGCCCGCGTCGTCACGCACGTGCCGGCCACCGGCGCGGTGGCTGTTTTCGACGCGGTAAACGAGCTGGCGGGAACCAAGCCGGTCTATTCCTTTAACGAAGAGACCGCCTACAGCGTCGCCCACGGCGCGGCGCTTTCGGGCGCTCGTGCGGCCGCCGTGCTGAAAGCCCACGGCCTGGCCAAAGCGGCCAACAGCGTCATCGATTCCCTGACCCTCGGCACGACGGGGGGCTTTGTCACGGTGGCGCTTGACGACCCGGAAGGCGCGCATTCCGACAATATCTTTCCGCTTCAGGATTTCCTGCGCGGCACGGGCATTCCGTTCAAGAGGGCGGGCCGCGAGACGATTTACGACGACGTGCTGGAATGCTTTTTGTGGTCCGAGAAGCTGACTGTTCCCGTGGTTCTTTTCGTCGATTCGCGCGAGCTTTCCCGCGAGCCGCCCGTTTTGCGCAAAACCCTGCCGCCGGTCAGCCGCCGGTACAGCCGCGACGCGCTGCGCCATGTGCTGTGTCCGCCGCTGGCGCCCTATCAGCGCCGTGTGCTGGAGGCAAAACTGGCCGGCAAAGACTGGCGAAGCATTTCCGAACCCGTCCTGCCGCCGGTTCCGCAGGGCCTGCCTGCCCTCTGGCGGCAGGCGGCGGCGCAGTTTGTCCCCGTTTTTGAGATCTTTCAGGCGCTGCGCGCGCAGATTGATTTTGTCGGCGGCGACACGGGGCTTTCCTCTCTGTTTGCCTTTCCGCCTTTTGCCTGCGTGGATGCGTGCAGCTACTACGGCGGCAGTCTGCCGCTCGCGATCGGCGCTTTTCTGGGCGGCCCAAAGCGGGTCTGGGCGGTGACGGGAGATTACGCATTTCTGGCCGCCGGCCATCTGGGATTGATCGAGGCGCAGGCGCACCGGATTCCCCTGAAAGTGCTGATTCTGGACAACGGCCGCGCGATGGCCACCGGCGGCCAGCCTGTTCCCGAAGGTCTGCTGGAGCGGGTGCTGGGCGGCTGGACGTCCTTTGTCCGCCGCATCGACACGCCCGCCGACCCGAGCGCCGTGCGGGAAGCTTTGAGCCGCGCCCAGGCCTCGCAACGGCTGGAAATCGTGCACGCCGTATTCCGCGGTTAAACGCGCGGACGGTTCGATTGCCGGATCAGCCGCCGCGCCGCGGCGCCCCGGTTTTTTAAATTAAACGTCGACGGCAGGCGGGTAATGCCTGCGGACGAATTATCGCATTAAGGAGGATGCAGATGAAAAAAGCGACAGGATTGATTGTGGTGGCGGTATTGCTGCTGGCAGCGGCGGCGCTGGCGGCCCCGCCGGCCAGGATTCCGGCGATGGGGCGGACGGTTTACTCGCAGATGGACGCCAACGGCGACGCTCTCGTGACGGTAGCGGAGCACGCGGCTTTCTGGCAGGGGCGCTTCAAGGACATCGATGCGGATCATGACGGCAAAGTGACGGCGGCCGAGTTTGCCGCCGCGACCAAGGAATTTTTCGGCGACATGGATGCGGACAAGGACGGAAAGCTTGTCGCCAAGGAATATCTCGCCTTCTGGTGCGGCCCCAAGGCGACGGTTCCCGATAAAGTCAAGGCGTCGAAAAAGCCCAAAAAGCTGGATGCCGACAAAAACGGTCAGATCGGCGACGATGAGTGCATCGTTTTCTGGCAGGCCAACTTTTTCGACATCGACTCCAATCATGACGGCAAGATCACCACGGAAGAATTTCTGGCGGCCATGTCCCGGCGATTCAAGGAAATCGACAAGGACAGAAACGGCTATGTTGCCATTGAAGAGCACACGATCTTCCAGGCGGGCCAGGTGAAATAAGCGGAACGTTATCCGGACGGAAAGGCGGACGGGTTCCGCCTTTCTTTTTTGCCGCGGACCCGCCGGAGGCCCGCAGGCTTAACGAGACAGGCGCGTGTCTTGATGCGGCGCGCTTCGCAAAAGACTTCATTTGACTCGGAGGGGAGAAACGTCTATCGTAGGCGTCAGGCCGGCGGCAGCAGTGTAAAGAAGGAGGCGCATCTCACGTGAAAACCATTGTGGAACAGTTGGATCCCATTTTCAAACCCAGATCGATCGCGGTGATCGGAGCGTCACAAAGCCACGCCAAGTGGGGATTTCGGATGATGAACCGTCCGGCGCGCACCGGCTATCGCGGGGCGATTTACCCCGTCAACCGCACGGGAGAGGCCATCGGGCAACTGCCCGGGTATAAAAGCGTTCTGGATATTCCGGACGCCGTCGATCTTGCCGTCATTACGGTTCCCGCGCGACAGATTCCGTCGGTCATGAAAGAGTGCGCGGAAAAGGGCGTCCGGGGCGTCGTTCTGATCACCGCCGGATTTGCCGAGATCGGGCCGGAAGGAAAAATCCTGGAAGACAAAGTGGTCGCGGTCGCGCGGAAAGCGGGCATCCGTTTTGTGGGGCCCAACTGCATGGGCATCTGGAGCCGGGCGGGTCTGCTCTGCCTGTCTTTCGATAAAGCGCCCCAGGCGGGTCCCATTGCCTTTGTTTCCCAGAGCGGAACATTCGGCGTTTCTCTGTCGGAAATCGCCGGCGCCAAGGGATACGGCTTGAGCAAGTTCATCAGCATCGGCAATCAGGCGGATCTCACGGCGGCGGATTACCTGGAATACCTGGCTTCCGATGAAGAGACGAAGGTCCTGGTGTTTTACATCGAGGGATTCAAGGACGGCGAGCGGTTCATGAACCTGGCCCGGGAGGTGGTGAAGATAAAGCCCATCATCATTTACAAGGCCGGCCGCACACCGGCGGGGAGCAAGGCCACGCAGTCGCATACAGCCTCTCTGGCCGGCTCCGACGAGATTTTTGACGCGGCCTGCCGGCAGGCAGGGCTGATTCGCGTACAAGAAACGCTGCACGCTTTCGATGTGGCGGAGGTCCTGGCCAGCCAGCCTCTTCCTCCCGGCCGGCGGGTTGCCATCCTGGGAAGCGGCGGACAGGGTGTGGTGACGGCCGATGCCTGCGCCGCCTTGGGGCTGGAAGTGCCCGAACTGGACGCCGACACGGTCCGGAGCCTGATGGAAGGCCTGCCGCCGCACGCGCCCCGACCGAACAATCCCGTGGATTTTGCGGGAAGCTCCCGCACCGGCCTGGAAGAAGCGGCGGTCGTGGAAAAACTGTTGCGCTGCGATTACATCGACGGCGTGATCTCCAACGTTCCGATCAATCCCGCGGCCTGGAGCGACATGTTCGGTTTTTCCGGTCTGCCCAGGCCGCTCCTCGACATGACCAGGAAGGCCATTGACGGCGCGGATTATTTCGCATCTCTGCCCGCGAAATACGGCAAGCCCATCATCACGACGCGGTTTCGCAAGGTGGCCTACGACATGGTCATCGAGATCCTGCGGGGGGCGGGCATTCCGGTCTGCGATACGCCGGAAGAAGCGGCCCGCGCCATGCACGCGCTGGTGCGATACGCGGAGATCAGAAAAAAAGCGTGATCGCGCTGATTCGGCCGGCAGGGTACGGGGATCATGATCGAGAAAATTAACGACAGAATATCCATTTTTTTTACGGACGAGCCGTTCGGCCGGTCGAACGCCGTTTTGATTGACGACGACGTCCGCGTCATGATCGACAGCGGCGCGGGAAAAATTCTGGCAGAGGCAAGGCCCCAAAGCGTGGACGTGATGATCAATTCCCACTGCCACATCGACCACGTGTGGGACAACAGCCTGTTTGTCAATGCCCGGATCGTCGCTCATCCCCTGGAGAAGGAAAACTTCAAGGACCATGCGAAGATCGGGTCCATCGAAAACTGGAAGAAGTACATGCCGGAGGATCTGGATCAGATTCTGGCGCTCATGGGCGCGGCGAATCCCGCTTTTTTTGGCCGGTGGCGCATCGACGGCACCATCGACGAGGGAGACGTGATCGACGCCGGCCGGACGAAAATTCAGGTGCTGCACATGCCGGGTCATACAGCGGGCCACCTGACCTTCTTTTTTCCGGACGAAGGCCTGCTCTTCTGCGGCGACATCTGTCTGACCAAAGTCGGACCCTGGTACGGAGACGGCGCCACGCCGGTCGATGCGTTCATTGCATCCATCGACCGAATCCTTGCGCTGAAGCCGGATCGCGTCGTTTCGGGGCACAACAAGGAGGTTTTGTCCGCGCCCTTCATTCCCGGCGTGTTTGCCGAGTACCGGGAGCGGATTTTTCAGCGCGACGCCAGGATTCTTGCCGCGCTCCAGGAAAGCCCCGCCACGCTCGATGAGCTGGCAGCCCGCAAACTCATCTATCCCGCTCATCCATCGATTCTGGTCGTGTACTGGGAAAAGGCCATGATCGTGAAGCACCTCGACCGGCTGATGACGCAGGGAGCGATCACCGGTGATGAACAGGGCCGCTACTTTGCGCTTTAGCTGAAAACGGCCGGCGCTCTTGTGTGCCCCCGCGTAACTCCGGACGACGCCATGGCCGGCGACAATGCTGCTGCCGCGGACGAGCAGCTTTGCCGCAGGCGCGATCGGCTTATTTGGCTCTGTCCGTGATATCGATCACGAGTTCCTTGTCGGCGAACATGGCGATCGTTTTGACCTTGGCTGCGTCGAAATTCAGCTTTTTCAAATCGATTTTGCGCAGATTGAAATTATCGTAGGTGCGATAATAGTACACGCGGTTGGTCAGGTCGCGGAAGGCCGACCACTGGGTGGTTTCGCTGGCCGTGATTTTGCCGCTCTTGTCCCGGTCCACCGCCATGCCGCGGACGATGTGCAGCGAACTGATGACATGCTGGGCGAGATTGAGCAGACTTTCGGCGTTTTCCGCCTGATCGGCGAACTTCAGGGTGACGGCCATGCGGACAAAACGCGACGGCGGAGTGAGGTCGCCCGGCAGGCCGAACATGCCGGCGCCGTGTCCGGTTGATGCGTAGGTTTTTCCGCCGAACGCAGAAGGAGGAATCTGGTCGTTGGACATGCCGACGTAATTGCGCAAATTTGTAAGCATCCAGGGGAAATTGGGGGCGTTGGTCATAACGCCCAGGGGATTGTCGTAGATGCGGACCTCTCCCTGCTCGTACTCGATGACGGCGCAATCGCCTTTTGCGTCATGCAGGATGAAGTGGCCGGGCAGGACCGCGCCGCCCAGTTCCGGATTCTTGTGGCCGAAAACTCTGACTTTGGCGATCGCCTGGACGGCTTCCCGGACGGTGCCGAAACTGCCCAGAACCCAGGAGCCGAAAACGATGTTGGCGAGCGCCGGTGCCTTATCCTTCGGAGCGACGGTCTGCCACTGCATGTCGCTGTCGTACCACAGGAGGCTGAAAGACAGCCCCGCTTCGTTAAGGCCGTCGCTGATGCCGTCTTCCTTGCCCATCACATTGTTCGCGACGTAGCCGTATTTCGTCCGCCATTGCAGGCCGGAAATTCCTGCGGGGGCCGGGCTCGTGAAGCTTTTATTGCGGGGAACAACGATCATTGCATAGCCCATGTCGTGGCCGAACTCCATGGTCCGGCCGCTGATGAGCGTTCCGTCCTTCGCCGCGACGCTGAAAACGGAGCAGGCGCCGGCATCCGTTCCGACGGCGCAGACGGCGAGAAAAATCAACAGCATTCCAAAAATTTTAAATTTTTTCATAAGCTTATCCTCCTTAAACAAATTGATGAACAATCCTTGACTTCTGTGTGTATCATCGGTTTGTCGTGAAAAAACATTAACCGTCTCCGCCCAATTGTTCAAGAGGATTTGACGGGGTGAAAATCGTTAAGGCGGCATCGATAAGTTGCTTGACGCGTTATGGCAGGTATGATAACGCCTGACTCGGTTTTAAGATGCATCGTTGGATGGTGTAGGTCTTTAAGCAAGGTCAAAAACGATTTCATCGTTAAAAAACAAAAAATATACAGGAGGAGTTATGAGCAGAGAAGTAGTATTCGTAGACGGTATGAGAACAGCGTTTGGAACCCTGGGGAAGACCCTGAGCAGTATTCTGGGCGAGGAAATGGCCGGCACGTGCATTAAAGCGCTTGTGGAAAGATCCAAGATTCTGGAAAAAGGCGGTGTCGTGGACTGCTGTTTCATGGGTTCCGCCATTGGGCCGTGCACGGCCATCAACGGCGCCCGCTGGCCTACCCTGGCGGCTGGTTTGCCCGAGAGCACCTCGGCTTCCTACATTGAAATGCAGTGCGGTTCCGCGATTGATTCGATCAACCACGCCGCCTGGAAGATTCTGGCCGGCCAGGCCGATATCATTATTGCCGGCGGCTATGAGTCTTACAGCAGCGCCCCGGCCCGTTTTCCGATGAACACGCCTCCCTTCCGCATGATTCCCCCAATGCCGGTCATGCTGTCGCTGGCGCCGTCCCGCGACGCGGCCACCATGAACATGGGCCTCACCGCCGAAGCGCTTCAGAAAATGTACAACATTTCGCGCCAGGCGCAGGATGAATTTGCCTATCGCAGCCAGATGAGAACCAAAAAAGCCATCGAGTCCGGCTTCTGCGCGCGCGATATCGTTCCAATATCGGTTCCCCAGGGAAAGAAACCTCCGATCGAGTTCAAGGTGGACGAATTCCCCCGCCCCGAAACGACGATGGAAGGCCTGGCCAAACTGCCCCCCGCGTTCATCAAAGAGGGAACCGTCACCGCCGGCAACGCGTCCGGCCGTAACGACGGCGCGGCTTTCGTACTCATGATGACCAAAGAAAAAGCCGAGCAGCTGGGCTACAAGCCCTGGGCCAAATGGCTGGCCGGCGGCGATCACGGCGTCGATCCCAAGATCATGGGCATTGCCCCGGCTTACGCGGTTCCCAAGGCGCTGAAAATGGCCGGCCTCAAGATGAGCCAGATGGACGTCATGGAGTGCAACGAAGCCTTCGCCGTACAGAACCTGGCGGTGGCCGCCGAACTGGAAAAACAGACGGGCGACAAAATCGACTGGGAAAAGTGGAATCCCAACGGCGGAGCCATCTGCTACGGTCATCCCAACGGCGCTTCCGGCGCGCGCATCGGCATCTTCACCATGCGCCAGCTGATGGACAAGGGCGGTAAGTACGGCTGCTTCAGCTCCTGCTGCGGCGGCGGTTTGGGCGTGGCCTGTGTCGTTGAAAATCTGATGGTTTAGGCTTTTCATCGGAAGCTTGTACAAGCGCTTGGATAAAGCGCTGACGGAGATTTTGGATGCCGCCAGGTTCATAAAAGCCTGGCGGCATTTTTGTTGAACAGTTTACAACGGAATATCGCGGCATGCCGCGACGCCGGGAAAGAGGAAAACATATGGCCGAAAAGTTTATCAGCGAACGGAATTTGAAATTTTTGTTGTATGAGTTGAACGACATTGAATCATTGCTCAAGTACCCCTATTTTGCCGATCACAGCAAGGAGGTCTTCGACATGCTCATGGATACGGCGATGCGGATGAGCAAAGACCTTTTCAAACCCCTCTTCGAAGAAATGGACCGCAAGGCCCCCGAATACATAAACGGCGAAGTCAAGGTTCATCCCAAGGTCCGCGAAATCATGCGCGCGGCGGGAGAAGGCGGCTGGATCGCCTCGAGCTTTCCTTACGACCTGGGCGGCCAGCAGCTTCCTTTTACCGTCGGAATCATGCTGCCGACGGCAATTTTCGGCTCGGCCAACTACTCCGCTTCCGTTTATCACGGCTTAACGCACGGCGCGGCGGGGCTCATCGTGTCCTTCGGAACGCAGGAGATGAAGGACGCCTACCTGCCCAGGATGATCGCGGGCGAATGGCAGGGCACCATGGCGCTGACCGAGCCGCAGGCCGGCTCTTCGCTTACCGACCTCACAACCACGGCGACGCCGACGGATCAGGGCTATTACAAAATCAAGGGCCAGAAGCTGTTCATCTCCGCCGGCGACCATGACGGATGCGATAACGTGATTCACCTGGCGCTGGTCCGGATCAAGGACGCGCCTCCCGGCATCAAAGGCATTTCGCTGTTCATCATTCCGAAGAAGCGCATCAAGGAAGACGGATCGCTCGAGCCCAACGACGTCAATTGCGCGGGCATTTACCATAAACTGGGCTATCGGGGAGCCCCCATCACCCAGCTCGCCTTCGGCGAAAACGACGACTGCCGCGGCTGGCTGGTCGGCGAGGCCAACAAGGGCCTGGGCTACATGTTCCAGATGATGAACGGCGCCCGCATCGACGTGGGGCTGGGAGCGACCGCCATTTCTTCCGCCGCCTACTACGCGTCTCTGGAATACGCCAAAGAAAGACCGCAGGGACGAAAGCTGACCTCCAAGGATCCGCTGTCGCCGCAGATTCCGATCATCGAGCACGCGGATATCCGGCGCATGCTTCTGTTCCAGAAAGCCGTCGTGGAAGGGTCGCTGGCGCTCTTGTTCCAGTGCGGCATCTACGAAGATCTGGAGCATGTCACCGAAGGCGAGGAGCGCGAGAACTACAACCTGCTTCTGGAACTGCTGACGCCGGTGGCCAAAAGCTATCCGTCGGAAATGGGCATCCTGTCCTGTTCCACGGGTCTGCAGATTCTCGGCGGCTACGGCTTCTGCGAGGAGTTTCCCCTCGAGCAGCTGTACCGCGACGTGCGCATTCACCCGATTCATGAAGGCACGACGGGCATCCAGGGCATGGATCTCCTGGGCCGCAAGATGATGATGAAGAAAGGCAAGGCGGCCCAGCTGTACCTGGCGGAAGTGCGCAAGGCCATAGCGGACGCCGAGGGCGACGCCGAATTAAAGCCGTTTGCCGACAAACTGACCGAAGCCGTCGCGCTTTTGGAAAAAGTGACGGCGCATCAGTTCGGCATCGCCGCCAAGCAGGGCCCGGAAATGTTCCTGGCCGACGCGACGGTCTATCTGGAATTCTTCGGCGTCATCGCGATTGCCTGGCAGTGGCTGCGTCAGGCCACGGTGGCCCAAAAAGCGCTGGCCCATGGGCCCGGCGAAGCCGATGCGAATTTCTACCAGGGCAAGCTTGCCGCGTTCCGCTATTTCTTCGGCTATGAACTGCCCAAGATTCAGGGACTCTCCGACCGCCTGCTCCACGGCGACGGCCTGACCGTGACACTGAAAAACGAATACTTCGAAGATTAATGCCGCAAACCGTTCAAGAATCAGGCAGCCGCACGCCGGGTCTGCCTGATTCTTTTTTTTTGTGCGGAGCTGTTCAGTGAAAAACGCGCCGTGCCGGCTCAGGTTATCCAGTGAGGCCGTCCGGCCGTCCAGTTCGTTACCGTTTCCGTAAGCCAGGACGCGATTTCCGAAACCATGTAAAACGTCGGCGCCAGAAGATCGGCGCCCACCGGAATTCTGCCTTCCGCCGCGGCTATTTTTGCCAGGAGCGTATGCGGATAAATGCGGATGCCCCGGGACACCTTCACGGAATCCAGCGGAAGGGAATCGGCGAAGGCCAGGCTCTCCCGGACCGATTCCCGGGTTTCACCGGGGCCGCCCAGCATCAGAAAGCCCATTTGCCGGATAGCGTATTGAGCCAGAAGATGCGACGCTTTTCGGACCTGTTCGGGATTGAACCGCTTGTTCATGTTTTTGAGAATCCGTTCACAGCCGCTTTCAAAGCCGAGGCTCACCTCCCGGCAACCCGCGCCGGCCATGAGGGCGACAAGCTCTTCGTCAACCTTCCCCGGATAGAGAATGCAGCGCCAGGCGATATTCAACCCCTCCCGGATCATGAGCCGGCAGATTTCCTTGGCGTAGGACGACGGCAGGTTGAAAGTATTATCGACAAAATAAAACCGGTCAAAGCCCGCTGCTGCAAAGGCTTTCATCTCCTGCAGCGCCGCTTCCGGAGAACGTTTCCGGATACTTCGTCCTTCGATCGCGGCGGTGGAGCAATAGCTGCACTCCATGGGGCAGCCGCGCCTCGTCTGGAAGGGAATCCAGAGCTCGCTGCTGTAGGCGGATAAAAAGCGCTCGACGCCGGTGACGGCCAGCGCGTCGAGATTGCGGATGAAAACGCGCCTTCCCTGCAGGCCGCGGCCTTTCAGATGCAGGCCGGGCATGCCTGCGAGGTCGGCGCGCCGCGCAAGCCTGTCCAGCAGTTCCGGAAAGGCCTCTTCCCCCTCGCCTTCGATGCCCATATCCGCCTCCAGATAGCTGAGGGCCGCGTCGGGAAAGATGCTGAAGCCCGCGCCGCCCAGAACAAGGACGGCGTCCGACACGCTGCGGCAATAAAGAACGACATCCCGGACCGCGTCAAGCAGGAATCGGGGGGCGGTCATATTCTGGTCGTCGATATTTCTTACGGAAATGCCGATTACGTCGGGGCGAAAGGATTGCACCATGTCGCGGATGGGCAAGCGCGAATCCGGCTGCGCCATCAGATCCAGCACCCGGACGTCGTGCCCCTGGTTTTGCACGGCGGCAGCCACGTAAGCCAGGCCCAGCGGCATGGGCAGGAGATTGATCTTTTCCGTGTTGGCGGAAATGAAAAGGACGCGCATGTCTCCTCCGCGGGAAATGACGCGCGGCGCCGGTCAGACGGCGGAAGCGCATGACAGCGGATAGGACATGGCCTCATGGACGGGCGTATAGGGCATGCCCAGACTGTCCGCCACGTTCTTGTTGGCGCATGTTCCTGAATAAATATTGACGCCTTTGGCAAGCCCCTCGTTGAACTCGCACGCTTTTTCCAGTCCCGTTTCGGCGATCATCAATCCGTAGGGCAGGGTGGTGTTCGCCAGCGCGACGGTGGATGTTCTGGGGACCGCGCCGGGCATGTTTCCCACGCAGTAATGCACGATGCCGTCCAGGATGAACACGGGATCGTCATGGGTGGTCGGCCGGGACGTCTCGCAGCATCCTCCCTGGTCGATGGCGATATCGACGATCACGGCGCCCTGCTTCATAATTTTCAGATGATTGTGCCGGATCAGTTTGGGAGTGGTCGCTCCCGGAATCAAAACCGCGCCGATGACCAGATCGGCTTCCGCCAGGCTCCGGGCAATATTCGTCTCGGAGCTGAAAAGCGTCGTGATGGAGGTGCCGAAGATATCGTCGAGGTATACCAGCCTCGTCAGGCTGATGTCCAGCAGCGTTACCTGCGCGCCCATGCCGACGGCCGCTTTGGCGGCATAGGTTCCGGCAATGCCTCCGCCGACGATGACGACTTTCCCGCGTTCGACGCCCGGCACGCCGCCCAGCAGAATTCCCCGGCCGCCAAACGGTCGTTCCAGGTACTTGGCGCCCTCCTGAATGCTGAGCCGGCCCGCGATTTCGCTCATCGGGCGCAGACAGGGGAGGCTCCCCGTTCTGCCTTCAATCGTCTCATAGGCGACCGCCTTCACGCCGGACGAAAACAGGGCGTCGGCCAGCCGGCGGTTGGGAGCAAGGTGCAGATAGGTAAACAGGATCAGGCCGGGGCGAAGATACTGATATTCTTCTTCCAGCGGCTCCTTGACTTTCACCATCATGTCGCATTTGGCCCACACGTCGGCGGCCGTCGGGAAGATCACCGCCCCGCACAAGCGGTATTCGTCGTCGGAAAAGCTGGCCATCTCTCCCGCTCCCGACTGAACAAACACCTGATGTCCTTTTTTGACGTAAGCCATAACGTTGTCCGGCGTCAATCCGATCCGGTATTCGTGGTTTTTCAGTTCTCGAACGGTTCCTATTTTCATTTTGCCTGCCTCAGTGTTTCGCTGGATTTGTATTGCGCAAGTTGGTCGGTCACGCCGTACGGGCCCGCGCTTATCGGAATGGATCGAAATGCGGGAGGGCAATATAGTAAAAGCTGTTTCGGATGTCAAGGATATCCGAGGACGAATCGGAGGTTTTGCTGATGAGCGGCGGCTTCAGGCCGCCGGATGAAGAAATCCCGAAAATAGGATTGAACGATAAAAATATACAATCATTGCGGGCCTGTTATGGAAACGGTTCCCTCAGATCTTCATTTCGCGGGCCGCCCGGAGGGACCGGAAAACCGGCTGCGGCGCAGCGCGGCGTAAATTGCGCTTGACAGCCCGAAATAATTGCGTTAAACAGCCAAACCTTAAATAATTGATGCAGGGGAGGAACATCGTTTGGCAAATCATAAATCAGCAGAAAAACGCGATCGTCAAAGCAAAATACGCCGGGAGCGCAATGTCGCCGCCAAATCCGCCATTAAAACCAAAATCAAATCGGTTTTGACAGCGGTGGAAATCAAAGACAAGGATCAATCGTCGGCGGCGCTGAAAGCGACTGCTCCCGCGCTGGCCAGGGCGGCGGCTAAGGGCCTGATCCACAAGAAAAACGCGTCCCGCAAGATTTCCCGTTTGACCAAAAAAGTTAACACCCTTCAGGGATAATTCGTCCAGGCGCGGTCCCGCGCAGAAACCGCGCCTCACTTTTGTTTTCCTTTTTACAATGATCAGCGTCGCGCCGGAAGGAGCCTTCCGGCGCTCACGGTTTTTGGCCGACCAGATCGATCACGGTGATTTCCGGCGGCGCAAAGATGCGCACCGGCGGACCCCAGGTGCCGGCGCCGCGGCTGATGTAGAGGCGTTTGCCCGGCGCAAGTTCGTGCAAACCGTAGTTGCGGGGAAAATACAGACGGGTCACGAGGCCGAAGGGGAACAACTGGCCGCCGTGCGTGTGCCCGGAGAGCTGCAAGGTGAAACGCGCGGCGGGATCGACGTACGGCTGGTGTTTTAAAAGCAGCATGAAGCCGTCGGATCCATCGGCCAGGGCTCTGGCGAAGGCTGCGCTTTTGGGCGTGGCGCCGGGTTTACGGCCGGTGATGTCGTCCTCGCCGAAAAGCGTGATGCCGGCGGCCCGGATCACATCGTCCCGCAAAAGCACAAAGCCCGCCTCCCGGGTGAATTCCATCGACCGCCCCAGCCCCGCGTAATATTCATGATTGCCCAGTACGGCAAACTTGCCGGCCGGCGCGGGAATGACGGCAAAGCGCCTGGCGTCCTCCATGATATTGTCGAGCTCGCCGTCCAGGAGGTCGCCCGTCGAAACGAGCATGTCGGGGCGCGCTTCCCGGATCCGTTCCAGAAGCGGATCGAGTCGACTGTTGCGGAGGATGATGCCGACGTGTACGTCGGAGATCTGAACGATGCGCAATTTTCCGTTGCCGGGCAGCACCTGGTCCGTCTCAATGCGCAGGTTCCTCGTTCGGATGCGCTGGGCGTCGAAATAACCGTAAATCACCAGGCCGGCGGCCAGGAAAACGGACAGGCCGAACGTGGCGGCCTTGAGCGCGGTTGTTCCGGTGGCGGGAAAGATCAGCTTGTGCAGAACGCGGAGAAGCTCGAGTGAGACGCTGGCGAAAAAAAAGATGAAAACAAACGCCATCCAGATGTAGCCCACGCAGGCCAGGGCGCGCGCCGCCTGTTCGTAGTGCAGGGATTCCAATGTGCGGACGATGATCGGCGCCAGGATGAGCAGGATCAGGCAAACCAGGAGCAATCCCGAAACGACGCCGGAAAAATGGAGAATGCTGCGGGCGCGGCAAAACAAATAAAAGTTGATGCCGCCGTAAAGGCACAAAAATGTCAAAAGAAAAAGTATCATTCGGAGTTCCATATTTTCCGGTTTCCGGGACGAAAGCTAAAGGAAAATGAGGTTAAAGTCAATCCTTAAAGGGAAAGCGGCCGGAATGCGGGATACAGATTGAGGTTGACAAGGGCAAAACGTTAATATAAGAACGTCATCTCTTCTGCGGAAGCCGATGTAGCTCAGCCGGTAGAGCAACTGATTCGTAATCAGTAGGTCACCAGTTCGAATCTGGTCATCGGCTCCAGATTATCTTGTGTGTTTCAACTGCATCCGTCGCAGAATCTTTCTTAAAAAAATAGGCTTGACTCATTGTGCCGCCTGTGTTTATTTTGCCGATCAGTAATGTATGTTACTGAAATTCATTAATTCCATCTGTATTCCGGAATTGCAGACAGGTCGATCGTTATGGACGTACCACGGAAAGACGTCATGATGGTGAAGCCCCCCGGTGCCCGGCCTTTTCAAACCGTTCAAATTCCTGATCCGGCTGCGCCTTTTCCCGTGTCTGCAAACAAAGGATATTTGACCATGAGCGACAATTCCGAACTTGGCGAGTTGCAGGAAATCCTCCGTCTGCAAAAAGGATTGCAGGAAATCACCAACGTCATCAATGCCGCGCCCAACGTCAGGCAGATCATTCTTGACGCCCGGCCGAAAATGATCGCTTTGTTCAACGTCGAGGCGGCGCATATTTATGCCGTCTCCGGCAAAGACAAGAAAGAGATTTTCACCTTCGTCGTCTCCGGCGACCAGATCAAGGAGAGGAAAACGCCCGTCAGCAATCACACCATTCCCGGTTATGTCGCCAATACGGGAAAAATGATCAAAATCACCGATTTCAGCAACAACCTCCAGATCAATAAATATTCGGACCTGCTGCTCGACTCCAACGTGGATGCCCGATTCGGCCTCGCGGTCAGACAGGTCATGGCCATGCCGATCATTTATGGCGGCGAAATCATGGGCGCTCTGGAAGTCATCAATACAAAAGATCCAAGCGGACAGTTTATGGACGAGGAGCCGGTTCTGCTGCAGGAAATTGCGGAAGTGCTGGGCATCGCCCTCTACAATCAGCAGCGGATGGATCCGAAGGCGAAAAAATCCAAGTTCAGCTATCTGGTCAACAATGATCTGATTTCAGAAGAAGATCTGAACGCGGCCCGGGAGGAAGCGCGCAATTCCAAGGAGCCGATTGAGAGTATTCTCCTGAAGAAGTACAACATCAACAAGAGCGACATCGGTCAATCGCTGGAATATTTTTACCAGTGCCGTTTTGTCTCCTTCGACTCCAATACGCCCATTCCGGGCGACCTGCTCAAGAACCTGAAAAAGGAGTATCTGACCCGGGAAACCTGGGTTCCCTTCGAAAAAAGCGACAAGACGATTCGCGTCATCGTGGACGATCCGCAAAACATTCTCAAACGCGACGCCATCGAGAACCTGCTCAAATCGAAAACCATCAAGTACGATGTCGCCCTGAAGGACGATATTTTGAAGTACATCGAATATTTTTTCCGGGAAACCAGCGAGGAAGCCACCTTTACCGATCTGCTGGGGCGGCTCGACAACATCGACAGTTCTCAGGACGAAGAGAGCGAGGAGGCCATTCGGGATTCCGACAGCGCCATTATCCAGCTCGTCAACAAAATCATCAATGACGCGTTCGTCCGCCGGGCGTCGGATATTCACATCGAACCGGACATCATCGATAAAAATGTGCTGGTGCGCTACCGGATCGACGGCGAGTGCATTCCTTATCAGACGCTTCCTTACAGCTACCGGTCTGCGATCATCTCCCGGATCAAAATCATGTCCAATCTGGACATTACGGTGAAGCGCCTTCCCCAGGACGGAAAGATCAAGCTGAAAAAACCGGGGGTGGGAGAAATCGAACTGCGCGTGGTGACGGTTCCGACGCAGGGCGATGTGGAAGATGTGGTCATGCGTATTTTGGCCAAGGGCGATACGCTGCCGCTGGAGGCCATGAGGATGACGCCGCGCAACTACCGCGACCTGCTTCGCATTTGCGAACAGCCCTACGGCATGATTCTGTGCGTCGGCCCGACGGGATCGGGAAAGACCACCACCCTGCACGCGGTCCTGAATTACATCAACAAGCCGGATCGAAAAATCTGGACCGCCGAGGACCCCGTCGAAATCACCCAGCGGGGATTAAGGCAGGTGCAGGTGCAGCCCAAAATAGGCTTTGACTTTGCCGCGGCCATGCGGGCGTTTCTCCGCGCCGATCCGGATGTGATTATGGTGGGCGAAATGCGCGATTTCGAAACCGCGAAGATCGGCGTTGAAGCGTCGCTCACGGGGCATCTGGTTTTAAGCACCCTGCATACCAACAGCGCCCCGGAAACCATATCGCGGCTTCTGGATATGGGCATCGATCCGCTGAATTTTGCAGATTCGCTGCTCGGCGTTCTGGCCCAGCGGCTGGTGAGAACCTTGTGCGAAAAATGCAAGGAACCGTACAACCCGACGCTCGAGGAGTACAACCGGATCGTCGAAAGCTACGGCGCCGAGCACTTTGCCAAGCAGAAAATTCCCTATTCCAAGAATCTTGTGCTGTATCGGCCGAAAGGATGCGACGCCTGCGACCGAACGGGGTATCGGGGACGGATCGGAATCCACGAGCTGCTCATCAACACGGATGAAATCAAGAAACGGTCCATCGAGCGCAGGGAGAGCATCGACGTCATCCGCAACATCGCCATGTCCGAGGGCATGTTGACGCTTTATCAGGACGGCATTTTAAAGGCGTTTCAGGGACTCACGGACGTTAAGCAGGTGCACCGGGTCTGCCTCAGCAACCGCTGACGCTCAAGTGTTTTCCTTTGCGTAAGCCACACCGGGGCCTGCCGTCGTTTTGCTGAATAAAAAAACCGGTCCGGCGTTATCGCGCCGGGCCGGTTTTTTTACAGGTGTCTTTATTTCAGCATTTTCTTGGGAATCGTGATTTTTGAGATTTTATTGACCTGCTCGAATTCTTCAGGCGTCTTGGTCCACCAGATATAAACATCAGCCTGGGAGAATTTTCCTCCCTTAATGGATTGCAGGACGGCGGGCATGATCATCCGTCCGGCGGGGCTAAGACCGAACATTTCCGCGGGATACTTGTCTCCCAGCATGGGCAGCGCCTTCGGAAAAGCGGCCCGGACGGCATAAACATTGTCCTGCGTTCCTGCCGCGGCGATGGCTTTGGCTAACGCGTGCATGGCGCCGTAATGCAGCATGGCTTCCCAGGTGTTGATCTTCTTGTAGGTATCCCGGTATTTCTTGTCGAAAGAGGAGAGGATCGGCACCGTGACGGATAAAGCGTTGGCCGTTCCAATGGAATTTTCCATCAATTTGGTGCCGTCCAGCATTTGGGCGATCGCGTCCATTTTAGCCTGGTCGACGATTAAGAAGCCGCCTTTGAATCCCATTTCGCGGGCCTGGGCGATCACGAGCGCCGTGGTTCCGGAAGGGCCGCCGATCAGCATGACGTCCGGCTTGGTGGCTATTGCGGCGGACAGGGGAGCGACGAAATCGGTCCGGGTATAATAGTTGGCGGGTTTGTCGGCTGTGATTTTTCCGCCGAGTCTTTCCCAGTAGGATCTGAAGACCTGCCGCCACTCATCTCCGTAGGCACCGAGGGTGACGACCATGGCGGCTTTGCGCCAGCCTTTTTCCCATGCAAAATTGGCGTAAACCTTGGCGTAATCCGTGAGCAGGGGCGCGGAAATGATGAGGAGGTTGTTTTTTGTGGCGTCGGCTTTGGGTGAAGACGTGTAGCCGAAGACAAGAAACTCACCGCATTCCTCTTCGTTGATCTTGAGCAAGGCGGCCGCGGAACTGAAGACGGGATCGAAGATCGCAAGGGCGCCTTTGTCCAGGAGTTGACGGGCGTTGGCCACTGCCAGTTCGGGATTGGCCTTATCGTCCATTTTTTCCAGGCGGAAAGTGAACTTCCGGCCGTCGGCGGCGACGCCTCCCGCGGCGTTGACTTCCTTGATGGCCAGATCGATGCCGTTGACGCAGTCCTGACCGTACTCGGCCGCCGGACCGCTCAACGGACCGGAGAAGCCGATGACGATTTCCGCCGCAAAACCGGAGACGCTCCACAAGACAGCAAAAGCCATGGCGACAAAACATAATAATTTTTTAAGATGCCTCATTTTTTCCTCCTCGTATGGTTATGACATTCATTTCCCGTGAGCCGAACGGATTAAATATCCTGCAGTTTGTCAATGGCTTTTTTGGACGAGACGACCAGTCTGTCCGCGTCTCTGGTCTGTTCCGGCCCCTTCTTGATCATGTCGGACAGGGATTTGGCCTTGTCTTCCGGCTTGGCGGGCGCCGGTTCCGGCGCGGCGGTTTTATGGGCCGGAGCGGTTTCGGGGGCCGAGGCTTTAGGGGCTGCGCCGGCGGCGGACAGTTTCGACCGCAGGGCGTTCACGGATTCCACAACTTCTCCGATCGCGTCGTCCGCTTCCCACGTCAGTGATTTGTTGTACCGGCCGCCGGCGTATTCCCGCAGAATGCCCGACGTTTCCTGCAGGGGTTCGATGACGCTGGCGGTCAGCATTTTTTTGATGAAGGAAGGAATCAGGATGAAGGACAAAACCAGCAGCGCGACCAGCGCGACCAGGACGATATAAAAAACGACGCTGGCCGTTCCGTAAGCGCTCTCGGCGGCGTTGCCATCCAATTCCAAAAGCTGGGTTAAGAGCTGCGTGGTGGCCTCCATTTTGCCGTCGGCCGAACTCAGGTAGGCGGAGCCCGTGTTCATCGGCGCCAACCTGATCACCTGCACGGCGGCTTTCTCATATTCCGACAGATTGGCCAGGATGCCTTTGTAAAACTCCTGCTGTTCGGAGCTGATGCCGGAATCCAGGGTTTTCTTCACCAGGTTGATGTCCTCGGTCATGAGGGCGATCTGCTGGTCGGAGACCCGGGCGATTTCCTGCTTGTCCTGGCCCGAAGCCACCATGCCTTTGATGCGGGACAAGTTGGCATGTACGACGGTGAGATCTTTCAGCAGCTTCGAACTGGTCTGATAATTTTTAAAACCAGTGTTGAAAATCGTGCTCGTTTTTGATTTCTGAATCAGTAAACCGATAAAAGCGATGAGGATGATGACGACGGTCAGAATGAACAACTGCATAAAAAGTGATTTTTGTCCGGATTTTAAGTTATTGCTTGAGTTCATGATTCAATGGCTCCCCTTCCTGAATGCTGGTTATTTGATGATGATCCTCATACAAACACAATCACAATCGTTTTTCCGTTGCTTTTACATATCTTGATGATTAAAAAATTGATTGCAACATCCGAGCCAATGCGCCAACGCGAGCCGGATCCGGCATCCTCCGGCGCATAAACCGTCAGACTTTTAGTGGTTGAAGATACTTATGGAGAAACCGGTTGTCAAGACAATTTTCATCAGCATTTTTAGCGCCGGATCGGGCGGACGTCAGACGCCCGCTAAACGGTCAACCGATCAAAATGAACAGGTCATCTTGCTTTGCCGCGAAAAAAAGCAGGGACGGCCAGGGCATGATCCTTTGCTGATCAAGGGGTTTGGCTTTTTTTGCCCCGGGCATGTCTTTTGCTTGACTTCGCTAAACAGGTCAGTATAGATGAACGAACCAAGCGATGGTGAATTATGACAGATGGATTGAACGGGCCGACTGTGTGCAACGCTCGTCAAAGCTCGTCCGATGAAGGAAAAAGCGACGGACAGAAGATCCGGCGCGTGTGCGAAGTGTTGATTGTCGATGATGAAGAACCATTGCTCTTGACCATTACCGAGGGTTTGAGTATTTACAGAAAATATTTTCATCTGCACACGGCGACCAATGGCGCCGATGCCGTCCGGATTTTGAAATCGCTTTCTCCGGTCGATTTGGTGCTGACGGATTTGAGTATGCCCAAAATGGATGGGTTTGAATTGTTGGCCTATATGAACAGAAATTATCCCAGAATCCCCGTTATTCTCATGACCGCCTACGGGACGCCCAAGATTGAAGAAATCTTAGGCAGCATGGGCACCTTCCGTTATTTGGAAAAACCGCTGGACATCAATACCATCGCCGATACGATTTTCGAAGCCCTGGCGATTCCATCCGACCAGGCTGCTTCCCGGCCGAGCGGAATCATCGACGGCGAAGAAAGGGAAACCGGCCTCGCCGCGCTTTGTGATCGCCCGGAGTATTATAAGAAAACCATGCCGTAATCATTTGCTTTTTTTAAGGGAAACGTAAGGGGGGGACGTGAAAAAAGATTTCAAATTGATTATTGACAATGAGGGTTTGGAGAATCAATCCGCAACGGACGGCGGGAACAGGGATGAGTTGCAGCGCTGGCCCCTTTTCGGTCTCTCCGTGGGGAGTTTCCTTCAGGTCATTGCCATGGAGCGGCAGACCTGCATGATGGAAGTCTATCTGGATGCCGACCACTGGGGGCATTTCTGCTTCGTGGAAGGGGAACTCTACGATGCGGTCAGCGGCGCCCAGGGCGGAGAAAAAGCCGCGATGGAGATGATTTCCTGGGAAAACGTGCGCCTCAACATCAAGCAGATTCTCAATACCACCGGGCTGGTCAGAAGGATCGATAAAAACCTGATGCTGCTCCTCATGGAAAGCACCAGGCTGCGCGATGAAGTAAGCGACGGCGAGGATCAGCAGGAGCTCGACGTCGCGGAGGATCTGGAGGACCGGGAGGTCGTCGTCGACGACGCGGATCGCGGGAAACTGAGCGCCTGCCTCAGCATCATGGTCAAGGATATGGGAGACGCTCTGACGGCCGCGAATATTGTCGATCTTGCCAAGGGAAAAGTTCTGGCGTCTTATCACGCAGCCCCGGAAGCGGCCGAAGCGTTTCTGCGGCTTACGAAATTTTTGAAAAGCGCTTTCCGGGACAATACCCAAGCCGAGCTGGGAGACTATTTGATCCTGGACTTGAAAAATCAGGAAACCCTGGTCCTGCTGATGATCGGAGAGCAGCAGTGGTGCATTGTCTTTAACAACGTCAAGTGTTCGCTGGGCCTGTTGCGCAATGTCGTCATGCCGAAGGTGATCAGGACCTATAACGAAATGCAGTGAAAATCGGACAAAAGTCGTCATAAGGAGGCCGAATGAATATCCAGAAATTGAACGTGTGCATGGACATCCTGAAAAAGGATTTGGGAGATGGGTTCGTCGCTTCATGTATTCTTACGACCGAGGACGGACAGGTGCTGGTGGCCACCGATCAGGCCAATATCGCCGAGGCGACGCTGTTAAATGACGCCACTGCGTTGATGCGCAACGCGCTGAAAACCTATCCGGCGGAGCTGGGCCAGTACTATTATATTGATGTGGCGGGCAACATGGCGATTCTGGTGATTCCGTTCGGCGATTATCAGTGGACGATCACCGTGAACAAAAAGCTCGTCAAGCTGGGCCTTTTGCTCAATGTTGTCCTGCCGGCCATCATCAACGCATTTGAAGACGCCGTTGTTTCTTAACGAGACATGGGGGAGAGAAGGGAATCATGGGAGAAAAACTGGTTCGCATATTTGAAATCGTGCAGGAACAGTCGGGCCTCAGAGGCCGGATGGAGCTCGCCACGCGCTCGGGGATTTCACTCAACCGGGCGACGCAGATAAAAGATACCGAGGAACTTGTCAAAAGAATGAAAGATATCGCAAGTTCTATCCTTGAAAAAAATTCATAAATATACTAATGGTTGACCCAACGATTGTAAACTATTCCCGTTTTTGTTGTCCCTGTTACATTGCATATGCGGTCAAGGCGACGAGCCGGACGGGAAATCATCTGTGGGGTTGAATATCCATGCGTTTTGGTTAGCGGGTACACACTTTATGGATAAAAGGAAATACGGATATGATTTTAGGCCAAAAGCAACTCGACAAAATCCATGATACTTTAACTCAAAATCTTATTGGCTCCGGCGTCCAGAGTGTGATGCTCATCGACACGGCCGGCAACGTGATCGCTTCGATCAACAACGGAACCGAAACCATCGATCTTTATTCGCTGGCGGCGCTGGCCGCCGCCAATTTCGGCGCGATGAGTTGCATGGCCAGAATTGTCGGCGAGGACGAATTCTCTCTCTTGTTTCATAAGGGCGAAAAGGAAAACATTTATTTCTGCAAGGTCAATGAGGAACTTCTGCTGGTCAATATCTTCAATAACCAAATCTCCCTGGGTTTTCTCAGGCTGAAGATGTCGAAAGTGGTGGAGGAGTTGCTTGAGCTGTTGACGATATAGCCCAAACGGATTGGCGGAACCGGAACAATGCCTGCTCATGGGTAAAACGATGTCAGGGGGTGGTAGGTTTGGCGTTTATTAATTTGAAAGACAAAGTCATTCAGGCCAAAATCGTCTATTACGGTCCAGGCCGATGCGGCAAGACAACCAATCTCGAATATATTTACGATAAGTGCCGCCTGCAGGTGAATTCAGAAATGGTCACCGTGAAAACACAGGGGGACCGCACCCTGTTTTTTGA
The DNA here is from genome assembly GCA_012729055.1 of Deltaproteobacteria bacterium. Lineage (GTDB taxonomy): Bacteria > Desulfobacterota > Syntrophia > Syntrophales > Smithellaceae > UBA8904. The sequence goes on from JAAYDW010000046.1 coordinate 31,946, forward strand.
TTTCTTCCCGTTCGATATGGGAAAGATCAGCGGTTATGATGTCAAGATTCAGTTGTACACCGTTCCCGGTCAGGTGAAATATAATTCGACCCGGCGCCTGGTCCTGAAAGGCGTGGACGGCGTGGTGTTTGTCGCGGATTCCGCCGTGGAACGCCGGAATAAAAATATCATTTCCATCCGCAATCTGGAAGAAAACCTGACGCTGTACAACAAGAATATCCGCGAAATTCCCCTTGTGATTCAGTACAACAAGCGCGACCTTGCCAAGCAGGGAATTGAGATCCTGGATGTTGAGACTCTGGAAAATGACATTAATGCCGAGTTGAAAGCTCCCGCATTTGAAGCCAGCGCCGTAGAAGGGCACAACGTGATTCTGACCCTTAAAAAGATCATATACTACACGATGTCGTCTCTGGAAAAGCAACTGAAACAGGAGCCATAACATGAAAACGAAAGAAGAGTCGTCATTTCTTCAGGGAGTGGAAAGCCGTCTCGACAGTTTGTTTGCCGAAGACACGCCGCCGGTCAGGGAAAAAGACGCTCCTTTGCCCCAGACGGCCGCAGCCGACATCAGAGAGGACATCCCGGCGCCCCAGGATAGCGACGAACCGGCAGGCAGCGCCGCCGGCGCTCCGAATCTCATTCCGCCGGAGGATAAGTCCTCCTTCATCGCAGAAATTGAAAAACGGTTTTCGGCGATATTCGGCGAAGACGACAAGGCGAGCAGCGCCCTCCAAGCGGCGGAGAATCCCGACGAGGGTGCCGCCGCGGCGATTGCGGAAGAAGTCGCCGCCGCGCCGCCGGTGAAGGACCAGCCTTCCGCCCCGTCCTCCATTCTCCATTCTCCGCTCAAGGACATGAAGAGCATCATGCTGTCCATCGAGTGGGAAATCAACGATGCCATTCTGGAGCAGCTGGAGGAGGAGGTCAACAAGCTGTACCTGCTGTACACCGGCAACCGCGTTCTTCAGGGGTTTCTGCGTCTTCTCCGATTTCTGGGCCGGTACATCCGGGTCAAAGGGGTTCAAACCAACCAGGAGTCGATCAATCTGCTCTTGTCCGTCTACGACAATCTGGAAAATGTGATGGTTTCCGAAGCAATGACCGAGGCGCAAAAGCAGGGTATTTTGCTGGACAATATTAAAAAGTACAGAAACTGGGTGGAAAAAACCGATCTTTCCGAACCTGAGGAAGCAGCGCCCGCTTCCGCGGCGGCCGACGACGCGAAGCCTTTCTTTTCGGAACTTCCGGAGCAATTGCCGCCGGCGCAGCGGGGCGCCGCCATCCAATTTCCGGAAGCGATGCGCGGCGTCGCTGAGGAACCGTCCGCCGCCGCCGGGGCGTCCGGAATCGTCGCTGAAAAGACCGCCGATGAAGCGCTCCTCCGGCTGGAGCTTCCGGCGGAAGAGCGGCTGGAAGCCGGTTTGCAGGAGGCGCATCCGCGTCCGGAACCGTCCGCCGCGGGTGAGGCGGCGATCTCCCGTTTCGACCAACAGGTTCAGGAGGTCGCGTCCTCTTTGAAAAATCTGCCGCCTGACGAGGCCTTTGCCCGCGCGGCCTTCGAACTGAAACACATTTTCGGCGCCGAACTGCAGGCCCTGAAAGAAGAAATCCGGGTTCTGAAGAGTGCGCGGTAGCCATCTTCCGGCTGGAAAGGCGTTTTTGGCAAGACGGCAGCCGGCAAAAGGCCCTGAACAAAAAATTTGAATCGGAACGGCAAGGGCGGTATTCTGAAGATGATGGTGTTTTGTGAGGAGTGCGGAGAAAGGTACATTATTGAAGACGACGATCTTCCGGGGACATCGATCATCTTCATCTGTCGTGTCTGCAATGAAATCATTCGCATTCCGGCCGGACAGACGCACCGCCAACCGGAAACAGAAAAGCTAATCAAGTCTGAAGAGGGGTAGGTTCTTTTTAGGAAGAATGTTTTAGATTCGGATCAAACCGCCGAGAGGGACGCTTGAATGGATAATAAAATTGACATATTCGATTTAAAGCGGGAGAAGCAGGAGCTGGATGCCTTCTTGTCCACCATCGTGGAAACAGAATCATCGGCATCGCCGGTCAAAGGGGCCGTTTCCTCCAGGGATTTTCTTTCCTCTGCCGAAGACGGTCCGGTTCCATCCGATGCCGGTCGCCACAGTCCGGCCGGACCGGCGGACGCTTCTTACGGCATCCGGGAGTCGGCCGCCGCGAAACCCAGGCCCCCCGCGCCGAACGTCAACGAATTTCTTCCCCGGTTGGGTGATCTGGATCTGCGGGAAGAACCGGAGTCCCGGTTGGAGAAGGC
>JAAYDW010000047.1 GCA_012729055.1 Deltaproteobacteria bacterium
CTTCCTTGGCCTGGGGACTCATAGAAAAACCTCCGTTTCCGATTCTCTTCTCGGTAACATCGGTTTATGAGTCAACGTATTTCCTGTATCCTCACCTTCGGTAACATTTTATTTGAGGCAATTCGCCGATCAATGAAGACTTGACATAGGATTTGTCGCTGATATGATAATAAAGTCAAAAACGTTTTGAAGAAGATGACATGACGGAAGAAGGACATCTGCCGGTTACCCAGTGGAAGATTAAGGACACCGGCCACCAACACATCGCGGATACGCTGGTCAAGGAATTCGGCATTCACCGGATCATTTCGCACCTGATTTTAAACCGGCACGTCAAGAGCCTGGAAGATGCGCACCACTACCTTCATCCGTCGCTCAACGACCTGCACAGTCCTTTCCTCATGCAGGATATGAAGAAAGGCGTATGCCGGCTCATCCGGGCAATCGCTGCGAAAGAAGACATCGTTGTCTACGGCGATTACGACGCCGACGGGATCACTTCTGTGGTGGTTCTCTACAAGTTCATCAAGGAGCTCACGGAGCGTGTCGCCTATTACATTCCCGACCGGGTCCAGGAAGGCTATGGCCTGAAGATTCCGGTGATCGACCGGTTCAAAAAACGCAACGTCAAACTGATCATCACGGTGGACTGCGGCGTCTCCGATATCGAACAAATCGCCTATGCCAAGTCTCTCGGCATCGACACGATCGTGCTGGATCACCATGAAATTGCGGATCAACTGCCGGATGCCGTCGCCTGCATCAATCCGAACCGGTCTGACTGCTCCTACCCTTTCAAGCATCTGGCCGGCGTCGGCATCGCCTTCAATTTCCTCATCGCGCTGCGGGGCACGCTGCGCAAAGAGGGCTTCTGGAAAGACGGCCGCTATCCCAACCTGAAAGAATATCTGGATATCGTTGCGCTCGGCACCATCGGCGACATTGCGCCTCTGGTCGGTGAAAACCGGATTTTCGCCAAAATCGGCCTGGAACTGATCACGGAGGGGAAAAGGCCGGGAATCCGGGCCCTCAAGGAAGCGAGCGGCATCGACGGACAGATCATCGATTCCTTCAAGGCTTCTTTCTGCCTCATCCCCCGGATCAACGCAGCGGGCCGCATTGCATCTCCTCTGGACGCGGTGGATCTGCTTCTGGCCGAAAGTCTGGAAGAGGCGCGGCCGCTGGCGGAAAAACTGGATTTACACAACCGCCGGCGTCAGGCCATGGAAAAGGATATCTTCAACGAAATTCTCGAGCGTCTGGTCGCCAATCCCGATTTGGAAAAAATGAACGCCCTGGTGTTCTCCTCGGATAAATGGCATCCCGGTGTCGTGGGTATCGTGGCCTCGCGTCTGGTAGATCTGTTCAGCCGCCCGACGTTCGTGATCAGCCTCAAAGACGGCATCGGCAAGGGATCCGGGCGCAGTGTGTCCGAATTCAACATCCACAAGGGCCTGCAGCAGTGCGCGCCCCTGTTGCTTTCCTACGGAGGTCATTACCGGGCAGCGGGCATCTCGATCAAGGAAGACGACATCGACGAGTTTGCGGGGATGATGGATGAAATCATCCGCACATCGCTGCCGTCCGCCGACATGGTGTCCCAGACCCTGATCGATGCGGAATGTCAGCTGGAAGACATCAGTTACGACCTGATCCGGCAGATCACGCTGCTCGCGCCCTTCGGCTGCGAAAACCCCGAACCGGTGCTGTGCGCCAGAAACATCAGGGCCGCAGGTCCCGCAGTGGTCGGCAACAGCCATCTCAAAATGCGCCTGACCTCGGAGGGCGCTTCCATAAACGCCATCTGGTTCGGCATGGGCAAATACCTCGGCGCCATCAGCAACGCCAACCTGGATGTCGTTTTTTCTCCGCAGATCAATTATTGGAACGGCTCTTCCGACATCCAGTTGAAAGTGAAGGACGCGGTTATTTTAAGCTAGGAGCAAACCGATGGACCACGCCAAGAAAGCGGCTTTGTTTAATGCTTTGCTTTTCCCGGGCTGCGGACATTTCTATCTGAAGCGCTATGCCCGGGGTCTGGTTTTTCTCCTGCCGGTGCTGGCCGGAACGCTGGTTCTGGCCTGGATGGTGATCGGCGTCGGCCTGTCCATCATCAAGGCCGCGCCTTTCAGGAAAGGAACGGTTCAGTTGGAAAATATTCTTCAGGTAACGCTGGACGCGCTGAGAAATGTGGAGTATTTCTCTTTCCTGCTGCTTCTGTTTCCGATTCTAATTTTGTGGATACTGTCCATCGTTGACGCATATTATCTGGGAGGAATAACCTTTACCACTGACGTTCATCCCGAATCAGTTTCTGATCGCCGGTAAGCGCACCCGCCTCCATGTACATGATCTTATCAATCCGCACAGTGCATATTTCTTTAAACACTTTCTTGAAGTTATCTTCCCATCCCTTCGACCCAACTGAAGAATTTATTTTTTCCAGGCGCAGCGTCAACACATCTTCGTGTCCCTTGCGGGAAACGACGGCCTGCAGCGGAAGATTCCCGAAGTCAGCCGATAGCATTTTCAACTGACTGGGGGCGATGAAAAGACCCCTCACCTTGACCGCGTCGCCTACCCTGCCCGAAATGCCGGCCAGGCGGTAGGATGTCCTCCCGCAGGGACATTTCTCGGTGATTAGCCGCGACAAGTCTCCGGTGCCGAAGCGCAGGAGAAAAAAAAGATTATTCAGGCGCGTCACCACGACTTCTCCCAGTTCACCTTGCGCCACGTTTTTGCCGGTGGCCGGATCGACGATTTCAACGATGGTTTCTTCGCAAATGTGCCAGCCGGACTTCTGCGGGCATTCATAGGCGACGTCGCCCACCTCCGTTGCGCCGTACATCGAGTAGGTATCAATGCCGTAGTCCTCTTCAAAGGTCCGGCGCAGCGACGGCAGGAGCGGCTCTGCGGCAAAGCAGGCCTTTTTTACACGGAAGTCTTTCCGGAAATCAAAACCCATCTCCCGGGACTGGTTGATGATGGACATGAGAAAACTCGGCGTTCCGACATAAGCCGTCACTTTTAAATCCCGAATCAACTGGACCTGCATCTGCGAGGAGGATGTTCCGGAAGGGACGACCGTGGCGCCCACCTTGCGCAAACCGTTGTGAAAGGTGAGTCCCGCCGCTACCAGGTGGTAGGAAAAGGCATTGAGGGCGATGTCCCCGGGACCGATACCGGCGGCGCAAAAGGCCCGCGCCCAGAGAAAATCCGTTTCCGAAAGATGCGGTTCGTAAACGGGACCAGGCGATGTGAAAATCCGATCGATGGCGGCATCGGGATTTTCCAGGCCCGCATAGGGCGGATGCCGCATTTCCATGTCGACCAGCGCTTCCCGGGAAGTGACCGGCAGGATTTCCAGATCCTCGCGCGTCCGGACCGCCGCGGGATTGACGCCGTGCTTGTCGAGAAGAGCTTTCAGGCGGGCGGATTTCCGGTATCCCTTTTTGACCATGGCGCATAGCGCCTGGTCCTGCAGCTCCTTGCGTTTTTGCCGGGAGGATCGTTCCCGCGCATCAAAAAACTTCCTCATCGTTTTTCCTCCTTTAAAGCCAGCGTTTACGGCGACGGTAGGATTTAACGTCCTTGTAGGATTTGGCCATGCCCGAGGCCGCCATGCCGAGATAAAATTCCTTGACGTCCGGATTGTCCGACAGTTCCCCGGAGGTTCCCTCCATGACGATTTTTCCGTTTTCCATGACATAGCCGTAATGCGCGACCTGCAGCGCCATGTTGGCATTCTGTTCGACGAGCACAATGGTGGTCCCGTGTTCCTCGTTGATCTTTTTAATGATGTGGAATATTTCCTGCACCACCAGCGGCGCCAGCCCCAGCGAAGGCTCGTCCAGCATCAGGAGCTGCGGGTGCGCCATCAGCGCCCGGCCGATCACCAGCATCTGCAGTTCTCCTCCGCTGCAATAGCCGGCCAGCGCCTTTCTTCTTTTCACAAGGGCCGGGAAGTAACGATAGACCATTTCCAGGTCTTCTTTGTAAGGTTTGCCCGGCCGCGTGGCCGTGCCGACGCGCAGGTTTTCCTCGATGGTCAGGTATTTGAACGGCTGGCGGCCCTCCAGCACCTGGATAATGCCCTTTCGGGTGATAAACTCCGGCGCCTGGTTCTGGATGTTGACGCCGGCGTAAATAATATTGCCGTCCGTGACCTCGCCGTTTTCCGGCTTGAGCAGGCCGGAAATGGCCTTGAGGGTGGTGGTCTTGCCCGCTCCATTGCTGCCCAGAAGCGAAACGATATGCCCCCGCGTCACGGAAAGCGAAACGCCTTTGAGGACCTGAATCACGTCCGAATAGACGACGGAAATGTTATTGAGCTGTAAAAGAATGTCTGCCATAAATGCATCCTACACCGGGCGTTTGCCCATTAATATGAAAAAGGCCAGAGACGGAAACTGGAGCGCACAATGCGCCACAATTCCGCAATCCCTTTCGGCTCGATCAGAATAAACAGTACAATGGCGAGGCCGAAAACAAATTCGCGCAGCGGCGCCATGTTCAGCCCCATGCCGGCGATCCAACTGACGTTCATCATGGCGCCCGTAGCGAAGCGCAGCAGTTCATTGAGGAGGGTGATGAATGTTGCGCCGAAAATCGCACCGGGCATATTTCCCATGCCGCCGATGATAACCATGGCGATGAATTCCACCGAAAGCCCGAGATTGAATGGTTCTGTCGTAATGCTGACCATGTAGTAGGCCCAGAGGGCGCCCGCAAAACCGGCGTAAAAGGAACTGACGGCGAACGACAGCAGTTTGTATTTGAAGATGGGGATCCCCATGCCTTCAGCCGCCCGGTCGTTGTCGCGGATGGCGATGAAGGCCCGTCCGTACTTGCTGCGCATGATGTTCACGGCAAACCAGGTCATGGCCACAAGGCAGATGAAGATCAGAAAGAAAAAGGCCTTGTCGCCTGAAATGTTCCACCCCAGCAGGTTGGGTCCCGGCAGCGTGATGCCCATGGTGCCCTTGGTCAGGCTTTCCCACTGAATCAGAACATATTCGATGATGAACTGGCCGGCCAGCGTGGCGATCGTCAGGTAAAGCCCCTTGAGCCGACCGGAGGGAATGCCGAAAATCATGCCGACCATGGCGGTGATCAATCCGGCCGCGGGGATGCAGACGAAAAACGGCAGATTCAGCCGCGTGGCCAGAATCGCCCCCGCATAGGCGCCCACGCCGAAAAACGCGCCGTGTCCCAGCGAGATCTGGCCTGTATAGCCGATGAGGATGTTGAGTCCGATGGCGGCGATGGCCATGATGCCGATGTTGTTCAACACGTAAAGCAGATAGGGGCTCAGGAAAAAAGGCGCGAGGACGAACAGCAGCGCCAGAAAGACGATCAGGCTGATCCGTCCGAACCAGGTATCGAAGATTGCCAGTTCCTCCGCGTAGGTTTCCCGGTAATTGCCGCAGGGGTGAAAGGATATTTTTTTCATCATGCTCTCCGCCTTAAACTCTTTCGATCTCCACCAGGCCGAACAACCCGTAGGGTTTGACCATCAAAATGACCACCAGCACGATATAGGGCACCACGTCGCGCAGCGACGGCGAGAGATAGCCGCCGGTAAAGGTTTCCAGAAGTCCGATGATGATGCCGCCGATAATGGCGCCGCCGATGCTGTCCAGTCCGCCCAGAATCACGACGGGAAAGACCTTCAGGCCGATGGCGGACAGGTCATGCACGTTCACGCCGTTGATGATGCCCAAAACGATGCCGCTCATGCAGGCCACCATCGCGGCAATCGCCCAGGACAGGGCAAAAACGCGGCGGACATGAACGCCCAGCGACAAGGCGGCCTTTTGATTGTCCGCGACAGACCGCATGAAGATGCCCTGGGACGATTTTTTGAAAAACAGGCCGAACAGGATCAGAAAGACTATGCTGATCACCAGCGTGGCGGAGTACACGGGCGCGATGTAGATGGATCCCAGCTGCATCTCCAGCGACGGCGGCAGGAATTCCGGGTAAGTGTGCAGATTGCCGCCCCAGATGAGTAAAATGAGCCCCTTGAACATGGCGGCAAGTCCCACCGTCAGCATGATGACGAAGATGAGCTTTTCGCCGATGAGCGGCCGCAGGAAAAAACGCTCGATGACGAAGCCCAGAAGAAAGCATCCGGCGAGCGTCAGAAGAAACGCCGCGACCACGGGAATCTTGCCCCAGGTGACCAGGGACAAGAAGATGAAGGCGCCGAGCGCCAGAAGCTCGCCGTGGGCGAAGTTGAGTACGCTCGAGGCCTTGAAGATCATGACGAAGCCCATGGCGGAGATGCCGTACAGGAGGCCTACGCAGACGCCATTGACCAGTAACTGCAGAAAAAAATCCATATTCCGTTTCCTCTAATCCACGCTGAGAATGTTGATGCTCGTTTCAATTTCGCCGACGCGGCCGTCCCGGTAGCGGATTTTACCCGTCACCTGCACGCTTGCCAGTCCGCCGTACATGGCTTCGATGATCTTGAGATACAGGCCGTACACGAAGCGCCGGCGCACTTTGCCGGTGCGCGTCAGCTCGTCGTCATCCGCGTCCAGCAGTTTATACAACAGGACGCATTTCCGTATTTTCATGACGTCGGGAAGCTGCTGGTTCACCTGGCGGACTTCCGCGAGAATCAGGTCTTCCACGGCCTTCTGCTGTGAAAGATCCATGTAGGTAGTGTAGGGGATCATCCGCTCTTCCGCCCAGTTGCCGACATTGCCCTGGTCGATGTTGATCATGGCGGCGATATAGGGCCTGGCTTCTCCGAACGTCACCGCCTCCTTGATGTAGGGGCTGAACTTCAGGCGGGTCTCGATGAAATCGGGCGAAAAGGCCTCGCCGCTCTTGTTGCGGATGATGTCTTCCTTGCGTCCGATGATCAGCAGGTGGCCGTCGTCGTCGATGTAACCAGCGTCGCCGGTTTTCAGCCAGCCGTTTTCAAACGCCGCTTCGGTGGATTTGTAATCGTTGTAGTAGCCGGAGAAATTGGCTTCCGATTTTACGAGTACTTCCTGGTCTTCGGCCAGCCGGACCTCCGTTTGCGGCAGGGGCTTTCCGACCGTCTCGAGCTTGACCTCGCCGTCGGGCTGGATCTGGAAAATACCGCAGGATTCCGTGAGTCCGTAGCACTGTTTCAGGTTGAGGCCGATCGCGCGGAAAAAGCCGATCACGTCGGGGCTGATCGGATGACCGCCCGTGAATGCACTACGAAAATGCGAGCAGCCCAGCCGGTCCAGGAGGGGATTGTACACGGCGACCTTCAACAACCGGCAGAGCGCCTGCGTTGTCCAGGCGATGTTCTGGTTACGTAGCTTTTTCTCAACCATCGAACGGCCAACCCGCTCGCCCAGATAAAAGAGCTGTTTCTTGACCCGGCCTGCGTCGGATATTTTCACGCGGATGCGCGACGCCATGTCTTCCCAGAACCGCGAGGCGGTGATCAGAATGGACGGGCCGATTTCGCGGAAGTCCGTAAGAACGGTTTCGGGCGTTTCCGGAAAATTCATGGTCATTGCGCCGGCGAGAGCGACGCCCATGCCCCACATCTGATCAACAATCCAGGCCGGCGGCGACATGGATATCCAGTTTTGTTCCGGTTCAATGTTTTCCGCTTCGAGCCACTGGAGGGCCATGGCGGCGAGGTTGCGGTGCGAAAGCATGGCAATTTTGGGCACGCCGGTGGTGCCGGATGTCTGGATCATGACGGCGATGTCCTGCGGCCTTCCTTTGGCGATTTCATTTTCAATGTCGCCCGGATGGTCCGCCAGATGCTGCCGGCCGATTTCCAGGAGGCGCGCATAGCTGATCAGCCAGGCGTCGTTTTCGTAGGACGTCATGCCGGTGGGATCGATGTAAACCACCCGGTGGACATGGGGCAGCTTGTCTTTGACTTCCAGCAGTTTATCCGCCTGTTCCTGATCCTGCACCACTACAATCGGCGACACGATGCGTCCGATGGAGAAAGCAAGCTCCTCGGCGATGGAGGAGGTAAAAAGGTTCAGTGTGGTCGCGCCCAGCGCATGGGCGCCCAGTTCGGAAAAAAGCCACTCCGGCGAATTGTTGACGATCATGCACAGATTGTCGCCCCGCCGCATTTCCAGGGCGGCAAAGCCGGCGGCGGTTTCTTTGACAAACGTATAATAATCGTTCCAGGTGTATTTCTGCCAGATCCCGTAGGCTTTTTCGCGGATGGCCGTCTTCGTGTCGCCATACGCCGCGGCGTTTTGCGCGAGCAGCTGCGGCAGCGTGGCCGCGTTCTTTTTTGTGTGCCGGGAATTCGCCTTATCCACTGTCTTACGCCTTCTTTATTCGATGTTCCGGGCGTCGCCCAGATATGCCTTGATCACTTCGGGATTGGCGCTGATTTCCTCGGGACTGCCCTCCCCCAGTTTCTCGCCGAAATTCAGCACCATCACGCGCCGGGAAATGCTCATAACAATCGACATGTCGTGTTCGACCAGAATCATGGTCAATCCCCAACGGCCGTTGAGCTCGAGCAGAAACCGCACCATATCTTCCTTTTCCTCGAGGTTCATGCCGGCAAAAGGTTCGTCCAGGATGAGCAGCCTGGGCTCCAGGGCCAGCGCCCGGCCCAGTTCCACGCGCTTCATCATGCCGTAAGGCAGAGAGCCGACCGTCTGCTTGCGAATCGACTGCATTTCCAGAAAATCGATGATTTCCTCGAGAATCTGACGGTGGCGGATCTCTTCCCGCCGGACCTTCGGCGAAAAAAGGCAGGAGCGCCAGAAGCTGTACCGGCAATGGATATGCCGGGCCAGTGTCATGTTGGCAAGAACCGTCATGCCGGGAAACAGCTCGATGTTTTGAAACGTCCGGCCGATGCCGACGCCGACGAGCTGATGCGTATGGAGGTGGGTGATATCCTTGCCGTTAAAGATAATCTGCCCCTGCTGCGGCCGGTAAAATCCGGTGATGCAGTTGAGCAGACTGGTTTTTCCGGCGCCGTTGGGGCCGATCACCGCCGTCAGTTCGCCGGTGTGTACGGTCAGATCCACGTCTTTGACCGCCACCACCCCGCCGAAACTCAGGCGCAGGTCGCGGATTACCAGTTCAGCTTTTTTCTCTTCGTCGGGCCGGTTGATCATGATCGACGGCCGGCTGCGGAATGCTTTCATGAAGACCTCAGCCTGGGGCTTTCCCAGAGAGCTTGTTGCGTCGGGAATGCCGGAGCGCCGGCATTCCCGCACACGCTTATTTTTTCACCAGTTTGATCTTGTCTTTCCCCGGAATATAGAAATTTGTCAAGGGAATATAGGTTCCGTCTTCTTTCACTTTGACCATGCGCGCGGTGAAAGATCCCTCATGATTGGTTTTGCTGAAGCTCACCGGCGGGACCAGTCCGCCGAAATCTTCCTTGTTCATGGATTCGAGCGCGGCGTTGATTGAGGCCGGAGTAATGGCTTTGGACTTTTCATAGGCGCGCAGGAACGCTCTTTCCATGATCATACCGACCACGACCCCTTCCCAGTAAGCCGCGTCGAACGATTGGACGGTTCGATACCGCTTCCACAGCTCTTTCATGATTTCCATTCCTTTGGCTTTGTCCGAAGGCAGGCCGCCGGGAAACTGCATGACGAGGCGGTCGCGGATCAGACCCTTGCCCATTTTGAAGAAATCAGGGTCGGTGGACGTCCAGGTTCCCAGAAACAGCGGATTGTATTTGATGCGGTCGGCGCTTTTGAAAGCGGTAATGATAGCGGAAGGCAGCATCTGGATGAAGATGTAGGCGGCGCCGGCTTTCTGCAGGCGCAAGAGTTCTGTGTTGAGATCGACCGTTCGCGGCGGGAACTCCTCGACGGCGACGAGGTCAACGCCAAGTTTGGCCGCGTATTCCTTGCTGGGCGCATGAATGGAGCGTCCGTAGGCGTTGTTGTAGGTGAGAAGGCCGACTTTTGGGGCGTCCTTGCCCGGATGAACAGCTTTGATGTACTCCAGCACGGCGAAGCAGTCCATCTTGTAGCTTCCGAAAGGCAGGTACATGTAATCGATCGGCTTTTCCAGAATTTCCCAACTGGTGGAATAGTTGATGGTCGGCACTTTGTACTCCTGGATGATCGGCTTGGCCGCGAGTCCTTCCCCGGCGCCCCACGTGGCAATCATTGCGACCTTGTCCTGCATGACGAATTTCCGGACGGCCGCCTGCGCTTCGGGCACCTTATAGGCCGTATCCACCGTGATCATGACAATCTTGTGGCCGGCCACGCCGCCTTTGACATCATTGACATACTGGAAATAATCGCGCTGCCCTTTCTCGTGAAATTTACCCCAGCTCGACGCCGGGCCGGTGAGGTTGATCGCCGCGCCGACCTTGATCGTTTTGTTCTGGGCCGCCGCCGGTACCGCCGCCAGCAGTATGGCAACGCCCAGCGTAAGTAATGTTCTTCCCCATTTTTTCATCTTCCGTCCCCCTTCTTTTTTAAATTCAGAACAAAAAAAAACCGTGGGCAAATTTTCATCTGCCCACGGTTTCATTTCCCTTATCGATTGGTCATGACACGTCCAGGCAGCCCTTGAAGCCGTTAAAGCTAAAAAAGTAAAAGAAAAAGAAAGCTGCCTGGTTCGTTATCTGTTTTTTAATCATGATTCGTCCTTACGTGCGCCGCTCTATAGGCAAATAGCCGGAAAATGTCAAGAAAAAAATTTTCGCTTTTTCCCGGCCGCATTCCGTGAAGTCCTACCGCTGCTCCACGGGCACATAGTGCCGCAGGGTGCTGCCCGTGTAAATCTGACGCGGGCGTCCAATTTTCAGCGGGTTGGTATCGTGCATTTCCTTCCATTGCGCGATCATGCCCGGCAGCCGGCCGATGGCGAACATGACGGTGAACATGTTGGTCGGAATGCCGATCATCCGGTACAGAATGCCGCTGTAAAAATCGACGTTGGGATAAAGCTTCCGCTCAACGAAGAAGTCGTCTTTGAGCGCTGCGTCTTCAAGTTCCATGGCGATGTTGATCAGCGGATCCTCATAATTATTCTTTTCGAAGATGGTTTCGTAGTATTTCTTCAGAATCTTGGCCCGCGGATCGTAATTTTTGTAAACCCGGTGTCCGAATCCGAACAGGCGAAACTTGCTCGTCTTGTCTTTGGCCGATTCAATGCAGCTGCGGATGGAGAGTTTGTCTCTTCGGATCTCTTCGAGCATCTCGATCACCTTCTGGTTGGCGCCGCCGTGCAGCGGCCCCCACAGCGCGCAGATGCCCGAGCAGACGGATGCGTACAGATTGGCCATGCTGCTGCCCACCAATCGCACGGTGGACGTGCTGCAGTTCTGCTCGTGGTCGGCATGCAGGATGAGCAGCGTGGAAAGGGCCCTTTCGATATCCGGGTCCGGGACATACGGATTCACCGGCGAGTCGAACATCATGTAGAGAAAATTGGACGCGTATTTCAAATCGCGTTTTGGATAGACGTGCGGCTGGCCGATGCTGTGCTTGTAGGAATAAGCCGCTATCGTACGGATTCTGGAAATCAGCGATGCGGCCATCAGGTCGAACGTCTCGGCCTGAAAGTCCTCCGTGTAGTAGTCCGTGTAGTAAACGGACATGGAGTTCACCATGGTGGCCAGAATCGCCATGGGATGGGCGGTCGGCGGAAATCCGTCAAAGAACCGCAGCATCTCTTCGTGAATCATGGAATTCTGCGTCAAGAGTTGTGAGAAGGCCTGCTGTTCCTGCCTGTTCGGAAGATTGCCGTAAATCAGCAGGTAGGCAACTTCGGAAAAGCTGGCCTTCTCCGCCAGCTCCTCGATGGGGATGCCCCGGTAGCGCAAAATTCCGCGGTCGCCGTCGATAAAGGTGATCGCGGACGTGCAGGAGCCGGTGTTTTGATAACCGACATCCAGCGTGATCAGGCCTGTGGCCTGTCTCAGCTTGGAAATGTCGATGGCTTTTTCTCCTTCCGTCCCTTCCCGGATCGGCATTTCATGTATTTGGTTGTTGTACGTCAATACGGCTTTGTCCATATGCAAGTGAGTACCTCTTCGTTTTTAAATCCACAAATTAACTTTTCAGTGCCCTGAAGGCACTCCGCGCGCCTGAAATAAGTATGATAAAGAGATGGCGTTTCTCTGCAACAGCCTTTTTCGAGGGTTGGTTCCTGGCATCAACTTATCTGTAAGCATCATACATGAAAGGGAAAAAAACTGTCAAGAAGTTATCGGATCCGGATGGCTTTCAGACGATGCCGGTAATGCGTCCGGCGTCGTCAATATCGATATTCAGGGCCGCCGGAGTCCTGGAAAGTCCGGGCATCCGGAGAATTTCTCCGGTGATGGGAATCAGAAATCCGGCGCCGGAGGCAATTTTGATTTCGCGCACGGTGACGATAAAATCGCTCGGGAGCCCCAGGAGACCGGGATTGTCGGACAGAGACTGCTGAGTTTTGGCGATGCAGACCGGCAGCTTGTCGTAGCCGGTTTTCCGGATGAGATCGAGATGACGCCTGGCCTGCGGCTGGTAGTCGATGGAGACGGCGCCGTAAATTTCACTGGCCACCTTGAAGATTTTATCCTCCACCGGCAGTGTCCAGTCGTAGAGCGGCTTGAACTTCCCCGGCGCCCGTGCGATGAGCTCGACGGTTTTCCCGGCCAGTTCGACGCCGCCTGCTCCGCCCAGACGGAAAATATCCACCGGCGAGATGTTCATTCCTTCGTCTTCCGCCGCCGTCACCACCGCGCGGATTTCTTCTTCCGTATCCGACGGGAAACGGTTGAGCGCGATAATGCAGGGCACCTGGAATTTGTCGATGTTTTCATAGTGCTTGCGCAGATTCGCCATGCCCAGGACGGCCGCGCGCGGATTGGGCCGATCCAGGGCCTCCCGGGCGATGCCGGCATGATATTTCAGGGCCCGGACGCTGGCGACGAGCACGACAATCCGCGGATTCAGACCGCCGTAGGGCGCGACGATATCGAAGTATTTTTCTGCGCCCAGATCAAAGCCGAATCCCGCCTCGGTGACGACATAATCCGCCAGTCTCAGCGCCAGGTCCGTCCCGATAATGCTGTTGGTACCCTGGGCGATGTTGGCAAAGGGACCGCCGTGAATGACGGCCGGCACGCCTTCCGTCGTCTGCGCCAGGTTGGGCCAGAGGGCATATTTCAAAAGAGCGGTTATGGCGCCCTCCGCGCGCAGATCGCCGGCGACAACCGGCCGGTCGTCGTAGGTAAAACCGACCAGTGTGCGGCGGATCCGCTCCTTCAACTCTTCATAGGATTGCGACAGGCAGAGGATAGCCATGATTTCGCTCGACGGAACAATGTCGAATCCGGTTTCCCGGGGCACGCCGTTGGCGGACCCGCCCAGGCCGATGACAATATCCCGCAGCGACCGGTCGTTCACATCCAGAACCCGGCGCCAGGTTACTTTACGGGGATCGATATTCAGCGGATTTCCATGGAAGATGGAATTGTCCAGCACGGCAGACAGCAAATTGTGCGCGCTTTCCACCGCCGGGAAGTCGTTGGTGAAATGCAGATTGATGTCCTCCGCCGGATGGACGCGGGACAGCCCTCCCCCCGTCGCGCCGCCTTTGAGACCGAAAACGGGTCCCAGTGACGGTTCACGCAGCGCCGCCATTACGGACTTGCCGATTCGGGCCAGCGCCTGCGCCAGTCCGATGGAGACGGTGGTCTTTCCTTCGCCGGCCGGAGTCGGAGTCATGGCGGAAACCAGGATGAGCGCGCTGTTTTCACGCTTTTCGAGTTTCCGGATGGCTTCCAGTCGCACTTTGGCCTTGTAGCGGCCGTAAAGTTCCAGATCCTCTTCGCCCAGGCCGATTGCGGCGGCAATGTCCACGATCGGCGTAAGCTTTATTTCCCGTCTGTGTGCTTTGCTTTTCGGCATGATGTTATTTGTTCAGAACGGCGTCAAAACGGATATCGATGTTGTACTCGTCGCTGATGCGGTTGAAATCGTTTTTCAGGTCGAGAATTTTCACGGCGGGCGGCAGGGAAAAATAGCACATCATCTGAAAGGTGTTGGCGCCGGTGATCGGATTGTTGTCCACGTTGGTGGAAAGGTCGTCGATGTTGACTTTCCGGCTCTGCAGGGCCCGGCAGATCTGGTGGATGATTCCCGGATGATCGATGGAGGTGGCGATGAGTTTGTAGGGAATGGACGGCAGGACATCGCGGTGGCCGGGCGCTTTGGTTTTACGGACGTGGATATCCAGCTTCGTTTTGGCGCGCAGGCTGTCCAGATCGGCGATCAGGCGTTCGATGTCCTCCGTTTTTCCCGACGTCAGAATGATCATGCCGAATTCATCACCCAGGACGCAGCCGCGGGAGCGCTCAATGTTGATGCCGCGCGCTGTAAAAAATTCCGCGATCTCCCGGGCCAGGCCGGGTCGATCCTGCCCCATGGTGGAAACAACAACGTACGATCTCATGGTTCGACTCCGCTCCCTTCCGGCGCAACTTTTTTTCGTTTTTTATCCGTATCATTGCGGGTTGTCAAGGAAAAGTCCTCGGATATGGCCTCGTATTTCCGAAGGAAACTGTTGACAAACAACGCTTCTGCACGTATGTCATCCGAAAAGAAGGCGTATTTATGGTCGGTTCACAGGAGACACCCTACAGCTTCATCGAAGAAGTGCTCAACAGCATCACACACGGGGCGGGAATATTATTAAGCATCGCCGCTCTGGTCCTGCTGATCTTTTTTTCCAGCCTGTCCGGCGGTACGGTGCACGTCGTCAGTTGCACAATTTTCGGGGTCACGCTGATTCTCTTGTACACCGCTTCAACGCTGTATCACGGCATTTTGCGGCCCCGGGTCAAGCGGGTTCTAAAAATTTTCGATCATTCCTGTATTTACCTATTAATTGCGGGAACCTATACGCCTTTTCTGCTGGTTACGCTGCGCGGCGCGCTCGGCTGGACGCTGCTTGGCGTCATCTGGCTTTTGGCCGTGCTGGGCGTGCTTTTTAAAATTTTCTTCATCCACCGTTTTCAGATCGTCTCCACGATCGCTTACGTTCTCATGGGCTGGATCATTATTCTGGCCATCAAGCCGCTGCTGGAGGCCCTGCCCGCGGGCGGCTTGGCTTTTCTGGTGGCAGGCGGTCTGGCTTATTCTCTGGGGGTCATTTTTTACGCGTGGAAAAAACTGCCTTTCAATCATGCCATCTGGCATTTGTTTGTTCTGGCCGGCAGCATCTGTCATTTCTTTGCCGTTTTACTTTACGTCGTTCCGGGATAAGGACGGGAATCAAAACCGCCTTGAATAATCGTTTTTTTAATGCTAGAAAACCCGTCTTAAGTATCGACGAGACTCTAAACGGGAGAATAAAATGAAAAAAAGTTTTTTGGTGTTCGTTTGTCTGCTCGTGGTTTTTCTTGCGGCCGCGACGGTCTGGGCCAAGGAAAAGTATGCGGTCACGGTACTGCCTTTCACGATACACAGCGCGGAAAATTTGGACTATGTCCGCGAGGGCGTCGGGCAAATGCTGACCAGCCGGATCGCCGTGCCGGGTAAAATCGACGTGACCGGCGCGGAGATTGTCCGGGACGTTCTCAGAAAATCGGGGGCAAAGGAACTGAACCTGTCCGACGCGCAAAAAATCGGACAACAGTTGAAGTCCGATTATGTCGTCTGGGGCAGCATCACCAAGATCGGATCGAGTATCAGCATTGACGGCAAACTGATCGACATCACGGGAGGGAAATCGGACGTCGCCATCTTCTCGCAGTCCCAGACCCTCGACGAGGTGATTCCGAAAATCAATGATTTTTCCTCTCGCATCGTCGCGCACATTCTGGGAACGACGCCGCAGGCCGCCGCGCCCGCGCCGTCCGTCGCTCCGGCAACGCCTACAAGTCCCGCCGCGGTGCCTCCGCCCGCTCCGGGCATTTCCCGTGAGGCCCAGATCATTGCCGGAATGAAGAAAGGCGGCCGAAAAGGAACGCTGACCTCCATGATCAATCCGGAATTCATCGACTCCACCGATCCCGTCAAACGCCGGGGATTCTGGATGAGTCAAATGGTGAAAACGGAATTCAAGGGCATGGCTATCGGCGACGTAAACGGAGACGGGAAAAATGAAGTGGTGGTGATTGACAGGAACAATGTCTATATTTATCTGAAAGAACGGGAAAATCTGAAACTGCTCAAAACAATCAACGGCAAATCCTACCTGAACTATGTTGCCGTAGACGTGGCGGACATCAATAAAAACGGTGTTCCGGAAATCTTCGTCACGGCGCTCAACGACCGGCTGCTCACGTCTTTTGTCCTGGAATATAAGGACGGGGACTATAAAACCATTGCCTCGAACATCCGTTATTTTCTGCGGGTCATCGATACGACGCCGGACCTGCCGCTGTTGCTGGGACAGACGTACGGTATGGATAATGTCTTCGAGACGCAGATTTACGAGATCGTGTGGCGAAACGGCGAATACGTTTCTGCCGAAAAAATGAAAATTCCCCTGGGGCTGTCGATATACGGCCTGACCATGGATACACTCGGCTCCGGCGCCAGCGAAAAAATCATTGCGCTCGACGAACTGGACTATCTCTGCGTCATCACACCCACCGATAAACCGATGACCCGGATCCTGTCTTTCGGTTTTTCGCCGGACGAACTGCTCTGGAGAAGCGATACCACTTACGGCGGCAGTAACAATTACATCGCCAATATCGACAAGCAGAAGCCCAGCGACGCCAACCTGGAAACGAGCGCCTTCGCCAATCTGCGCATCCTCTCTTTCGACACCAACAAGGACGGCAAGAAAGAGCTGATCATTGTCAAGAATTTGTCCGCCGTGGGGCGCATCTTCAAAAATCTCAAGCTGTTCACCTCCAGCGAAATATACAACCTGGAATGGGACGGGCTGGGAATGGCGGAAAACTGGCGGACCAAGAAAATCAACGGCTATGTCGCCGACTATGCGTTTAAGGACATCGACAACGACGGCCAGCCGGAAATCGTCCTGGCGTTGATGCAATCCACCGGCGCGGCGCTCACCGACCGGAGCGTCATTGTGGTCTATGAGCTCGAGATGCCGCAATAGGTATTGACAAACGCTCCACTCTTCGGTATAGCGTCCGGGCGGTGTCGCCAGAAGCAATGCTGGCGCCCTCGCCCCAAACGACTTTTTGGGGGGAAAGCAAATAAAATCTTCCTCCAGAGGCGGTGTAGCTCAGCTGGTTAGAGCATACGGCTCATATCCGTAGTGTCCGGGGTTCAATTCCCTGCACCGCCACCAGAATTTCCAACCCCGCCCGGTATTGTGGGCGGGGTTTTCTAAAAAAATCATGATCACCGAATCCACTGAAAACAGCGCATTCCTGCCCCGGTCTTTTCTGAAAAACCGGCATCTTCAATCGATCATGGCCTCCGCGCGCCTGTTGATCGGGCCGCATCGTTTTCTTCTCGAGCGGTCACAGGAAATAATTCTTGAGACGGCGGCGGGGTCCCGGCTGCTGGCCCATGTCTCGCCCCATCCGGCCTCCCGCGGTCTGATCATCATCCTGCACGGCTGGGAAGGCTCTTCCTCGTCGGCCTACGTTCTGGCCGCCGGCGCCCATTTTTACAGCCGGGGTTTTTCCGTGGCCCGTCTCAATCTGCGCGACCACGGCGAATCGCATCACCTCAATGAAGGCCTTTTTCACGGAGCGCTGCTCGATGAAACGTTTGACGCGGTAAACGCGCTGGCCGCAAGCGCCGCGGAATCCTCCGTCTATCTCATGGGCTTTTCCCTGGGCGCCAATTTTGCCCTGCGCATCGCCATCCGACACTCCGAAAAACCGATCCGCGGTCTCAGGCAGGTGTTTGCCATAAGCCCCCCGCTCGATCCCTACAAGACAACGCTGGCCATCGACGGTGGGCCGGGATTCTACCGGAAATACTTTCTCAAAAAATGGCGCCGCTCCCTGAAAAAAAAGCAGCGGCTTTATCCCCAGAAGTATAACTTTACAAAAATGCTGCACGCGGATACCTGTCTCGCGCTGACCGAAAAAGTCATGACCTACTTTCCGGAATTTCCCTCCTACCGGGATTATTTCCGCCTGTACACACTCACGAAAAAATCCTTCCGCGACCTCGGCGTGCCGGTCAGGATCTTCATCGCGCAAGACGATCCGGTGATTCCCGCCGAGGATTTCCTGGCGCTTGCCGGCAACCGCTTTCTGACCGTGTCCCGGCAGAAGTTCGGCGGCCATTGCGGCTTTATCGACCTGTTTCCGTACCGCCGCTGGTACAACGACCGGATTACCGAGGCCTTGGGAAAATGACGGAAATGGACCTGCGGCTGCTCGGCCAAAAAGATGCGTTTCCGCTCCATGTCCTGCGGCGTCTGGAGGCCACGCCGCTCGATTATAGCGAAAAGCATCTTTCGATTGTTCGTTCCAACGCCGAAGGCGGACGGCATCTGGCGGCGGGCGTCGTGGTGCTCTTGAGCTACCGGAATTCCGAATATGTCTTTCAACTGATCAAACGCTCGGAAACGGTCGCGCAAGCCGGAGACATCAGCTGTCCGGGAGGAATGCTGGAGCGCAAGACGGATGAGATGCTCGGACACATTTTGCTGAAAACGGGGATCATCCGCGCCGCGGACGGCCGGGCGCTCGACGCGCTTCCCGGCCGGGACGAACAGACGCTTGGGCTCGTTCGCCTTTTTCTGATGAACGCCCTGCGCGAAGCCTGGGAGGAAATCGGTCTAAGCCCGCTCAATGTGGCGTATCTGGGCGCCCTGCCCTCTTACTCGCTCGCGTATTTTGCCCGGACGATTTTCCCGCTCGTCGCTCTGGTCAGGGAACCTTATTCTTTTCAGTTTAGCGGCGAGGTGGAGAAAGTTCTCGAAATTCCCCTGCGCTGTTTTTTCGAAAGATCGTCTTATGCTCTGGTGGAAATCGAATCGGAGCCGGGCAGCGCCGATCCGCGCTACCAAGTCAAATTCCCCGGACTGGTCCTTCCCGACGGAAACGGCCAAAACGACATTTTATGGGGAGCGACCTTTTACATCGTCACCAATTTCCTCAAACTGGTGTATCCGGAATCCTTTCCGGACATTTCGCCCGTCCGAACGGTTCGCCGGGTGTTGTCGCCCACCTATGCGACGGGAAGGCGTTCCTGAAATGGGCTTTTTGTCTCTCAACGACAAACGGATCGATACGGTCATTTTCGACTTTGACGGAACCCTTGCCGAACTGAATATCGATTTCGCCCGAATGCGCAGCGGCGTTTGCGAACTGATTGCCCGATACGGCATTGCCCCCCGGACGCTCAGCGAGACCTACGTTCTGGAGCTCATCGCCGAAGCGTCCGCCCTCCTGGGCGGCGGCCCATCGCAGCGCTTTAAAGCCGAGGCTTTCGGCCTTCTGGAAGATATCGAAGTAAGAGCGGCCCGGGAAGGAGAATTGTTCGAAAACACCAGGGACCTGCTTGCCGCGCTCACCGGACACGGCATCCGCGCGGGAATCATTACGCGCAACTGCGCCCGGGCGGTGCGAACGGTTTTCCCGGACATCGGCGCGTACTGTTGTGTGGTTGTCAGCCGCGACGACGTGACGCGCGTCAAGCCGCACCCCGAACAGATCACGCTTGCGCTGGCCCGGCTGGGCGGCAGCGCAAGCTCTGCGATCATGATCGGCGATCATCCGATCGACATTGAAACCGGACGCAATGCCGGGACCGCGGCGGCGGGCGTGTTGACGGGCCGCTTTCAGCGAGAGGACTTTCTGCGCGCGGGGGCAGACGCTGTTTTTTCCCGGGCGCCGGACATTGTGCAACTGCTTTGCTGACGGGACCGGGAAGCCTTTGTTTATTGACAGGCCCCGCGCAATCCGATAGAAGAACCCATCGCCGGCGGCGCATCCGGCGCCACGATTACGTTTTGAGGAGAAGCTTATGAATCCCCATGTTTTTCGCGAATACGACGTCCGCGGCGTTGTTGACCGGGACCTGAATGAAGACTTCATTGTCGACCTCGGCCGCGCCATCGGCACCTATGCGGCTCAAAATAACGTACAGATCATGACGGTGGGACGCGATTGCCGTCTGAGCTCCGCCGACTACCGGCAGTACCTGATCCGCGGACTCAATGCCGCGGGAATCGATACGATTGACATCGGCCTGTGCGCGACGCCGATGCTGTACTTCGCGATTCGTCACTGCGGCGCGGGCGGAGGCGTTATGATCACGGGCAGCCACAATCCTCCGGAATTCAACGGCTTCAAAATCTGCATCGGCTACGACTCCATTTACGGCGCACAGATTCAGGAACTGAGAAAAATCATGGAAGCAGAGGCCTACCGCAGCGGTTCGGGAAAGACGCAGTTCCGGGACATTGCCGGCGCTTATTCCGACTTTCTTTTCAAGAACGTCAAGATCACGAGAAAGCTCAACGTTGTGATGGACGCCGGCAACGGCGTCGGCGGAAAGTTCGCTCTGCCGCTTCTTGAAAAGCTGGGCTGCACGGTCACCTGCATTTACTGCGATCCGGACGGCCGTTTTCCGCATCATTTTCCCGATCCCACGGTCGAAGACAATCTGCAGATTCTGATCCGGACCGTCGCCGAAACCAAAGCGGACCTGGGCATCGCTTTTGACGGGGACGCCGACCGCCTCGGCGTTATCAGCAACACAGGCGAAATCATCTGGGGAGACAAGCTGCTGCTTTTGTTTGCCAGATACATTTTGAAGGAATCCCCCGGAGCGACCGTCATCGGCGAAGTCAAGTGCTCCCAGGTTCTGTACGACGGCATCCGGCAGGCCGGCGGCCGGCCCATCATGTGGAAAGCCGGACATTCGCTGATCAAGGCCAAGATGAAAGAGGAAAACGCTCTTTTGGGCGGCGAGATGAGCGGCCACCTGTTTTTCGCCGACCGGTATTTCGGCTACGACGACGCCATTTACGCCGCGCTTCGGCTCTTGGAAATCCTCTCCCAAACGAATTCCTCCGTAAGCGAGCTGCTTGCGGACACTCCGAAAACCTTTGCCACGCCGGAAATCCGGGTGGACTGTCCGGACGACAAAAAATGCGCGGTCGTGGAAAAGATCAAAGAGCGCTACCGCTCTACACCGGGCATGATCGATATTGACGGCGTCCGCGTTCCTTTCCCGGACGGCTGGGCGCTGGTGCGCTGTTCTAATACCCAACCGGTCATCGTCCTGCGGTTTGAAGCCTCGTCGGCCGATCGTCTTGACACCATCCGGCGCGAGGTGGAGGGCCTGCTGGACGTATAAGAAGTCAACAGGCGGGACGACGATCATTTTTGCACGGCGGCGGATCGCGTTATCCTCAATTTGCGAGGATGATAAACAAGGAGGCCAGAACTTTTTTTTCAAAAATGCGTACCGGAATCAACGGGTGAAGGAATTCCTCTTGTGACCGGCAACTTGCCAGCCTCTCTTTTCGATTTTTTTTATTGAATAATTTTTAACATTATGCAATGTTTACGCAGATTTCAATCAGGCACTATAAAATGTTGTTCAAATCAACCTTGAATAAGGAGTATTCATCATGAAAATCTTGTATCGCTCATTATTTGTTATTTTGATCAGCATGTTTTTATTCGGTTGCGGCGACAAGACGGCCGGCGTTGAAGGCAAGATTGTCGACGGCAAGGGAAAACCTGTGCCGGGGGTTTCTCTGATTTTCAAGCAGGTCCAGCCGACGCAGGGATACGAACAGTTTGAAACCAAAACCGGCGCGGACGGCGTCTTCAAGTTGTCTGGGCTCGCTCCCGTTTCCGATTACACGCTGGCGATCCTGTCCGACAAATGGAGATCGAAAGTCACCAGAAAAATCAAAACGCTGGAGGAAGGACAGAGCCTTGTTTTAAGCGAACCGATCAAGGTTCGGTTTCAGCAGTTGAAAGACGGAACGGTCATCGACACCAAAACGGATCTGCTGTGGTACATTCACCCGGTTTCCGACATCACAGCCGTCAATGTAATCACCACTGTTAAAAGCCTCAACATCGGTGGATATTCCGACTGGCGCCTTCCCTCGCGCGAAGAGCTCAACGGTCTTCAGGAAGAAAAGGCTCCGCCCAAAACGCCTGCTGCGCAACCGGTTTTAATCAATAAAACCTGCTGCGCGTGGGTGATTGAGCCCAATGCGCAGGAAGTGGACTGGAAGTTTTATATAGAAGAAGACAACGAACTGTGGTCCTCGAGCAAAGATGCCCCGGATAACCGAATCGTCATCGTCCGAAGCACCGTGGCTGTGCCGGCAACGGCCGCTGTTCAGTCTCCGGCGGCTGCGGAAACGGCTTCACCGTCATCCGTCGAGACGCCGGCGGAAAAAGGTGAGCCCTCCCCGGGGAAACTGCCGGAAGGTGTAAAGTTCGCCTCCCGAAAAGCCTGCGCAGAAAAAAGAGCGCTGGCGGCAAAACAGGTAAAAGCCGCATCGGCAGCAGCTCCTGCTGACGCAAAAGCATTGCCGGCGCCGCCTGCGGTCAGGAAAGAAGCGGCGGCCCCGGTCGCCTCCGCAGCCAGAATGCCGGAACCGGCCAGGGCGGCGGCGTCCGCGAGGAATGCTGAAGCATCAGGAGCCGGCCTTTCCGAATCCCTTTATTTTGAAGCCGGCGGCGCAAGTCTGAACGCTCTGCAGCGGGCCAAATTGAGCAGATTCTTCTCCCAGATAAAAGGGAAAAAGGGCGTTCTGATGGTTGACGGACATTCCGACACGTCTGCCGGGAGCAAGTCGGCCAACCTGCTTTTGTCCATTGAGCGTTCGAGCAAGGTTGTGGCCGCCCTGAATAAAATGGGCCTGGGCAATGACATCAAGGTGGAAGTGAAAGCTTTGGGCGATACACAGCCGGTTGCATCCAATGATACGACGGAAGGACGCAGCCTCAACCGTCGCGTTGACTTGCGCTTCGCATCCGAATAAACGCAGGTCTTAGAAAAAGACCAAAGCCCCCTGCTTGAGAAAACAGGGGGCTTTTTTATGATTCAGAGAAAAGGCAGCTTTGTCACTTTTTCTTAAGCAGCATGAATGTCGCGGACACCCGACAGATGCCTTTTCCCGCATCGTCCGTGACCAGACAATCGCCGATCATCAGGCTTCCGCCCTTCTTGAAGACGCTCGCCTCGGCGTTGAGATGACCGGCGTCAATGCCTGAAAGAAAATTGCTTTTGAGTTCGATGGTCGTCAGCCCTTCGCCGGAATCCAGCTGCGTCATCATCGCATGGGCAATCGCTTCATCCGCCAGCGCTACGATCAGCCCGCCCTGCATGATTTTTGCCCCCTGCAGATATTCCGGGCGTACCGGCATCCGCAGACGCGCTTCCCCGTCTTTCAAGTCGCTGACCGTCACGCCGAAATGATCGAGAAAGGGATTGAGCCCTTTTTGCCCTTCACTAATTTTCTGCAAATAAAGCCTGTAGTTGAAAATAACCGTCACCTCTTCTGTGTGTGCTCCCGGATTTCCGCAGTGCGGAGGGCTTACTGTATAATCCTTTTTTCGCCATAAGCCAACCGTTTCATGACAGAAACAGAGCGCTGAAATAACGGATTACCGTTCACGGGGCATGACGTGAACGGCCGTGGCCTTGAAGGAAACGGCAACGGAAGATCCTTCGCACAGACGCAGATCCTCACAGGAGGATACGGTGATGTAAGCGACCACGACGAATCCGCAGTCCAGGATCATTTTATAAAAAAAAGCCTGACGAACAATTTTCTGTATTTTGGCCTCAAAAACATTGCGGGCGCTGCTTTTATCCTGAGGAGCGTCCGAAACGGTGATGTTTTCCGGTCGGATGCAGCAGAAAACGGCTTTCCCCGGCAAAAAGTCACCCACCGCCTCGATCATTTTGTCCGCTACGGCAATTTCCAGCAAACCGTTCCGGTTGTTGCGCACCGTTCCTTCGAGGATGGTTTCCGTGCCGACAAAGCCGGCTACGAATTCGGAGGCCGGCTGGTTGAAGATCTGCGCGGTCGTTCCCGACTGGAGAATGCCGCCGTCGGCGAGGACAACCACGTCCTGGGCCATGCGCAGCGTTTCCTCGCGGTCATGCAGCGCCAGCACGGCGGTGATTTTCGTTTCTTCGAGAATGTGCCGCAGATCGTCAATGAGCGTTTCGCGTGTAGGAGGATCCAGCGAATTGAACGCTTCGTCAAGCAGAATCAACTCCGGTTTCAGGGCAAAGGCGCGCGCCAGCGACACTCTCTTCGCCTCTCCGCCGGAAAGCGTTTTTGCTGAGCGG
Organism: Deltaproteobacteria bacterium; assembly: GCA_012729055.1. GTDB lineage: Bacteria > Desulfobacterota > Syntrophia > Syntrophales > Smithellaceae > UBA8904. The sequence continues at coordinate 24,177 of JAAYDW010000047.1, forward strand.
CCGGCCAGAGCGCTGATGCCGAAATAAGCCAGGGCGTTTTCAACGTTTTTCCGGATGTCGCCGGTCGTCAGGCGCCGGAACATCAAGCCCAGCGCTACGTTCTTATAGACGGACGTGTTGAGTAAAAGCGACTCCTGGAACACGACGGAAACGCTCTTGCGCATTTCCGACCGCCGGGCGCCGGTATCGACGGGGACGCCTCGGTAAAATATTCTTCCCCGGTCCGGTTTCAAAAGCCCGGCCATGGTCAAAAGGAGCGTTGACTTGCCCGCTCCGTTGGGGCCGATCAGGGCAAGTACCCTGCCGGCTTCGACGCTCATCTCTTCGATATCGAGGACGGTAACGCCGCCCCGCCGGACGAGCAAATTCTGCACGGTCATAATACTGTTCATCGGAGACGCTGCCTCTGTTGAACGTGGGTGAGCAGAAGGTTGACCAGAAAAGCGAGAATGAGAAGGATAATGCCCAAAGCGATGGCAATGTCGAAATTTCCTTTTCCGGTTTCCATGACCGTGGCGGTTGTGAGCACACGGGAATAGCCTTTGATGTTTCCGCCCACCATGATGGATGCGCCGACTTCGGAAATAACGCCGCCGAAGCCTGCCATGACAGCCGCCAGCAAAGGCAGCTTCGATTCCTTGATCAGAACCCACACCATCTGCATCCGGCTTGCGCCCAGCGCAAGAATTTGCAGACGGAGATTGGGCGGAAGGTTTTGAATGGAGGCAAGCGATATGCCCATGACGATCGGCGTGGCGATGATGGCTTGAGCGATGATCATGGCGTAAGGCGTGTAAAGGATTTCGAGGAATCCCAGAGGACCGCTGCGCCAGATCATGATCGTAACAAACAGACCGACAACGACGGGAGGAAGCCCCATGCCGGTATTGATTAAACTGATGACCAGTCTTTTCCCCGGAAAGGTGGTAAGCGCCACCGCCGTTCCGATGGAAACGCCGAAGAAAAGGCTGATGAATGTGGCTGTCCCCGATATTTTCAGGGACAGCCAGGTAATGCCGAGAACTTCAGGATCGAAGCTGAGAAGCAACTCAAACGCTTTAACGATCCCCTGTACGATCAACTCCATTGCTGAACTTTCTTTTTGCCAGACGCCCCATTCTTCACGACGCTTGCCCCTTTACATTATTTTCCCAAATCCTCCACCTTTTTTCCCGCATCGGGGAAGAAGAGCGGCGATCCGAACTTGTCGACGCCGAATGTTTTGATGATGCCCTGGGTTTTCTTGGACACCATGAAGTCGGCAAAGGCTCTGCCGCCCGCGGCGTTCACTTTCGGCCATTTGGTACCGTTGATTTCAATCACGTGGTAGATGTTGAGCAGCGCCGCATCTCCTTCAACCAGAACATCCAGACCCAAATTTTTTTTCAAGGCCAGGTAGGTGCCACGGTCCGCCAGCGTGTAGCCTTTCTTCTCCGATGCGACATTTAGCGTCTGTCCCATGCCCAGTCCCGTTTCCTGATACCACTTCTGGCCGGCGGGAGTGATCCCCGTCTGTTTCCAGAGAGCCTTTTCCTTGGCATGCGTGCCGGAATTGTCGCCGCGGGACGAAAAGAGCGCGCCTGCTTTGGCGATGGTCTTCAACGCTTCGGCGGAGGACTTCAGACCCTTGATCTTCGCCGGATCGGCGGATGGCCCGACGATGATAAAATCATTATGCATTACGAGCCTGCGGTTTACCCCGTTCCCTGCTTCCATGAATTTTTTTTCGGCGTCGGGGGAATGAACCAGAAGAACGTCCGCTTCGCCCTTCTGTCCCATGGCCATGGCCTGGCCGGAGCCGACGGCGATCGTCTTTACGAAATAACCGGTTTCTTTTTCAAAGATGGGGATCAGCACGTCAAGCAGACCAGAATCCTGCGTGCTCGTGGTGGTTGCCAGAATGATGTTTTTCTGCTTGGGCTCGGCGTTGGCCGCCAAGACATCCGAGGCCCCGAGAGCGAAAAGCAGAAAAGCAGCGATCAGAACTGCAACGGTCTTGCTGTTTTTGAACATTTTCATCATAAGACTCCTTTTTCGTTATTTCTTGTGGGTTTCCTGCCATTGGCGGGAATTGGGAAAAAACAATGCCGATCCGTACTTGTCTTTTCCGAAATCACGGATGATCAACTGTCCCTTTTCCGGTGAGGTCAGCCATTGGACGAACATCATTGTGTCCTTGTGATTGACGTTGGGAAATTTCTTTGGATTCACCGGAATCAAGGATATGAAATTCAGCAGAGCTTCGTCGCCTTCCACGAGAACCACCAGACGGATGGAATCTTTCAATGACAGATAAGTGGCCCGGTCGATCACGGTGTATGCCGACTGCCGATTCGCGTATTTCAGCGTCGAGACGTTTCCTTCCGCACCCTTTTCGTAAATGATGTACCAGGCGCCCTGCGGCTTCACTCCGACTTTCTTCCAGAGCTCCATTTCCGCAACGTGCGTGCCCGATTTGTCGCCGCGGCTGATGAACTTCATGCCCCTGTCCTGAATCCTTTTCAAAGCATCCCCGACCGACGTCATGCCCCGAATGCCGGCAAGATCATCCGGATGTCCGACGATCACAAAATCGTTGTACATCAGGGGAATTCTTTCCGTACCGAAACCGTCGGCAATAAATTTCTCCTCCAGAGATTTTGCATGGGCCATCACCAGATCAATCTGGCCTTTCGTCGCGATTTTCAGGGCGGCGCCGGTTCCCGCGCCGACGTGGCGCACGCGGATGCCCGTTTCCTTCTCAAATTGATCTTCCAGCGTTCCGACAATTCCCGAATCGATCGGACCGATCGTGCTGGACAGGAAAACAAACTTGTCTCCGTCTGCGGCCACGGCCAAAGAGGCCCACAGCACTAACAGCAATACTAAGCCTTTGCCAATAGTAACCCTCATCTAAACACTCCTTTCGCCAGTCGTAATTTTCAAGAATGAAGGATTTTTCCGGCATCCTTAAAATTGTAATTTCCGATTTTCTCGACGCGCTTTTTGAACGGCTCCGATTGGAGAGTTTCGACAAAAGCCTGCAATTCCGGACGGAAAAACGTGTCTCTGTCGAGAATCATGTCAAAGCGCTCGCCGGTCAGCGGCAAAAAGTTCAGATCCAGAATTTTAGCCACGGCGGCCGACGCGATGCCGACCTTTGCCTCTCCCGCGATCAGCGCCAGCCCCACTTCAAAGTGGGTGTATACTTCATTATCGTAACCGGGAATATCCCCGCCGGGGATATTGCGATTTTTCAGCTCGTAATCCAGGAAAATCCGGATGCCCGATCCCCGCTGTCGGTTGACGAACCGCATGTGTTTGCGGGCAAGGCTTTCCCATCCCTTAAATTTTTCTTCGGCGGTTTTCGCCGTCAGGAAGCCGATTTCGCGGTAAAACAAATTAACCACCACCGGAGAATGGTCGGGACAGTATTGCTTCAGATACGGCACGTTGTATTCGCCTGTGTCGGGATCGTATAAGTGGGAAAAGGCGATATCCGTCAATCCCGTATTGAGCGCTTCCAGACCATTGATGCTGCCGGTACTGGCGGAAAAGATATTAAAGGCCGGATGTTCCTTTTTAATTGCCGTTAAAAGCATATCCAGCACCGGATCATTACTGCCTGCAGCCAAGAGCGACCCGCCGATGGAGTCGATCTTTTTCTTTGCCTGCTGAAGACTGCCGTGCGCGCTTTTTTCAATCCACTCATCTATCATCTTAGCGGGAAATATCCATTTGCCCGTCACGCGCGTGCAGGGAATTTTCCCGGCCTTGATCAGCATGTAAACCTGTTTTTCATGAATATCCAGATACCTGGCAACTTCTTTTGTGTTCATGAACTCGCTGGACATACAAACTCCCTTCTTAACGTTGCGTTTGATAAAACATATCCGTCTTTTTTTCAAGAATATTATTCCATATTCCAACTTTCTATTACTTAATATCATTGATGTGGGTAAATATTATCCACCCGGTTCTTTTCGATACGCCGATTCTACCCAAAACATATAAATTATAAAAGTATTGTTTTCATTAATGATTGTATATGGCCGTAAAAGCATCGGTTTACGTCATTCACTTATTCTGGCATAAAACTTGATAAAAACGTTTTACCGAGAAAGAAAACAAATTTTGCAGTAGCAGGGTGTTTTGCATTTCGGCGATCGTCCGCTTATGATAAAGAAAGGTTAATGTTCCGACTCATTGGTTTGAAAAAAATGCAAAAAAAGATTTTATTGATTGTTATTTTAATATTTTTGAGCGCTTACGATCTATCCGCTGCCGACGCGATTCGACCGGGCGATGTCCTTACGCTCCAGCAGTGTATCGACATCGCGCTGGCCAATCATCCTGCAATCGCCGCCGCTGCGGGCGTTATCCGTCAGTCCGACAGCCGGGTCGGCCAGGCGCGCTCAGGCTTTTATCCCCGGATTACATTCAAGTCCGGCTATTCCCGGAACGCTCCCGTCTCCACCGCACAAGTAACCGATCAGTATAATTATTACTCCAATGCGCTGAGCCTCAATCAGACCCTCTTCGATTTCGGCAAAACGGCCGCTGCGGTGGACATTCAGAAGCTTGCCAAACAATCCGCCGAGGCGGATTACCAGGATACGGCCGGACTGCTGGTACTGAGCGTCAAGGCAGCTTTCTACGCCCTGCACAAAGCCAAAATGAGCCTCACGGTTGCGCAGGAAACCGTCAAACAGTTTCAAAAGCATTTGGACATCGCCAAAGCCTTTTTTGAAACGGGCAAGAATTCGAAAATCGATGTGACGAGCGCGGAAGTCAACCTTACCAATGCGCGTATCCAACTCATCTCCGCGCAAAACAGCCTGCGCGTCACCCGGGCGGATCTCAACACAGCCATGGGGCTAACGGCCGCGCCCGAATATGATGTCCGGGAAGAATTTTTCCTGGCAGCCCAGGACCTGTCCTTGGAATCGGCCCTGGACCGGGCATATGAAAACCGTCCGGATTATCTTTCCTTGAGACTGAAACGGGAAGCTCTGGAAAGAAGCGTCGATCTCAACAAAAAAGATTATCTCCCCGTTCTTTCCGGCAATGCCGACTACGGCTATTCGGGAACCGACACCTCCATCGGCAGATCCTGGACCGTCGGCGTCGCCCTCACCTTCCCTCTGTTTACCGGACTTTCCACCAAATATGCCGTGGATGAGGCCAGGGCTAATCTGGATATCGCTCGCGCCAATGAAGAATCGCTCCGGCAGAAGATCTTTCTGGAGGTGCAGACCGCCTACCTCAACCGCCACGAGGCTTTCGAACGGATTGAGGCCGGCCGGATGATCGTAAGGCAAGCGGAGGAAACCCTCGAACTGGCCAGCGGACGGTACGCCACGGGCGTGGGCAGTTCCATCGAAATCACGGATGCCATGATTAAACTCAACAACGCCAAAATGACGCACATTTCCGCCCTGTCCGATTTCAAAATCGCCGAGGCCGAACTCGAAAAAGCCATGGGAGCGCAAAGATGAAAAAAATAATCCTTCCGGCCGTTGCGTTGCTGATCGTGATTGCGGCGGTTTTTTTCTTTTTCACAAAGAACAACGCGGCGCCCCAGTACGTCACCGAGCCTGTCGGGCGCGGGAACATCCGCGCCACTGTGAGCGCCACGGGCACCGTCAGCGCCGTAACCACCGTCCTCGTCGGCACGCAGGTTTCCGGCACCATCAAACAACTTTTTGCGGATTATAATTCGGCGGTGCGCCAGGGCCAGCTCCTGGCCCAGATCGATCCCGCCTCGTTTGAGGCCCAGGAGGAACAGGCCGCAGCCAGCCTCTCGTTGGCCAGGGCCAACCTGGAAAAATCGGAAGTGGCGGTGCGCGATACGCGAAACGCCTGGGAAAGAAACAAAGTTCTCTACGGAAAAAATTTCGTCTCCAAAAGCGATCTCGAGGCCTCGGAAACAAGCTACCTTTCGGCGCTGGCGCAGGTCAAGGCGTCCCGCGCTCAGGTTGACCAGGCGCAGGCGGCGTTGAAGCTCGCCCGGACCAACCTGCGCAATACACGGATTCTTTCTCCTGTGAACGGAACAGTCATCTCCCGCAGCATCGACGTGGGACAAACCGTCGCGGCCAGTTTCCAGACGCCGACGCTCTTCACCATCGCCCAGGATCTGAAAAAAATGCAGATCGTGACAAGCGTCGATGAAGCGGATATCGGCAGAATCCGGACAGATCAGCCGGTGTCCTTCACCGTGGATGCTTATGCGGATCAGGCGTTTCAGGGCAACGTTTCCGAAATCCGCAATGCGCCCACCACGGTTTCCAATGTCGTGACGTATGAAGTGATCGTCAAGGTGGACAATCCCGAATTGAAGCTCAAACCCGGCATGACCGCCAATGTGTCGATTGTCATTTCCGACAAGAAAGACATCCTGCGGATTCCCAATGCCGCCCTGCGCGTTAAAATCCAAACTCCAGAGTCGGCAGCCGCAGCGCCGCGGGGAACCGGCGTCTGGCTGCTGGAAAACACTCAGCCCAGGAGGGTCCTTCTTTCGACCGGCATCAGCGACAACCGTTTCACGGAAGTTCTCTCGGGCAATCTTACGGAAGGTTCGGCGGTCATTGTTGAAGTCCGGGACAATGCAAAAAAGACGTCGGCCCGCTCCGGCCCGCCCGGCCCGAGGTTTTAGCATGACGGCGCTTATCGAAACGGATCAACTGGAAAAACGCTACGAGGTCGGCGACAGCGTGGTGCACGCGCTCGACTGCGTCTCGCTCAAGATTTTTCCCGGGGAATTCGTAGCAGTCATGGGGCCTTCCGGCTCCGGCAAATCCACCTTCATGAATGTCATCGGCTGCCTCGACGAACCGACGGCCGGCCGATACTTCCTCGACGGCATTGACGTGAGCCGGATGGACCGCGACGCGCTCGCGGAAATCCGCAACCGGAAAATCGGCTTCGTCTTTCAGGGATTCAATCTCCTTTCCCGGACCTCTGCGCTGGAAAACGTCGAGGTCCCCCTGCTTTACGATAAAACGCATCCGAAAGACCGCCCCAACAGGGCCAGGGAAGCGTTGAAACTCCTGGGCCTCGAAGGAAGAATGCATCATCATCCCAACCAACTTTCAGGCGGTCAGCAGCAGCGGGTGGCCATCGCCCGCGCGCTGGTCAATGACGCGCCCCTGCTTCTGGCCGACGAACCGACGGGAAATCTGGACACCAAAACGAGCGTTGAGATCATGGAGCTGTTTGTCCGGCTCAATAAAGAGAAAAAAATCACCATTGTTCTGGTCACCCACGAACCGGATATTTCCGCCTACAGCAGGCGCATCATCCGCTTCCTGGACGGTCGGATCGTCAGCGACAGGGAAAACCGGCCATGATCCATCTTCCCGCTACGCTCAAAATCTCTCTGCGCGCCCTGCGCGTCAACAAAATGCGTTCGGCACTGACCATGCTGGGCATCATCATCGGCGTCGCCGCCGTCATCACCATGCTTGCGGTCGGCAAAGGCGCCAGCAACAAGATTTCCGAACAAATCGCCACCATCGGCAGCAACCTGATCATCGTCATTCCCGGTTCGACGACCACAAGCGGCATCCGCCTGGGCAGCGGAACGTACCAGAACCTGACCATCGCCGATTCTGATGCCATCAAACACGAATGCTCGGCGGTGGCCACAACAGCGCCTATTTTAAGCGGCAGCGCTCAGGTCGTTTACGGAAACCAGAACTGGGCGTCTATCGTCTTCGGCACGGATGAAAACATCCTCGAGGTGCGCGAATGGACGCTGGCTTCCGGACGGAACTTCTACGAGCAGGAAATTCGCGGCGCGGCCAAGGTCTGTCTTCTGGGTCGGACCGTCGCGGAAAATCTTTTCAGCAACGATGATCCGATCTCCAAAACCATCCGCATCAAGAAAGTGCCGTTCACCGTTGTCGGTCTTTTGGAATCGAAAGGCCAATCCATGATGGGGCAGGATCAGGACGATGTGATTTATGTTCCGATCAGCGCCGCCCAGAGGAACCTCTTCGGCAGATACTTTCCCGGAACCGTGCGCTCGATCATGGTCAAGGCCGCAAGCACCGACGCGCTGGACCGCGCGGAAACGCAGATCCGCGAGCTGCTGCGCCAGAGGCATCGCCTGGGCCCCGGGCAGGAAGACGACTTTACCGTGCGCAACCTCACACAGATGATGCAGACGGCGGAACAGGCCTCGAGGGTCATGGCGCTGCTGCTCGCGGCTATTGCGTGTGTATCGCTTCTGGTGGGCGGCATCGGCATCATGAACATCATGCTCGTCTCCGTCACGGAAAGAACGCGCGAGATCGGCATCCGCATGGCCGTCGGCGCCAAAACGTGGGACATCCGCATGCAGTTTATCATCGAAGCGCTGGTTCTCTCCCTCATCGGCGGCCTGATCGGCGTAGGACTGGGCATTTTGGTTGCGGAGCTTTTGTCCTTCCTGACCGCATGGACAATCCTCATTTCTCTGTATTCTGTCCTGCTGTCCTTTGGTTTCTCCGGCGTAGTCGGCATCTTCTTCGGATTTTATCCGGCGTATAAAGCGTCGCTCATGAGCCCTATCGACGCGCTGCGTCACGAATAGGATGTTCGATAAATATGTTGACCTGCGGTGACATTTACGGTAGGAATTTTTCCAATCCATTCAGCCTGAGACGGCAGGTCTTGCGGATGAAAACCATTGCAGACATCAACAAAATTTCAATAAACGGAGGCTAGAAAAAAATTATGAGTATGGAAATCAAGGCCCCGATGCCGGGGAAGATTGCCAGCATTCCGGTGAATGTCGGCAGCCAGGTGCAGGAAGATGAAGAAGTGATCATCATGGACGCCATGAAAATGGAAATTCCCGTCTACGCGCCGGGTGCGGGAACCATCAAGGAAATCAAAGTCAAGGTGGGAGATTCCGTAAACGAAGGCCAGGTGCTGGCCGTCCTCGAATAGCGCAAAACAAACCGATTGCCATCAGCAAACCCGTTGTCTTTGGTCCGACCAGGCAACGGGTTTGTTTTTTAGGCAGCCGGCCGTCATTGCCGCGAGGCTTTGAACCGTTCAAATTCCGACATCATGGCGTTGTATTGCCGGACAGCCTCATTGCGCCGAGCCATCCATTTATTATACACTTCCACGTAGTGCAGCTGGTAGCGTCTTTCAAGCCATTCCTGTTCGCCGCCGGTCAGATTGGTTTCCCCCGGAGATTTGTGGGGCAGAACGCTCTTGAACAGTTTTTCGCGGTTTCTTTCCAGGTCTTCGCGGGCTTCTTTATCCGGATTAATGGCGTGCGGGCTGCCGCCGATCTGCTCTAAAACCCATTTTTCAAATTTGACGCGGTCCAGCGTTCCATCGGGCCGCGACACCTGCATGTCCGTCCGCCAGTCCACGAAATAGACCTGGCCCCGGCCGTCCGCGTAGCAGTACACTTCGCGGGTCTGCGGACGCTGAATTTCCGGGCCGTCTGCGTCATGCGCGGAGGACACCGTGCCGTTGTGCAAATCGGCAATTCTGGACGCGGCGACGCAAAAGTTAAGATTCTGGCCGGCGCGGTACTGGAAAGTCGCCACGCCGACGACCTCTCCCCGCATATTGAAAAGCGGTCCGCCGCTGTTTCCAGGAGAAACGGGCGCGGTGATCTGAAGGAAGATCACTCCCTTTGGATTGCGCCGCACGGCGGAGACGATGCCGTCGGAAACGGTCTGTTCCAGTCCCAACGGGTTGCCGATGACTACGATCTTCTCGCCCGCCTCCGGTAAAACCGCGCTCAGGCTCACCGGCCTGGATTCTTCCGGCGGCGCATCCGTGGCTGCCAGGACCAGATCTGCGTCCGGATCTTCCCGCAGGATTTGCCGGATACGGTAAACGGTCCCGCGCAGCGTTTTGATTTCCGCACGGTCCGGATGAGAAAGGACATGCTTGTTGGTGATGATGCGCCCGCTGCGATCAAGGAAAAATCCCGTTCCGACGCCGGCTCTGGTTTTGACAAGTACGATGCTTTCCCGGTGGGCCCGCGCAATGTCGGCAATCGACAGGCTGCGGACGGCAAAAGAGGTCTCGGAAACCGGCCGAAACGGGGCATCCGCAGGCGTCGATACAGAATCGGCCGGCGGCCGACCTTCGGACGGCGCCTCGTCGTCGGCATTCGATACGAGGACCTTTTTTTCGCTTTGAAAGAATTTCAGGAGCGGGGGCAGCGCGAAAGCATGCAGTAGCGTGATTACGATGACGACCGCACCGGTGTAAAGCACAAGCCGGTTGGCCGAAAAATTTCTTCCGGATCTGCGCGGAGGAGGCGGCGCCGGCGGGGCGGCGGCATCGGCCGGTTTCCTGGGCGAGTCGGAATCTTTCCGCCATTTACTGTATATAATTCCGCATTTCGGGCACTCCGCCGCGCTGATAAAATCGTCGCGTTGCTTGCGCTCATAACCGCATTGAGGACAGATCATCCTGAATTTCCTCGCATGATTGCAGAAATCAAGCAAACACCGAACCCGTCGCATTAAACGACGGCGCGGGACACGGTTTCGATCAACCGGTTGGCGGCGTCGCTGAGCTGGTCGGCCGCCGCTTTGAATTGAGACAAAGAGCCTGACATCCGGCCGGCGCTGGAATTCAGATCTGCCATCGCCTCGCTGATCTGACGCGACCCGAGCGACTGGAAATGCATGCCGTCGTTGACCTTGTCGAACTCCGGGCCCAGATTCGCCACCTTCGCAATCACCTGCGAAAGCTGCAGCGTGGCGTCGTCCGCGGAGCTTACTCCGTGGGCCACACCGTCTCGAAAATGCTCCATTTCCTTGACGCCGTCCGCGACCGATGCCTGCATCTCATTGATGATTTCGGAGATGTCCAGCGTCGAGATCGCCGTTTCATTGGCCAGACGTCCAATCTCGCGGGCCACAACGGAAAAGCCTCGCCCGTATTCGCCCGCTTTTTCCGCTTCAATGGCGGCGTTGAGCGACAAGAGGTTCGTCTGATCCGAAATCTTGGTGATGGTTTCGATGATGATGTCGATACTCTTGGCCTTCGAATGAATGGTCGTGAGTTTTTCCGAAATTCCACCCGTTCCTTTCGACAATTTTCCCATGGCGTCCTGCAGACTGGCCAGGCTGGTCTGCCCGGCGTTGGCCAGACGGGCAGCCTCCCGGGCGGCATTTTTGACGCCGTCCATGGTTTTGGCCAGATCCTGGGATGTTGCCGAAATCTGTTGGGCGGATGCGCCGACCTGCGCCACATTGCCTTCAAATCCCAGCATTGCTTCTTCCTGCTGGCTGGAGGCCGATACGATGGAAGCGGCCAGACCGTTGAGGATTTCAACGGCTTCGCGGATGCGGATCGTCTGCTCCCGGATGCTTTGAGTCATGTTGTTGATTGACCGGCTCAGAACACCCACCTCGTTGAGGTTGTCTGCCGTATCGATCCGGGCGCGAAGATCGCCGCGCGTCACGCTGCGCACCGCCCAGGTCACCTTTTTCATGGGCAGGGTGATCAGGCTTCTGGACAAGAGATACACCAGAAGGGTCACGGCAACGGCGACCAGCAGCATACTGACAAGTGTTTTAATCAGAAAGGCGTGAATGCCGGCCAGAATATCGTCGTACCCGCGGCAGAAAATGATATACCAGCTGTCCTGCATATTGAAACGGGCCGTCGTTAATTTTTCGACGTAGTAGGCTTTTTGGGCGCCTTCAAACCGCGACAGGAAATATGTGTCTCCGGACTCGATTCTGGCCATCACCGGCCGGATCAGGTCCCTGCCCTTCGGATTCAAGATGAGTGTTTTTTGGGGATGCGAAATAATCATGCCGCTCGAATCGACCATGACGAGATAGCCGGTTTGGCCGATGACCGATTTCTCGACAAAGAACTCCGTAAAATAGTCCATTCTGGGGGCGACGATGGTCGCGCCGAGAATTTCGCCGTTTTGCAGGACGGGCACGGCAACGACGAAGATGGGATTGCCCCGGAGGATGCTGGGATAAACCTCGCTGATAAAATAGGGTTTTCCCGCGAAGACATTTTTAATGTAACTGAACTCCGGACCGCACTTGCCGATGGTTTTGCCCTGCACCGTGTCGAGAAAAAAATTGCCGTTCCCGATCGTCCTTTTTTCACCCTGTACATCAAAGGAAATCGTCCGGCCGTCGGCCATTTTCAGGGCCAGGGGAATGTTTTCATAATAGGGGTGCAGCGCGTGCATGTCTGAAAGATATTTCTGCGCCTCGGCTCTTTTCTGCGGGTCTGCGGGCGCCAGACAGACGTCAATGATGCGGGGGTCGCGCGCGATGATCTGAGCCGTGCGGATCTGTTCTTCAAGCCAGCGGATCAACGCCTGATTGGTTTTCTTCGCGACGATTTCAGCCAGCTCATGATTGGTTTTAAGCGCTTCCGGCTTGCTGAGGTAATAGACGACGAGGCCGAACGCGACAAACAGAAGGGCGATGGCCGGAATGAGGATCATAAGAAACTGCGTGGAAATCTTCCGCGTCTTGTCTTTCCTCTTCACCGTGTCCCTCACCGCCATAGGGGTTCGTCCGCTTGTTGTATTGGAGTGCTGATCTTGTTTTCTGCAATAACCTATTTGGAATAATTAATCAACATTTTCAACCCCCCTGGTTTTACATCGAGGCGTACTTTTTCCTTGAAAGGACGAGCCCCGCTGACATAAGATGCCGCCGGGAGCAATCTTGTCACATGAACAGTAACGGCAAAGAATATGCGGCCAAACTGACGTCCTGTGAACAGGCGGCGAGCGCCGTTCAGGACGGCGATACCGTCATCCACGGCATTACCATCGCGGAGCCGCCCGGCCTCCTTTCGGCCATCGCAAAACGGGCCAGAGCGGGCGAATTCCAACAAATCAAGGTTTACACGTTCAACGCGCAAAAGCATTTTGCCCAGACTCTGGGCAGCCCCGATATTTCCGATGTCGTCGATTCCTACAGCTGGTTTGTCAGTGAAGGATCCCGCAACATGGTGCGCGTGGGACTCACGCAGTTCATCCCGGCCTGTCTGCACCAGATTCCGAAAATCGTCATGGAAACGATGGACGTCAATGTTGTGATCGCCGCCGTTTCTCCGATGAACGAGGACGGATATTTCAGCTTCGGTCCCTGCAACGGCTATCTGTCCGTCATGGCCAAGCTGTGCCGGACGCTGATCGTCGAAGTCAACCAAAACATGCCCTTCGTTTACGGAGATGCCATGATCCACGTTTCGGATGTTTCCCTGATCGTTGAAAACACCATGCCGCTCATGGAAATTCTGCCCCTGGAGCCAAATGCGCTTGATCCGGTGATCGGAAAAATCGTGGCCGGGTACATTCCGGACCGGGCGGTGATTCAGCTGGGCATCGGCACTCTACCCAACGCGATCGCTCCCTGCCTGGAGGGACATCAGGATCTGGGCGTGCACACGGAGCTCTTATGCCCCGGCATGGTGGATCTGATCAAGAAAGGCGTGATCACGGGACGGTATAAAAATATCCACACAGGCAAACACGTTTTCTCTCTGGCTTACGGCGGCAGGGAGACTTTTTCCTTCATGGACAAAGACAAAAGCTTCGAAAATTACCCCAGCTCCTATGTCATGAATCCCGGCGTCATCGCCCAAAACCACCGGATGACGTCCGTCAACGCCATTTTGCAGATCGATCTCCTGGGGCAGTGCAACGCCGAGTTTCTGGCCGGGCATCAGTACAGCGGAACGGGCGGACAGCTCGATTTCGTCCGCGGCGCCTATGATTCACCCGAGGGCAAAGCCATCCTGATCTTGTACGCCACGGCCAAAAACGACGAAATTTCCCGCATCGTCAGCCGTTTTCCGGCGGGAACCATGGTTACCACGCCCCGCAATGACGTGCATTACGTTGCGACAGAATACGGCATTGTCAACCTGAAAGGAAAATCCACCCGGGCGCGGGCGCTGGCCCTGATCAGTATCGCGCACCCGAAGTTTCGTGACGAGCTCATGCGCGATGCGGAAAACATGTCGCTTATGTAGCGCGGCGCTTTTGCAGGCGCCGGCCTTTCACTGCGGATCTCCGATGGAAATCGTGTAATTGCCGCCGGTCTTGACTTCCAAGTCGCAAGCGGCGTTCGGATGATTGCGGTCCGGTCCGGTTTTGCATTCCTCCGCGCGGTAGCACTGCGCATAGACGCCGCAAGAAGAAGGATTTCCGGGGCAGTGGTCAAAAGCGGGCGGCACGGAACCCCGGCTGATACACTCGGTACAGCCCAGGGGAAATACGCCGACGGCGTCGCGGTTGCCTGTCGCTTTCGTCACATGCTTTGTCGAAGCGCCGCTTGTGGAAATAATCTGCAGCGCATAGTTGAATCCGTTCACCAGCGAGAGGTCAAAGTGATCGTGCGCCTTATTGTCGTTGGGGCAGATGTTGATTTCGAACATGGTGGTGGGACAGGGCCCCATGGGCTCATGATCCAGTCCTCCGGAAATGTTGATGCAGCCCTTGCTGAGGTTCAGGGTTTTGCCTGCGCCGCTGCCTTTCATGATGGTGAATTTGCACCGGTCCGCCCGGTACATCGCTAAGCCCTGCTTGTTGAAGTACTCGGCGGTATAGGTTCCGCCGTTGCCGGTTAATCCCGTGACGAAAACAAGATACACCGTGACGTCTTTGGCGGAAGTGTTGTTGAAGCGGATCGTCCGGGCAAAGTCCGCCGTGAGCGGATCCGTCTCCGCAAGAAGTTCTTCCCCGTCGCCGCGCCCGTCGCCGTCCGTATCCGCCTTAAACGGGTCCGTGCCGTAAATCAGCGCCTCGCTCTGGTCGCTCAAACCGTCCCCATCGAAATCTGAAAGGCTCCCTTTGCCGCAGGAAAGAAAGGCAAAGAGAAGGAGCATTCCCGCAAAAACGATCCCGGCCGCACGCCTTGAATTTCCCTTCCAGCATCTGAACAGATCAATCATATTCATGAAAAGCTTCCGGCTTTCGTTATAGATGGACTAAAAAAATAAAATTAGGAGAATACCTTCGGGATATCAATTTAAATATGCCTCTGGCGTTCCTGTGAAGGTTAAAAAAAAGGGATTAGGTTTTGTACACCTAATCCCTTTTTTTATTTGGTGAGCCCTGTCGGGATCGAACCGACAACCTACTGATTAAGAGTCAGTTGCTCTACCAGCTGAGCTAAGGGCCCTTTCTTCCGTTTTCTAAAGTATCTCTCTTTTCTGGCGCGCCCGGTAGGATTCGAACCTACGACCAACAGATTCGAAGTCTGCGACTCTATCCAGCTGAGCTACGGGCGCGTAGTTTCAAACCCAAAAAAAATGGGGTGAGTGAAGGGGTTCGAACCCTCGACCTCCGGGGCCACAACCCGGCACTCTGACCAGCTGAGCTACACCCACCATTTTTTCGTTTTGGTGCGCCTGGAGGGATTCGAACTCTCGGCCCACGGATTAGAAGTCCGTTGCTCTATCCAGCTGAGCTACAGGCGCATAATAATCCTGCACCAAAAAGAGAAAGCCTAATATCTCCTCTTCCTTTTTTTGTCAAGATTAAAACGTATTTTTCAGCGCACATAACCGGCGATTCCGTCAAAACGGTAGCTTTTTATCAGTCCGGACAGGCCTTTGGGATTGGTCGAATAGTAATGCCGGCCTGTTTTCGGGTTATACCAACGGTAGAGTTCCCGTGTATTGGTCAGCCGTGAAGTCGCGATATTCCCGATGGCTCCTTCATACACGTAACCGTCCAGTCTTTTCCCCCCGCCTGCCCGGTCGTAATGATAATAATGGTCTTTCAAGAGCGGATTGTACCAGCGGTGAAAACTCAAGGTTCCGGGCGTCTGCGGCGCGAAGAGGCGAAAGGCGATGCCTTCCTTGATGTAGCCGTTCTGGATGAGCCTTTTAGCCTCCGCCTGGGGATCGGCCGTGAACAGATAATCCATGTCCCGTGCGTAGAGAAAAATATCGATGACTTTCTGGCTCGTGTCGGCAAGGACATCGACGAACACTTCGGCGATCTCCTCGCCGGCATTGGAGCGAAAGACAATCTGGTCTCCGTAATATCCGGGGGCGAGTCCGGACGTGTCGACTTTTACGTTGATGTAATCTTTTTCATTTAACGTCGTTCCGGAACTGGGGAAAACGGTGATCCAGCCGCGGGGGCCGCGAAGAGCCTCCCGGCCGAACACCTTCACGCCTTCCAGTTCGAGCGAGCCATCCCGAATGACCATCGTGAGCGTGTGGGGGCCATCCGCCAGTTCCTCGGCGATGAGCAGTTCCTTCTTTTCCCATTCCCCCGGCAAAACATCCGGCAGATTCAGCAGGGTTTCATCCAGATACAAGGAACAGCTGCCGTCTTCGGTGTGCGACTGCAGAAAAACACTGATGCCCGTGCCGCGGAAACGGAACTTCAATGCGCCGGCCGCGCCTTTGCTCACGGGGTAGCCGTTTTTTTCCGTCCAGCGCCCGATCACTTCCATCGTATCCTTGAGATGCTCGGGCACCGCATATTTTCCCGGTTCGGGGATCGCTTCATTCTGGAAGGAAAAATATCTCTCCCGGGAGGGCTGCCGTGCTGATTCGGCTGCTCCCGCCTGTTGCGGCAGAACCGTCCATTTCAGCATTTCCCTGCCCTTGTTGATTAATTCGATCCGCTTGGAAAGAATTTTGCCCGGCAGCTGGACGCCCAGATCAAGACGCTGCGGAGTCAAGTTGATCGACGGCGTCTCCTGCCGCGCGGGAATTCGAAAATCCACGAAAATGGTTCTCTGTCCGCCGGCGGAGGTCAGACGGATCGCCTTGCGGTGCATGCCGGCCTTCAAATCTTTCTGGCAGACGCTTTCCCTGTCCCCCGTCTGCATTTTCAACCGGGTGGTAAAAACAGGAATACCCGATTTGTCTCCGGGCGCCTGATCCTTGATTTCGGCGATCGTCAGTTCCAGGTGAAGCAGAGACGGCTCACCGGAAATATTCCCGCGCAGAGCGCGGAAAGCGCCTTCCCAGTCCTCCGGGCAGAACGCCGACCAGTCCAGAGCGCCAGGCGCAATATTTTTCAGGCTGAAATCCCCCATGGCCGTTTCGCCGGGATGGACTCCGCCGAAATCGATTTCGCGCGGCGTCACGGTCAGCACGGGACGCTGCTCGGCTCCGTACGGCGAGGGTTTCCCGGTTTGAAGAGGTGTTTCCGTCCGGGCGTGACTGTCCGCAACGCAAATCAGCATCATGATAAACAGCAATACCGCAGCAATACTTCTATTGAACATGACAACCTCGAATGACGAAATGCGGTTTTCTTAGCGCAAAGATCCTCTTTACGCAATGATTTTAAAATACTTGACATCAACAATCAAGAAGATGTAACGTTCGCAGAAATTTTCAGTTTCCGAAGCCCGGCCGCGGACACTGAAGAAAATGCCTTTTTGAAATACCCAATGATGATTGACGAACATGTGAAATACTGGATGGCCTTAAAATCCATCGAGGGGATCGGCAATGCGCTTTTCGAAGCGCTCGTCCGCCGCTTCGGATCGCCTGCCGCCGTGTTTGACGCGGACCGCCGCGATCTGTCCGCCGTCGCCGGTTCCGGCGCGAAAATCGTCGACGCCGTCGTTTCCTTCCGCAATATGGACGGCATTCTGCGACGTTTGGACGCGCTTGGGCGCATCGGCGCTTCCGTAATAACGCTCGATAACGAGGAATATCCCTTTCTGCTGCGAAATATTTTCGACCGCCCGGTCCTGCTGTATGTGAGGGGGCAACTGCGGAAAGAGGATGTCACCGTGGCCATTGTCGGCTCCCGCCACGCCAGCGCTTACGGTCGGTATGCCACGGATAAAATCAGCCGCGACCTTGCCCTGCGGGGCGTGACGGTCGCCAGCGGCCTGGCGCGGGGAATCGACTCCTGCGCGCACCGCGGCGCGTTGGCCGCCCGTGGAAGGACGCTCGCAGTCCTGGGCAGCGGACTCGACATCGTGTATCCGCCGGAAAATGAAAAACTGCTTGCCGAAATTATCGAGCAGGGTGCGGTGCTTACGGAATATCCTCCGCAAACGCAACCCCTGCCGCACCATTTCCCGGCCCGCAACCGCATCATCAGCGGTTTGTCCTACGGCGTAGTCGTCGTGGAAGCCGGGGAAAAAAGCGGATCGCTCATCACGGCCAGGCTGGCGATGGAACAGGGGCGGGAAGTTTTCGCCATTCCCGGCCCGATCGACTCCGCCTCGTCCCGCGGCGCCCACCATCTGATCCGGCAGGGAGCCAAGCTGATCGAAAACGCCGACGACATTCTCGAAGAAATATTGCCCCAGGTGCAGGTGGTTCCTGCGACCGGCGCCGCCGCAGATACGCAGAAAACTATTCCCGTCGCTTCCGCGGAAACCCGGTCCGACGGAGAGAAAGAAGCGCTGCCCGAGCATGAAAAAAACCTTCTGGAGATGATCTCGCGCGATAAAATTCATGCCGACGAGCTCATTGCCGGCTCCGGGCTTGCGGCCGCGGATGTGTCGAGCGCTCTTATCCGTTTGGAATTAAAAGGATATGTTGTGCAGCACCCCGGAAAATATTTTTCTTCGGCAAAATAATTTCTTTACAAAATGCCCTCTTGCTACTATAGGGGCGGCGAATCACGAAGGAGCGGATATATGCCCAACTCATTAATTGTAGTGGAATCTCCCACAAAAGTTAAAACGATCAAGAAATTTCTGGGCAGGGATTTCAACGTCGTCGCCTCCATGGGGCACATCAAGGATCTGCCGAAAAGCACGCTGGGCATCGATCTGGAGAAGGACTTTGAACCGACCTATCATGTAATCGACACCAAAAAGAAAACCCTCGACGAACTGAAAAAAGCCGCGAAGAATGCCGAAAACATCTTTCTGGCGCCCGATCCCGACCGTGAAGGAGAAGCAATCGCCTGGCACATCGCAGACGTCATCGGCGCCGCGAAAAACAAAAAAGTCTATCGTGTGCTGTTCAACGATCTGACGAAAAAAACCGTGCTGGAAGCCATAAACCACCCGCTGGCGCTCGATTTCGACAAGTACGAAGCGCAGCAGACGCGCCGGATTCTGGACCGTCTGGTGGGCTATCAGATCAGTCCTGTCCTGTGGGAAAAAGTAAAACGGGGCTTAAGCGCCGGCCGTGTTCAGTCGGTTGCCGTGCGCATCATCTGCGAACGCGAGGAAGAAATCGAAAAATTCAAACCGGAAGAATACTGGAATCTCGTGGCGCAGTTCGAGGGCAGCCAGCCGCCGCCCTTTGAAGCAAAACTCGTCAAGATCGACGGGAAGAAAGCCAGGGTCGGCGACGGAGCCCAGGCCCAAAAGCTTGCCGATGACCTCCGCCGGGCGTCCTTCACCGTTGAAAAACTGGAAAAGAAAGAAGTCCGACGCGCCGCCCTGCCGCCGTTCACCACCAGCAAACTCCAGCAGGAAGCTTCCCGCTGGCTTCGGTTTTCCGCCAAGAAAACCATGAGCGTTGCCCAGAAATTGTACGAAGGCATCGAACTGGGAAAGGAAGGCTCCGTGGGGCTCATCACCTACATGCGAACCGACTCTTACCGGATCGCCGACGAGGCGCAAGCGGCGGTGCGCGACTACATTCGGGAAAATTACTCTCCCGCGTATCTGCCGGACAAACCGCATGTCTACAAAAGCGCGCAGAAGACGCAGGATGCGCATGAGGCGATCCGTCCGTCAAGCCTGGCTTACCGGCCGCAGGACATCAAGGAGTACCTGACCGCCGAACAGTTCAAACTTTACCAGCTCATCTGGAACCGCTTTGTGGCCAGCCAGATGAACCCGGCGGTTTTCGATCAGACCACCATTGATATCGCGGGCGCCGGCTGTACGTTTCGAGTACAGGGGCAGATCCTGAAATTCCCCGGTTTCACCATCGTTTACACGGAAGGCAAGGACGAAAAGGAAGAGGAAAACGGCAACGGCAACGGAACGGACAAGCTGCTGCCGGATATAAGGGAAAACGAAGCGGTCACACTGCTGAGTCTCGACACGCAACAGAAATTTACCCAGCCGCCGCCGCGCTTTTCCGAAGCGTCGCTCGTACGGGAACTCGAGGAAAAAGGCATCGGCCGCCCCAGCACATACGCCGCGATCCTCTCCACGATCCAGGACCGGGAATACGTCCGCCTGGAAAAGGGGAAATTCTTTCTCACGGATCTGGGAAAGGTCGTCACGGATCTGTTGGTGAAGAGTTTTCCGACCGTTTTAGACCTCGCCTTCACGGCGGATATGGAAAACAAGCTCGACGCCATTGAAAGCGGCGCCAACAAACGCGTCGAAACCCTGCGGGAATTTTATGCGCTTTTCTCTCAGGAGTTGGACAAAGCCAAAGACGAAATGCGCAACGTCAAACGCGAAGAAACGCCGACCGACGAGGTCTGCAAAAAGTGCGGATCTCCGATGGTGATCAAATGGGGGAAGAACGGTCGCTTCCTCTGCTGTACCAATTACCCGGAGTGCAAAAATACGATGAATTACACACAAGACGAAAACGGCAAGGTCAAACCCGTTGAAACGCAAACCACCGATATTCCGTGCAGTAAATGCGGCAAGCCCATGCTGGTCAAGGAAGGACGCTTTGGAACCTTTCTGGCCTGCTCCGGTTATCCGGAATGCAAAAACACGATGAATGTGACCCGCAATGAAAACGGCGACATCGTTCCACAGGCCGCGCCCACCACCGATGAAGTCTGCGAACTGTGCGGCAAGCCGATGGCCGTCAAGCGAGGTCGCTACGGGCAGTTTCTGGGATGCACCGGCTATCCCGAATGTAAAAACATCAAGAAGATGGGCAAGGACGGCAAAGTCACAAAGCAGGAAGTTGTTTTGTCGGATGAAGTCTGCGAACTGTGCGGCAAGCCGATGGCCGTCAAGCGAGGCCGCTACGGGCAGTTTCTGGGATGCACCGGCTATCCCGAATGTAAAAACATCAAGAAGATCCCCCGGGATAAATCCGGCGAATGAAATCCGGGGCGGTCATCATTGTCGGCGGGGGCCTGGCCGGCTGCGAAGCGGCCTGGCAGCTTCTGCGGCGCGGGCACGCGGTTCATTTGTATGAAATGAAGCCGCGGCGATTTTCTCCCGCGCACAAGATGGAAACGCTGGCTGAACTCGTCTGCAGCAATTCGCTGAAATCCAACGATCCCGAAAGCGCTCCCGGCTTGTTAAAAACCGAGATGCGCGAACTTTGCTCCCTGATTTTGTCCGCGGCCGACCAAACCGCCGTCGCCGCCGGCAGCGCCCTGGCCGTTGACCGGAATGCCTTTGCCCGCGGCGTGGAGGATTTCCTGCTGGCTCAGAAAAACTTTACCCTGAGCCGGGAAGAGATCACGGAAATTCCCGTTGGGGAACCGGTCATTCTCGCCACGGGCCCTCTCACCTCCGACGCGCTGGCGCAGTCCTTGGGCGTGCTTCTGGGCGGCGACTATCTCTACTTCTACGATGCGGTGGCTCCCATCGTGGAGGCGGATTCCATCGACATGACGAAAGTCTTCTGGGCGTCGCGCTACGACAGAGGCACGCCGGACTATCTGAACTGTCCCCTGTCGGAAGCGCAATACCGGAACTTCCGAAAGGAGCTTCTCGCCGGTGAAAAAGTTGCGGCCCGATCCTTTGAAGACGTCAGACACTTTGAAGGCTGCCTTCCGGTGGAAGTGCTGGCCGCGCGGGGAGAGGACACGCTGGCCTTCGGTCCGATGAAGCCGGTGGGGCTCGTCGATCCGCACACGGGTCTGCGGCCTTTCGCGGTCGTCCAGCTGCGCCGGGAAAACAGCGCCGGCACGCTTTTCAATCTGGTCGGCTTTCAGACGAAACTGACCTGGCCCGAACAGACACGTATTTTCCGGACGATTCCCGGCCTGGAAAATGTGAGGTTCGCGAGAATGGGCAGTATTCACCGCAACACCTACATCCATTCCCCTTCCCTGCTCACGGACGCCCTGCGACTCAAAAAAAATCCCGCGATCTTTTTCGCCGGCCAGATCACCGGCGTGGAAGGCTATCTGGAGTCGGCCGCAATGGGGCTTCTGGCGGGGCTTTTCGCTTCCTTCGTGCTGGAAGGAGCGACTCTTTCGCCGCCGCCGTCTTCAACCGCGCTGGGGGCGCTGCTTCACTACATCACCGCCGCCGAATCCGGAAAAGATTTTCAACCCATGAATATCAATTTCGGGATTCTTGCCCCGTTCGCCCGCGGGAAAATGCGGAAAAAGGAGAAACACGCCCTCTTGGCGCGGCGCGCCCTTGAAGATCTGGATGATTGGATAACCACTCACCATCTCCAGCAATAATTTGTTTCCATCCTCTGCCTGACGTGATCCGCGAAAAAAGGACTGCACGGCGATCTTTAGCGACACACTTCCGAAAACGTTCATCACTCTTCTGAACTGCCAGGGGGGGACAATTTGACTGAGCCGGCAGCGTCAAGAAAACGACTCTGAACTGACCGCCGAGAAGGCCGGAAATTGTGAATTTCTGAGCCGGGAGGATGCGTCTTGACCGTTAGGAACAAATGAGATTCGACGAACAGCGCAAATATTTCAGGAATGATTCTCTCCTAAAATGGGATTTACGAATAGACTTTTATGACTGATTCAAGATGTTATTTATTTACCCGGTTCTTCTTTTGCGACCGGCACTATTTCCTGTCTGTGAACAGCCAGGCTCCGGGGTGCTTCCACGCCGACACGGACATATTTCCCCTTCACGTCCAGAATAGTGATGCGGATGTCGTCTCCAATGGTGATGGATTCTCCCTGTTTTCTTGTTAAAATTAGCATGGTTCACCTGATGTTGTTCTAATGTTGGATAGCCCTTTACTGTAACCTAAAATCATCATCACACTGATTTTAGCCGCCATATTGTACGACGCCTCCATGGCTACCTGCCTCGTTTATGACTCCAGGATGAGACGGGTAAAGACCAAAACAGGAAAAGAACTCCGGAGTCCGCGTCTTTTGTTCCGTCTGTAAACCTTTTTACTTATACCTTCTCCCGGCGAAATTGGCAAGAAAAGATCGCTTTGCAGATCGCCCGAGATTTTACATTCATCGAGGGTCCGGATCAGTCGTTGTTCCCGGAATAATCAAACGTCAGGGACAACACGTTCAAATTCTCTTCCCAGGAAAATTTTAGACTCACCGGAAACTTTCTCAACAGGTCGAGCGCGGATAAAACACCGCAATCCAGCCTGAGGCGGGCCGAATCGAACGCCCCTTGCTGCAAACCGGCCAGAAGGTTGCTGTTTTCACCGCTTTCCTCCGCCTCGCCGGAGTAGCGTATTGTAACGAGAATTTTTTCGGCATCGGAAGCGGTTCGCAGAAGGAATGTCTTGTTCTCCGGATCCGTCAGGGCCCGACTCATCGCATGGCGGATCAACTCCCAGAAAACAAGGGACAGCTCCGCCGCGTTGCCGCGGATTTCCGGAAGATTGTCGTCGAATTCACAATGCTTGGTGATTTTATGCTTGAACTCCAGATAAAAATCGGCAAACCGGATTTCCGCCGCCAGCAGCCGGGAGAGATTAATCCGTTCATTCCCTCTGGAAGCCAGGGAGGAAAATTTATCCGAAACATCCCGGAAGAGGTGAAAAAAGGATTCGGCGTCCCTGTTGATGGAATGGATGTCGTTTTTAATCCGCTGCAGATCGTCCTTTAACCCGGCCCTGGTTTCCGGATCCTGTTCGGATATCTTTTTAACGACGGCGTCGATGCGGCGCTGCAAAAGCTTGGAGCGTCCCATGATGCCGTTTAAAGGATTGGCGAAATTGTGCAGTACGCCCGGTAAAAGCTCCCGGATAAATGTGGATTTGAAGTCGTCTTCCAGGACCTGATAAGACTCGTCTTGTTTCATTTTCCCCTCCGTGGATCCTGCATCGCCAGTCAACATATCCGCCGCCTTTGTTGTGTGCTTATCTAATACCACATGACCCAAATATTCAACGGTTAATTCAAGCGGGGCCGCCCCGCAGCTTCCGGTAGCGGCGCTGAAAATGACCGTTCGGCGTAAGTCCGGACGCGTCGCAGGAAAACTCTTTTCGAATTCTCCGGACAAAGTACATCCTCTGCTCCCCCTTGTACTTGACCGTTACCTGCCCGCGGGCTTCCGTTTCAAAATAATCCCGAATCCTGACATACGTCGATTCGGAAATATTCACCCGGCCCTTTTCTCCTGAAGATTCCATCCGGCTGGCCAGGTTCACGGAATCTCCCCAGACGTCGTAAACGAATTTTTTTTCTCCCACCACGCCTGCCATCAGCGGCCCGGTGTGCGCTCCGATTCGGATTTCGAAGACCGGACGCCCCGTGCCCTCCTTTTCCCGGTTGATCTGATCCACCAGACGGCGGATCTCCAGGGCGCCCAGGACGGCGTCGATGGCGTGCGTTCTGTTGGCCACGGGAATGCCGCCGGCAAACATGTAAGCGTCGCCGATAGTCTTGAGCTTTTCCAGGCCGAACTGGTCCATGATACGGTCGAAGCGGGAAAACAGGTCGTCGAGTTCCCGAATCAGTTCTTCGGGCGAAAGCTTTTCAGAAATCTCCGTAAAACGCACGAAATCCGTAAAGACAATGGTGGCGGAAGGATAGAACACGGGCCGGACCGTCCCGCGCTCCTTCAGTTCCCGGGCTACGGGAGAAGGCAGAATGTTGAGCAGCAGCGAATCGATTTTTTCCTTGTCGGATTTCAGCTCGCGGCTCTGCCGTTCGATCTCTCTCGATTTCAGCCAGTTTGAGCGGCGGGATTTGTCCAGAAAATAGATGAAGAGAACGGCAACGACGGCGGTGCTTCCCAGATCGTGCAGGCTGTAACGGGCACTGACGGAGGAAAAGGAGACGCCCTTGAAATAGCCGACCGTGCAAAATACGGCCAGCGACAAGGCGAGAACCGTAAGGGCGGCGCCACGGCTCACCGGAACGGCCGCCAGCAGCGTCAGAATGAAAAGATTGCCCCCCAGGTAAACGGGATCTGCCTTGGCTAATGCGGTGATAAGCCCGCAGGAAACGATCAGGTAGCCCCCGAGAATTATAAGCAGCAGATGGTGATGCTTCGGAAACCTTCCGGAAACGTGCAGGACGAAAACGATCAGGCTGACAACGGATAATCCAATGCGGAGAAGCGGAATCAGGGGCTCATCGGGGTGCAGACGGCAGTCGAGCGGAATGTAAGGCAGCCAGGCTGCCATCGTGACCGGAGATGCGAAAAAAAGAATCCGTCCGCACTGGTCGTTGAGCTCCTCCCGGAACGTCGGCAGTGCGCCCGCCTGCTTTTTGTCTCCGAAGAGAAGGGCGCGCAGCCGCGCCGGTCGATGACGAATAACGGACATCTCTTCCTCCTCCTTTCTCTGCGCTGTGGGGAGGGCATAAATTCTCCCCCCGGCTAAAAAAGTCAGAATCAGCGTCGCTTCGTTCGGTCTTTTTCTCAGGCGTCGGTCAGATGATATTCTTTTTTTCGATCCAGTGGTCGATGGTTGTTTTTTTACGCCGCGATTTTCCGGACACGGACGACAATGCGGCACGGCGACCCGCTCGTCCCGGCCAGCCGGAGCGGGAAGACAAATATTTCTCCGTCCGGGGGTACGTCGCGCGCCGGGCGTTCGTCCAGATCCTCGGCCAGAAACTTTCCCGCTTCGGCAACCAGGCGATGAAACGCAAACGGACCGGAACCGGCAATGGCAACCTCGCCCGACACCACCAGAAGCGCAGGCGGCCAGGACAAGATGCGTCCCATCGTCTCGGGCGAAATGATCGCACGGCAATTTTTTGGCGCTCTCAAGAAGACAATATTCTCTCCGCCGTAGGTCGCCGCCTGCTCTGCGCCATCGGGCAGATCCACAAGCAGATACCGCCCCATGAACTGCTCCGGACGCAGGGCGTCCAGGCAGGCGCCGTTTTCCAGGAAATGCGCCGGAGCGTCGATATGCGTGCCGCTCTGGGTTCCCAAAGACAGGCGATCCACCCGGAAACCATCCCGCTCAATCGCGCTCCAGGACGCCACTTCGACCGCCGGGTCCGAGTAGCGCCCGTAAGAATAGGGCGGAAAGCTTCCGTCCAGTGATTTTGTCAAATCAAGGAAAGCAAACGCATCGGCCATATTTACTTGTGCTCATGAAAAAAGTGGAGTTGCTTTATATCGCGAGCGCCGGTCGTCCGGCGCCTGCCTTGCCTTGGGGGCGATGAAGAGCGGCTAAGTCTTGTCGTATTCCGCAAAAATCATCGTGAAGACCGCGCGGCCCTGTGTGGCCGAACGCAGATCCGTGGAATATCCGAACATGGCTTTGAGCGGCACCTTGGCCCGGACTTCGGAAACCGGACCGTTGGGATTCACCGACTGGATTTCGCCGTGGCGCGCATTGATGTCGCCGATGACATCTCCCATAAATTCACTGGGCGTAATTACATCCACCATCATGATGGGTTCCAGCAAAAGAGGATCTGCCGACAGGCACCCTTCGCGGAAAGCGGTGGAGGCGGCAATCTTGTAACCCTGGGCGGAAGATTCGCCTTCCCGGTAGGCGCCGCCGGTTATTTTCACGCCGACGTCGATGACGGGATAACTGCCCATCACTCCGCTCATCATCGCTTCCCGGAGGCCGTCGCCGATCGCTTCACGGTACTCGGCGGGAATCGCGTCGTCCGGAAGCGAGAAGGTAATTTCATTGCCCGCCCCGCGTTTCAGGGGCAGGAGTTCCAGGCGAACCTGGCCGAAGTGCTTCTTTTCGCCCAGCTCTTTTTCGAAGACGCCTTCGATCTCCACGCGTTTCTGAATCGTTTCCCGGTACACGACGCGCGGTCTGCCGACGTTGACGGATGCGTTGAACTCGCGCTTGAGACGATCCACGATGATTTCAAGATGCAGCTCGCCCATGCCGGAAATGACGGTCTGCGCGGTTTCGTCGTCATACTTGACTTTCAGCGTCGGATCCTCATCGGATAATTTGACGAGCGCGGCGGCCAGTTTCTCCTGATCGGCGGGCGTTTTGGCCTCGATGGCTTCGCTGATGACCGGTTCGTAAAATTCGATTTGTTCGAGGATGATCGGATGCGTCTCGTCGCACAGCGTATCGCCGGTGGTCGTTTCCTTCAATCCCAGCGCCGCCACCAGCTCTCCCGCCGACGCCTTCTCGATTCTTTCGCGTTTATTGGAGTGCATGCGCAGCAGCCGGGCGACCTTTTCCTTCTTCTTCTTCACGGCGTTGTAGACTTCGCCGTTGGCGACAATCTGCCCGGAATAAATACGCAGATAGGTCAGCTTGCGCCCTTCGTCGAGCTGAATCTTGAAAGCCAGGGCCGATAACGGTTCCTTGTCCGAGCTGCGGCGGATTTCTTCGGCCTTCGTTCTCGGATTGATTCCCGCAACCGGCGGAATGTCTTCCGGCGACGGCAGATAGCTGACAACACCGTCCAACACCGGCTGAATGCCCTTGTTGCGCAGCGCCGCGCCGCACAGCACCGGCACGATTTTCAATGCGATGGTCGCTTTGCGCAGCGCCGCGGAAATCTGCGCCGCGCCGAGCGCTTCGCCCGACAGATACAGTTCGGCCAGTTCATCGTCGCAGTCCGCCAGCGTCTCGATCATTCGTTCGCGCTCGTGGGCAGCCGCTTCGGCATACTCGGATGGAATGTCCTCGGTGCGGTATTCCGCGCCCTGCGTGTTGTCGTCCCAGAGGAACATTTTTTGCGCGATCAGGTCGATAACGCCGCGGAATGTGTCTTCGGAGCCCACCGGAATCTGCACGGGAATCGGGATGGAATGAAAACGGTTGCGCATCATATCGATGACGCGGAAAAAGTCCGCGCCCACGCGGTCCATTTTGTTGACGAAAGCGATCTTCGGAACGCCGTACTTGTCCGCCTGACGCCAGACGGTTTCCGACTGCGGCTCCACACCCGCCACCGCGCAGAACACGACAACCGCGCCGTCCAGGACACGCAGGGAGCGCTCCACCTCGATAGTGAAGTCCACGTGGCCCGGAGTATCGATAATGTGGATTTCCGTGTTCTTCCAGGTGCAGGTGGTCACCGCGGACGTGATGGTAATGCCGCGCTCCTGCTCCTGCGGCATCCAGTCCATCACCGCTTCGCCGTCATGAACCTCGCCTATTTTATAGGACTTGCCGGTATAAAAAAGGATTCGCTCGCTGACGGTGGTCTTGCCTGCGTCGATGTGAGCCACGATGCCGATATTCCGCGTGCGCGCTATTTTCGTTTTGGGAGCCATAACGGAATTCAGCTTTTCTCCTTTTTGGCCGCCGTCACGAGATCCGGATCAGGAAGGAAGGGACGATCGGCGGAAATGTGGCCCTTGATCGCAGCAACCGGCTTGCCCTCCACGAGAATCTGAACGGCTTTGATCCCGGGAACGTTGGCGGTCAGGCTCTGGGTCAGCGAATATATCGTGGCCATTTCGGCGGTGGCGCCGCCCGGATGGGCTTCGATAAGGCGGCGGCTGAAACTGACGGAAGCCAGGCCGTCTTTCCCCAGGCGAAGATCCGTGAGCGTCACACCGGCCGGAAAGGTATTGACATTGCCGGTTTTGGAGCCGGCCAGGAGGGCCTCTACGATTTCCCTGGCGTGCGCGACCGGGTCTTGTTCCTTATAAATGTAACGTTTCTCCTTCACCAGGAAGCGTTCCTGGGCATCGGAAAAATAAATTTCAACGACTCTTTTTTCCTTCTTCTTCATCGCTTCCATGTCAACGGCCGGAAACAACGCATTAAATAAAATGACAAAGAAAAGCACCAGCACCAGAACAACGCCGCCGATGATGGCAGCCAGATAGACGATCCGGGTGGACTTTTTTTTCTTCCGGTCCTTGAAGTTCTCCGACCGGCGTTGCTTTTTTGTAGACATAAAACGGACTCCTCTTGGGAAAAAACTGGGCCAATCTAGGGTATTTTTCCCGGACTGTCAAGCACTACCCGCTTTTTTTGACGGCCAATAAACACGGACGTTCACCCGGCTTGGCCGGTGCTTTCCCGAACGTAAAAACAGCCCGTCGGAAATCAGACGGGCTGTTTTTGCACACGGATAAAACCGACGTGGTTTTTAGTAATTTTCCGCCAGGACTTCGTAATACGCCTGGGGATGACGGCAGGCCGGGCATTCCTTGGGGGCTTCCTCGCCCTCAAAAACATAGCCGCAGTTGATGCAATGCCATTTCGTGACGGACTTTTTCCTGTAGGCTTCGTTCTTCATCAGGTTGTCCAGCAGTTTCCGGTAGCGGTTTTCATGGAACATCTCCACTTTGGCAATCTGCTCGAAGGAACGGGCCACTTCCGGAAATCCTTCCTCGCGGGCCGTCTTGGCGGCATCGGCGTAGAGAACGGTCCATTCCATATTTTCGCCGTCAGCGGCGGCTTTCAGGTTCGCCATCGTATCGCCTACGACGCCCGCCGGATAAGCGGCTGTAATTTCCACCTCCCCGCCTTCCAGATATTTGAAAAATACCTTGGCGTGCTCTTTCTCGTTTTCCGCCGTCTCCAGGAACAAGCGGGAAATCTGTTCATAGCCTTCCTTCTTGGCCGCGCTCGCAAAAAAAGTGTAACGATTTCTCGCCTGCGATTCGCCGGCAAACGATGCCAGCAGATTTTTTTCCGTTTGAGTGCCTTTGACTGTTTTTGCCATATTCATCTCCTTTCTTGGTCTTTCAGTTCACGCCTCCTATTAATAATACTGAAGGGGTCCTTGTCAAATTTATTTAAAATTTAGTTAATTTTTGCGCCGTATTGTAGTATGTAGACTTAACCGTATCGCTACTGCATCGGGAATCCGTTTTTTGAGCGATTTTATTTGTCAGGAGGAGGAAAAAGTTATGGCAACCGTCATGCCCGAAGGTGAAAATATTCAAAAAGCCATCAAGTGGATATCGTCCAACATTGAAGACAACACCAACCAGCCGCTGCATATGCTGATTGAAAAAGCGGTTTTCAAATTCGATTTGTCCCCCAAAGACACTGAATTTCTGATGGGATTCTTCCGCGGTCACAAAAAATAATACTCCAGCCTGCCCGGGAGCTCCGTCCGAGCCGCTCCCGGGCAGGCTGTTCGATTATCGTCAGAGCGGGAAACCCGACAGTTGCACCTCTTCAATGTGTTCGGGTTGCCAGCGGGGGTTGTTGTCGCGTTCAATCAATCTGGCCCGGATGCCTTCGAGATAGTCCGGATGCCTCGTAATCCACCGGGCCGCCGTAAGCTCTGCGGCAAACACTTCTTTAAGCGGCCGGCCTTCGTTGTGCCGCAGCAGTTTCAGGGTCAACACCAACGCGGTGGGCGAGCGCTCGGCGATGCTTGCAAACACCCGGTCGCAGTGATCCTCCTGTTCACGGCACAAAGAAAGCGCCGCCAGCATTTCCCGGATATCGGAACACCCCGCAAAATATCTTTCCACCCAATCGTCCAGTTCCCCGTTCGCGGAAATGTGAAAATCCAGCAGACCGGAGATCCGTTCCAAGAGCGTATTTTCGCCCGCGCGCCTGTCGGCGTTACCTTCCAGCACAAGGCTTTCCAGCAAAGCAATCAGGCGGGGCATTTCCGCCGACGGCAGCCAATGCGTGGCGAAGCCCACCCGGACGCACTCGACGCCCTTCATGTCGTATCCGGTGAGCCCCAGATATTCCGGATAGCCCCGCGGACAGCGCTGAAACATCCAGCCGGTCGAGCCGACATCGGGGAAAAAGCCGATCCTGGTCTCGGGCATGGCCATGAGCGTTCTTTCCGTAGCAATGCTGATGCCGGCGCCGGCGGCGATGCCCAGACCTCCGCCCATGGTGATACCGTCGGCAAGAGCGATCACCGGCTTGGGGAAAAGATGAATTCTCAAATCCAGGCCGTACTCCTTGCGGAAAAAGGAATCCACCCGGTCGAATTTTTTTTCGGCGCTCAGACGGGCCAGTTCCTTTACATCTCCGCCGGCGCAAAATCCCCTGGCCGAACTGCTGTAAAAAAGAACAAACCGGCACCGGTCGTCGGCCTGGGCTTCGTCCAGGAGCCCCTCTATGGCGTCGATCATGGCTTCGGTGAGGCTGTTGATCGCTTCCGGGCGGTTCAGGATGACGGCCAGACCGTTTGTCAGCCGGCGTGATTGGATAAAAGACTCCTCAGCGGACATGGGATACCCGTAGTTGTGCTTTCGTTAAGGAATACAAAAAACGGCTGCGCTATTTTCTGAGCAGATCGCGGATTTCCGTCAGAAGCTCCTGATCCCGAGTCGGCGCGGGAGGCGCCTTTGCTTCCTCTGCCTTGCTTTTCATGATGAACCCCAGAAATTTTACAATGAACAGATACAACGCCAGCGCAATGATGAGGAAATTGACGATCTCGCCGATAAAAAGACCGTAGGGGATTTCCTTGCCGTTCACCACCCATTTCCAGGCGAGATAGCTCTGCTCACCGGGCATAATGACGCTGATGAACGGCATGATGATGTGCTTGACCAGCGAATCGATGATTTTCCCGAACGCCGCGCCGATGATCACGGCGATGGCCAGATCCACCACGTTTCCTTTCAGGGCAAAGTTCTTAAACTCCAACAGCATTGACGATACTCTTGTTCTGGCATTCATTTCTTCCTCCTTCAAATCCGTCAAAAGTTTTGCTTACCGGACATTGGACATTTCCTCATAAATTTTCAATTCGATGACGCTGAAGAAGTTCTCATACTGGCTCTTTCCCAGAAGGCGACGCATTTCCCAACCCCGGTCGGTCTTTTTTTCCGTAGTGACCAGCAGGGTAACTTCGCATTCCTTCCAGTTGAGCTGCTTCGTCCGGGCCGACGTTTTGGTCCGCCAGTCCCCGTCCACAATATAGTCCGAGTCCACCCGATGATGCTTCGCATCGATGACCACGTGGCCGCCGATTTTTTTTTCCTTGAGCACCGCGGCGATCGCCCGCAGCACAAATTTTTCCTTGGCTTCATAGACATGCGTGTATTCTTCCGGCTCGGTCATTTGGGCCGTTTTCAGATCGCGGGCGCAGGCCGCACAGAAAAAAAGGAGCATCAGGCATAAAGACAGACAAACGGTTTTTGACATTAGGGGTATCCTTATTCTTTTTTCGTGGACAGCTCCGCTAGCGGTTGCTGCCGTTGATCCACCAGTCGCTTTTATCCTTGAACCACCAGTGAGAGGAATCGGTTTGAATGATGCGGTCGGCCAGCTCTTTTCCCTCGCTCGTCGAAAGCCTCTGCAGCGCGTACCGGATCCACTCGTCGGAATATTTGTTTCCCAGATCCCCGTATTCCTTAAGCTGCAGGATGAGCGCAATCTGATCGGCGTCCCGGGCGATGCACGACTCCGGCGTTTCCCTGGCATTGAACTCTTCGATCGCCTGCCGGATATCCTCGCCGAAAAAAAGGCTCTCCGTCAGTTCTCGGACCGCCTTTGCTTCATCGACCTGCACGTATTTCTTGTTGACATAGTTCATGTCGCCCGTGCGCGCTTCCGGCAGATCATGAAGCAGGCACATTTTCAGCACCCGCCGCTCGTCCAAGGCGTCGTTAAGCTTGCACAGCGCATAACCGATGAAAACCGTCCGGAGAATGTGCTCGGCCACCGATTCCCGGCCGCTGCCCAGAAACTGATAGCCGCTGCGGGGGGTTTTGCACAGCATACCCACTTCGAACAAAAAATCGGCGATATTCTCCATTTCAGCCTTTTTTCAGCACTTTGATTCGGTTGCCCATCATTTCCGCAATCTTGTGGATTTGCAGTTGCAGCGAGGCAATACTGTCGGGCCTTGAGCTTTCGACCTTCTCCAGCTGGGACTTCCAGTGTTCCAGGAGGGCGACCTCGTTCTCTCGTAACTTTTTTTCAAAGCGCTCCTGGTACTCCTTGATAAAAGCGGCGGTTGATGCATCCATAGTCGCCATGAGAACCTCCTCGATTCTTTCTCTTCCAATGATTTTTCATTATATCATTCAAGGTCAAACATGCAACAACCATTTGCAAATGATGATTTGACAGCCCCCGTCAAATGCTATAAGAAAACGCACCAAACTAAAAAAAGGATGACAAAATCGTATGGGATGCAGACCGAATCCTGAAGATATCGCCGGCGGACAGGCCATTCTGGAGGGCGTCATGATGCGCCACGGCAACAAAATCGCCGCCGCCGTGCGACGTCCGGACCGGGAAATCGTCTTTCGGGAGCGCGAATATATTCCTCTGGCGAAAAGATACAAAGCGCTGGGCTGGATGTTCGTCCGGGGCACCGTCACGCTGTTTGAAATGATGATCATCGGCATCCAGTTTCTGATGTTTTCCGCGGACGTCGCCCTGGCGGAAGAAGACGTCAAACCGCAGGGATGGGAAATGTACGTTTCGTTGGCGGTCAGCTTCTCCGTCGCCATTTTTTTCTTTGTGATCGTGCCGGCATTTTTCTTTACCAAAATGAAGGTCTATATCGACAACCTGATCCTGCTCAACGTCCTCGAAGGATGCGTCCGTCTGGGCATGTTTTTGTGTTTCCTTTCCGCTACGCTGCTGATGAAGGACATGCGTCGCGTGTATATGTACCACGGCGCGGAGCACAAAACGGTTTTCGCCTGGGAAGACGGCCGGGACCTGACGGTGGAAAACGTAAAGAAATACTCCACCCGCCATCCCCGCTGCGGGACCAGTTTCATTCTGTTCGTCATGATCGTCTCGATTGTCGTGTTTTCGCTTCTGGGACGTCCCGACTTCGCGCACCGGGTGTTGTACAAAATTCTGCTTTTGCCGGTCATCGCCGGCATCTCCTACGAAGCCATCCGCTTTACCGGAAAATATTCCCGATTCATGCTGGTGCAGGCGCTGAGTTGGCCGGGGCTGGCTTTGCAGCGGATCACCACGCGCGAACCGGACGACGATCAGATTGAAGTGGCCATCGCGGCCATGAAGAAAGTCGTCTAGCGTCCGCGCTTCGTCCGGCGCGGCGCCGGCATTGACTTTTCCCTGTGCATAAAGTAGGTAGTAAACACTTTTTAAAGATTGCTATCGGACGGGAGCGGCACACCATGAGAAAGACCTTTGCGGGAGCATTCATTGTTTGCATTGTTACGCTCCTGTTCCAGATGCAGGCTTTTTCCGTTCAGGAGGATACGGCCGAGCTTTCGTTCAGCAAAACAGCCGTATCCAGAAAGAACGTTCACCTTTACACGGTAGAGAAAGGCGATGTGCTCTCCGCCATCATCCGCCGTCTTCCCGGCATCACGGAGAAAGACGTTCCCGTTTACTATGAAATGACCCGGAAACTCAATCCGGACATCCGGAATCTGGACAGGCTCTCCGCCGGCCAGACGCTCGTCCTGCCGGGCAAAAGCCCCCTGGCGCCCGATGCCGCGGCTTCAGACGCCGCGCGGCCCGCTCTCGCCGGCGTCGGTTCGGGCCTGCGGGATTACCGCGTGAAAAAAGGCGATACGCTCATCCATATTCTCCGCCGGGAACTGGGCATGACAACCGCTCCGCAAAAAGCGCTGCGACGCATCCAGTCCCTCAATCCGTCCATCAGGAACGTCAACAGAATTTACGCCGGCCAAAAAATCGTTCTGCCCGATGACCCCGCGTCATCCGCCTTGCCTTTGCCCCCCGCGGCCCGGACAACGGAAATCCAGGCTCCGGCAGCGCCGGAAGAGCCGCCCGGGCAGGATGCGGCATCCGCCGACGCCCGCGGCGCCGCGGTTTTATCGCCGGCCGCGCGCCTGGCCGTTCTCAAACACATCGTCACCCAGATGAAAGGCAACATGATCACCAGCGGCAACTACTATCTGCCGGTTTCCAAAACCGAACAGCTGACGATCGACTGTTCCGTCATTCCGGTGGTGGAGCTTGACAACCGGACAACGATTTTCCTCGATCTGGAACACCGCTCCAACCGGCATCTGAAAAAAATAATCGGCGACCATTGGAATAATTACCACCTGGTTGCCGTAGACGACAAAGACGACATCATCGTCATTATGAAAAAAATATTCCAGACGACCAAAACATACGAAATAACCAAAGCCCAGACCCCGCTGGTCGTGGGATCCGCGCCGGCGCTGGAAATTCTCGTGGACTGGATCATTACCCCCCGCGCTCCCCGGAAGGCTTCCGCCGGCGTGCAGGGAATCCGCTTTGTTTATGAAGCAAGCCCGCTTCTGCCCCGGGCCGTCGTCAACGCGGCCCGGCAGCATGCCGCGGCCATCACGGAAATCTCTCCGGCAAGCGGACTCGCCGCGAAAGCCGAAGAGCTCTATGCTCTGCCGCCGCTGACCACCCTTCCCGCCGCACCCGCCAGGGATTTCTCATATGCCTTGCTTTCCGCCCTCAACATTCCTGCGCAAAAGGATACGGATGTACAGGTGTTCAACATCGCCCGGGATGGATTCAATTTATCCGTGAAGGCGGATCTCTCGGTTGTGCGAGGCGACCGCAACATTCTGATTTTTTCGCGCCCGCTGCCGACACAGTTTATCGGCGTGCTCGAGAAGGCCGGCTATCACCTGATCTTCATCGCCGACGAGGACGAGCCGTCAAAGAACATGGAAAAAATCCTGCGGGGACTGGGCGTGCTCTTTACCGCCGGTTATTTCAGCTTCTCCGGCCGGGATATGAACCAGCCGCCTTATGAATTCGGTTTTACCGGAACCAAGATCCGGGCCGGGAAGGACATCTATGCGGTAGATTTTGATTTTAATCCGGAACTGCGGGGGCTCCTGCAGGAATACTGGTCGGCGTCCGTTATCCGATACTGAAAGCCGACAGATGGATAGAACATCACAGCGCCGCGGACCTTGCTTCGCGGTGCTTTTATTTTGCAGAGGATTTTTTTCAACATGACCAAAGCCATTGCATTATTTTCCGGCGGTCTCGACAGCATTCTTGCCGCCATACTGGTGCAGAAACAAAATATTGAAGTTACGGGACTGACCTTCACGACGCCGTTTTTCGGCGCGGACAAGGCCAAAGTCTCGGCGGCCGGAATCGACCTTCCCCTTCTGATACAGGATATCACCGACGAACATCTGCAGATGCTGAAAGCCCCGCGCTACGGCTACGGAAAAAACATGAATCCCTGCATCGACTGCCACACGCTGATGCTGTCCGTCGCCGGACGGAAAATGGAAGAAACGGGCGCGGACTTTATCGTCACCGGCGAAGTGCTGGGGCAGCGCCCCATGTCGCAGACCAAACAATCCCTGTCCATCGTCGCCAAAAACTCCGGCTTCGCCGATGACATTCTGCGGCCCCTGTCGGCGCAGCTTCTCGAACCGATTCGGGCCCAGCGGGAGGGAATAATCGACACTGCGCGGCTCGCCGGCATTTCCGGACGCGGGCGCAAGGAGCAGATCCGTATGGCTGAAGCGTTCGGCATTCCGCAGTTTCCGCCGCCCGCCGGCGGCTGCCTGCTGACGGATCCGATGTTTGCGCGCCGCCTGCGCGAGCTTTTGGACCGCCGCGAGGACCGGCAGATTCGCGACTATGATCTTTTGCGCTATGGAAGGCACTTCCGCGACGAACACGGCATCAAAATCATCGTCGGCCGCAACCACAAGGACAACGAAGCGCTGCTCCGTCTTACGCTGGAGGTCGATTTCGCGTGCGCCATGGCCCGCTATCCCGGCCCTTACGTGCTGGTGCCTTACGGAAATCCGGCGGCGCGAGCGTTTGCCGCCGCGCTTTGCGTCCGCTACTCCGACGCCCCGGACGGGGAGGCAGCCGACGTCATCTGCCGCAGCGGGGGCGACGCCCTCACGCTCGTCAGCCGGGCCGCCCCCCGCGAAGAATGTGAAAAACGTATTCTCTAGGCCTTTTCAGCGCGCCTTCCGGCGCATTCTTTTGCCCGCCGTATGCTGCGGCCGCAGCAGATCCTCCACCGTCTTGACCGGATTGAAAACCGCAAGCGGCAGCTCCACAAAGACCGTATTCCAGTAAGCCATGCCGCCGTTCCACAGCCCCGGCCGCTCCAGCGCCAGAAGCCGCCGGCCTTTTTCCGTTTTCTCGCTGATCAGATACGCGTCGGAATCGACGAATTTTTCAAGATCGAATGTCCGCCCCCGGTAATCCCGGATGCAGCAGACCATGTCCACCGGGTTGAAAAACGCCGAACGCCGCCAGATAGCCTGCTGCCGCCGGTCGCGGGGATCCACGTGGGCCGCCTCGACAATCTGCACCGACGCTGCGCCGGAAGCCGCTTCGACCCAGAAAGGCCCGCCGCCCGGCTCGCCTTCATTTTGCACCATGCCGCAGAT
The DNA here is from genome assembly GCA_012729055.1 of Deltaproteobacteria bacterium. GTDB lineage: Bacteria > Desulfobacterota > Syntrophia > Syntrophales > Smithellaceae > UBA8904. The sequence continues at coordinate 61,322 of JAAYDW010000047.1, forward strand.
GCGCAAGGGCCGGTCGAGCACAGAGGCAAGCTTTTTCCGTTTTTGCCCCGGCGCCAGACGGTCGAAATTTTCCGGCAGAGAAACGTTGAGGCGCCGGCGGCAAAAATCGGCGCAGGCGGTAATTTCGTCGCGATCGGCATCTTCCGCTTCCAGCTTCATCAGCCAGGCAAAGATCGACTGCCTCATTTCGAGGGCCAGGCCGCCCAGCATTTTCTTGTACGGCAGAATGCGAGACAAAATGTTCTGCGGAACGATATTGTCGATGTTCTTCACGAAGATGAAGTCCGCGTCCAGCGCCGCGAGATTCCGCAAAAGCGCGCCGTGTCCGCCGGGACGAAAGACCAGACGGCCGTCCTCGCCGCGAAAGGGGTTTCCTTCTGCATCGACGGCCAGAATATCGGTGGACGGAGACTGAACGGAATGATCCACGCGCAAGCGGGTCCGGAACATCCGCTCATATTTTCCCTGAATCTCTTCGAGTTTTGCCGACACCTTTTCAATATGTTCTTCCGACAGAGTGACGTGCAGGCGGCAGTCGCCCCGCTCGTCGCAAAGAAAGCTTGCCGCCTCCGCCAGATGCTCCTCCAGCGCCGTGCGGACCTCGCCTCGCGGATAGGCGTGAAAGGAAATCAGCGCCTTGGGAAGCCAGCCGTAATGCAGCCCCTCTTCGGACAAAATGTAGGCGAGGAGGCCGGCCGTGTCTTTTCTTTTCAGGTAATGCCCGGCTCCGTGTCGCGCGACGAGGGACGCAAAAGGCATTTTCCGCAAGCGGCCGTAAAACGCCTCTTCCTCGGCTTCGCTCCCGAAGCCGCCTCGTCTTGCCGCTTCATGCCAATCGGCAAACATGCGGCTTGCCGCGCCTGAAGCCGGCACGAATTTCATCATCCGATGCCGCCCGGCCTCCCCGTCAAAGCGCCGGATCAGTTTTTTTCGGACCGCGGGCGTTACGGCGGCAATGCCGTCGCAACGTGTGCAGGGCCGGGAAAGTTTGAGGTAGCGCGGCCCCCGGGTGTAAAGCGCCAGCTGCCGTTTCACCTCTTCGAGCGTCAGCCCCTGGGCTTCGATCTGCCTGACATCCGCCGCTGAAAACAGATTTTTATTTTTCATGTTGGCATTCTTTCCGGATTTTTTTTGAGACTTCTGAATACGGAATAATGAAAGTGATTTCAAGACAAATATTACGGCGCAAGGTGCGCCGCGCCGCGGCATTCCCCCGGGCGCCGCTTCTGTGCGCCGGTGGAAAGGGAAACGCATCGTGCAAGTCTCCTGAAAGTTACAGGCTTTCGTCGCTTCGCATCCTGTTGTCGCGCACTTCCGCCTTGACGCGGGGAGGCTTTTCAAGTAGTAGAAAAGCACCTTCAAGACGGGGAGCAAGCTCATGAAAAACAAAAACCTTTTCCGCTGGACCGCAGTCGCCGTCCTTCTTTTTTTCTTCGTTGCCGCCTCCTATGCCGAGAAAGCCGACACAATTAAAATCGGTGTTGCCGGCTCTCATACGGGGGATCTCGCTTCCTACGGCCTTCCCAGCGTCCGCGCCGCGGAACTGATCGTCAAAAACCTCAACGCGAAGGGGGGCCTTCTTGGGAAAAAACTGGAATTGATCGTTGAAGACGAAGCCTGCAAGCCGGAGCTCGCCACCAATGTCGCCACCAAGCTGGTCTCCGCGCACGCGCATGCCGTGATCGGCCACATCTGCAGCGGCGCGACCAAAGCGGCGCTGGGCACTTACAAGGACGCGGGCATCATCGTCATTTCCCCGTCCGCCACCAGCCCGGAGCTCACGCATTCCGGCCAGTATCCGAATTTTCACCGCACCATCGCCCCGGACGACGCACAGGGCAAACTGGTGGCGGACTTCGCGACCAAGACGCTGAAACTGCGAAAATTCGCCGTTCTTCACGACAAGGGCGATTACGGCAAGGGCTTTGCGGAATACGCGAAAAAATTTCTGGAAGCCTCCCCGGAAGTGAAAGTCGTGCTGTACGAAGGCCTCACGCCCGGCGCGGTGGATTATTCCGCCATCGTCCAGAAGATCCGGTATTCGGGGGCCGAAGCGGTCGTTTACGGAGGATACCACCCGGAAGCCGCCTCCGTCGTTCAGTTGATGCGCCGGAGAAACATGAAAACCGTTTTCATTTCGGACGACGGCGTGAAGGACCAGACCTTCATCAAAGTAGCGGGCCGCGCCGCGGAAGGCGTTTATGCCTCCGGCCCGAAAGACACGACAAAAAATCCGCTGGCCATCGCCGCTATCAGCGAGCACAAAAAAGCCTACGGCGCGGAGCCGGGGGCGTTTTACCTCAACGCCTACAGCGCAACGCTGGCGCTGGTGAACGCAATCGCGAAAGCCAAATCCACAAAATACGCGGCGGTGCACAAGGCGCTGCGCACCTACCCTACGGACACACCGCTGGGGAAAATCAAGTTCAGCGTCGGCGGAGACGCGATCGGCGTCGGCTTCTCCATGTATCAGGTGAAAAACGGCGTCTATACGGAAATCAAATAAGATGTAACGGCGGACGATGAACTTTTTCTGGGACTTACTTCTGGGGGGACTTACGCGGGGCAGCATTTACGCCCTCATCGCCCTGGGCTACACGATGGTGTACGGCATCCTTCAGCTCATCAATTTTGCCCATGGTGAAATTTACATGCTCGGCGCCTTCACCGCGCTCATTGTCGCTTCCATCCTTACGATGCAAGGTTTGACCGGTCTGCCGGTGCTGATTCTCGCTGGACTGGTCGCCGTTCTTTATGCGTCGGCCTACGGTTTCACCGTCGAAAAAATCGCCTATAAACCGCTGCGCCAGGCCTCGCGCCTCTCGCCGCTCATCAGCGCCATCGGCATGTCCATCTTTCTGCAAAACTACGTGATGCTGGCCCAGACCTCCGACTTTCTCCCCTTCCCCAACCTGCTGCCTCCATCGGATTTCCTCGACGCTATCAGCGTCTGGATCGGTCCTTCCGACTTCGTCATCATCGTCACCTCGGCCGTCGTCATGATCGCCCTGTCCCTTCTCTTGAAATTCACCAAGATGGGCCGGGCCATGCGCGCGACAGCTCAGGATCGCGAAATGGCGATGCTCACCGGCGTCGACGTGAACCGGATCATTTCCCGCACCTTCATCATCGGCTCGGCGCTCGCCGCCATCGGCGGCATCCTGATTGCGTCGCACGTGGGGCGCATCAATTTTTACATCGGCTTCAACGCGGGCATCAAGGCCTTCACCGCCGCGGTCCTGGGCGGCATCGGCAGCATTCCCGGCGCCATGCTGGGCGGTCTGGTGCTGGGACTCGCGGAGAGCTTCGGCACGGGGTATATTTCCAGCGACTACGAATCGGTTTTTGCCTTTGCCATTCTGATTCTGATTTTGATTTTCAAGCCGGACGGCATCCTGGGACGCTCTTCCCAGCAGAAGGTTTAGCGGAGGCGCCCCGATGAAATTTTTCCCGGAACTGAAAAAATCCTTCGTCATCGCCCTGTGGTTCATGCTGCTCACCTTTCCCGTTCTGGTCATCCGCGTCAACACCATCGAAAATATCGTGGTCTGGCGCTGGATCAATCTGGCCGTCATCGGAAGCGCCGCTTTCGTTCTGTCCTTTTTGTGGCAGCTTTACTGGCGGCGCAAGTCCGCCGCCGCGCCGGTTTCCGTCGCGCAAACGTCCGCGCTCACCCGCCGGATGTCCGATCCGAAATTCTACCGCCCCTTCCTGATCGTCATCGCCGCTCTCACGCTCGTGTTTCCCTTTGTTGCTTCCCACTACCAGATCAACATCATGACCACCGCGCTCATCTACGTCATGCTGGGGCTCGGCCTCAACATCGAAGTGGGGCTGGCGGGCCTGCTCGACCTGGGCTACGTCGCCTTTTACGCCGTGGGCGCCTACAGCTACGCCCTGCTCAATTACCACTTCGGGCTGGGCTTCTGGACGCTGCTTCCCGTGGGCGCTCTGCTTGCGGCGTTTTTCGGCATCCTGGTGGGATTTCCGGTGCTGCGGCTGCGCGGCGACTATCTTGCGATCGTGACGCTTGCCTTTGCCGAGATTCTCCGTCTGGTGCTGGAAAACTGGAATGCTTTTTCGTTCGGCCCGAGCGGCATTTCGAATATTCCGCGCCCCGGCTTTTTCGGCATTGACCTCACCCTGGAGCAGTCGGCCGTGTACATGTATTTTTTGCTTGTTGCCCTGTGCGTGCTCACGATTTTCGTTATCCACCGCATCCAGCATTCGCGCATCGGGCGCGCCTGGGTGGCGCTGCGCGAGGACGAACTGGCCTGCCAGGCGATGGGTATCGACAAGACCCGCGCCAAACTCGCGGCGTTTGCCCTGGGCGCGACCTGGGCGGGTATGGCGGGCGTGCTGTTTGCCGCCAAAACGACCTTCATCAATCCGGCCAGCTTCACCTTCCTGGAATCGGCCATGATCCTCGCCATTGTCGTTTTAGGCGGCATGGGCTCGATCGTTGGCGTCATCATCGCCGCGCTCGCCATCATTCTGCTTCCCGAATACCTGCGGGTGCTGGGCGATTACCGCATGATTCTCTTCGGCGCGGCGCTGATCCTCATGATGATCTTCCGCCCGCGCGGCCTCATTACACCGGCCGGCAAGACCTATGAGTTTCGCTGTTCCGGCAAACCTGCCGCTCCGGAAAAGAGGCTTCCATGACGCCTCTTCTGGAAGTGAAAAATCTGACCATGGCTTTCGGCGGCATCAAGGCGCTCGACAGCGTCGATCTGCACATAGAGCCGGGTCAAATCGCGGCGCTCATCGGCCCCAACGGCGCGGGCAAAACTACGCTGTTCAACTGCCTCACCGGCATCTACACGCCCACGTCGGGCGACATTTTCCTTAATGCGCCCGGCGGGAAAGCCAGACGGCTCAACGGACTCAAAATCAACGCCATCACGGCGCTTGGCGTTGCGCGCACCTTTCAGAACATCCGGCTTTTCGGCGGCATGACGGTTCTGGAAAACGTCATGATCGGCCGGCATCCGCGTTCGTCCGCCGGCATTCTCGGCGCCATCTTCCGCCCGCCTGCCACGCGCCGCGAAGAGCAAGACATCGTCGATAAGAGCTACGCCCTGCTGGAAAGCATGGGGCTTTCCGAATCCGCAAATGAACTTGCCTCCAACCTGCCTTACGGCGCCCAGCGGCGCCTGGAAATCGCGCGGGCGCTCGCCACCGAACCGCGCGTCCTCCTGCTCGACGAACCGGCCGCGGGCATGAATCCGCAGGAAACCAACGAACTGGAAGGCCTGCTTACAAGGCTCCAGGCCGCCCATGAGCTTTCTATTTTGCTCATCGAACACGACATGAAGCTGGTCATGAACCTGGCGGAAAATATTTTTGTCCTGGATTACGGCGAAGAAATCGCGCGGGGCGCGCCGCAGGAAATCCGCAACAATCCGGCCGTCATCAAAGCCTATCTCGGAGAGGAAGACGATGCTGAAGCTCAATGACATCGAAACCTGCTACGGCGGCATCCGCGCCCTCAAGGGAGTTTCGCTTACGGTTGCGCCCGGTGAAATCGTCGCGCTCATCGGCTCCAACGGCGCGGGCAAATCCACCACGCTCATGTCCATTTCCGGCATCACGCCGGTGCGCTGTGGACAAATCCTGTTCGACGGCCTGGCCATCGAAAAAACGCCGCCGGAAAAAATCGTGGCGATGGGCGTCTGCCAGGCGCCCGAAGGACGGCGCATCTTTCCCAAGCTGAGCGTTCTGGAAAACCTGGAAATGGGCGCCTTTCTGCGCAGCGACGCGGCGGGAATCAAAAAAGACCTCGACTACATCTACGACCTGTTTCCCATCCTGCACAAGCGCCGCCACCAGCCGGGCGGAACGCTCTCCGGCGGAGAACAGCAGATGCTCGCCATCTCGCGCGCCCTCATGGCGCGCCCGAAGCTGCTTTTGCTCGACGAGCCGTCGCTCGGCCTTTCGCCCATCATGACCAAGCTGATCTTTGCGATGCTCGCCCGGATCAACCGGGAAAACGCGACCACGCTTTTCCTCGTGGAGCAAAACGCCGCGATGGCGCTCAAACTCTCGCACCGCGCCTACGTCCTGGAAAACGGCGTCATCACGCTGGAAGGCAAAGCCGCCGATCTCCTCCACGACGAAAACGTCAAAAAAGCCTACCTGGGAATTTGAGAAACAGCC
>JAAYDW010000048.1 GCA_012729055.1 Deltaproteobacteria bacterium
AAGTAGGAAGACAGCCATGGAATCGATCCTGCTCCTGGAACCCTCGTCGACGCAGAAGCGGCAGGCGCTGGCGCAAATACTGCGCGATCCGCAGACAGCGGCCGAAGGCGACAGGGAAGAGATCACGAAAAGACTGCGGTCTCTGCGGACGGCCGCCGTGAAAGCAAGAAAGGACCTGCTCGAGCGGTTGCAGTCCGCCGCCAAAGAACAAACCGCACGCCGGTGGTTTTTTGCCGCCGACGCCGCCGGCGCTGCGGCCATCATCCGCCGAATCTGTCCGGATACCGGGGCCGTCGCCGTCAACAAATCGGCTGTTGTCACGGCGGAAGTGGCGCCCTTTCTGCGCGCGGCAGGCACGAAGATTGTCGAGCCTTATTATGACGGCCTCGCGGAGACGGAGGCGCGGTTTACTCAAGCCTGGCAGCTGCCGGAAGTGCCGCTGGCCGCAAGCCGCAACGCCTTCCAGCGTGAAGACGATCTTCCGGCCCGGCGGCGCCAAAGCCTGCGGGAAAAAGGCGCCCGCAACCTGGCGGCGGTGATCGGCGTCAATGCTCTGGCAGCCCAGGACGGTTCCGCCGTTTTGCTGCAGCACCGTACGAATATTCGCCGGATGCTCACGGAGTGCCGCCGGATCATTCTGGTTGCCGGCATCGATAAAATCGTACCGACACCGGAGGACGCCGTCTTTCAGGCAAGCTGCATGGCCTGGTTCGGAACCGCCGCGCTCGCGCTGGATCTCGGGCGGAAGGCGAACAAGGCGCCCGCCCTCGACGATTATCCTTTCACGATTCCGCCCGGCGGGGCTTTGGAAAAGATCACCGTGATCCTGCTGGACAATGGGCGCAGCGGCATCGCAACCGGCGCATACGGCGCGCTGCTCCAGTGCATCGGCTGCCGCGCCTGCGTCGCGTCCTGCCCGGCCGGAGAGTATTTCGGCGCGCCCCGGCCAAGCCCGCGCGAACTTTTGCTGGCGGATCTGCAGAATGCTGCGGCGCCGCTTGCGCATTGCCTCCAGTGCGAATGCTGCCGCAGCGCCTGCCCGCTTTCCCTCGACCTGCCCGGCATGATCCTGGACCGGCGGCATCGCCGCGCCCGGTCTTTTCCGGCGCTTTCCGACCGGCTGCTGGCCAACGCCGAAATCGTGGAGCGACTGGGAAGCCGCCTGGCGCCGCTCGCCAATCTTTTTTTGCAAAACGAACTCGTCAAAAAAATATCCGAAGCCGCCGGCGGCATCGACCGCCGCCGGACGCTGCCTTTCTTTGCGGCAAAGCCGTTTGCTGACATTTACCGGGACTTCCGGTCCCGATCGGGGAAGTGACATGAACACCGGAAAGTCTTTGCACGTCGCCCTTTTTGCGGGATGCACCGTCAATTTCATCGACCCCGGCATCGGCGCGGACGCGCTGGCCGTTCTGGCGCAAAACGGCATCGACGTGCTGTATCCTGACGCGCGCTGCTGCGGTGTACCGCTCCTGGCCTACGGCAACCGGAAGGGCTTTGCGCAAAACGCGGCCTTCAACATGGAGTCGCTTCTGAAAACCGGCTGCGACATTGTTGCGCCCTGCAGCAGCTGCCTGCACGCGCTTCGGGAAAAATATCCGGCGCGTCTGGGAACGGCGGCGGCCCAAACTCTCGCCGCGCGGACGTACGACCTTCTGGAATACCTGTGCGCTCTTGCGCGCGCAGGCCGTCTCCGGACGGACTTCCGCCGGGTGGAACTTTTCGCGCTTTATCACGCTCCCTGCCATT
>JAAYDW010000049.1 GCA_012729055.1 Deltaproteobacteria bacterium
GCCGCGACGTTCTGATCGATGAGGAGCAAGAGGGGCTCGCCCTTCCTCAGCAGGCCCAGCACCAAGCGCATCGCGTGTTCCTTGTCGAGTTTGCCGATGCCCAGCCGGTTGCGGGCGTATGTGGTGAAGCTTTCCAGAAACGGACTGTCGAGCTTGCGGGCCATGAACGTGGGCGGCGTCGAGAGGAGCGCCAGCGCGGCGTTGCCCATTTCCCAGTTGCCGAAATGCGCGCTGAACAGAAGAACGCCCTTGCCGCCGCGGCAGGCTTTTTCGTAATGTTCGAGGCCCTTAACCGTGACCCAGTCGCTGATGTTGTCGCGGTTGAGATAGAGGAGCTGCGGGAACTCGACGAAGAGCTGTGCAAAGCTCGCGTAAGAGTCCTTGATGATCTGCAAAATTTCCTTCAGGGATTTTTCGGGAAACGACCGGCTGAGATTGTGGACGGCGATGAGCTTGTGCTTGTGCAGAAGCCCGTAAGCCAGGCGCGAAAACCCGCGCGCCGCCGCCCTCTTGAGCGCCAGGGGAAGCAGGCGGTCGATAAAAACGGCGATTTTAATTCCAGTGTTCAACAATATTACCCTGTTTTAGTTTTTTGTGCCCCCGCTGATGAGGACCATTTTTCCCCCGCCGGGGAATTCTTTCACTTGTCGAGCTGTAGGGAACGGTCGCGATAACCTAAAGGTCACAAGACCGTTCCCTACAATTTTACCGTTCCCTACCGAATAACGTAGGGCGGGGCTTCAGCCCCGCCATTTGGCGGACCTGAAGGTCCGCCCTACATTTAATTCCGGCCATCCACCAGCCGCATACACCCTCGGCAGATAATCTTTTCGCTAGTCCCTGTGAGCCGGATCGCAGGGACCGGTCGCGATAACCTAAAGGTCACAAGACCGTTCCCTACAATTTTACCGTTCCCTACCGAATAACGTAGGGCGGGGCTTCAGCCCCGCCATTTGGCGGACCTGAAGGTCCGCCCTACATTCAATTCCGGCCATCCGCCATCCACCATCCACCATCCACCATCCACCATTCACCATTCACCATTCACCATTTCCCATTTCCCATTCACCATTCACCATTTCCCATCTTTCCGACGATGAACTCCTCGAACGACGGAACCGACGGGGCGATTTCCATTTCCATGCGCGCTACGAAAACCGTCTTTAAAAAGTCGGGATACGCCGCGAGGCGCATGGCGTCTTTTTCGGTCGTGATCCGGTAAGCGGCGTTTTGCGCCGCAAAGTGTTTTTCGAGCGCGGCCAGATCACTGCGGTTATAAGCGTAATGGTCGGGAAAATCAATAAACGACAGAATTTCCGCTCCCATCTCCGCAAGCATTTTTTTAAACGATTCCGGCCGGGCGATGCCGCAAAAGGCGCAGATCTTTTTGCCGGCGAGCTCGCCGGGCGAGAGGCTCTGTCGCGCAAAACCGGCTATCTCTGTGAACCGGTGCGCGGCGCGAAAAACGGGAATGTCAAACTCCCGGGCGATTTGCGCCACGTCCGGATGAATCGGCTTACCGTTTGCCGACCGCGTGAGGAGCAGACAAGAAGCCCGGGCCAGACTTTCCGCCGGTTCGCGCAGCTCGCCGCGCGGCAGGAGATAACCGTTGCCGAAGGGCCTTTGCGCGTCGAGGAGCACGATGTCGATGTCCCGCCGGATTTGCCGGTGCTGAAAGGCGTCGTCGCAGATGAGAACGTCGCAGCCGAAGCGGTCGATGGCGGCCCGGCCGGTGAGGATCCGCCTGGGGCCGGTGATCACCGGAACGCCCGGCAGAGACTGCGCGATAAGGAGCGGTTCGTCGCCCGCCGTAGCCGCGTCGCACAGGATGTTTGTTCCGTCGGAAACCACGGTGACGGGGGCCGCGCTTTTTCCGCCGTAGCCGCGGCTGATTACCGCCGGTTGATATCCGCGCCGCCGCAGCATTCCGGCCAGAGCAATCACGCAGGGGGTCTTTCCGGTGCCGCCGACGGTGAGGTTGCCGACGCTTACGACCGGACGGTCAAGCGCGGCGGAAGGCAGCGCTCCCTTGTCGTAGCGGCGGTTGCGGATGGCGACGGCGCCGCGGTAGACGAGTGAAAACAGGAAGAGGGCGGCCCGGGCCGGACTGAAACGGCGGACCGAGGGGTCCTCATTCCACATCCTTCGCCAATCGATCATTCCCATTTCCTTCATCCTTGAACTGCAGATTGTACAGCCGGTAGTATTCGCCTTTGCGGGCCATCAGGGTGTCGTGATTGCCCTCTTCGACGATTTCCCCGTTGACGAGAGCGATGATCCGGTCGGCGTTGCGGATGGTGGAAAGCCGGTGCGCGATGACCAGCGTGGTGCGGCCTTTCATCAGATTGTCCAGCGCGTCCTGCACTTCGATTTCGGCTTCCGTATCCAGCGAAGACGTCGCTTCATCCAGAATCAGGATCGGCGCGTCCTTGAGCAGCGCCCGCGCAATCGAGATGCGCTGCTTTTCGCCGCCGGAGAGCTTCGTGCCCAGTTCGCCGATGTTGCTGTCGTAGCCGTTGGGCAGCTTCATGATGAAATCGTGGGCGTTGGCGGCTTTGGCGGCCTTGTAAATTTCTTCTTCCGTCGTGCAGATGTCGCCGTAGGCGATGTTGTTGCGGACCGTGTCGTTGAACAGGATGGTCTGCTGGGTCACGATGGCGATCTGGCCGCGCAGCGACGAAAGCGTGACGTCGCGAATGTCTAAGCCGTCGATCAGGACGCGGCCTTCGGAGACGTCGTAAAAGCGGGGAATCAGATTGACCAGCGTGGTCTTGCCGCCGCCGCTCATGCCGACGAACGCGACGACTTCGCCCGCCCGGATGGTGAGGTTGACATTTTTCAGCACCGGCTTTTCTTCATAGCGGAAGCTCACGTTTTGCAGGTCGATGCTGTTTTGAATGGGCGGCAGCGCCTGGGCGTCCGTCTTGTCGATGATGTCCGGCACCCGGTCGATGATGCTGAAAATGCGGTCGGCTCCCGCGATGCCCTGGTTGATCGTGTTGTTGACGTTGGTGAGGCGTTTGACCGGCTCGTAAAGCATCAGAAGCGCGGCAATGAAGGAGAAGAAGGTGCCGGGGGTGGAATAGCCCTGCACCACGTTGTAGCCGCCGTAGAAGATGACCGCCGCAATGCCCAGGCCGCCCAGGAAATCCATGAGCGGACTCGAAATGGCGTTGATGGTGACGGTTTTCATGTTCAGCTTGAAGAGCCGTTCGTTTTCGGCGCCAAACCGGTCGCTTTCGTATTTCTCCATGCAGAACGCCTTGACGATGCGGGTGCCCGCGATGGTCTCCTGCAAAAGCGAATTGAGCGTGCCCATGGTGATCTGCGTGGAGGTTGTGACCTTGCGCATTTTCCGGCCGAACCAGGCGATCGGATAAACGGTGAGCGGAAAAACGATCATGGCGAGAAGCGCCAGCTTCCAGTCCATGTAAAAGATGACGCCGACCAGGCAAACGAGCGTGAAGGTGTCCTTCACCAGCGCGGTGACCGCTTCGGAAGCGGCGGACTGGACGGAGAGCACATCGTTGGTGATGCGCGACATGAGCATGCCTGTCGGGTGTCCGGTGAAGAAAGACAGGGACTGGCGCTGGATGCATTCGTAGAGTTTGTTGCGCAGATCCGCGACGATGCGCAGGCCGATCGAGCTCATCAGAATGTTCTGCCCGTAGTTGCACAGGCCCTTGAACAGGAAGATGCCCACGATGGCAAAGGGAATCCAGGTCAGGGCGCTCATGTCCTTGCTGACGAAGATTTCGTCGATGGCCGGCTTGGAAACGAGCGGCAGGGCGGACTGCAGGCCGCCGGCAATGACCATGCAGATGGCGGCTAGGATGAATCGCAGGTAGTACTTCTTGGTCATCAACAGCAATCTTTTAAAAGCTTCCATAATTTTTTCCTATAGCATATCGCAGGCGATTTGCGCAGCCCTTCTTGCGGCGCCCGGTTCGCCCAGACGCTCGCGGATGGCGGCCAGATCGGCGATCATCGCCTGCTTTTTTGATTCGTTTTGTAAAATCGCGAGCGCCTCGGCGGCAATGCGCGCGCCGGTGGCGTCAAGCTGGATCAGCTCCGGCGCGACCGTCCGGCCCGCAATGATGTTGACCAGGCCGATGTGCCTGGGGTTGATGAACAGCCTGCCGATGATCGCCGAAAAAAGCGACAGCTTGTAAATAATGACCATGGGCACGCCCATGAGGCCGGTTTCCAGCGTGGCCGTGCCGGACGTGACGATGGCCAGATCGCAGGCGGCAAGCACATCGCAGGTGCGCCCCGGAACGATCCGGACGGGAATTTTCGCGGCAGAGATGATGCGTTCGACGTCGCCCTGATTGAGCGTGTCCGCAAGCGGCAAAATGTAATGAACCTCCGGAATTCGGCGGGAGATGATCTCTGCCGCCTTCATCATTTCCGGCAGGAGCTTTTGAATTTCCGCCGTCCGGCTGCCCGGCAAAAGCCCAACGGTCGTCGTCGTTTCTGCAAGGCCGAATTCCCGCCTGGCCGCGGCCGGCGCGAGTTCGCTTTTTACCGTGTCGCGCAGGGGATGGCCGACGTAGTCGACGGCAAATCCGTGCCCCGCGTAAAAATCGACTTCGAACGGCAGAATGACGGCCATCCTGTCCACCAGCCGCTTGATCTGTTTGACGCGTCCTTCGCGCCAGGCCCAGACCTGCGGGCTGATGTAGTAAAATACCTTGATGCCCCTTTTTTTGGCGGCGCGCGCGACGATGTTGAGATTGAAATCGGGGAAGTCGATGAGGATCACCAGGTTCGGTTTCATCTGGTCCATCGATTTGCGGATTTTGGCGATGATGGTGAGGAAGGCGCCGAGCTTGGCAAACACTTCGGTCACGCCGACCACGCCGATGTCCGCCGCGTCGGCAAGCTGGTGCACGCCCGCCTCTTTCATTTTGCTGCCGCCGATGCCGTAAAAGTGCAGACCGGGACAAAGAGCGAGCATTTCCCGGACGAGAAAAGAACCGTGCAAATCGCCGGACGCTTCTCCGGCGACGATCAGAACTTTCGGCGTGTGGCCGGTGTGGCTTTCAGAAACGGACATTGCGGATCACATCGGTTATCCGGCGGATTTCCTCCGCCGTCAGCTCCGGAAACATCGGCAGGGAAAGCACTTCCGCGGCGCAGGTTTCCGCGACGGGCAGGCTTTCCTGCGGACCGTACATCCGGACAAAGACCTCCTGCCGGTGCAGGGGCACCGGGTAGTAAACGGCGGAGGCGATCCCCGCGGCGGTAAGCGCGTCGGCGACGGCCTGGCGGTTTTTAACGCGCAGGGTGAACTGGTGATAGACATGGCGGCAGTCCGGCCGCTCGGACGGCAGGAGGATATCCCGTCCGGCCAGGGCTTTGCAGTAGGCCGCGGCGTTTTGCCGGCGCGCGTCGTTGGCCTCGTCGATTTCCGGGAGCTTGACGCGCAGGATGGCGGCCTGAAGCTCGTCGAGGCGGCTGTTGTAGCCGACTTCCGAATGGTAGTAGCGCACGGCGCTGCCGTGGTTGCGCAGCATTCTGACTTTGGCGGCCAGGGTCTCGCTGCCGGTGATCACGATGCCGCCGTCGCCGTAGCAGCCCAGGTTTTTGCTGGGGAAAAAGCTGAAGCAGCCCAGGTCGCCGAAGGCGCCGACGGTCCGGCCCCGGTAGGTTGCGCCGAAGGCCTGCGCGCAGTCTTCGATGACGAAAAGGCCGTGCTTTTTCGCGATCGCCAGAATCGGATCCATGTCGGCGGGGTGGCCGAACAGGTGCACCGGAACGATTGCCTTGGTGCGGGGCGAGATCTTGGCTTCAATCTTGTCCGGATCGATGTTGAAGGTGTCCGGGCAGATGTCGACGAAAACCGCGCGCGCGCCGATCTGGGCCGCGACTTCCGCCGTGGCGATGAACGTGAAGGGCGTGGTGATAACCTCGTCGCCGGGGCCGATGCCGCAGGCGCGCAACGCCAGGAGAAGCGCGTCGGTGCCGTTGGCGCAGCCGATGGCGTGAGGCAACTTGTGGTAGTCCGCCACTTCCTCTTCGAGCTTTCCGACGTTGGGACCCAGGATGAACTGTGTCTGTTCCAGCGCCTCGCCAAGCGCCTGGTTAATCCGGTTTTTCAACCGGGCGTACTGTCTTTTCAAATCGACCATGGGAATCATAGGGGAAGATCCTCGTGCGTTTTCATTTTGCGTAAAATTTCTTCGGCCAGCGCAAGCGACCTTCGGCCTTCCTCGCCCGATACGATCGGTGTGGAGCGCGTCCGCACGCAGGCGACAAACGACCGTACTTCTTCTTCCAGCGGATCGTGGTCGCCGACGTCGATATTGTTTTGGACGATCTGCTGCTTGCCGTCGGGGCCGGCGGCCCTGCCGAGCGACAGGATTTCGCGCTTGCGGGTGTCCACGGCGTGGTAGCCTTCCGGCCCGAAGAAGCGCAGCTTCTGCATCGTCTTGGCGCTGATGCGGCTGGCCGTCACGTTGGCGATGCAGCCGGAGGCAAACGACAGGCGCACGTTCGAGATGTCGATTTTGTCCGACAGCACGGGAACGCCCACCGCTTCGACGGAGGTGAGCGGCGAGCGGACGAATTTCAAAATGATGTCCAGATCGTGGATCATCAAATCGAGAATGACGTCCACGTCCGTGCCGCGTTCAAAAAACGGATGCAGCCGGTGGACTTCGATGAAGACCGGCCGCGTGATCACTTTTTCGAGGGCCATTACGGCCGGGTTGAAGCGCTCCACGAAACCGACCTGGAACACGCAGCCCTTCGCGGCCGAAAGCGCGAGCAGATCGTCCGCTTCCGCCACGGTGGCGCAAAGCGGCTTTTCAATGAGCACATCCACGCCCGCCGCGAGGAAGTCCCGCGCGACCGCGTGATGGAAACCGGTCGGAACGGCGATGCTGACGGCGTCCACCTTGCCGAGAAGGTCGCGGTGGTCGGCAAACGCCGCGCAGCCGTACTGCTCGGCCGCTTTGGCGGCCCGTTCCGGCGCAGTGTCGGAGACGGCGGTGATGTCGCACCCGTCGATCTTGGCGTATTTCTGCAGATGATAGGCGCCCAGGTGGCCGATGCCGACCACGCCCACTCGAATCGTCTTTTCCGTTTTCATCATCCTTCTCTTTCTAACGGCAGATGCTTCTTTTGGAGTCTTCGATAAATTGAATAAAGTGCCGCACCTCGGGGCAGTCCTCCACTTCCTTTTGCGCCTTTTCCAGCGCGACCTCGAGAAGCAGATCGGAGCGGAAGATGATCCGGTAGGCGTCTTTGAGGGCCTCGATCGCATTGTCCGCAAAGCCGCGTCTTTTGAGCCCGATCAGGTTGAGCCCGAAGAGCTTGGCGCGGTTGCCGTTGGCGATGGTGTAGGGCGGAACGTCCTTGACGACGGCGGACGCGCCGCCGATCATGGAGTGCGCGCCGATGCGCGTAAACTGGTGGATGCCGGTGAGCCCGCTGATGATGGCGTAGTCTTCGATCTGCACGTGGCCGGCCAGCGTCGCGACGTTGGACATGATGATGTGATCGCCCAGAATGCAGTTGTGGGCAACGTGCGCGTAGGCCATGATCAGGTTGTGGTCTCCCAGGCGCGTGACGCCTTCGTCGGCGGAGGTGGCGCGATGAATGGTGACGAACTCGCGGATGGTGTTGTCGTTGCCGATGACGACCCGCGTCTTTTCGCCGCCGAATTTCAGATCCTGGGGCAACGCGCCGATGGAGCAGAACTGAAAGATCCGGCAGTTCTCGCCGATCTGCGTGAAATCTTCGATGACCGCGTGCGGCCCGATGACGGTGTTTTTGCCGATGGCGACGTCCCGGCCGATCACGCTGTAGGGGCCGATTTCCACGCCCTCTGCAATCCTGGCGTCCGGTGCGACAATTGCCGTGGAATGAATGTTCATGTCTTGTGTTCCCCCGCTTTTGAAATTTTTCCTTCCAGCGCTTCCACCTGCCGGATCAGTTTGTCGAGCTTGGCGCGGTATTCGGGCAGACGGATTTTGCTCGATTCCACTTTCAGCCACTCCTTGTAAGTCTGGAAAGGCCTTCCGCCGCCCACCGATCCCGCCGGAATGTCCTTGTGGATGCCGGACGCCGCCGCGATCATGGCGTGATCGCCGATGGAAATGTGTCCGACGATGCCGACCTGCCCGCCGATGACGACGCCTTTGCCGATTTTGGCGGAGCCCGAAATGCCGGTCTGGGCGGCGATGGCCGAATTTTCGCCGATGACCACGTTGTGGGCGATCTGGACGAGGTTGTCCACCTTTACGTTGCGCTGAATCCAGGTTTTTCCCAAAGTGGCCCGGTCCACGGTGGTGTTGGCGCCCAGTTCCACGTCGTCGTCGATCTGGACGATGCCGACCTGGGGGATCTTGGCGTTGCCCGCGCCCGGTTCGGCAAAGCCGAAGCCGTCCGCGCCGATGACGACGCCCGAGTGGAGAATCACCCGCTTGCCGATGATGCAGCCCGCATAAACGGTCACATTGGCGTACAGAATCGATTCCTCGCCCACGCAGGCGTTCGGGCCGATGTAGACGCCGGGATAGATGACGGCGCCCCGGTCGATCCGGGCCCCGCGGCTGATGACCGCCCGGGGCAGAATGGTCGCTTCCGGAGAGACGACGGCGCCTTCCCCGATGCAGGCGTCCGGGCTGACGCCCGCCGGACCGTGGTCGATCGGATAAAAGACCGCCATGAGTTTCGCGAAGGCCGCGTAGGGATCGGCCACGACAATCAGGGTTTTTTCCGGCGCGACGGTGCCGGGCGGGACCAGAACGGCCGCCGCCCGCGTCGTTTCGAGCATTTTGAAATACTTGGGGTTGGCGATGAACGTGAGATCGGATTCCCCGGCCTGGTCAATCGGCCGGATGTTTGCGATCAGGGCCTTCTCCTCCCCGCAGACGCTGCCGCCGACGAGGGCGGCTATTTCCGCAACGCTTTTTTTCATGGCCTTTTTTACTTCTTGGCGTTTTGCGCTTTGTTGTATTCTTCGATGATTTTCTTGGTCACGTCCGCGGCCTTGTCGTGGTAGGGAACGGGCATCGTGCTGTAATCCATGATGAGCGTGAACTTTTCTCTTTCGCCGATGGCCCGGACGGTCTTCAGGATGTCGGGAATCAGTTTCTGCGAATATTCCTGGTCGCGCTTCTGCAGTTCCTTGTTGGTGTCGTCGACCAGAATCTGGTAGTCGCGCAGTTTTCTCTGATAGGCGGTTTCCTTGTCGCTGCGGGCGCTGGCCGTCATGACCGACGCCTGTTTGTCGAGCTCGTCTTTCATCTTTTTGAGTTCGCTTTCCGCAGCCTTGATGCTTTCCTGTTTCTTGGCCAAAAGTCCCTTGAATTCTTCGGCGGCCTTTTTTCCGGCGGCGGAATTCTGAATCACCTCCTGCATATTGACAAAACCGATCTTGTCAGCGGCGAAGCCCGTGTTCGCCCATACGAAAATCAGCAGGAACAATCCTGCAACCAGACACAGATTTTTCTTCATTTTGCAATCTCCTCTCTTCTTTTATTGACGGTGCGGCAATGGCGTGCGTCTGTTCTGCCGGTCTTGCGGCCTCGCGCGCCCTTCAGGGCATCAGGTTGCGACGGCCGGCATCTCGAGGCGACGTTCACTGCTTGTTACATAAACATGCCGAGGGTGAATTCCCAACGGCCCGCGGCGTCGTCGTTCAGGCCGCGGCGGTCCAGGACGTAGCCGTACTCCAGGCGCAGCGGACCGATCGGCGAATACCAGCGGACGCCCGCGCCGCAGGTCATTCTCAAATCGTCGAAATAGTAGCCCCCGTTCCACGTGTTGCCCGCGTCGTAAAAGACGACGCCTTTCATACCCGCGTTCTTGATGAGCGGGAAGACCAGTTCCAGGCTGAACGTCATCATGGTCGTACCGCCGATGACGTCGCTGGTCCCCGAATCGACCGGCCCGACGTAGCGCAGACCGCGCAGGGAGTTGATGCCGCCCAGCACGTATCTTTCGTAGAGGGGAATCCGGTTGTCGTTGTCGTCGTTGTTCTGCAGATAACCGACGCGGCCTTTCGCGCCGATGACCATGTCCCAGAAGAGCGGATAGTAACCGGCAAGAGAGCCGGTGTATTTCGTGAATTTCGCGTTGCCGCCGAGCGGCATGCCGGCGTGCTGGACGGAGACGGTGGCCTTGATGCCTTTGCTCGGGAACATCGCGTCGTTGGTCGAGTCGTAGCTCAGCGCCAGCGTCACCGAACTGGTGGTCCGTTCGCCTTCCTGGCTTCTGATATAATAGGAGGCGGTCGCCTGATTGACGTCCTGAATATTGTCTATGCTGAACTTGTAGCCGACGTAGCCGATGATTTTCCACCACAGCGGATAGCCCAGCGTCAGGCCGGCCCCGCGGGTATCGAGTGTGTAGGAATCGTATTCCTTGGAGTATTTCCAGATGTCCGCCTTGCACCACAGGGGCAGGTCGAACAAAAACGGCTCCGTGAACGACAGCTCGTAGTTGTTGGTTTTGGAGCCCAGCGACGCCCGGAGGCTTAAGGTTTGCCCGTAGCCCAGGAAATTGTTCTGAACGACCTGCGCCATGATGACCGCCTGGTCCACGGCGCTGTATCCGGCGCCGACCATGAACATGCCGGTGTTCTTTTCCTTGACCCGGATGTTGATGTCCACCTTGTTGTCGCCGGTCTTCTGCGTCTGAAAATCGACTTCCTCGAAATAGCGCATCTGGTTGAGGTTGCCGTAGCTGTTTTTCAGCTTGCTCGAGGAGTAAAGATCTCCCTCCACAATGGAAAGCTGGCGGCGGATCACTTTATCGCGGGTGGTGGTGTTGCCGGAAATGCCGATCCGGGCGATGTAAACGAGTTCGCCCTTCGTAAGCTGGAAGTTCACATCCACCAGCTGATCCTTTTCGTTGGAGGAGATTTTCGGATTGACGTCGGCGTTCGCGTACCCCTCGTCGTTGGCGGCCGTCGTGATCATTTCCATGTCTTTGAGGATCGCTTCCCGGTCGTAAAAGGCGGCGGTTTTTGTTTTCAGTCCCGCGTACAGCTCCGTCCTTGGCTTTTGCAGCAGGTCGCCCGAAATCTCGACCTTGCCGATTTTGAAGCGCTTGCCTTCCTTGACGGCGATTTTGATGTAAATGCCCTTGGCGTCGTGCGTGATCACAGGTTCGCCGACCTGGGCGTTCACGAAGCCGCTGTTGTAATAAAAACCGTTCAGTTTCTGGATGTCCTGCCGAAGCTGCTGGGGTTGCAGAATGCCCGTGTCCGTGATGAACCCGATCAGCGTGCGCTTGGTCGTGGTCATCATGTTGACCAGTTCCTTGTCGGTGAAGGTTTCATTGCCCTCGAATTCAATCGACCGAATGTAAATGCGGTCGTTTTCCTTGATGTCGAGGACCAGGACGATGTCTTTCTGCCCGTCTTTTTCCAGGCGGTCGGTGATTTCGGCGTTGTAATAGCCTTTGGTGGTGTAAAGCGCCTTGATTTTCTGGATGTCTTCTTTGACTTTTTCCTGATTCAGGCTTT
Source organism: Deltaproteobacteria bacterium (assembly GCA_012729055.1). Taxonomy (GTDB): domain Bacteria; phylum Desulfobacterota; class Syntrophia; order Syntrophales; family Smithellaceae; genus UBA8904. Next base: position 11,483 of record JAAYDW010000049.1, read on the forward strand.
GCCGGGTCTTCACCGACATGGCGCCCAGAATATCATCGCGGTCCAGCGCCTTGTTTCCGACCAGGCGGATTTCCGAGATGAGCCCTTTTTCGATGACCGTGAAGGTCAGGACTTTTCCCTCTCCCTCCGGCGTCACGTCGGCCCGAACGTCCAGAAAGAATCCCATTTTGAAGATGGCTTTGATGTCCTCGGTGATGTCGTCGGCGTTGAGCGGGTTGCCGGCCTTGCTGCGCAGCTGCTGTCGAATGGCGTCCACGGCGATCTTGCGGTTGCCGGTAATGTCGATCCGTACGATCTTGTCCAGAAGCCCCGTGCGGGCGAGGATCTCCGTTTTGAGCTCCTGCGCCAGCGCATCCATTCCCCTGCCGTGGACGGAGACGGGGGACAGGGCGGTTTCCCGCGCGACGTCGATGATCTGCGCGTCAATGTTCAGGGTTTCTCCGAACTGCGTGATGGCGCCCGTGACGACGTAATCCACGCCCAGGGCTTTTCCGGCCGCCACGGCCTCCGTATTGTTCAGCGCGCCGCCTGTTGCATACCCGCCTGCCGGAACAACCGACACCCTGGCTTCCCGCTGCAATTGCCGGGTCAGCTGATCGCCGAAGCTTTCCGCCAGGAGGCCGCCTTCCGCGCCGGCGTAAACCTGAAAAGGCAAAACGGCGAGCTTGCGGGGAGTTTCGGCCCGGGCTTGCGAAAGAAGGCAGAGCGGCAAAAGAAAAATCAGAAAAAAGGCGATAAGCGTTTTTTTGCTACAAATCATAAATTTCCCCGTCGCGCAGACCGATTCTGCCGGACATCCTGTCGGCGAGAAGTTTGTTGTGCGTCACAACCATCAATGTGATGTTTTTCCCTGTATTTAAATTTACCAGGATGTCTTCTATCTTTTTTCCCGTTTCCGTGTCAAGGTTTCCCGTCGGTTCATCCGCGAGCAGGATTTCCGGCTCCATGACCAGCGCGCGGGCGATGGCGACGCGCTGCTGTTCTCCGCCGGAAAGCTCGCCCGGTTTGTGCCGGAGCCGGTGTTCGAGGCCCACTTCCGCGAGCAGATCCCCGGCTTTCCGGGAGGCATCCCTGCGGGGAAGCCCGGCAATCAAGGCCGGCATCATCGTGTTTTCGAGCGCGGTAAACTCCGGCAGCAGGTTGTTGAACTGAAAAACAAACCCGATGGTCCGGTTGCGAAACGCGGCGATTTTCTTTTCACTCCACTCAAAAACGTTGTTGCCGGCGATGGAAAGCGTTCCCGAGGTCGGGTGGTCGAGCGTGCCGAGAATGTGGATGAGCGTGCTCTTGCCCGCGCCGGACACGCCGACGACGGCAAGCGAATCGCCCTTTTTAATTTCCAGATTCAAATTCCGCAAGACCTCAATCCTGTTGCCGTCTTTGATAAACGTCTTGCATAAGTTCGTCAGAATAATCATGCCGCCCATCTTCTGACCCGGTTTATTCGTACCGCAGCGCTTCCGCCGGGTCCAGCCTGGAAGCTCTGAGCGAAGGATATATTGTGGATAGAAAACAAATGGCGAGCGTGCCGAGAACAATAACGACCACGTCGCCGTAATTGACTTTGGAGGGCAGCTCGCTTAAGTAGTACACGTCGCCCGGCAGAATCTTGAAATTGAAGATCCGTTCTACGAAAGAAGAGATCTTCTGCAGGTTGAGCGCCACCGCCAGCCCCGCGATGGAACCGAAGAACGTGCCGACCACACCGACGATCAGCCCCTGATAGATGAAAATTTTCATGATGGTGGCGGACGTGGCCCCCATCGATTTCAAAACGGCGATGTCCTTGTTTTTTTCCATGACGATCATGATGAGCGCGCTGATGATGTTGAAGGCGGCCACCAGGACGATCAGGCTCAGAATAATGAACATGACGCGCTTTTCCAGCTTGAGGGCGGAAAACAGGTTTTTGTTCATCTGCATCCAGTTTTGCGCGAAAAAGGGAAAGCCCAGGTGCGACTGGATGTTGCGGGCGATGGCGTCCGCTTTGTAGATGTCGTCCACGACGATGTCGATGCCCGAAACCGCGTCGCCCATGTCCAGAAACTCCTGGCAGCTTTTGAGCGACAGAAAGGCGAGGGTGGAATCGTATTCGTAGAAACCCGATTCGAAAATGCCGACGACGATGAATTTCTTCATCCGGGGCACCATGCCCATGGGTGTCGCGATGCCGCCCACCGGAGAAATGATGGCAATCGTGTCGTAAAGAAAAACGCCCATGTTGCGGGCCATTTCCCTGCCGATCATGATGCCGGAGAGAGTGCGGTCTTCCGGAGAGAGTTCTTTTTGAATGTCCTCCGGCAGCGCATTGAGATCCGCGAGCCGGCCTTCCCGGATTTTTCCCAGGTTGAGAACCTTCGGCGCGCTTTCGGTGTCCAGGCCGCGGATGACGACGCCGGTGACGCCGTCGCTGCCGGTGCGCATCATCGCCTGCGTGTAAATGAAAGGCGTGGAGGCGACCACCCCCGGGGTTTTGTCGATTTCCGCGCGGACGGCCGAATAGTTTTTCATCGGGCCGCCCATGTTGGCCGTTACTTCGATGTGGGACTTGATGCCCAGAATCTTACTGCGCAGGTCTTCCTCGAAACCGTTCATGACGGCCAGCACGATAATGAGCGCGGCGACGCCGAGAAAGATTCCCAGGATCGAGATGAACGTGATGATCGAAACGAACACCTGCTTGCGCTTCGCCCTCATGTATCGTCTGCTGATAAAAAATTCGTAAGGCATTTAATCATGTCCTGTCGGAAAATCGTCGCTTGACCGGCCGGTTTGGCCCGGGGCCTGTTATTCCTGCCTGGTTCTCAGAAGCGGGAACAGGATGACGTCCCGAATCGACGCGGAATCGGTAAAGAGCATGATCAGCCGGTCGATGCCGATGCCTTCCCCCGCCGTCGGCGGCATGCCGCATTCCAGCGTCCGGATGTAATCCTCATCCATTTCATGCGCTTCGTCATCGCCCGCTTCCCGCTCTTTTAGCTGCGCTACAAAGCGGTCGCGCTGATCGGCCGGATCGTTCAGCTCCGAAAAGGCGTTGGCGATTTCCCGTCCGGAAATGTAGAGCTCAAACCGGTCGACAATGTCCGGATCGGTGTTGGACCGGCGGGACAGGGGAGAGACGGCGACCGGATACTGCGTGACAAACGTAGGCTGGATCAGCTTTTTCTCGACGCGTTCATCGAAGACGGCCATCAGAATCTTTCCCAGCGGGTCCGTGTCCTTGACGTCGCAGCCGATGTTGCGGGCAAAAGCCAGCGCCCGGGCGGCGTCCGAAAGATCCGCGGGTTCCATGCCCGCGATTTCCAAAAGCGCGTCCTTCACCGCCAGGCGGCGCCAGGGCGGCGCGAGGTCGATGGAGGTTCCCTGGTAGGTGAAGGAAAGTTTGCCGAACACATTTTGCGCGAGAAACGCAAACAGCTCTTCCGTGAAGGCCATCAGATCCTCGTAGGTCGCATAGCTCTGATAGAATTCCATCATCGTGAATTCGGGATTGTGAAACGTGGAAATTCCTTCGTTGCGGAAGTTGCGGTTGATTTCGTAAACTCTTTCCAGACCGCCGGTGACCAGACGCTTCAGATAAAGCTCCGGCGCGATGCGCAGATACAAATCCTGGTTGAGCGCGTTGTGATGCGTCTTGAACGGCCGGGCAACGGCGCCGCCGGCCCGCGGCTGCATCATGGGCGTCTCCACTTCCAGAAAATCGTGCCGGTCCATGAACTGGCGGATCAGTTTGATGATCAAACTGCGGCGGACAAAAATCTCCTTCACCGCCGGATTGGAAATGAGATCCAGGTGACGCTGCCGGTAGCGGGTTTCGATATCGGTAAGCCCGTGCCATTTTTCGGGCAGGGGATGAATGGATTTGGCCATGAGCCGCAGGCTTTCGGTTTCGAGCGTCAGCTCAGCGGTCTTGGTCCGGAACAGTTTTCCGCAAACATAAACGATATCGCCGACATCCAGCTTTTTAAACAGGGAAAAGTCCTCTTCGCTGAGAAGGTTTTTCGCCACGTAGCATTGCAGTCGGCCTTTGCGGTCCTGAATCTTGACGAAGGCCGCCTTGCCGAAGCTGCGCACGGCCATGAGCCGTCCCGCAAGCGAAAATTTTTCCGAAAGTGCAGCGAGGCTTTCACTGTCCGCCCCGCCGAAGCGGGTGAGAATTTCTTCCGTTGTATGTGAGGGCTTGGCGTCATTGGGGTATAAATCCACGCCGGCCGTTTTCAAGGCCGCGATTTTTTCCAGGCGAACCTTTAAAAGATCATTTTCTTCCATAGTTTCTCCACTTTTTAAAAGTCAACTTGACTATATTTTTTTATCCGATTAGTCAAGCATGATTGTCGGCCGGGGCGCGGCGTCGCCGGCCGGTTGACGAGGGAGCCTTTCCGCCGCGCCCGGATTTTGCTTAAAAAAGAAGACGCCGTTGCGGATTTACCGGAGATCGGTGCGAGGCATCCGGCAAATCCTCCCTTTGGCGCCTGTAAAAATGTGTTTGCCTGCGCTTAAGTTTTATGTATGATGCGGGCACTTCAATTTTTAGGGGGGGAGAATATGGTCAACAAAGCGATCTTAGTCGGCAGGCTGGGCAGGGACCCGGAAGTCCGTTATACGCCGGACGGCACGATGGTGACGAATTTCACGATGGCCACCGACGAAACCTACAAGGATAAAAACGGAGAAAAAGTCCAGAAAACGGAATGGCACAGGATTGTCACCTTCGGCAAACTGGCGGAAATCTGCGGAAATTACCTGGTCAAGGGAAAGCTGATTTTCATTGAGGGGCGGATTCAAACCCGCGCCTGGGAGGATAAGGAAGGCGTCAAGCGCAACACGACGGAAATTGTCGCCAACGACATGAAAATGCTGGATTCCAAGGGGCAGACCAAGGCCGGCGCCGATGCGTCGCCGGAGGCGTCCTACGCGCCCAATGGTGGAACGCCGCTGGAAGATGTTCCTTTTTAAACCATCAAGAGCCGACACTTTCAAGGAGGAAAACCCTTTTCAGTGCCGGCCCTGAAATGTTTTTATTTATCCTCTTCTTTTTTCGCCGGCGCGGCGCTGTCATTCTGCTCGGTAGAAACGGACTTTTTGAAATTCTTGATCCCTTTGCCCAGGGCAGAGCCGATCTCCGGCAATTTTCCGACGCCGAAAATAATAAGGATAATCACCAGGATGATCAGTAATTCCGGTACACCTATTCCAAACATATTTTTACCTCTTTCTTTTTTTTTCAGGGCAGGCGCAGATGAATCACTTCGCCCCGCCTTCCTAAATTATCAATATTTTTTCCGTTTAATTGCAGCCGGATGCCTCCGGCATTGCCCACATCAATGTTAAACCGCGCCGCCTTGTAGGAAACCGTTTCTCCCGGTTTCAACAGCACCTGAAACGCTTCTTTGTCGTCAGGCTGAATCCGGATCCAGGTTTCTTCGCCCGCGCGGATCATCAGCGACGACTGCTCTTCCTCCGCAACGGACGGTTCGGTCCGTTCTTCGCTGCGGGCCTCGCCGGTAACGGGCATTCCCACGGCGGGCGCCGCCTGTTGTTTTACGTCGAAAACCGGACCGGGGGAAATGATTTCCCGCACATCGCCGGCCAGGGGAAGGCCTCCCGCTTCGCGAACCGGACCGGCGGTCGCCTGGCCGACGGGTGTTTCCGGGACGGCTTCGGTCTTCAGCAGTTCGTCCTCACCGGTTCGATTGGCCATGCTGACGAAAAAGGAAACGGCCGCGAAAACCAGGATGATGCAGGCGATCCACAAAAAGGTTTTGTAGCGGTGCAGTTTCATGGCCAGCGGCGCCTGCTCGGACTGCTGGACCGCCTGCGCCCTGGCTTTCATCTGCAGGGACTGCAGGTAGTCTTCGTAGCGCTGCAAAGCCGGCTTGCCGTCCACGCCCAGAGCGTCCGCGTAGGTTTTGATGAAGTTTCGCGTGTAAATCGGGACCGGCAGCAGATGAAAATCGCCTTTTTCGATTGCCTCCAGGTTAAACACACTGATCCGCGTGCGCTCGTAAAGTTCCTTCTGGGTCAGCCCCAGGCTTTCCCGCGCGGTTTTTAAATATCCAAAAGGAGTATCAGTATTTTGTTCCGTCGTCATTAACCTGTCACAAATATACATTTTTTTGCCTGTCTATCACTATTTCCCATGCAGCGCAACTTTTAAGATTATTCTTACTTTTTCCTGTGCTTTATGGTTTAAACTTTTCGATGACATTTACAAAGGAGCAAGCCCGATGAAGGAGATTTCGGAATTTGCCCGGAGTCTGGCGCGCGAGGCGGGAAGCCTGCTGCGCGAAAAGCTGACGGGGCAGAATGCCGTTTACTACAAGGGAGACATCGATCTGGTGACGGAGGCGGACAAAATGTCGGAGGAACTGATCCTTGAACGCATCGCCCGCCGCTATCCGGAGCATGGAGTCTTGTCCGAGGAATCGGCGGAGAAAAACAAACGGGCGGCCATGCGCTGGATTGTCGATCCGCTGGACGGGACAACCAATTTTGCCCACGGATTCCCTTTCTTTTGCGTTTCGCTCGCTCTCGAACGGGAAGGAACCGTTGAAATGGGCGTGGTTTACGATCCGCTCCGCGACGAGCTGTTCTGGGCCCGGCGGGGCGAAGGCGCGTATCTCAACGGGAAAAAGCTTAGCGTTTCTTCCGTCGCAACGCTGTCGGCCAGTCTGCTTGCGACCGGCTTTCCCTATGATATTCGGGTGAGTAAGGACAACAATCTGAATTTCTTTGCCGCGCTGATCGTTCAGGCGCAGGCCATCCGGCGTCCCGGGGCCGCGGCGCTGGACCTGGCGTATCTGGCTGCGGGAAGGCTGGACGGATTCTGGGAGCTGAAGCTCAAACCCTGGGACACGGCCGCCGGCTGCCTGCTGGTTTCCGAAGCGGGCGGCGTCGTTTCGGACCTGCGGGGTGAAAAATGGGAGCTCACCGCGCCGGGGCTCATTGGCAGCAA
>JAAYDW010000050.1 GCA_012729055.1 Deltaproteobacteria bacterium
AACGGATGCAAGGCATCCAAATGACCCCCTAAAAACGTAGGCACACGACCAAAAATCGACCATCGCGTAAATGAATGCAATGACTCAGCTATCACCGAATCGTTTGCCTAGCACTGTCGAACCCGGGGGAAAGAAAGGATTTTCCATGAGGTCCGCGTCCGCCCTGCAATTGCGTTTCCACAACTGGGCGGTCATTGCTCTGCTTTGTTTTATGGGAGCGATTACCGCCTCAATTCTGGTGGCCGTCAACAGCAAGTTTGAAAGCATCGCCTCCGACCACGCGGGTCAAAATCTTCAGCTGGTGATGCAAAACACCCTGGAGCGGTTGACCCATCTGGTTGACGGCGCCTGCCGCGATGTTGCGCTGGAGGCCGGTGCGGGGCGTCATTTCTTCATCCATGGGGAAGGCATCAATGACCGGGACATGGAAAAGACTTTCCTGTTGCGTCTTTCCGGCGAAGAAAGCCTTTACTCCCTTTATTTCGGTCTGGACAACGATGATTTTTTCCAGGTGATCAACACCGGCGGCAATCCGGGCCTTGCGGCGTCGCTTGCGGCTCCGCCCGAAACCCGTTTCGCCCTAAGAGTCATCTCTCGAACACCGGAAGGAAAGCGCATTGAGCGCTGGCGATTTCTTTCCGCCGGGCGGAAGGTTCTCGGTTCGCAAAAAACGCAGACGTCGTATTTTCCGACGAAGCGGCCGTGGTATCGGCAGGCCGTGCAGACCTCATCTGTCGCCATGACCCCCCCGTATCTTTTTGCTTCCTCCGGCGAAGCGGGGCTCACGGTTTCCAGCGTTCTGGAAGGAGGAAGGGGGGTCCTGGGCGCCGATCTGAGCCTGGCTTCGCTGCAAACCTTTCTGGCAAAGATTCCTCTCACGCCGGGCGGTGCGATCGTGGTGTCCGACCGGGACAACCGGATTCTGGCGCTCTACAGCAAATTCGCGGACTACCGTTTTGCGGAGATTCCCGCGCTTGAGGTTCTGTCCCGCGCCGGAAATCCCCAACTTGCCGTTCTGGGGGCCTGGCCGGCTAAGGCCGGTGAAACGACGCCGCGCATCGTCGATATCAAAGGGGACGCATTTGTTTTTGCGCGCAGCGATTATACCGCCGCGTCGGGCGCGCTGTTCCGAATCGGCGTTTTCGCGCCGCTTGGCGACTATTCCGCTTCGATACTCGAGGCGCGCAACAGAATTCTCTACGTCACCCTCGTTTTTCTCTTGATTCTGATTCCGCTGGCCGTTTTCGGAGCGCGCCGGGTGGGCCGTTCGCTTGCCACTCTTGCCGGCGACGCCAGGCGGATTTCCCGGCTGGATTTCAGCGGCGACGTCGGGCGTCTGCCGACCATCCTTCAGGAAGTGGACGTCCTGGGGCAGGCGCATGCGATCATGAAAGACACGATCCGAAAACGCACGCGGGCGCTGATGGACGCCGAGCACAAGCTGGCCAGCCTGGTCGAAGACGGAATTTTGCTGACGAAAGAGCGCGACCGGCAGCAGCTCCTGCGCCACATTCTGCACAGCGGCAGGCAGCTTTGCAACTGTGACGCCGGAACCATCTATCTGAAAACCAATTCCAACACGTTGTCCTTCGCCCTGCGCACCAAGGACGATAAACTGCCCCAGACGGAGATTCCGCTTGCGGATCCGCTGACCGGCGAACCCAACGAACGCTACGTCTCCGCCTACGCGGCGCTGCACAACGAAACCGTCGTCATCGACGACGTCTATGCCGAAACGCGCTTTGACCTGTCCCACCGCTACGACGAAAAGACCGGCTACAAAACACGTTCTCTCCTGACGGTTCCCATCTCGCCGCGTGAAGGCGAAGTGATCGGCGTCCTGCAGTTCATGAACGCCCTGGATCCGGACGACGGCGGCGTCATTCCGTTCCGGAACGAACTCGTCGGCTTCGTCGAAGCGCTGGCCTCTCAGGCGGCCGTCGCGCTGGAAAACCATCAGCTGCTGGAGGCGCAGCAGGCGTTGATGGATGCGCTGATTCAGCTTGTCGCGAGCGCCATCGATGCCAAAAGCCATTATGCCGGCGGACACTGCGAGCGTGTGCCCCAGCTGGCGATTCTGCTGGCCGAGGAAGCCGCCCGGGTGCAGGAAGGGCCGCTGGCCGCTTTCGGTCTCTTCACGGAGGAAGAATGGCGGGAATTCCGGGTGGGCGCGTGGCTGCATGACTGCGGGAAGGTTACGACGCCCGAGTTTGTGGTGGACAAAGCCGCCAAGCTGGAAACACTCTACAACCGGATTCATGAGGTGCGCACTCGGTTTGAAGTGCTGCTGCGCGACGCAGAAATCACCCGCCTCGAGTCGCTGCAAAACGGGGAAGCCGCTGATGAAGCGGATCGCCGCTGCTGCGAACGCCGACGGCAGTTGACGGAAGACTTCGCCTTTGTGGCCCGGTGCAATATCGGCGGAGAGTTCATGCCCCCTGCGGACATCGCGCGTCTCAGGAGAATTGCCGGGGAAACCTGGCTTCGTCATTTCGACGATCGCCTCGGCCTGTCCGAGGAAGAAAAGCAGCGGTTTGAAAGGACGCCCGTCGCATCGCTGCCGGCGGTCGAACATCTGCTGGCCGATAAGCCGGGCCATATTGTCGAACGCAGCGGCGCGCAAGAGGTTGATCCCCGCCACGGATTTCAGATGGAGGCGCCCCGGCATCTTTACAACTTCGGCGAGGTGTACAACCTGTCGATCGAACGCGGCACCCTGACCGAAGAGGAACGCTTTAAAATTCGCGAGCACATCATCCAGACCGTTGTTCTGCTGAACGCTCTGCCTTTTCCCCGTGAACTGCGGAGAGTTCCCGAGTATGCAGGCGCGCACCACGAGGCGCTGGACGGGTCCGGTTATCCGCGGGGGCTTTCGAAGGACGATCTGTCGCTGCCGGCGCGCATCATCGCCATCGCGGATATTTTCGAGGCTCTTACGGCCTCCGACCGCCCTTACAAAAAGGCCAAAACGCTTTCCCAAGCGATCGATATTCTCTATGTCCTCAAGAAGGGCGGACAAATCGATCCCGATCTGTTCGATCTCTTTTTGCGCTCGGGCGTTTATCTGCGCTATGCCGAGCGGTACCTCGCTCCGGGGCAGATCGACCGGGTTGATGTCGGAAGGTATCTGGATTAAAAAAAGGAAGTTGCCGGCGGAGGGAAGTCATTCCTGCGGAATTTCCAGGCAAAAGCAGCTGCCCGTTCCCGAAGGCCCGTCTTCGACCCAGATGACGCCGCCGTGCGCTTCCACCGCCATCCGACAGAAGGTCAGGCCCAGCCCCGTGCCGCCCGGTTCCCTGTGGGCCGTGTCTTTGACGCGAGTGAATTTGTCGAAAATGCGTTCGCGCTCCGCAACCGGCACGCCGGGGCCAGAGTCGATGACGCTCATCCGGACGGCGCGGTTGTGCAGGACCTGCACCGCCAGGTCGATCCGGCTCGCCGGAGGCGAGAATTTCAGCGCATTCTCCAAAAGATTGGCAATCACGCGATGAAGCACATCGCGGTCGGCTTTGATGACCAGGCCGGAGGGCGCATGATTGGCGATCCGGACGGATTCCTTCGCCGGCGATTGCTGCGCTGCGATCACTTCCGCGAAGAATGCGGCCAGCTCGAATTCCCGGATGTTCAACACCAGCTTGCCCGCTTCCATCCGGGCGATGTCCAGCAGGGTGGAAATAAGACCGGACATGCGTTCCGCGCCGTTTTTGGCGAGCGTCATGATGCGATCGAAGGTTTCCGGGTCCCTGAACTGATCTTTCAGAGAGTCCAGTAAATCCAGCGAGATTACTACCGCGTTCAACGGATTGCGCAAATCATGGATCATCATGGATTCCAGCTCTTCACGCAGGCGCAGCAGCTCCTCGAGCTGTTCTTTTTCCTCCCCCAGACGGGCAAGGCGCTTCTGCATTTTCTGGTAGGTTTTTCCGAATTGAACCCGCGCCTGATCCGCAGATAACAAATGCGCGCGGCTGGTCAGGGTCATGCTTTCCACCAGGGATGCCTGACCTGCGAGAAGCGCATGGAAACGGGACGTGGAAATGGCGGAGAGATGGACTACGGAGCCGGCCACCAGCGTGGCAGACCGGGGCTGCCCGGTGATGGCCCCCAGTTCGCCGACCATTTTTCCCGCATCGATTTCATTGAGGAGGACGGGCCCCGCTTCCCCGCCGTCCGCATAAACCATCAGGTTGCCGCTCAGCACATAGTACACGGCGTCGCTGGCTTCACCCTGGTGAAACAGGACATCCCCCGCCCGCAGGGTGATTTTTTTACCCTGGTCGTTAAAGAGGCGCTCAATTTCTGAAGCAGTCGTCAAGGGCGTTTCCTTTCCCGGCGCGGTCTCCAAAAGCGAAGGAATTTTCACATAAACCGCGCGCTATGGCAAATAAATTATGCGGAAATCATGCAGATTGCCTGCATAGGCTTCGTATTCTGTTTTTACAGCGTCGACCCGGGCGGCGGGCGGCCCCTGCCGGCACCAGTCGATCATTTTCTCCACGGCGTCATCAGCGCCTTCAAAAACGGCCTCCACGCCGCCGTCCTGCGTATTTTGCACCCAGCCGTTCAAAGAAAAGCCAAGCGCTGCACGCTGCGTTGCCGCCCGAAAGCAGACACCCTGAACGCGGCCAAAAATGGAAACATGCGCCCGCTTCATGTCGTTCTCCCCACGAGTTTCAAAAACTCCGTTTCGCTGATCACGGGAATACGAAGCGACGCGGCCTTGTCCAGTTTGGAGCCCGGTTCGCTGCCCGCGACCACGTAGGATGTTTTGCCGGTGACGGAAGAAAGAACGACGCCGCCTTGAGCTTCCACGAGGGACTTGGCCTCGGTTCTGCCCATACTTTCCAGGGAACCGGTGAAAACGAACGTCTTGCCGGCAAGCGGCGCGCCGGTGGTTTGAGCCGGCGTTTGGGGCATAAGCCCGGCCTTGTCAAATTTTTCCATCAGTTTTCGGTTATGATCTTCCGCGAAGAATTCCACGATGCTCTGGGCGATTTCCGGCCCGATTTCGTTAAGCGCGGTAAGCGTGGACACATCAGCCCGCAAGAGATTTTGCAGGCTGTCGAACTGCCGGGCCAGGAGACCGGCGGTCCGCTCGCCGACGTGGCGGATGCCCAGCGCATAGATGAATTTGTCGAGCGGCGGCGTCTTGGAGCGTTCGATGGCGTCGAGCAACTTCCGGACGGATTTGTCGGCCTGTCTGTCCAGCGCCAGAAGCTGTTCCGGTTTCAGAAAATACAGGTCGGCGGGATCGGCGATGAGCCGGGCATCGAAAAGCTGCGCCGTGACCTTCTCGCCCAATCCTTCAATGTCCATCGCGCCGCGCGAAGCGAAATGGCGGATGTGCTCCTTGATTTGCGCGGGGCAGGAGAGGTTGACGCAGCGGTGGGCGGCTTCGCCCTCGCGCCGGACGATGTCCGACCCGCATTCCGGACAGCGGCCGGGCATGCGGAAGGGCATTTCCCGGCCGGAACGTTTGTCGGTCAGGGCCCGGACAACTTCGGGGATGACGTCGCCGGCGCGCTGGATCACGACCGTGTCGCCGATGCGGATGTCTTTCTTTTGCACTTCATCGGCGTTGTGCAGTGTGGCGCGGCTGACAACGACGCCGCCGACGGTGACCGGCTCCATCACTGCGACCGGCGTGAGCGTTCCCGTCCGGCCCACCTGAACGATGATGTCGCAAACGACGGTGGTGGCCTGCTGGGCGGGAAACTTGCAGGCCAGCGCCCAGCGCGGCGACCGCGAGACGCTGCCCAGGACGTCCTGTAGCGCAAGCGCATTGACCTTCAGAACGACCCCGTCGATGTCATAGGGAAGGCTTGGGCGCAGCGCTCCGATTTCTGCAAAATAGGCCAGGCCCGCCGAAATGTCCGGCGCCCGGCGGACGAGGGGATTCACGGGAAAACCCCAGGCGGCGAGCGTTTCAAGAATTTCCCAATGCGTGGTAAAAGCCGCGCCGCGGACAGAGCCTGCGCCGTAGAGAAAAATATTCAGCGGGCGGCGGGCGGTGATTTTCGCGTCGAGCTGCCGCAACGAGCCGGCGGCCGCGTTGCGTGGATTGGCGAACGGATCCTCTCCCTGGGTTTCGCGGCGCCGGTTGAGCTTCTCGAAAGGTTTTCTTTCCATGTACACTTCGCCGCGGACTTCAAGAAATTCCGGAAACGGACAGGCCGCGGAAGGCGTCATTTTGAGAGGCAGAGATCCGATGGTCCGGAGGTTCTGGGTGACGTCTTCGCCCGTCGTTCCGTCGCCGCGTGTCGCGCCGCGCTGGAACAAGCCGTTTTCATAAATGAGGTTGACCGCCAGACCGTCGAGTTTCGGTTCCGCGACGTAGTCGATGGCGTCGGTTTTGGTCAGGCGTCGCAGCCTTGCGTCGAACTCCAGAATTTCTTCGGGAGAGAAAGCATTCGCCAGGCTGAGCATCGGCTGCGGATGACTGAACGGAGAAAATTTGGCCAGCGGGGCGGCGCCGACGCGCTGGGTGGGCGATGAAGCGATGCCGTCGTCCGGAAAGAGAGCCTCAAGCTCCTGAAGTTCTCTCATCAGGCGGTCGTACTCGGCGTCGGATATCTCCGGCGCGTCCTGCTGATAGTAACGCGCGTTGTGGTGCCTGATCATTTTCCGCAGGTCGGCAATGCGCCTGCCGGCTTTTTCGTTGTCCATTATTTGACCAGTCGCAGGGGTGGTTTGGCCGGTTTGTTTCGCCTGGAGGATGCGCCGCTCTTGTTCTGCTCTTTGAGCATTTCCTCGTTGAAGATGGCGTTTTTCACCCGGACAGCGTTGATGATGGCGAAAATGATGACGGATTTTTCCCATTCGGGCGTGCGGGCGAAGTTCTCCATCCCGGTCTTGTACTTTTCCCACAACGCCATCAGAGACGCCTCGTCGAGATGCCGGATACTTTCAGCGATTTTATTTAAGGAATCTTCCAGTTTGCTCATGGAACAAATTTTAGCGTGGCCGCGAAGCAAAGTCAAACCGCTTTTTGATCGGGGCCTGCAAATAACACTTGTATTTTTTTTGCCATACCGTTAATAATCCGGAAAAGATGATGAAGCAAAATACAGTCAGGATCGGCGTCGTATCCGATACGCATGTTTCCGGTTTTGACCAGACTCTCAAGAACAATATTGACGAGCATTTTTCCGACGTCGATCTGGTGTTTCATGCCGGCGATCTGGTTGATTTATGTGTGCTTGATCTTTTTGGAGACAAGGATGTCCGGGCGGTCTGCGGCAACATGGACAACCGCCGGGCGCAAGAGGAGCTGCCCGAACAGCGGGTAATGGAAATCGGCGGATTCCGGATCGGCCTCATTCACGGTTGGGGATCGCCCGAGGGGCTGGAAAGAAAACTGGCGGACAAACTGGGAAAGGTGGACTGCATCGTCTTCGGCCACACCCATTACCCAATGAACAAAAGGGTGAACGGAATTTATTTCTTCAATCCGGGGTCCGCGATGGACAAGCGCCTGGCCAGGTCCAGGAGCCTCGGCATTCTGGAAATCGGCGAGGACATCACAGGCCGAATCATTCTCCTGAAATGAAGCGGATTCCGGCGGATTGGAATGAAACGTATGGAAACGATGTTTGCCCCCTGGCGGATGGAGTATCTGGTGAGTAAAAAACCCGAAGGATGCATTTTCTGCAAATGTTCGATTCGCTGCGACGATTACATCGTGTATGAGGGGAAAACCTGTTTTGTGATGCTCAACCGCTATCCCTATGTGAACGGTCATTTGATGATCATTCCCGTCCGCCACCTGGGCGGCGTCGAGGAGATGACATCCGCTGAGCGGCTGGAAATGTTTTTCCTGCTCGACGTGGCCATCAAGGTTATGCGGGAAAATCTGAATCCCGATGGATTCAATGTCGGCATGAATCTGGGCAGGGCCGCGGGGGCCGGCGTCGCCGAACACGCTCATCTGCACGTCATTCCACGCTGGGAAGGCGATACCAATTTCATGAGCGTCGTCGGCAACGTGCGCGTCGTTCCGGAGGATCTTGCGGTGACTGCCGCGAAATTCGCTCCTCTGTTTCAAAAATATGCCGGGGAGGGTGAAAATCGATGAAGATTTTTTATCTGATACTGACCATTTTGTTTGCGTTCTTTATTGTGACTTTTTCCCGATTCAACGAGCAGAGTGTTACGATCAAATATTACTACATTCAGGACATCGTCGTGCCGGCCTATATGCTGATTTTTGTCGCCCTGCTGGTGGGGGTGGTCATTACGGGCCTCTTGGGAGTCGTGGAAAGATTTCGGCTCAACCGCACGATCAGCCGCCTCAACAAGACCATCCGCGATTTGCGCAAGGAGCTCCGCGACAGCGAAGCGCCGCCCATGATCGACGACCGAAAGAAAGTTCCCCCGCCTCCCACGCCATGACGGGCGGATTCATCACCGACGCATCGCTGGCCGGGCTGGCCCGGTGGCTGAGGCTCTTGGGCTACAACACGGTGGTTTATCCGGGAGCTGCGGGCCGGCCGATGCTGTGCCGCGCCGCCAGGGAGGGCCGGATCGTGCTCACGCGCCGCCGGGACCTTCCCGACCGGCAGTTTTCCGGCCGGGTGGAACTGGTGCCGGAGCAGGATGTGGGCCGTCAGCTCCACCATGTCGTTGCCGGACTTGCTCTTGAGATTTCCCCGCAGCGGATGTTCAGCATCTGCCTTTCCTGCAATTGCACCCTTACCCCTGTCGGGCGCGAAGAGGTTCGCGATCGGGTGCCGGCCTATGTTTTCGAAACCTGCGGGAGTTACAACCGGTGCGATTGCTGCGGAAAAATTTTCTGGCAGGGCACGCATGTCTTACGGGCCCTGCAGTTTCTCGAAAATCAGAACATTAAAATAAAGTAGGGAAAGGCCGGCGGGGCGGACCGTTACAAAGGCGTCGCGCAGTCGCGGTCGTCGCCCTGGATTTTTTCCATGGCATGCGTCAGGGCGGGCAAAACGACGGACAGGTTTTCCCGCGCGCCCTTGGGGCTGCCGGGGAGGTTGATGACGAGCGAGCGGCCGCGAATGCCGGCCAGCGCGCGGGAGATCATGGCGTGCGGCGTTATCTTCATGCTCTCGGCCCGCATGGCTTCCGCCAGCCCGGGAATTTCCTTGTCCAGCACCTGACGGGTGGCGTCCGGCGTCAGATCGCGAGGGCTGACGCCCGTGCCGCCGGTCGTCAGGATCAGATCCAGTTTGTCGATATCCGCAAACGAAATAATGGCCCCGGCGATTTGTTCGACTTCGTCGGGGATGATGACCGTTTTCACGACGGAAACGGCGGCGCCCGCCAGCATTTCAGCGATGACGGGCCCGCTTTTGTCTTCCCGTTTGCCCTGTGAGCCTTTATCGCTCACCGTGATGATGCCCGCACGAAACATAAGCCTTATTCTTCCGCGTTTTTCTTGGCTTCCGCGATGATCTTCTCGGCGATGAACGCCGGAACTTCCTCATAGTGCGAATGGGTGTAGGTGAAGTTGCCGCGTCCGCTCGTCATGGACCGCAGATCGGGGGCGTACTTCAGAATTTCCGCGAGCGGAACCTGGCCCTTGATGACCTGGTTGGTTCCGTTGGTGTCCATGCCCTGAACGCGCCCGCGCCGGCTGTTGAGATCGCCGATGACGTCGCCCATGTATTCATCCGGCACTTCGATGGCAATATTCACAATCGGTTCGAGCAGCACCGGCTGGCATTCCATGACGCCTTTCTGAAAGGCCATGGATCCGGCGATCTTGAAGGCCATTTCCGAAGAGTCGACGGTGTGGTAGGAGCCGTCCACCAGGGAAATGCGGAAATCGACGACCGGGTAGCCGGCGATAACACCCTTGGCGGCCGCTTCGACAATGCCTTTTTCCACGGCGGGGCGGTACTGGCCGGGGATGACGCCGCCCACGATTTTATCCAGGAACTCGAAGCCCGCGCCGCGCGCCAGGGGTTCGATGTCGATCCAGCAGTCGCCGAACTGGCCGCGTCCGCCGGATTGCTTCTTGTAGCGGCCTTGCACGTTGGTCTTACTCTTGATGGTTTCCAGATAGGGAACTTTGGGCGTATTGAGGTTGACCTCAACGCCGAATTTTCGCTTCATTTTTTCAATGTTGACTTCGATGTGCACCTGTCCCATACCGGAGAGGATCATTTCCCTGGTCTGCGTATTGCGCGTAAAGACGATCGTCGGATCTTCTTCCATCAGGCGGTGGATGGACGAGGCGATCTTGTCTTCATCGCCGCGGGACTTCGGTTCGACGGCAAAGGACATGATGGGCGGCGGAACCTCCACCCGGGCGAAGAGGATGGGGGATTTTTCGTTGCACAGGGTGTCGCCGGTGACGGTCTCCTTGAGTTTGGCCACACCGGCGATGTCGCCGGGAATCAGCACTTCCGCCTGTTTCTGGTTTTTGCCTTCCAGAAAGAAAATGTGACCGAATTTTTCCGTGATTTTTTTCGAGGAGTTGTAAACCGCGGAATCCGAATTGAGCTTTCCGGAATACACCCGGAACAGCGTCAGACGGCCCGCGTAGGGATCGGCGATGGTTTTGAACACGACGGCGGAGAAGGATTCCTCTTCCGACGGTTTTCTTTCCTCGACGTCCTGGGTTCCCGGTTTCGTCCCCTTGACCGGCCCGCGGTCCACCGGCGACGCGAAGGAAGTGACGACCAGCTCCATCAACAGCGTTATCCCGATACCTTTGGAAGCCGATCCGCAGATCACCGGAACGATGCTGCCGGCAATGACGCCCTTTCTTAAGCCCGCCTTGATTTCCTCCGGGGAGAGTTCGCCTTCTTCCAGGTATTTGTTCATGAGGTCTTCATCCGCTTCCGCGATGTCCTCCACCATGGAAGAACGAAGCGTGTTGGCTTCTTCGAGAAGATCGGCGGGGATATCGACGGCTTTGCCGGCGCCTTTGTTGTCGGCAAACGTGTAAGCCTTCATGGCGATCAGGTCCACAATGCCCTGAAACTTGTCTTCCGCGCCGATGGGCAGGCAGACGGGGGTGCCCTTCTTTTTCAGTTTTGACTTGACGCTTTCCAGCGCCTTGCCAAAGTCCGCGCGCTCGCGATCCATGCGATTGATGAAAATCAGGCGGGGCAGCGCATAGGCATCCGCGATTTCCCACACCTTCTGCGTCTGGAATTCCACGCCGCCCACGGAATCGATCACGACCACGGCATTGTCGACGACACTCAGCGAACAGGTGATGTCATAGGTGAAATTGGAGTCGCCCGGAGTGTCCAGCAGGTTGATTTTATGTTTGTCCCACTCGACGAAGTTAGCCGCCGAGGAAATGGAGACATGCCGTTTTTGTTCTTCCGGCTCGTAATCCATGCTGGAAGTGTTGTCGTCCACGCGGCCGAGCCGTTCGTTTTTACCGGAAACATACAAGAGCGATTCACAAAGGGAGGTTTTGCCTGTGCCCCCGTGGCCGATGACGGCGAGATTTCTGAGCTGTTTGGATTCGTACTTTGCCATGAAAACTCCTTTCCATATCTCAACAAATCCGCAAAAGATCTGATGAAACGGGTCATTGCAGAATGCGGGCTTGTTTAGCCTATCCGGCGACTAAAATCAAGATAATTTTCGGCTTCTGACGATGGAGCGCCCCTCGGAAACCGCGGTATCCGCCGCCCGGCGGGACGCTGCGCGTTTATCGGGAAAGCAGATGCTTTTCACCGGCTCTCATGGAGGAAACGACCGCGAAGACGCAGAGGAGCAGGGCCAGGGCAAAAGACAGGAGA
The DNA here is from genome assembly GCA_012729055.1 of Deltaproteobacteria bacterium. Taxonomy (GTDB): domain Bacteria; phylum Desulfobacterota; class Syntrophia; order Syntrophales; family Smithellaceae; genus UBA8904. Next base: position 11,730 of record JAAYDW010000050.1, read on the forward strand.
AACCACGCCATGGACCAGAAGGAAAAGCCGCGCCCGTGTATTCGCGCCATGAAGATTTTGTACACCGGGCCGGCCTCCAAAGCGATGACCAGCGCGATGAGGCCGAAACTGAGCAGCATGAAAAGAACGCCGCCGAAACTGGTCGCCGACAGGGCCGGATTTTCCGATTTGAAATCGGGAAAACGGGCTCCCAGCCCTACGGCCAGCGCGACAATGGCCGGAACCAGACAAAAGATCGTTATCGCCGACAAAACCATCATGAACGGCGTAACGCCCAGAAGCAGGTTGGAGGCGACAATCAGGAGTTCCGACAGGATCAGCAGCGGGAAGGAATAGAGAAAGAATTTGATCCAGAGGAAAGTTTTCAGAGAGACGGGGGCGGCCCGGATGATCCAGAAGGCTTCTCCTTCCATGCTCACGGCCGGGAAGACAAAGCGGGCGGCGATGGCTGAAAGCACGAAGGCGGCAAGCCCCACATTCAGGAAGGAAAAGACGTTTTGGAGATAAACGGATGAAATCGGCGTCCGGTCCAGCGGCAAAACGGAAAAGTTATAAAGGTAAACCACAATGAGGGCGCAGATCAGAAAAAGCTGAGGCCACTGGGTGGAGTCGCGGAAAAAGGAGCGGATTTCCTTGACGGCAAAGGCCCGGGCCGGCCGGGAAAGAAAGCCCAGCAGATGCTCCCAGCTAAGTCCCCTGTATTGCACCGGCGCGAAAAGTCTCTTGGCCGCGGTCTGGGCGCGGGAAAATCCACGGAAGTAAACGAGGCGGGCGGTAGTATCGTTCAGGAACAGGAGAAAGAGAAAACAACTGGCGGAAAGCGCCAGGTTGAACAGGGAAAGTCCCCATTCGTTTTTCAGCGCCAGGCGGATTCCATCCGTGATCCACGTGGTGGGCAGGTAAGGCCGGTCGAGCGCCTGCAGAGAATTCAGATACAGGACCGCCGAGGCGAAACTGTCCGGATTCACGAGCTGTTCGGGGCGGATCATCCGAAGGACCAAAACCAGCAGGAGCGCCAGCAGGACGCCCAGAATGACAAAGAGCGTGCGGATTTTTCCCGCCGGCAGCAAGGCCGCGCCGCAAAGAACAATCAGGCTGCTTATGCCCGCGGCAATTACACACAGGCAAAGGACAGCCCCGGCAGCCGCCAGGTAAAAACCGGGTCCCGCTTTGAAAACCATGCCGTAGGACAGAAGGACGGGAAGGCTGAAGGCCATCACCATCCACGAGGAGTCAAAGGCGCTGCCAAGCCAGCGGGACAGAAAAATATGCCGGATCGAAACGGGCAGGGAATGCACCAGCGAAAGATCGCGGCTCAGATACAGGTGCGACAGGCTGTTGATGATGCTGCTGAATAAAAGCAGCGTGAAGAACGTGAGAATCATCATGGACAAAAGCTTCATGGCCAGGATATCGCCGAAATCCTGCACGCTCTGGAAGTAGGTAAGAACACGGTAAAAGATCAAAAAGGAGCCGATCCAGAAAACGAGGCCGATTACGAAAAAAATCAGGAGGCGCACGCCGGAGGCGCGCGACCTGAATCCGTTGGCGGCGCCAATGAGCCTGGGCTGCAAAAGTGTCAAAACGGCATTGTACATCCGGCTATCCTTCCCTGACCAGCGTCAAAAAGACTTCTTCGAGACCCGCGTCGCCCGTTTTGGCGGCCCGGTTCAATTCGGCGACGGTGCCCTCTGCGAGGAGCGCGCCCTTGGAAATGACGCCAATCCGGTCGCACAGGTCTTCCGCCAGACTGAGCGTATGGGTGGAGACGAACACAGTGACGTTATTTGCGGCCAGCCCCCTGAGAATATCCCTGACCATGCGTACGCCCTCCGGGTCCAGGCCGACCATCGGTTCGTCAATGATCATCACCTTCGGGTCGTGGAGCAGCGCCGCGGCGATGATCAGTCGCTGCTTCATGCCGTGCGAGTAGGATTCGATGATTTCATTGGCCCAGTCCCACAGCGTAAACTGCCGGAGAAGCTCCTCCGCCCGGCGCATCAGAATCCGCGGCGCGACGGCATATAGATCGGCGACGAATTTGAGAAACTCCAGGCCGGTGAGCTTTTCATAGAGAAACGGCCGGTCCGGAACGAAACCGATCATTTTTTTGGCCGCCACCGGGTCTTTTCTCAGATCGATGCCGCCGATGGCAATGTGGCCCGAGGTGGGTTCAATGATGCCGCCCATCATGCGGATGGTCGTGGTTTTGCCCGCTCCGTTGGGGCCGATGAAGCCGTAGATTTCCCCGGCGGGAATTCTTAAGTTCAAGCGGTTGACGGCCAGTGTTGTTTTGTAATCCTTGGTTACTTCAAGAAGTTCAATCATGTTTAAAGGACAAGACCTCCAGGTGAATTTTGCCCAGAACGCCCAGCAGGGAGAGTTCCTGTCCGCCTTCGCCGCGCGCCAGGCGGATGTGGGTCACGTCGGCCGGGATCTGGTTCATGACGGCATCCGCCGTCACCCAGCGGCCGATATAGGCGAGGTTCCAGGCATGGTAGTAAAATCGTCCGTTTTGATAAACCAGGCCGGTCTCGATTTGCGCGGGAACGCCGGCCGCGCGCAAAAGCGCGGCGGTAAGCACCGCGTGTTCGTTGCAGTCGCCCGCTTTCAGGTTCAGTACTTCCAGGGCGTTGGGGACCGACAGGACCGGTTTTTTCTCCAGATTCCGGTATACCCAGGAAACGATTTTCTCGAGCCGGACCTTCCGGCCGTCCGTCGCCCGGACAATTTTTCCGGCCTGTTTTTTTATGTCTGCGGCGTCGGACTGCGCCAGCGCCGACGGCTTTAAAAACAGTGCGACAGCAGGCGGCAGAGCCGCCGCCGGTTCCTCGTCCGGCAGGATTTCACGCGTAATCGTGAGAACGTTTTGATCCCGTTGCTGGCGGCCGCCGGAGAGCAGCAAAAACACGCCGTTGATGCCGCCGATTTTCAGCTTCAGTTCCGTAAGCGCGCCAGGGTCGGCAATCTCCCGGTTGGAAGGAATCGAGGCGATCTTTGTGAAATCTACGCTTGAGCCGGCGGCGAGGCCTTCGGCGGCAGCGGCCGGGCTTACCTTTTCCATAGAAAGCCCGAGGAGACCGGTTTCCTTCAAAATCTCGCCGGTTTTGTCGAGCCAGGCGCAGTTGCGGGCGCCCAGGAATTCGGCGCAGTATTTTTGAGTGAGGACGCGTTTTCCCATGATCGGGATGACTTCATCCGCCTCTCGGGTGACGGAAACGGAGCGGATGCCCAGTGTGGACGGATCGAAGAGGTTGAATTTCAGGGACGTGTGCGTTTGAGGCGCGCTGCGGAAAGCCGATTCATAAATGTTGCCGCTTACGTATAGATTTTCCCGGAAGGGCAGAACCGTTTTTTGCTGGGCGGAAGGCAGGCCGCTGAAAATGATCAGCCGGTCTTTGCTGCGGAAACCGCGGGCGGAGAACCGAAACAGGCTGGAAGTCAATTCAAAGGTGAAGGAAGAAAAAGACAAATCCGGATTCAGTTCCGTTTCCGTGGCCACGTGCAGGACCTGCGGAATACCCATCGTGTTGAGCGCCAGGGTGACTTTTTCTGCCGTCTGGAAGCGCCCGCTCGTGAGTTGTCTGAACTCACGGTGGATCACGCCGATTTTTTTCCTGTTCTGGTAGATATTCATCCAGGTTTCCGGAAGCCGGACCGTCGCGGTTTTTGTGTCCGCCACGGGGCGGACCTCTTCCTCAAAGACGCCCAGACGCACCGCCAGCAGTCCCGCGAAAAGAAGCGTCGCGACCGCGCCGAAAACAAGAGACCATTTTATTTTTGCCATGAACGCGAAACTTTCCGAATCTTCCCGTTAAATTTTACTCAATATAATGGCCGCGACCGGCCCCGTCAACAAGCCTCTTGAAAAAGCAGCGTTTTGTTCAAATTTTTCTTGACAAAGCGCCGTAAAGAATATAGAAGGCCGAACCTTGTTCATCAGGCTCGATTTTTCGGTGAATCCCCCATCTGGCAGAGATTCTTCCAATTGCGGGGGTTTTTTTATAGCAAAACGACAGATTATCCGGTGAAGGAAAAAATTCCTATTTTTTTCAGGTTTGAGAGAGGAAAGCATCATGAAGTTCGACGATCAGAAAATACGCAATATCGGAATCAGCGCGCATATCGATTCCGGTAAAACAACGCTGAGCGAAAGAATTCTTTATTACACGAAGCGAATTCATGCCATTCACGACGTGAAAGGAAAAGACGGCGTGGGCGCCACCATGGATTCCATGGATCTGGAGAAGGAGCGCGGCATCACCATTGCGTCGGCGGCCACCTACTGCGAATGGAAGGGCTATGAAATCAACATTATCGACACGCCCGGCCACGTTGATTTCACGATCGAAGTCGAACGGTCCCTGCGGGTGCTCGACGGGGCGATTCTGGTGCTTTGTTCCGTCGGCGGCGTTCAGTCGCAGTCCATCACCGTCGATCAGCAGATGAAGCGCTACAAGGTTCCCTGCATCGCGTTCATCAACAAATGCGACCGCAGCGGCGCCAATCCCTTCCGCGTGATCGAACAGCTGCGGACCAAGCTGGGTCATAACGCCGTCGCCATGCAGATTCCCATCGGACTTGAAAATGAACTGCAGGGGGTTGTGGATCTGGTGACCATGAAAGCGGTTTATTTCGACGGTGACAGCGGAGAGACGGTCCGGGTGGAGGAAGTTCCCGCCGGCCTGCTCGCGCAGGCCCGGGCCAAGAGAGAAGAGCTGATCGATGCGGCATCGCTGTTTTCCGACGAGCTGACGGACGCCATTCTGGAAGAAAAGGACATTGCCCCCGAACTGCTCTACGCCGCCGTCCGCAAGGGCGCGCTCAAGCGTGAGATCACGCCGGTCTACATGGGCTCCGCCTATAAGAATAAAGGGGTCCAGCCGCTGCTCGACGGAGTGACCTACCTGCTGCCGACGCCTTCCGAAGTGGAAAATATCGCGCTCAACATGGACCGCAACGAGGAGCCGGTCGTTCTGACCTGCGACCCGGCCAAACCCATCATCGCGCTCGCTTTCAAGCTCGAAGACGGCCAGTACGGCCAACTCACCTACATCCGCGTTTATGAAGGCACCGTCGAAAAAGGTTCGACGATCGTTAATGTCCGCAACGGCAGGAAAGTCAAGGTGGGCCGCGTCGTGCGCATGCACGCCGATCAGATGGAGGATGTGGACGCGCTCAAGGCCGGCTACATCGGCGCGCTGTTCGGCATCGAATGCGCCTCCGGCGACACGTTCGTTTCTCCCGGCCTCAACATGACGATGACCTCGATGTATGTCCCCAAACCGGTCATCTCGCTGGCCATCGTTCCCAAGGACAACAAGTCGCAGATGGCGATGTCCAAGGCGCTCAACCGCTTCTCAAAGGAAGATCCGACCTTCAAGACGCATGTCGACCCGGAAACCAACGAGACCATCATCGAAGGGATGGGCGAACTCCACCTGGATATTTACGTGGAGCGCATGAAGCGCGAATACAACGCCGAGGTGACCACCGGCAATCCCCGCGTCGCGTACCGCGAAACCATCACCCAGCGGGCGGACTTCAATTACACGCACAAAAAACAGACGGGCGGCGCGGGACAGTTCGGCCGCATCGCCGGCCATATCGAGCCGATTTCCGATGAGGAGTTCGTTTTTGAAAATCAAATCTTCGGCGGCGCGATTCCCACGCAGTATATTCCCGCCTGTGAAAAAGGATTCCGGGAGAGCATGGCCAAGGGGCCGAAACTGGAATTCCCGATCACCGGCGTAAAAGTCGTCATCAATGACGGCGCCTCGCACGCTGTCGATTCTTCGGATATGGCCTTCCAGGCCGCCGCGCGCGGCGCTTTTCGGGATGCCTATCTGCGCGCCAAACCGGTCATTCACGAACCGATCATGAAAGTGGTCGTGGAGACACCCACGGAATTTCAGGGATCGGTCATGGGGCTCCTCAATCAGCGCCGCGGCATGATCATCGGATCGCAGGACGAAGGCGTCATGTGCGTGATCGAGGCGCAGGTGCCGCTGGCGGAAATGTTCGGATTCTCGACGGTGTTGCGGTCTGCCACGCAGGGCAAGGCTCAGTTCACCATGGAATTCGCCCTGTACCGCCAGGTGCCGCAGTCGATCGCCGAAAGGATTGCCCTGGAAGTCGCCCACAACAAAAAGACGGCGGCGTGAATAGGCTGTCAGGCTGTAGGGAAAGATGGTTTTGGGACGAGCGATAAGATACGACGGCAATGTTATCCATTTAGCTTATGAGGATATAATGATGATCAAGAAAGAAATTCTGGAAAGAAATCCGCTGCTCAAACTCGGATTTAAAAACGAGTATATTTTGCCCGACGGCGGCTTCGGCGCCGTCCTGGCGCACGCCGGCGTCGGCAAAACCGCCCTGCTTGTTCAGATGGCGCTCCACGCGATGATGCACGAACAGCCGGTTTTGCATGTCAGCCTCAACGATGCGGTGAGCAAGGTGGATGTCTGGTACCGCGAGTTGTTCAGCGATATGGCCAGCCGGTATGATACGGCCGAAACAACGGAATACTGGGAAACTCTTCTCAATTACCGTTTTATCATGACGTTCCGCGTCGAAGGATTCAGCGTGCCGAAGCTGGAGGAACGCCTGTCGGATCTGATGCAGCAAAACATTTTCAAGCCCAACGTCGTGATCCTCGACGGATTGAAGTTTGATGAATCGGGCCGCGGACTGCTCATCGAACTTCGGGAAATGGCCCAGAAGTATGCCATGAGCATCTGGTTTACCGTGCATACGCACCGCCATGAGCCGCCCAAGGAAGACGGGCTGCCCTTATCCTTTCTGCATGTGGCGGATCTGTTCGACGTCCTGGTGCAGCTCGCCGCGCGGGGACCGGAAGTCTGCATCAAAGCACTTCGGGGTCAGTCGCCCGACGCCGGAGCCGATGAACTGCTGCTCGATCCGGCAACCATGCTGATCAAAAAACGCTAGCACGGCGTTTTTGTAAAAAACGGTTGCACTTAAAGACTGGCCTGTTCCAGGTAGGAAATTCCCGGCTCGATGGCGTCGAGCGCTTCCGGATGGCGCCAGGAGAAGGCGTAGATGTCCGTTTGCGTAGGGAAGTGCAGATACTTTTTGAGATGCGGCAAAAGCGGGTCGCTTTCCATCAAACTCACCAGAAGACAAAAGAAGCCAGTATCGTGGCGGCCGCAAAGCGCCGTGCCGAGCAGAGCCGTGAAAATACGCGGATCATTTTCCTCCACCGCCAGGCAGGCGGCGTAAAGATTACGCAACGGCCGGCCCGGAGCGGGGATGGGCGCCAAACGCAGAGCTTTAACGAACGGTGCGACCAGAAACCTGAACGCTCGCAGATAGCCCGCATATCCGGCAACGAGAATCCTTTTGAAGGGCAACTGGTTCCAGCAGGCCAGAACGCCCCGAATCCGGCCCTTTTCCAGAACCACATAAAAATCCTCCAGGCCCAGGCCGCGCAGGACTCCCTCATCGTTTTGAATATCTTCCGCAGTGTACACGGGGAAAAATTGTTTTTCCCGTCCGACGCGCTCAAGGAAAGCGGCAATTTCGCCGGCGCCCACGTCAACGCCCCGCGCCATGCGCAGGCCGGGCGGCACGGCTGGCTTTGGGCGGGGGATCAGGGGAAGGGCGGCGGTGTAGAGTTTTCCGACATGCCGGTAGGCCGGCCATCCGCCCTGACCGCCTTTCAGAACATTTTGGGCGCGGGTGTTGTCTCCGAGAATGGCGCAAAGATAAAAGGGGACGCCAAACGTTTCCTCATGCCACTGCTTGACGACTTCAACCCCCTGATAGACGATTGTCTTGCCGCGGTAAGGGGGATCGAGACGAACGCTGCCGATGTACCCCACCTCCGTGGGCCTTCCGTTGAAAAAAACCTTCCGCGCCGATACCAGTCCGACGCCGACGATCTCCCGTCCGGATTCAGCGAGGATGGCGCGTTGTCTGTATCCTTCAACGGTTGCCGCGTCAAAAAAGCTGGGCGAGCAGTCGGAGGTGAGAGAAATGCGTCCAGGCATGGCGTTGCGTCTCATGACCGCGCAGATCTGCCCGTTGTCCTCGGGACGGGCCTCGCGCAGAATCAAGGCTTGCCGGTTTGGTGCGGTGTCGATTTTCTCTTTGCCGGATGTCATTCTTTTCCCCTTCAGAAAAAGACTTATAAGGAAGACCCGATGGGCTGTCAATGCATTTTGCCTCAAGGAACGAGCGCGACTGCGGCGCTCCCGCGCCAACCGGTCGGAAAATGATAAATCCGTTGCAATCCGCCATCGATTCTACTATCTTCGCTCCATGAAGACATCAGCCGTTCTCCTGGTAGGGATCCTCGCAGGCATTGTGCTCATTTTTGCCGCAGTTCTTTATTTTTCCGCGCCGAAAGCGCCGGCGGGGCTTGCGGCGCTCGACGCGCCTTTCCGGACGATGGATTTTTCGACGCTGCCGCCGGTCGGATACTGGACGGCGCGGGACAAAACAAAGCTCGCCTATCGCGCTTATCCGGCCGCCCTGGCCCGGCAGACGGTAATTCTGATTCACGGATCGACCGCGTCGAGCCGATCGATGCATGCGCTGGCCGAATATCTGCGGAAAAACGAAATGGACGTTTACGCGCTCGACGTGCGCGGACACGGCGACTCGGGACGCAGGGGGAACATTGATTACATCGGCCAGCTCGAAGACGATCTGGAAGATTTCATGACGCAATTCTTCCGGGGCAGAAAAGACGTCGCCCTGGTCGGATTTTCATCAGGCGGCGGCTTTGTGTTGCGGTTTGCGGCAAGCGGCCGCCGGGAGCTTTTTCACCGCTATATCGTTCTTGCCCCGTTTATCCGCCATGACCACCCGACGACCCGTCCCGACAACAGCCGGCAAGCGCAAGCCGGCGTTTTGCGCATCGCCGCCATCACGCTCCTGGACGGACCGGGACAAAAACTTCTGGGGCATCTGCCTGTCGTCGCTTTCGGCGTCCCTCCGGAGATGGCGCCTTATCTGACGCCAAGGTATTCCTATCGTCTCTGGGCCAATTTCGGCATGCGCAGGGATTATTCCGCCGATCTGAAAAGCATCACTTCGCCTCTGGCGCTGCTGGTGGGAGCAAAAGACGAACTGTTTTATCCGCAAAAGTATCTGGAGACCCTTGCCGCATGTCAGCCTCACGCGGAAATCCGGATTGTTCCGGGAGTCGGGCATACGACGCTTCTATCCGAACCGGAGGGCCTGGCGGCGATTGCGGAGGTTCTGGAGGAAAGAAACGAATGAAAGCCAACCGCCTCATCAACGAAAAAAGCCCCTATCTGCTCCAGCACGCGCACAATCCTGTGGACTGGTATCCGTGGGGCGAGGAGGCGTTTGCCCGGGCCGGCCGGGAGGACAAACCGATCTTTCTGTCCATCGGCTACTCCACCTGCCACTGGTGCCATGTCATGGAGCGGGAATCGTTCGAGGATGCGGAAGTGGCCGCCCTGCTCAACGATACCTTCATCAACATCAAGGTGGACCGCGAGGAGCGCCCGGACATCGACGCGGTTTACATGAAGGCCTGCCAGTTCATGACCCAGAGCGGCGGATGGCCGCTGACGGTCATGATGACGCAGGATCTCAGTCCCTTTTTCGCCGCCACCTACATTCCCCGGGAAACCCGCTATGGAAGGGTGGGGCTCCTCGACATGATCCCGCAGGTTCGAACGCTCTGGCGGACCAAGCGCGCGGAGGTCCTGGTCGCGGCCGATGAAATTACCGCCGCCCTGCGGCGTCCGGAATCCGGCCGCGCCGGCGATGTCGGTGAGGACCTGCTGCACCGGACCTACCGATCCTTTATGATGAGCTTCGATGCGACATTCGGGGGATTCGGCGAAGCGCCGAAATTTCCTTCGCCGCACAACTTGTTCTTTCTCCTGCGCTACTGGAAGCGCGCCGGCGAGGAAGAGGCGCTGAGGATGACGGAGCAGACGCTGCAAAATATGCGGCGCGGCGGGATATACGATCAGATCGGGTTCGGTTTTCACCGCTATTCTACAGACGCGCGCTGGATCGTGCCGCACTTCGAGAAGATGCTCTACGACCAGGCGCTTACAGCGCTGGCATATCTCGAGCTTTACCAGGCGACAGGCAAGAAGGAATATGAAAAGACGGCGCGCGAAATCTTTTCCTATGTCCTGCGCGATATGACGGATGCCCAGGGGGGCTTTTACTCCGCCGAAGACGCGGACAGCGAAGGCCAAGAAGGAAAGTTCTACCTGTGGACGGAAAAGGAACTCCGCTCTCTTCTGTCCCCGGAAGAGGCGGACCTGTACCTGTCCATTTATCGCCATACGGACGACGGGGAACTGCCGGGCATGAGGGAAATTCCCGCGGGGCATTTTATCCCCCACCGCGCGACCGTGTACGGCGAAGGGGACCGGGATTTCCCGATGGCGGAGGAAGAAGGCCTCGAGGCCATCCGGAAGAAACTGTTTGCCGCGCGCGAAAAGCGGGTTCACCCCCATAAGGACGACAAGATCCTCACCGACTGGAACGGGCTCATGATCGCGGCCCTTGCCCGCGGCGCGCAGGTTCTGGACGACGCGGCTTATAGCGCGGCCGCGCTGCGGGCGATGCATTTTATCACGGAGAAGATGACGCGGGCGGACGGCGGCCTCTGGCACCGGTATCGGGAGGGACAGGCGGCCGTCGACGCTCACATCGACGATTATGCCTTTATGGTCTTTGCGCTTCTGGAACTCTACGAAGCGACGCTGGATGCCGGGCACCTGCTTCGGGCGCTGGAACTTCAATCCCGCCTGGCGGCCTTTTTCCGGGACGGGCAAAACGGTGGATTCTTTTTCACGTCTTCCGAGGCGGAAAGGCTGCCGGTGCGTCCCAAGGAGCTTTATGACGGGGCGATTCCATCGGGGAATTCCGTTTCCTTCCTGAATGCGCTGCGCCTGTCGCGCATCACGGGTGACGCGGACCTGGACAGACAGGCGCACGAGATCTATCGGGCCTTTTGTGCGCCGGCGGGGGCGATGCCCAAAGCCTTCACCTATTTTCTCTGCGGGCTGGATTTTGCCGTCGGACCGGTCGCGGAAGTGGTCATTGCCGGAGGCGAAGGACTGCCCGATACGCAGGCCATGCTCGCCGCACTGAGGCGGCATTACGCCCCCAACACAGTGGTGATATTCCATCCCGACGGAGAAGCCGAAACGGAGATCGCAACGATCGCTCCCTGGATACAGGGGCATTCGGCGCCTGAAGGACGCGCTCGGGCTTTCGTTTGCACGAATTTCACCTGCGCGCTGCCCACCTCCGATCCGGAGGAGATGATCCGCCTCATTGATCCTGAGCCGGCCGGATGAGTTCCCGCCTTTTTCCCCGCGCCATGGCAGGTGCGGGCAAAACATCCGGCGGAGGCGATTGGATCCTTCATTTGCCCCGGCAATCGGACGGTCCTTTGCCGCGGCCGATGGCGCTTTCCCGGACCACGACGCCGTCCTCGAAAGTCAGCGCGTAAATGTAATCACGGTCGCCGCAGTTGTAGTACCAGACTTCCGCCTTCCCCGGGCATTTTCGGGAGCGCGCGGTTTTGCCGCGCCGGTCGGACTCCAGGACGTTTGCGGAATTTGTGCAGACCTTTTCCTTCGACGTCGGGTTCCCGCAGGTTACCATGACCTGCATCCTGGTGTCGCCGCTGGTGACCAGGCCGTCGCCGCAGCGAAACGCCAAGGAATCGGCTGCGGAAAATGCAAGCAGGTAGAGCAGGAAAACAGAGATGAAGCCGGGTTTCATGTTATTATCCTTTCTTCAAAGAATCGGAAATGAACACCAGATATTCATATTTATACAAATCGTAAATAAACTGCTGCAGGATTTCCTGCTCGTCGGAAAGCGGCGCACCTGAGCGCATGGCGGTCCGGACCCGGTCGTTAAGAGCCAGCGGCAGGATGTCGACATACTGGCCGCGGATTACTTTATAGCGGAACGCCCGGGCAATGGCTACCAGATGAGAAAATTTGACGGTGTATTCCGTATGGCCCTTAAGCGGAATTTTTTCCGGTTTCCCCGATCCCTGAAAATGATGCCGGGGAAAATTCGGATTCTGCATGGATGCCTCACAGCTGTGTTCGCTTAAGTAAATGTAGGGAATCCGCGCGCCGCAGAGCTTTTCCACGATGCACAGGGCGCCGATGTTGATGCTTTCCCCATCGTCGAGGTCCAGTGAAAATTCTTCCTCGATATCGTTGATTTTGTCCACCCAGTACCGTGTTTCCGCATCGGCGTCCCCCCGCGCGTCGCGATCGGTCACCAGGGTGGGAAAATCGCCCAGGTTTTCGTTTAAGATCACCAGCTCGAACGGCTTGAGATCGCTGATGGACATCGTGAGAAAATCGGCCCGGCCGAATCGGACGGAACGGTTCGCCAGCGTTTCTTTTTGCTTTTGCAGGAGGTAGGGCGAAATGTCGAGCATAGAGGCAGACAGATGCGGAGCCAGCGACAGAAAATCACGCATCAGGTAACCCAGACCGCCGCCGACTTCCAGGACGGTCCGGAGGTCGGAAAAGGGGACAAAGCGCTTGAGAAAATGAAAGAGTTGCACGCCGAAGGTGCCGGGATTGCGCAGCGCGCCGCGGCAGGGGCTGTTCGGGGGTTCCAGCGCGTTGCAGACGGTCAGCTCCCAGCCCAGCGTCTCCAGAGCGTTTACGTGGTAATCATCCGTTGTATTAAGCACGTAGTTCATCGGCCTTTAAAAAAAACATCTCAGACTTTGGGAATTTATGATATCTGACCTTTTAATTCAGGAAAGCGGAAAAATCAATCATGAAAGTTTTTGTCGGCAATAATCTGGAGAAACTTGTCCGCTGCCTGGCCGAGCGGCTGGCGGAATCTCCCGAAGAAAATCCGCTTGCGGCCCAAACCGTCGTGGTGCAGAGCGCGGGGATGGCCAAATGGATTCTGCTTAAGCTGGCGCGGCTGCACGGCATTGCCGCAAATTACCGTTTCCCCTTTCCCCGCAAATTTCTGGAGGAAGTCTTTGCGGCGTTTATCCCCGGCTATGCGTCCGATCCTTATTTTGACGTCTCCGTCATGACCTGGACGCTTCTGGAAATGCTGCCCGGTCAGGCCGGAAAGGAGGACTTCGCAGAAATCGCCCGCTATCTGGGCGAAAAAGACGATCCGTTGAAAAGGTATTCGCTCGCCGGGCAAATCGCCCACGCCTTCGATCAGTATCTGATTTTCCGGCCGGAGATGATTCTCGGCTGGGAAGAGGGGCGCATCGGGGATTCCGGCGAAGCCTGGCAGGCCGCGTTGTGGCGGATGCTTGTCGCCGCCCGTCCGCAGGGGATGCACCCGGCCCGGGCAAGACGCCTTTTTTTGTCAGCGGTGAAGAAAGGGCCGTGCCGGCCGGACGCGCTGCCCTCGCGGCTGTCCGTATTCGGAATTTCCTATCTGCCGCGCGCTTTTCTGGAAATGTTCTTTCTGCTTTCGACCCATCTGCCCGTCGATTATTATTACTGGAATCCCTCGCCCGAGTTCTGGGCGGACATCCGCTCAAAACGGGAAATCGGTTCGGTTCTCGGCCGGGCGCCGGGCGGGATTTCCACGGCGGACGACGACCTCCTGCACCTGGAAAGCGGCAATGCGCTTCTGGCGTCCTGGGGCGCACAGGGCCGGGACTTTTTTCACCTCATGAGCGGTCTTGGCGCGGAGGTCAGGGAGGTGTTTGAAGAGCCTGCCGGCGACCGGTTGCTTGCCGCGGTGCAAAGGGATATTTATCGGCTCGAGGAACCGCATACCTGCGGCGGCGCGCCGGATATTTTTCCCGCGGGCGACGATTCTCTCCAGATTCACGCCTGCCACAATGCGTTGCGCGAAGTGGAAGTGCTGCACGACGTTTTGCTGAGCCTGTTTGAAAAAGACAAAGCGCTGACGCCGGAGGACGTGCTCGTGATGACGCCGGATATCGAAGCTTACGCGCCCTTTATCGAAGCGGTCTTTGAAACGCGCGCGCCGAAGATTCCCTATGCGATCGCCGACCGCGGGCTGCTTTCCGCAAGCGTTGTCTGCCGGGGCTTTCTGTCGCTTCTGGATCTGGCTTTCGGACGCTTTCCCGCCGGGGAAGTGTTGTCCTTGCTGGAAAATGCCGCCATTGCCGAGAAGCAGTCGATTACGCCGAAAGATCTGGAGCTCATCCGTCACTGGATCTTGCGGACGAACATCCGCTGGGGCATCGACACGGCGCACCGGCAGGAGTTCGATCTGCCTCCTTTCGACCAGAATACGTGGCAGTGGGGGCTGAACCGGCTGTTTGCGGGTTTTGCCCTGGACGGCCGCCGGGAGGAACTGTTTGCGGATATTCTTCCCTGGGGCGAGATCGAAGGCCCGCACGCGGAAGTGCTCGGCCGCTTCCTCGCCTTCTGGAAAAAGCTTGTCGACTGGAAAGATGTTCTGCGGCAGGCCCGCCCGCTGGCCGACTGGTGCGTTGTCCTGAAAGGAATGGCGGCGGATTTTCTGCCGTCTGCCGATTCGTACCGGTCAGAAATGTACGTTTTAAACCAGGCGATCGCCTCTCTGTCCGAGGATGGCCGGAACGCCGGCAGCCTCGCGCCGATCGACGCGTCGATTATCAGAAATTATCTGGAGCGGATCCTTGCCGGCCAGGGCGGCGCCGCGCGTTTTCTGGCGGGCGGCGTTTCGTTTTGCGCGCTGGTGCCGATGCGCAGCATTCCCTTCGACGTCATTTGCCTGGCGGGCATGAATGCCGACGCATATCCGCGACGGGACAGGCCTTCGGGATTCAATGTCATGGAGACCCGGTGGAGGACGGGAGACCGTTCCCAGCGGCGGGACGATCAGTATCTGTTCCTCGAATCGCTGCTTTCAGCCGGCACGTATCTGATCGTCAGCCACATCGGTCGGAGCGCAGAGGACAACAACGACATCCTGCCTTCGGGCCTGGTTTCGGAACTTCTGGATTATCTGGACCGAAATTATCCGCTGGAAAACAAAAAGGCGCGCTCCTCGGAAATCACGCGCCGACATCCGTTGCACGGATTTTCGGCGGAGAATTTCAAAGCAAAAGAAAACTTCACAAGTTATTCCCGGCAGGATTACGAAGCGGCGCGGGCGCTTCTCGACGGGAGGGAAACAACGGCACAATTTGCGTCAGGCGAGCTTCCGGAAGCGGAGGCTTTGCCCCGGGTCATTACGATTGCCGATTTGACGGCGTTTTACCGCAATCCGGCCAGGGCGTTTCTGGAAGGCCGCCTGGGGCTCAGACTACCTCCGGCGCTCCGTCCGGACCCGGACGACAGCGAACCTTTCGACCTCGACACGCTCGGCGGCTACCGGATTCGTCAGGATCTGGTGGAGAGCTTTCTCGGCAACGAAAGCGAGGCCGCCGTGCTGCGGCGCAAGCGGGCTGAAGGCGTCCTGCCGGTGGGCGCCGCTGGAGACTATTATTTCAACAAGCTGGCCTCGGCCGCCCGGGTATTCGCCGGGCGCGTGGCAGCCTGTCGCAGCGGCCCCCTGGAAGATCTTTTTGTCGATATCGCCGTCGGCGATTATCGACTGACCGGCAGGCTGGATCGCCTCTACGAAGCGCACCGCCTGTATTACCGGATGGCGGCGCTCACGGCGCACGATTATTTCAGCGCCTGGATCGCTCACCTGGCGCTCAATGCCGCAAGCGGCGCGGGATATCCGCGCTCCACTTTGCTGATCGGCGACGGAGCGCTCCGGCGATTTGACCCGGTTGACGACGCCCGGGAAATTCTGGCAAAGCTGATCCGCTACTATTTTGCCGGGAGAAACCAGCCGCTGAAATTTTTTCCCCGGACGACATGGGAATTCGCCCGGGCGCTGTGGCTTGACGACAAAACCCGGGCGGATGCGCTTTTCGCCGCCGGGAAAGCCTGGTGGGGGGAGGACTATGGCCGGGCCCGGGCGGAAAGGGATGAACCTGCCTGCCGGATCTGCTTCGCAGCGGAATTGCCGCTGGACGGAGAGTTTGAGGCGGCGGCTGAGGAAATCGCAGGGAGTCTTTGCCGGCATCTGAAAAAAACGGAGTCGCTTTCATGAAGCCTTTCGATGCAGCCACCTGTCCGCTTGCGGGCGTCAATCTGATCGAAGCCGCCGCCGGTACCGGAAAAACACACGCCCTGGCCGGACTGTACCTGCGGTTTCTTGTGGAAAGAAAACTATCCGTTCGCCAACTGCTCGTCATTACCTACACCAACGCGGCGACGGCCGAACTGCGCAAACGCATCCGGGAGACGATCATTGTCGCCCGGGACGCTTTTATCCATGGCAGCGCAAAAAACGACCTGACAGCTCAACTGCTTAAGCGTTTTTCCGAAAGCGGCGAGCGCAAACGAATTGTCCGTGAGTTGGATCTGGCGCTCGCCGGCTACGACGAGACGGCAATTTTTACCATTCACGGCTTCTGCCGGCGGCTTTTGACGGATCACGCCTTTGCCGGTAAAATGGCCTTCGAGGCGGAATTGGTTGAAAATCAACAGGCGCTCGAACGCGAGTTTGTCGCGGATTTCTGGCGGCGTCATTTTTACGGCAGTCCCCCGGTGATCGTTGCGCACGCGCTGGTCCGGAAGGTGGATCCGGAAAGCCTGAGGGCGCTTTTGCGCCTGACCGCTCACGGACCGCAGCTGAACATCATCCCCGATTTTGGTCCGCTCGACGCGGAGGATCTGCAACGGGAGCAAGACGAGCTGCGGGAAACCTTTCTGCAGTTTTGCGCTTTGTGGCGTCGGGACAGAGACCCCCTTGCCCGGGCGCTTGCCGATCCGGCGCTGAGCGCCGTAGTTTACGGCCGAAAAGTGGACGCTCTGGTCCGGGACACGGACGCGCTGGTCTGTGCCGACGATCTTCCCTGGCCGCTCCCTCCTTTCCTGGAAAAGCTTGGCGCGTCTTATTTAAGAGGCAAAACCAGGAAAAACCGGAAAACGCCCGAGCATCCGCTTTTTGACCTGGCCGAGACCGTCCGGCGGCAGGCCCGGAAACTTTCCGACAGACTCGATGCCTATCTCGGACGGGTGAAGAAAGAGTTTCTGGAGACGGCTGCGCGTGAATTTCCCCGCCTCAAACAAAAGCAAAATCTTCTGTATTTCGACGACCTGCTTTTGCGCGCCTACGAGGTGCTTCACGATGCCGGTTCGGAGAAACTGGCCGGAATTCTCCGCGGTCAATTTCCGGCGGTGCTGGTGGACGAATTCCAGGATACGGATCCGCTGCAATTCGCCATTTTGCAGTCCGTCTTTGCCGACCGCGGAAACCGGGAGGCGGCCCTGTTTTACATCGGCGATCCGAAGCAGGCGATATACAGCTTCCGCGGCGCGGATATTTACGCGTACCTGAGAGCGGCCAAGTCCGTCGACCGTGCCTTCACTCTAACGACCAACTGGCGTTCGGAAGCGCCGCTGCTGGAGGCGGTGAACATCCTGTTTGAAAAGCCCGAACGGCCCTTCATTTACGAGCAGATTTCCTACCGCCGGATCGAACCGGCGGCCAAGGCGCAGATTGAGCCGCTGACGATTGAAGGAGCAAGCGGGGCGGGGCTCGAGTGGTGGTTTGTTCCTGGCAAAGAAGACGGATCGGCGCTCGAGATCGGCGCCGCGCGCTTGCTCATCAATCGGGCCGTGGTCGCTGAAATTGCCCGGCTCCTGGCGCTCGGCCGCGCGAAAAAAGCCATGATCGGCGCGGCGCCGCTTGACGAAAGCCATATCGCCATTCTGGTGCGCAAAAACGCCGAAGCCATGGCCTTCAAAAAGCTGCTTTCGCAGGCCGGCATTCCTTCCGTCATCTATTCGTCGGAAAGCGTTTTTACCGCGGACGAAGTCCAGGATTTCCGGCTGCTCATGCTGGGAATGATTCATTGCGAAGAGGAAGGGCATCTGCTTTCCGCTCTCGCGACGCCTTTTTTCGGTTTGCGCGCCGGAGATATCGCCTTGTGCCTGGAGGACGAAGAGCGTCTGGAGGATTGGCGCATCCGTTTCCGCCGCTATGCCGGACTATGGCAGAGCAAGGGTATCCTGACCCTGTTTTTCGCGCTGCTGGAGGAGGAAGGCGCCCGCCGGCGGATCGCCGCCCTGCCCGGCGGGGAGCGGCGTCTCACCAACTACGGTCATCTGGCGGGGCTGTTGTTTCAGGCGCAGGCGCAGGGCAACCTGAGACCGTCGGATGTGCTCGGCTGGCTCGAACGCATGTCGGCCGCGCCGGACAATGAAAAGGAAGACCAGCAGCTGCGTCTGGAAACGGACCGCCGGTGCGTCCGCATCGTGACCGTTCACAAGAGCAAGGGGCTCGAGTATCCGGTTTGTTTCTGTCCGTTTGCCTGGGAAACGGGGCCGGAACGCAAAGACGGCCTGCCGCTTGCTTTTCACGACGAAAAAAACGACTGGCGGATCACCGTCGATCTGGGATCGGAGGAGCTCGACCGGCACCGGACGCTCTACGAGCGGGATGTTCTGGCGGAAAACTGCCGCCTGCTTTACGTAGCGCTGACCCGGGCGAAAAACCGCTGCTATTTCGTCTGGGGCAATATCAGGAACGCGTCCGCCGGCGCCGTATCGCATCTTTTTTACCCGAAAGGCGGAGCCGGGGAGGCGACGGACGAAGAGATGCCGGCAGCAATGCGTTCCTTCGCGGAAAGATCCCGCGGCGCCATCCGGGCGACGCGTGTGGAGAATGTTGAGGAGATTGAAAAATGGACAACGGAAAAGGAAACCGGGCAAATCCTGTACCGCCCCTTTGCGGGGAAAATCGATTCCCGCTGGAAAATCGCGAGCTACACCTTTCTCACGCGCGCCGCGCAGGATGACGCCGAATGGGACGAGCAGACGCCGGACTTCCGGCGGTCCGATGCGCTGCCGGAACCTCCGGAGGCGACGGGCATTCTCTCCTTTCCGCCGGGTGCAACGTCCGGAATCCTGCTGCACGAGATCCTCGAAAAGATCGATTTTTCCCGCGTGGCGGATGAGCGGACCACATTTGTCGTCACGGATACGCTGGAGAAGTTCGGTTACCCCCTGCAATGGCAGGCGGGCATTTGCCGGATGCTGCGAAATCTCGTGCAAACAAAACTTCCCGCCGGAAACGGAGAGGAATTCGATTTGTCGCGGCTCGCCCCGGAACACTGCCTGAGAGAACTCGAGTTTTACTTTCCCCTGAAAAATCTTTCTCCGGCAAAACTCCTGTCGGTTCTGGAAAGCCGTTCGGCGGATGAACGGCGGACGCTGCATTTCCCCCCCGTTCAGGGATTTTTGAAAGGGTTCATCGATCTGGTCTTTGAATATGAGGGACGATTCTACCTGGCAGACTGGAAATCCAACGACCTGGGCGGACGCCCGGAGAATTACGAACCGGAAGGGCTGCGGCGGGAAATGATGAAAGCCTTTTATGACGCGCAGTATCTGATTTACACCGTCGCACTGGACGCTTATCTGGAAAAGCGAAAGCCGAATTACATCTACGACCGGGATTTCGGCGGCGTGTTTTATTTTTTCCTGCGCGGCCTGGCCGCTCCGCCCCGGAAGGGCGGTGTCTTTTACGATCGGCCGGACGGGGCGTTTATCGCCCGGTTGAAAGAAGCGCTGCTTGCGTTCTGAGGTTCACCGGCCGTTACCGGGGAAATCTTTTCCGGAGTTCCGGGATCAGCTCATCGCGGATGGCGGGCGCATCGGCATACTTCTTCGTGTAGGCGCTGGAAAAGCGCAAAAGACAGGTCGGCGTCTGATCAATGTCATACTGCTTGAGAAGGCCGGACCACCGCTTAAAGACCGGCTTGGGATCGATGATTTTCAGGGCGACGTTTTTCGATCGGAGCACGGCGGCCAGAACATTTTCCTCGTCCACCTTGCCCTGTTCGGCCAGCGCAAAGAGAAGTCTTCTGGCTTTCAGGGCGTTGGCGCCGCCCGGATCCGCCGCGGCGGCGGCAAGAAAATATTTTGCATAAAGGGCGCTCCCCCGGTGGCCGGGAAAATCGACGAAAGTGATCCGGACATTGCCCGTCGCGAGCAGTCTGTCCAGTTCAGGCGCCAGATCATTTTCCACGGATTGGCACGGCGCGCAAAAATAATCCGTGCAGATGATCAGTTCCCAGGCGCCCCTGCCGTAAGAGGGCACGCCGGGCGCCTCGGCGGCGTATAAAGGTGTGGCTGAACCGGAAAAGGCAAAACTGACAAACAACCAGCCGGCGATCATCATCGCCAGCAGGGGCATCCGTGGCCGGTCCACCCAGGGGATTTTCGCGTCGCCGAAAAGATAAACGACGCTGTGGTACCATCGGGTGGTCATGCCGGAGCGTTCATAGTTGACCACATACATCAGCAGGACCAGGACGCCGAACGTCAGGCAGAAAGGGCAGAACACATTTTCGGAAACCTGGAAGGACACCAGGAAGACTTCCACGCCGATGCCCGCCGCGACCAGCATGCGCAGCAGGTCCGCCTTCCGCACAAGCGCCAGGAGAATGAGAAGCGCCATGTATCCCACGCCGACATATTTGAGGTCGACGCCGAGCAGGTCGCCCCGGAGGTAGGAGCAGGCCGTGTCGCAGGTGACGTAGTAAACCATGGTGACGATGCCCGCAACGGCCAGGACAATGGTGAGGGCCAGGCGGTATCCAACGATTTGACGGTAAAGGTTCATGTGTGATCCGGATGAAATTTTTGCCGATTATAAAGATTGCAGCAACCGATGTCAATACCATGTTGCACCGTGCTGCATCTGCCGGAGAGCATCGCATTATCACCTTGACAGAGCCGGCCGCCTGATTCATAGTCGGTGCGAAATTGTCGGGGGCGCATTCACCATGGCGAACGGGACCG
Organism: Deltaproteobacteria bacterium; assembly: GCA_012729055.1. Classification (GTDB taxonomy): domain Bacteria; phylum Desulfobacterota; class Syntrophia; order Syntrophales; family Smithellaceae; genus UBA8904. The sequence goes on from JAAYDW010000050.1 coordinate 32,540, forward strand.
TTCAAAAAATCCACGAGAGTTTTTCTGTTTTCGACCGCCATCTGGGATCGTTTCTGGCGTCCATCGTTTCCGCGCATTCCGAGGAGGTGCGGCAGGCCGCCCAACTCGCCAGCCGGCAGTTGAGAGAAGGTCATGTCTGCGTGCGTCTTTCCGACTTTGCCGGTCATGTCCTGCCTGCGGAAGAAGGGGAGGAGCGTCCCGTTCGTCTGCCGGAGCTGAACGCCTGGGTGCAGGCGTTGCGGCAAGCCTCCTGCGTCGGACGGCCCGGCGAGTTCAAACCCCTCATCCTGGACGACGCACAGCGCCTCTATTTCCAGCGCTACTGGCGCTACGAGCGCGACGTTGCCGATTTTATCCTCGCCCGGCGGAGTCATTCTTTCCACGCGAATCTTTGCCCCGCCGTCGTCCGCGAAAAACTGCGTTTGTTTTTTCCCGAGGTCTGCGCCGATCCGTCATTCGGTCCCGCCCTTGCCGCTGCTTTGGCGCTCTCGGGGAAATTTCTGGTTATCACCGGCAGCCCGGGAACGGGCAAGACAACCGCCATAACAAAAATTCTGGCCTTTTTGCTGGATCTGGAAAAACGACCGCAACGCATCGCTTTGTGCGCGCCCACCGGAAAGGCCGCCGCCCGCCTGGAGGAAGCCGTTCGAAAGACAGGAGAAACGCTTCCGTGCGCGGAGGATATCCGCAAGTTCATTCCCCGGGAGGCAATGACGGTGCACCGCCTCCTGGGCGCCATCCGCCATTCGCCGTATTTTTATTATGGGAAGGAAAATCCTTTGCCGTACGATCTGGTGGTGGTGGATGAAGCTTCCATGGTGGATCTGCCGCTTGCCGCCAAGCTCATGGATGCCCTGGCGCCGGATGCACGGCTTTTTTTCCTCGGAGACAAGGATCAGCTGGCTTCCGTCGAGGCAGGGGCCGTTCTGGGAAGCATTTGCTTTTCTGAATCCCTGAACGTTTATTCCGCTGCGCTCAAAAAGCAACTCGCAGATATCGGCGGCCTCCTGGCGAAAACTTCGGCAAATGCGCCGGCGGCGGCCGGCAGCATTGTCGAGCTGACGCGCAACTACCGATTTTCCGAAAACAGCAGCATCGGCGCCCTGAGCCGCTCCATCAGACAGGGGGATGCCGGACGGGTGCTGGCGATTCTGGAGACCGGCCGGCGGTCGGATGTTCGTTTTACGGAGCTTTCGGCCGCGGACGATCCGGTTTCGGTGTTGTCGCCCGCTGTGCTGGCGTTTTCTCGCGCCGGTCTGGAGGCCGCGCTGGAGATTCCCGCCCGCGTCGAGGACGTCTTTGCGCGTTTCGAGGCATTTCGTTTGTTGTGCGCCCTGCGGATCGGTCCGTGGGGCTCCCGGAACCTGAACGCGGCCGTTGAAAGAATCCTGGCCGGAGCCGGGCTGATCGATTTGCGCACCCCTTTTTACGAAGGGCGGCCGGTGATGATTGTGGAAAACGACTACCGTCTCCGCTTGTTCAACGGCGACGTCGGAATTGCCTTGAGGGACCCCGAGACTCCCGAAACCATCCGGGTGTTTTTCCGTGATCCGAAAACAGGACTGCGCCGGATATCACCGGAAAGACTTCCTCCGCATGAAACTGTCTGGGCGATGACGGTGCACAAGAGCCAGGGGTCGGAATTCGACCGGGTTGCGCTGGTGCTGGCCGAAAGCGATGCGCCGGTCCTGACCCGGGAACTGCTTTACACGGGCGTGACGCGCGCGCGAACCGGCGTCGAAATCCTCTCGCCGCGGGACGTGCTGATCCGGACGGTCTTAAGACGGATTTCGCGCGAGTCGGGCCTCGCGGACGCCCTGAGAGACCCGGACAGAAATGGACGAGGAATATTGCAATAAAATTGGGATTTTGCTTTCGACGGCGGGCGGCGCATTTTTATGGAGCGCATCTTGGATAAATCTTGACAATTAAAGGTCAATCCATTAGCCTGCTACATTGTTTTTGAAGGTCATGGCCGCCGGTTTGCGAAGGCGGTTATGATTCTCGCTTTTTCAAGGGGGCGACAATGATCGGTGTGCTGATAACCACCCACGGAAACCTGGGAAACGAACTCATTCATGCGGCGGAGTCCATCAAGGGCAAGTTAAAAGATGTCATGCATGTTTGTGTTGAACAGACCAAGGGCGTTGAGGACTTGAAAAAGGAAATCCAAAACGCCATCAAGAAGCTGGACAAGGGCAAAGGGGTCCTGATTCTGACGGATCTCTTCGGCGGCACGCCTTCCAACATATCTCTGTCGTTCATGAAAGAGGGAAAAGTCGAGGTGGTGACCGGCGTCAACCTGCCGATGCTGCTGAAACTGTCCGATGTCAAGGAAGACACCACGCTTAACGAGTTCGCCAGTTTTATCAAGGACTACGGAAAAAAGAATATTTCACTGGCCAGTGAAATATTGAGCAAAAAGGCAGTCGGGTGAGCAATTGGCGGAATATTACGACATCGCTCTGGTGCGGGTGGACAACCGGCTCGTCCACGGACAGATTCTGGAAGCCTGGGTTCCGTTCGTCAAAGCGAAGTGCATTCTGGTCGTCGACAACAATTCCGCGAGCGATTTCTTTTGTGAAACGGTCATCCGCATGGCCGTTCCCAGCGACATCGAAGTCAACATCTGTTCGGTGGAGGATTTTGCCGCAAGTTACGTCTACGCCCAGGGGCAGGGAAAAAAGACCATCGTTTTATTCAGCAACATTGCCGACGCCCTGAAAGCGCATGAGGCGGGCTTTCATTTTGAAAAACTCAATATCGGAAACATTCACAACGAGGAATACAAGGTCTGCTGCGCGCCGTCCGTGTTTTTGTGCGAAGCGGACGTTCGGAATGTCTTTCGCCTGCTCGAAGAAAAGGGCGTTGCCGTCGAACTGAAGCGGGTGCCCAGGGAAAGAGCCGTCAATATTCGGGACGTCCTCAGGGAATCCTGCGACATCGAGCCGTCCGTTGTCCGGTGACGTTATGCTGATCGTTCAAATCCCCCTTATCGCTTTGATCGGGAGCCTCCTGGCTCTGGACCGGATCCTGATTCAAACCATGGTGTCGAGGCCGATCGTTGTGGCGCCGGTTGTCGGACTGGCGCTGGGAAATCCCTACGCCGGACTGCTCGTCGGCGCGATTCTGGAACTCTTCTGGATCGACCGTCTTCCCATCGGCATTTACATTCCCCCCAACGATTCCCTGGCCGCCGCCGCCGCAACGTCGGCCGCCGTTTGGACGGGGAGCGGTCCGGACGGTGTTACGCCGGAGATCATCGCTCTGTCCATTCTCCTGGCCGTTCCGCTGGGGGTGATCGCCCGGGTCATCGAGGTCCGAATTGTGACGGCCAACAACCGGCTTTCCGATCAGGCCCTGGAAGACGCCAAAAGACTCGATTGGCGGGCCGTCGAACGTAAAACGTATTCCGGGCTGGCCCGGGTCTTTATTTTTTATGTGGTTTTTCTCTTGGCCGCGCAGACGGTGCTCATCCCCTTGTTGGTTTGGATGTTTCCGAAGCTGCCGGCTCCGGTCGTGAGCGCATTGACGATGGTTTATTATTTCCTGCCGGTTCTGGGAATCGCGGTGGCGCTGGGCACGCTCAAAATGCGCGGGGCGGTCCCCGTGTTTTGCGCGATATTTCTGGCGGCAGCCGCAGCGATGGAATTTTTTCATGTCTTCTGAGCAGACCGCCCATAAAGTCAGCGTCGATCTGATGCAAAGAACGGATCTGCCGGAGATCCTGGCGATCGAGCGCGTTTCTTTTCCGTCGCCCTGGACGGAAGGGATGTTTCTGGATGAACTTCGCATCCCGCAGGCACAAAAGTGGGTCGTCAAAATTCAGATTGACGGGAAATCTCTGATCGGCGCCTATATCGTTTTTTGGCTGGTGGCCGATGAGGCGCACCTCCATAATCTGGCGGTCCGTAAGGAATTCCGCCGGCACGGACTGGCCTACAACCTGCTGCAGTTAATGAAGCAGACGGCGGCGCAAATGGGCATTGCCAAACGGACGCTGGAAGTGCGCGCGTCAAACCAGCCGGCGATCGGGCTTTACCGGAAGTGCGGATTTGTGATAAAAGGCCGGCGTCCGAAATATTACACCGACACGAACGAGGACGCCCTGATCATGTGGGCGGACGGATAGCGGGAAAAGCAATGGCCGGAAACATTTACATTGGGGAAGTCTTCCGAAACGACGAAATCCGGCGGGATTTCTTTCTCATGAAAATCAGGCTGCCTGTGCAGTTTGACCGGCCGCGGCCCGGGCAGTTCGTGATGGCGCGCATTGCGGGATTGCAGGATCCTTTTTTGTCGCGGCCGTTCAGCATTTACGCCTACGGGAGGGGCCGGGGTGGCTGCGCCATCGAGTTGCTCTACCGCGTGGCGGGGAAGGGAACACGGATTCTCGCAGGGCTGATCCGGGGATCGCAGGTGGAAATCTCCGGACCGCTGGGCACGGGGTACACGGTCGATCCGACAAAAAAGAATATTGTACTCATCGCCGGCGGCATCGGCATTGCGCCTTTGTCGCTTCTGGCGAGAGAACTGCGTCGGACGAACTCCCGCGCCGCGGACGCCGTGACCGTTTACCTCGGCGCCCGGACCGGAGAGGCGCTGGTCGGTCTCGAAGAACTGAAAGCCTCCTGCGGCAACGTCATTTTCTGTACGGATGACGGGACGCTCGGCGAAAAAACGCTGGTGACGAAAGCTTTCCGGCGGGATCTGAAAAAGTACGATCCCGCGGACACGGCGCTTTACGCCTGCGGACCGAAGCCCATGATCCGCTCATTGGCCGGCCTGCTCAAGGACGAATACGTTTGCCAGGTGTCGCTGGAAGAACGCATGGCCTGCGGCGTCGGCGCCTGCGCGGGCTGCGTCGTTGCGGTGAAGGATGCCGCGGGGAACAAAGCCTACCGGCGGGTTTGCGCGGACGGGCCGGTGTTCAATTTGAAGGACATTCTCTGGGAATAAAAAGAGGCGGCCTGCTCCACAGGGGAGCGCGGACAGCCGGGCCTTGATTCCCGCGGTAGCGGAACTCCGGTGGAGGTGTTTTCCGTTGAAAAAAAAGAGCAAGACAGATCCGGCGCTGTCCGTGGACATCGCCGGGCTGAAAATGAAAAATCCGGTGATGACGGCGTCCGGCACTTTCGGCTACGGCGAGGAATATGCCGATTACGTGGATTTAAACCGGCTGGGCGGCATTGTGGTGAAGGGCCTGTCCCTTAAGCCCCGCCTGGGCAATCCGCCGCCGCGCATCATGGAGACGGCGGGCGGCATGCTCAACGCCGTCGGCCTGCAAAACATCGGCGTGGAGGCGTTTATCGCCGAGAAGCTGCCTTTTCTACGCCGGTACGACGTGGCCGTGATCGCCAACATCTACGGCGAAAGTTACGCGGAGTATGCCGGGGTTGCCAAACAACTTGCTTCCGCGCCGGGCGTACACGCGCTGGAAGTGAATGTGTCCTGTCCGAATGTGAAACAGGGCGGTTTAAGCTTCGGCGCCGATCCGAAGGCTGCGGCGGAAGTCACCCGCCGGGTGAAAGCGGAAACGGATCTGCCCGTCATTGTCAAACTAACCCCCAACGTAACCGACATTACGGTGATCGCCCGGGCCGTGGAACAGGCGGGAGCGGATGCCGTCTCGCTCATCAATACGCTGACCGGCCTGGCTATCGACCTGCGTACGCGAAAACCGCATCTGAAAAACGTCACCGGCGGCCTGTCGGGACCGGCTGTGAAACCGGTTGCGCTTCGGATGGTCTGGCAGGTGGCGCAAAGCGTTTCGATTCCGGTTGTCGGCATGGGGGGTATTCTTTCGGCCCGGGACGCGCTGGAATTCATGGTGGCGGGAGCGAATGCCGTGGAAGTCGGCACGGCCAATTTCATCAATCCGCTGGCCACCATGGAAATCGTTGTGGGAATGCAGCAGTATCTCAAACAGAACAGATTGAAGAATATCGCGGAAATTGTCGGAACGCTGCAAGTTTAAGAAGCGGCGCTTTCCAAAGGAAACAGGGCATGCGCAGGGGAAGTGAAGAAATCGTTCAGGGAATATATCTGATCGGCGGGCCGAATGTCACACAGGCGGACGATGCGGCCGTTTATCTGATCGATTTTGGAGGTGAGTTGGTGTTGATTGACGCGGGCGCCGGCGGCAGTTCGCCGCAACTGGTCCGCAATATCGAAATGCTGGGGCTGGACCCGCACGCCCTGTCGCACGTGATTCTGACGCACTGCCACATCGACCATATCGGCTCCGCGCCGTTTTTCCGCGAAAAATACGGCGCGAAACTGGTTATTCACGAAATGGACGCAAAAGCACTGGAAACAGGAGACTCCGTCAGGACCGCGGCCGACTGGTACGGCGCAACGTTTCCGCCGACGAAAATCGACCGGAAGTTGGCAGGCGCTAAGGAAACATTGCTCTTCGGCAATGACGCACTCCACTGCCTGCACACGCCCGGCCATACGCCCGGCTCCATAAGCGTGTATCTGGACCGGGACGGCAGGCGGGTGCTCTTCGGCCAGGACATTCACGGCCCTTTCAACCGGGCCTTCGGTTCCGATCTTTCCGCCTGGAGAAAATCCATGCAGGCGCTTCTCGCTCTGGACGCCGACATCCTTTGCGAAGGCCACTTCGGCGTGTATCAGCCCCAAAGCCGCGTCCGGGCCTACATCGAACGCTATCTCGAAGAGTACGCGTGAGTCCCGATCGGATGCCGCTCACGACAGAAAAGATCATCAGATGAGCGCCAGGCTGTCCGCGACCGCCAGGCCGGACAGCGTCGGACTGAGCCGGCCGTCCCGAATTTCCACGAGGCCGTTTTCCACCAGTTGCCCCAGAGTTTGCTTCTTTGCCGTGAGCAGATCCACGCCATACAACGCCTGATATTGTTCCAGGTCGATGCCGTCTTGGGTGCGCAGGCCCAGAAAAAGAGCTTCCAGGGCCAGTTGTTCTGCCGAAAGCTCCTCGGATTGCCGGACCGGTGTTTTGCCCTCGAAGAGGTTTTGAATATAGGCGGCGACGTCCGCCGTGTTCCACCAGCGCCGCCCAGCGCAAAACGAATGAGCGGAAGGACCGAGCCCCAGGTAGGGAATATGCCGCCAGTATTTCATGTTGTGGCGGGACCGGAAAGAATTCCCGCGGGCGAAGTTGGACACTTCGTAATGCCGGTAGCCGGCTTCGGCGAGCCTGTGCGAGGTCGCGAAAAAGAAATCCAGCGCCTCGCTTTCCGCGGGCAGGCTGAGGCCTTCCGACCGGTAGCGGCCAAAGAGGGGCGTTTGCGCCTCCACCGAAAGCTGATAGCAGGAAAGGTGCTCCGGAACAAACGACAGGGCTCTTTCCAGGGTTTCGGTCCACAGGCGAATATCCTGGCCGGAAATACCGTAGATTAAATCGAGGCCGATATTGTAAAAGCCGGCCGCGCGCGCCGCATCGATTGCGCAAACCGCTTCCCGGGCCGAATGCCTGCGTCCAAGAAACTTCAAAATGCCGTCGTCAAAGGATTGTACGCCGATGTTCAGGCGGTTCACTCCCCAGGCGCGCAAATTCCGCAAATACTCCGGTGAAACATTGCCGGGATTGAGTTCCATCGTGACTTCCGCCTGACGGTCGATGACAAACGCGGAATTAACGGCATTCATTATTTCCTGTATTTGTCCGCCCAAGAGCAGAGAAGGGGTTCCGCCGCCGAGATAGATTGTGTCAAAGCCCTGGCCGGGAAGGGATGACGATTTCCAGAAAGCCATCTCCCGCAGGAGGGCCTTGATAAATTCAGGAATCAGATTCGGAGCGGCAATGGAGTAAAAGCTGCAATACGCGCATTTACTCAAACAGAAGGGAATGTGAATGTAAAGACCGGCCTGTTCATTCTTAATCATTGTCCGACTTCAGAACCGCTAAAAACGCGCTTTGCGGAATGCTTACCGACCCGATCATCTTCATGCGCTTCTTGCCTTCCTTTTGCTTTTCCAGAAGCTTTCTCTTGCGCGTAATGTCGCCGCCGTAGCACTTGGCCGTGACGTCCTTGCGGAACGCGCTGATCGTGCTGCGGGCGATGATTTCCGATCCGATGGCGCCCTGGATGGCGATCTTGTACATCTGGCGCGGAATTTCGTCCTTGAGACGATCGCAGGCGTTGAGCGCCCGGGCGCGGGCGCGTTCGCGGTGGACGATCTGGGAAAGCGCATCGACCTTTTCGCCGTTGACCAGAATATCCATCAACACGAGGCTGCTTTCGCGATAATCGAGGACGTCGTAGTCGAAAGAGCCGTAGCCCTGCGTGACGGATTTGAACCGGTCGTAGAAATCAAAAATGACTTCGGCCAGCGGCATTTCGTAGGAAAGCTCCACGCGACCGGGGCCGGTGTAATTCATGTTGGAATTGACGCCGCGCTTTTCCATGCAAAGCTTCATGACGCTGCCGAGATAACGCTCCGGCAGCATCATGGAGGCGCGGATGTAGGGTTCTTCTCCCTTGGCGATTTCGGCCGGGTCGGGGTAGTGCGTCGGATTATCGACGTAGAGCACGCTGCCGTCCTTGAGGGTGAAGCGGTAACGGACGCTGGGAACCGAAAGAATAATTGACAGATCATATTCCCGCTCCAGTCTCTCCTGAACGATGTCCAGGTGCAGAAGCCCCAGAAAGCCGCAGCGAAATCCCTGGCCCAGCGCGGCAGAGGAGTCTTTCTCGTAAATGAAGGACGCGTCGTTGAGTTTATACTTTTCCAGCGAATCGGCGAGATCCTGATAATCGTCCGACGCGATGGGATAGATCGACGCGAAAACCACCGGTTTGACCTCCTTGAATCCCGGCAGCGGCTGAAGGCAGGGCCTGTCCTGATGGGTGATCGTATCGCCCGTGCGCACGTCGGAGACAGTCTTGACGCCGGCGATGATGTAGCCCACTTCACCGGCGGACAGTTTCTCGCGTTTGGCGCGCTGAAGAAGGAAATGGCCGACTTCTTCCACCTTGTAGGTTGAGTTGTTGTACATGAAGCGGATGATGTCGCCGGCCTTGACGGCTCCTTCAAAAACGCGGCTGTGGATGACCGTTCCGCGGTAGGCGTCGTATTTCGCGTCGAAGATGAGCGCCGCGAGCGGATTATCCCCGCTGCCCGTGGGCGGCGGAATGCGCAAGACGATCGCTTCGAGGATTTCTTCGATGCCCGTTCCCTCCTTGGCGGAGGCCTTGATGTGCGTGTCCGGGTCCAGCCCCAGTTCCGAATCGATTTCCTCCAGCACGCGGTCGATGTCGGCCGACGGAAGGTCGATTTTGTTGATGATTGGGATGACCTCCAGATTGTGCTCCATCGCGAGGTACAGGTTTGCCAGCGTCTGGGCCTGGACGCCCTGGGCCGCGTCGATCAGAAGCAGCACGCCTTCGCAGGAAGCAAGCGACCGGGAAACTTCGTAGGAAAAATCGACATGCCCGGGTGTATCGATCAGGTTCAAAGTATAGGTTTGCCCGTTCTGGGCGCGGTAGGGCAGGGAGATGGCGTTGCTCTTGATCGTGATACCCCGCTCGCGCTCAATGTCCATGTTGTCGAGCAGCTGATCCTGAAAATTTCTTTCGTTGCAGACGCCTGTGAACTGGATCAACCGGTCGGCCAGCGTAGACTTGCCGTGGTCGATATGCGCGATGATGCTGAAGTTTCTAATATTTTCCATATTGTGTTAAAAAAAGCCCTCCAAAGGTTCTGGGGGGCTTTTATCCTAAAATCTTTCCGGGTGCAATCAACTCAGTTTTTTCATCAGGTCTTCGGAAACTTCCTTGACGCCGGCGCGGCCGTCCACCACAATCACCTTGGTTCTTTCCCTGAAGAAGCTGACGGCGGCGAGCGTTCCGGTTTTCGTGTCGTAATAAATGCCGTGGCGCTTGTCGATGGCGGCTGCATCCTGGTCGTCGGCGCGGGTGGAAAGTTCCTCGCATCCGCACACGCGGCAGACTGTTTTGCCGTCGTGCGTATGGGGCATGATGGCGTCGATGTAGACATTGTTCGGATGGTTGTTGTCCATCTTGCACAGCCTCCGGCCCATGATGCGCTTCTTGGAGGTTTCACGGTCCAGGTCGATCTCGATCACGATGTCCAGTTTGATGTTTTCCTTCTGCAGGGCGGTCCACAGCGCCTCGGCCTGCGCGAGGTTACGGGGGAATCCGTCCAGCAGCCAGCCGTTTTTGGCGTCATCTTCCTTCAGGCGGTCGAGAATCATGGGAATGGTGATATCGTCGGGAACCAGTTCGCCGCGGTCGATGAACGCTTTTGCTTTTTCTCCCAACGGAGTTTTCTTGGAGATGTTCTGGCGGAAAATCACACCCGTTTCAATGTGAGGAACGCCGTATTTCTTCTGCACGATGGCACCTTGCGTGCCCTTGCCGCTGCCGTTGGGGCCGAATATTAAGATATTCACTGTATGGGACTCCTTTCAAAAAAATGTTTGAACGGAGCCCTTATAATGTATTGTCGGATTTTTCGCAATGATAAAGATTGACCGGCAGTTAAGGAATAAAAAATTGTTATTAAAGAGCTTTTGTCAGAAATATTTCGTTTCGGCAGGCGGAGTCCCGGCAGGTTTTCCGGCCTTTCCGGCATTCAATTGCCGGATGGCTTCGGCAATGGAGACGGCCCGGGGCGATCCTTCGGGAAAATAGGCCAGCGCTTTTTGAAAGTGGAAAAGCGCGCTGTCGATTTTTTTTTCTTTCTTGAAATACTGGCCGAAATGGTAGTGGGACTCACCGGGTTGATTCATTTTTCCGTATGACATGGCGATATGGTACGTGATGTCCGCATTATCGAAGGTCCTGTCCTGCAGTTTCAGGAAGCAGGTCAGCGCGTTTTGAAAGTCTCCCACGGCGTAATGCGCTTTTCCCAGCGACAGAAGGATTTGTCCGTCCCCGGGAGCGCTTCTCTGCGCCTGCAGAAGGTAATAGCGGGCCTGGCCGGCTTCGCCGGTTTTCATATAAATCAGGCCGATGCTTCTCAGAATGTCAGTATCCTGTGGCTTGCGGGCGAGCGCTCGTTCAAGATAGTCGAGGGCGGTTTTGGTCCGGCCGAGTTGGTCTTCGACAAGTCCCATGGCATAGAGCAAATCGACGTTTTGCGGATCTTTTTCCAGGGAGGAAAGAAGCTGCCCGCGGCGTTTGTTGAGATCGTTTGTGTTCATGACGATCAGGGCCTGCATACGGACGAAGTTTCCGACGATGTCGGCAAGTCCTGTTGTCCGGCGGTACTGGGTCTGTAGCAGGCTGTCCAGATAAAAAATCCGGTCGTCCGTCCCCGGATGCGTCCGCAGGTAGGACGGAATGGACTTGGAGAAAAATTCATACTGTTTGATGATTCTGAGGAACTCGACCATCGCCGCCGGGTAATAGCCTGCGTCCACCAGCGTCGCGATGCCCAGGCGGTCGGCTTCTTCCTCGTGCTCTCTCTGGTACTTGAGGCTCATGGACGAAGCGCCTGCCATGGAAAAAGCGGCGATGGCCGCCGAGGCTTCTCCGCCGCCCCCGATGAACGCTCCCGCGATAATGGCGGCCAGCATAGCGATGTTAAGTTTTTGCGACTTCTCAATGATGCTGGCAACGTGCCGGCAGTTGGCGTGGGCGATTTCGTGGGCCATGACGCCGGCCAGCTGCGCTTCGTTTTCCACCGCGGTGACGAGGCCGCTGTTGATGTAGATGTAGCCGCCCGGCGTTGCGAAGGCGTTGATGCCGGAGCTGTTGAAAATCGAGAACGTGAAGACAAATGGCGCTTTCGCGCTGTGCGCCAAGAGCCGGTTGCCGATCTGGGTGACATAGGCGTTGAGTCTTTGGTCTTTGAGCAAAAACTGGTTGCGATCAAGCTTGTCGTAAATTTCCTGCCCCAGCTTTTTTTCATCCTCGATCGTGACGGCCGACCACGCGTTCGGGACGACAAAAAAGGCCAGGCACAGGACCAGAACAAAAGAAAAATATTGCTTTTGAATCATTTTGCACATAATTAAAACCTGTTTTTTGTACGCTGTTTTATACCCGCTTTGCCGTCAATAGGCAAGCCGTGATTGCCGGGTCATTGCCGGTGTGAAAAAAGGAAGGAAGAAGGCGCAGCCCATGAATAAAGTAATCACGATCGACGGACCCGCCGGCGCCGGAAAAAGCACGGTCAGCAAGGCGCTGGCGGCAAGGCTGGGTTACGTTTATCTGGACACGGGGGCGCTATACCGGGCGCTGGCCTACAAGGCGATAAGAAATCGCGTAGCCATCGACGATCCGGACGCGCTTGCGAAGTTGTGCGCCACGACGGACGTCGCGCTGCAAAATATCAACGGGCGCATGACGGTCTATGTGGACGGCGAAAACGTCGGCGGAAAAATCCGCACGGAAGAAGTGGGCTTGGCCGCTTCCGCCATCTCCGCCTTTCCCGTTGTCCGGGAGAAGCTGCTCTCGCTGCAACGAAACGCGGGCGAGCGGGGAGGCATTGTGGCGGAGGGCCGGGACATGGGCTCGGTTGTTTTTCCCGACGCGGCGTTCAAGTTTTTCCTGGATGCCGACCTGGAGGAAAGAATCCGGAGACGCACGCTGGAGCTTGCAGACGGGAAAGGGAAGGCTAAATCCGCTTGTGTGGCGAGGGATATGCAGGCCAGAGATCAGCAGGATTCGCAAAGGAAAATTGCGCCCTTAACCGCGTCTCCGGACGCCCTGATCATCAACTCGACCTCTTTGTCCGTTGACGAGGTTGTCGACAGGATTCTCGAACGGATGGCGGCTGCCGGGCAGCGGCGTCCGAACGGCCGTAAACCAAACGGCGCTTGATTTGTCTTGCTATTTAATTTTCAGTATGTTAGGCAGCAAAAATTAAAATTTGTCTTATAAAAATTAGGGGGTATCACGTTAATGGTTAACAACAACAACACTAACTTAACAAACGATAAGGAGGCCAAACCCGACTCTTCCCTGCAGCCCAAAGAAGAAGATATGGGCTTCAAGGAGCTCTACGAGCAGAGTCTGAACCAGCTGCAGTACGGCGATATTGCCCATGGCAAAGTCGTCCAGATCACGTCGGATATTGTGATGGTCGATGTCGGCTGGAAAACGGAGGGTTTTATTCCGATTCGGGAACTCAAAGACGCCCAGGGAAATGTGACGATTTCCGTCGGAGACAATATAGAAGTATTTATCGACAAACGGGACTCGGAAGGAAATCTGATCCTGTCGAGGGAAAAAGCAGCCAAACTCAAGGTGTGGGACGAGATCAAGCAGGTCAGTGAAAACAACGCAACCATCAAGGGAACCGTCGTGGAGAAGGTAAAGGGCGGCCTTTCGGTGGACATCGGCATTATCGCCTTCCTGCCCGGCTCTCAAATCGACACCCGACCGGTCAAGGATCTGGACCATTACATCGGTCAGACGCTGGATTTCAATATTCTGAAGTATGATCGCAAGCGCAACAACGTCGTGCTCTCCAGACGCGCCATCGTGGCGGCCGAAAGAGAACTGGAAAAGAAAGAAACCCTCAACAACATTTCAGAAGGCAGCGTCGTTGAAGGCATTATCAAGAACATCACCGATTACGGCATCTTTATCGACCTGGGCGGCATCGACGGCCTGCTCCACGTGACGGACATTTCCTGGGGAAGAATCGCGAAACCGGCGGAAATTTTCCACAAGGGAGAAAAAATCGTCGTCAAGATTCTTTCCTTCGACCGCGAGAAGGAACGCGTCTCTCTGGGACTCAAGCAACTGCGCGAAAATCCTTGGGAGCGCATCACCGAAAAGTATCCGGTGGGCGCCCTGGTGGAAGGGAAAGTCGTCAATCTCACGGACTACGGCGTGTTCATTGAACTGGAGCCGGGCGTGGAAGGCCTGGTGCATATCTCCGAAATGTACTGGACGCGGGAAATCAAACATCCGTCGAAAGTCATGAACATCGGCGACGTCGTGAACGTGGTGGTGCTGGAGGTCAATCCGGAAGCAAAGCGCGTTTCGCTGAGCTTGAAGCAGACAACCGCCAATCCCTGGGAGAAACTCAAGGAAAAATATCCGGTGGGCACGGTGGTCAAGGGCCTGGTCCGGAACATCACCAACTTTGGCGTCTTCGTCGGTGTGGAAGACGGCATCGACGGCCTGGTGCACGTGTCGGATATTTCCTGGAAGCATCGCGTAACCCATCCGTCCGAATATTTCAAGAAAGGGCAGGAAGTCGAAGCGGTCGTGTTGAACATCGACGTGGACAACGAGAAATTCTCACTGGGGATCAAGCAAATCGAAAAGAACCCGTGGGAGGAACTGCCACAGAAATACGTTCCCGGCAGCGTTGTGACGGGCAAGATCACCAACTTTACGGATTTCGGCATTTTTGTGGAAATCGAGGACGGCATTGAAGGCCTGGTGCACATTTCCGAAATCAGCTCCAAGCGCGTGAAGTCGTCCGCCGAACTGTACAACGTGGGTGACGTCGTTTCCGCCATGGTCAAAAGCATCGATGTCAAGACCAAAAAAATCCGTTTGAGCATCAAGGAAATGGAAGCGCCGACGCAGGCGCCGTCGTCGTCGTCGAGCCAGTACATCAACAATCGGGAAAACATCGGCTCGAATCTGGCGCAGGCCCTGGCGGACGTGAAGATCGGCGGCCATTCGAAGGAATAGCATGCGAAAACATCCGGTCATTCTGGGATTGGTTTTGCTGATCGCGATTGCCGCCGTGATTTATCTGGTATTTTACCGGGCGGGCGCCCAGTCCGGACGCTCGGCGAAGCAAAGCTTCTCCTTAAACGACAAGATCGGCGTCGTGCCCGTGGAGGGCGTCATCACCGAATCCTCGGAAATCAGGGATCACATCGACGATTTTGCGGAGGACTCCTCCATCGTCGCCGTTGTTGTCCGTATCGATTCGCCGGGCGGCGATGTGGCGGCCTCCCAGGAAATCTACGACGCCATCGTCGCGCTCAAGAAAAAGAAAAAAGTGGTCGTTTCCATGGGATCGATTGCCGCTTCCGGCGGGCTTCTGATTGCCTGCGCGGCGGATAAAATCGTCGCCAATCCGGGAACGATCACCGGCAGCATCTCCGCCATCATGCAATTTGCCAATCTCGAAGAGCTTATGAAAAAAATCGGCGTGAAGTCGTCCGTGGTGAAAAGCGGGCAATACAAGGATATCGGGTCGCCGGCCCGGGAAATGACGCCGGAGGAGCGGATGATCATCCAGGAACTGGTGGACGATATTTACAACCAGTTTATCGATGTCATCGTCCGGGACCGGAAAATGACCCGGGAACAGGTGGTCGCCATCGGGGACGGCCGCGTCTTCACGGGTCGCAAGGCCAAGGAATACGGACTCGTCGATCAACTGGGCGATCTGCCCTCGGCCGCAAGACTGGCCAGTGAACTGGCCGGCAAGGGCGGCCGGTACGACCTGGTCTATCCGAAAGAAAAAAGATCCTCTTTTTTCGATCTCATCATTCAAAACGCGGCTGAACAGTTCGGTAAAACCATTTTCGAACAGGTGCAAAAGAAGCGGGGGGGAGTCGGTTATCTGTATGCCCCGTGACCGGATGGAGACTATGACGAAAAGCGATTTGATTAAAAAAACGCAGTTGCAGTTCAGAACCTATTCGCAAAAGGACATCGCCTTGGCCGTGCAGACAATCGTCGATTCCATGATCGGTGCTCTCAAGAAAAACGAACGCATCGAAATCCGCGGATTCGGAACCTTCTCCATCCGGGAGAGAAAACCGCGGCTGGGGCGCAATCCCAAGTCCGGGGCTCAGGTGGTTCTGGGCGACAGAAGGGCGCCCTTTTTTAAAACCGGCAAAGACCTCCGGCAGAAGGTGGACGGCAAAAAATGACCTATAAAAACATTCTTGTCGAAAAAAAGAAATCCTACGCCGTTATAAAATTCAACCGCGTTCACGAGATGAATGCGCTGTCGAAGGAAATGCGGCTGGAGTTCAACGACGCGCTTCTGGATGTGGAAAACGACCCCGAAATGAGAGCCTTGGTGATCACCGGCGGAGAATACGTCTTTTCGGCCGGCATGGACATCAAGGAAATGTCGTCTCTGTCCAACGTGGAGATCGACGACTATTTTGAGTCGATGAAGCGCTATCTGAAAAAAATCTTTTCCTATCCCAAGCCCGTGATCGCCGCGGTGGGCGGCATCGCTCTGGGAGGCGGCTTCAACATCGTTACCGTCTGCGACCTCATCGTTGCTTCGGAAAGCGCCATTTTCTGCCATCCGGAGCTGAAATTCGGTTTAAGTCCGCTGTTCTACCCGTTGAGCCAGATTGTGGGCGTGACCAAAGCCAAGGAAATCGTGATGCTGGGCGAGCCGATCGGCGCCAACGAAGCGGAGCGGATCGGTCTGGTCAACAAAGTGGCGCCCCCCGAAAAATTCATGCAGGAAGCCGAAAAAATGGCGGAAACCCTGGCCTCGCGGTCGGTCAAGGCTTTTGAGGAACTCAAAAACATCAGCTCCGTCGTACCTCGGATGGATAAAATCGCCGCGCTGGATATGGAGATGTCCATCGGCGGCATGCTGTTTGCCCGCGATGAACGCAAGATTTTCATGAATGAAGTGCTTTTCCTGGAGAAGCTGCGCAAGAAAAAGCAGTCGTAGCCTGTCTAGAGGTTATCCCAGTCATTGCCGGGCGCGGCAAAATCCTTGAGCTGGTCCCGTCTCTTTTTATGCTGAAGCTTTTTGAGCGCTTTAGCCTCGATCTGGCGAATTCTTTCCCGTGTCACCCCCATCATATCGCCGACTTCTTCGAGCGTAAAAGGGCCGTAATTGCACGCAACCCACGTACAATTAAGAAAAGCCTCGTTTTTAAGACGCCACTCGCAGGTGGTGTCGGTGCAGATTTCAGCGATCAGTATTCCTTTTTTCTTGCAGATGTATTGATTAATCATCCAATATTCCCTTCGCTTAAAGTGAATCGGGCGTAACGTATGGCGGCTTGAATCATTTGTCAATGCGTAGGATGAAAAATATTTTCAACCCTTTGCCGTTGCCGCGGCGAAAAACCGCCCTGCGGGCGGCAGGGGGCCTGTGCAAAAAGCGGCGTCAGAGGGAAATTTTATCCGCCGGGCGCCTTTCCGGGACGTACTGATGCTCAATCCGATCGTTGTTCCAGTCTTCGGAAACGTAAAGATTGCAGTAGCAGCTGCCGTATTCCTGAACGTCCTCGGCGCGGTAAACGCAGGGACAGATGATGTCGCGGTCCTTGTCGCGGTCGCCGGACGCCAGACGGCAGGGGCAGGAGGTATAGCCGTAGCGCTCCTTATTGATCAAGAGATCGGTCAGGATGGACAGCACCCACTGCTTGTCCCGATTAAAAAAGTACCCTTTGGGCTCTTGGGCTTTTCTCAGAAGATCGTAGAGTTCGGCGGCCGTCATGAGAGCTCCAGCGCCTCCCGGATGTCCTTTTCCTTGAAACCGATGATGATTTTGTCGCCGATGACGATGGTCGGGAAGGAACGATTCGGATTGTACTGGATCACTTCGTTGAGCATGGCCTCCCGCGCCGCACCCTCGAGCAGATCGACGTCCGTCGCGTCAAAGGCGATGTTGTTGTCGTTTAAAAATTTCTTCGCCGCCTTGCAGTGGCTGCATGTGCTGAGCGTGTATATTTTCACTTTTTTGGACATCTTTTTCCCTCCGGAATTTTTACGTTTTATATATGGTTTTCGGCTATCATGTCAAGCTGATAGTCGGAAAACGGGCGGACAAAGAATGATTGACAAGCGTCATCAATTCATATATCAACAAAACCTCATTTGAGGAAAGAAAAAATACTTTATGAAACATAATAGTATTATTGCTCACGAAGGCATTCCCTTTATTCTCCTTTCCTTGGTCTTCACTATCCTTGCAGCTTTTTTTTGCGTTGTCTGGCTGACGGTTCTTCTCGCCGTCCTGACGGTTTTTATCGTGTGCTTTTTCCGCAATCCCGAACGGTCTTATCAGCCGAAGGACAAGCTGGTGATCTCGCCGGCGGACGGGAAAATTCTGAAAATTGAAGACGTTTCCGTCGACGGCACCATCGCCGGCCGCTTTAAAAAAATCAGCATTTTCATGAATGTCTTTAATGTTCATGTCAACCGGGCGCCTTACGGCGGAAAGATCGAAAAGATCGGGTATCACAAGGGAAAATTCCTGTCGGCCAATCTGGACAAGGCTTCGGTGGAAAACGAGCGCAACGAGGTGCTGATCCGGGCCGAAGACGGCCGCGCCATCTGGGTCGTGCAGATTGCCGGTCTCATTGCGCGCCGGATCGTCTGCTGGACAAACGAAGGGGCTGATATTCAAAAAGGCGAACGGTTCGGCCTGATCCGGTTCGGTTCCCGCGTAGAAGTGTTCTTACCCCCCGATTCGAAAGTCATTGTCCAGCCGGGCGATAAAGTCCGCGCAGGACAAACCCCTTTAGGATACCTCTCATGAATTCCGAACGGCGCATTCGCAATATCCGCATCAAAAAGGGCATTTATGTTTTGCCGAACCTTTTTACGACCGCCAGCTTGTTTATGGGATTTTATTCGATTATCGCATCGATCCAGGAAAAGTTTTTTCTGGCGGCCATTGCAATTTTTGTCTCCCTGCTGTTTGACGGTCTCGACGGCCGGGTCGCCCGGATCACGAATTCCACCAGCCGCTTTGGCGCCGAATACGATTCGCTGGCCGACTTGGTTGCTTTCGGCGTTGCGCCGGCGCTTCTGGCCTACCTCTGGGCCATGTCCTTTTACGGAAAACTGGGCTGGATGGCCGCCTTCATGTTTGTTGCCTGCGGCGCCCTGAGACTCGCCCGGTACAATATTCAGATCGGCCTTATCGACAGCAAGGTCTTTAACGGACTGCCTATACCTGCCGCCGCCTGCGTCGTCGCCGCGACGGTGATTTTCTTCGATTACCTGGGCGTCGAAGGCACCTTTCACAATCCGCAGATGATGGTCCTGGTGGCCATCCTGGCCCTGCTCATGGTCAGTAACATCAAATACTACAGCGGCAAGGACATGAAACTATTCGCCCGCATGCCGTTTATGACCTTTCTGATTATTCTGGGTGTCTTGCTGGTCATCATCTACAAACCGGAAGTGATGGTTTTTATCATTTTTGTGGGCTACGCCCTTTCCGGCCCCCTGTGGTGGATTTTTAAATTCATCAGGAAAATCAGCACAAAAGACGGAAAGACCGGCGGCGCTCCCCGGCAGGAATGAACGGATCGGCATGTGACCATCATAAAGTAATATCATGAGAATTTCCGGAGGTGAGGCAAAAGGAAGAACGCTTAGTTTCCCGGCCCGGTCGATCCAACGGCCGACCACCGATTTCCTGCGGGAAGCGATTTTCAATCTGCTCGGGGCCCAGTCGGGACGGACGTTTCTCGATGTGTTCGCCGGTTCGGGTTCCGTGGGAATCGAAGCCCTGAGCCGCGGCGCCCGGGCGGCTGCTTTTGTCGAAAAGAGCAAAATGCTTGCCACCGTCATCCGGGAAAATCTTTGCCGCTGCGGATACGCCGAAAAAGGCAGGATTATAACCGCCGACTTCCAGTCGGCGTTACGCGATCTTTATAAAAAAAATTGCCGGTATGACGTGATCTTCGCGGATCCGCCCTACAACGAAGGCTATATCGAACGGATCCTGCGGGCCCTGGAAGCGTATCCGTCCTTTACTCCGGAAGGCGTCCTGGTTCTCCAGCATTCCGCAAGAGAGGCGGCGACGAATCCCGGCGTCGGGTGGAGCATCGAAGACCAGCGAAAATACGGCGACAATTTATTAACTTTTCTAAAGGTGGTAGTTGCATGATGCAAGAAAAATTTGAAAACAAAATCGCTATTTACCCAGGTTCATTCGATCCCATCACCAACGGTCATGTCGATATCATCAAACGGGGCAGTCGGATCTTCGATGAAATTATCGTCCTTGTCGCCTACAATCCGGATAAGTCCTCCTTGTTTACCGTGGAGGAAAGATGCGGGTTCATCCGGGATATCTTTCAGGGACACCCGGGGATCCGCGTGGATTCTCACGACGGCCTGCTGATCGACTATCTGAAAAGTTCCGGCGCCAGCACGATTTTACGGGGCATGCGCGCGCTTTCCGATTTTGAATATGAATTTCAGATGGCGCTCATGAACCGGCGGCAAACCAAGAACGTGGAAACCGTTTTTCTGATGAGCGGATTCCGCTGGTTTTACACCAGTTCCAAGCTGATCAAGGAAGTGGCCAGCCTGGGCGGATCGGTGAAGGGGCTGGTGCCGGAAAACGTTCATCAGAAGTTACTGGAAAAATTTCATACGACCAACAACAGAAAGTAGTCGGAAGGAAGAAGAAAATGGGAGGGCTTTTCGGCGTAGTCAGTCGGGACAGTTGCGTTCAGACGCTCTTTTACGGGACGGATTATCATTCTCATCTGGGAACCGAGCATGGCGGCATGGCCGTTTACGGCGCCAAAGGATTTTACAACACCATTCACGGCATCTCGCAGGCGCAGTTCAAATCGCGCTTTGTCGATGACTACAAGAAAATGGAGGGACATTCCGGCATCGGCGCCATTGACGACGACTCGCCGCAGCCGCTGATTTTTCGCTCCAAGTTCGGCATTTACGCGGTTGTGGCCACGGGCCTCATCGCCAACAAGAATGAACTGGTCGCCGAACTGCTCAATGAAGGCGCGTCCTTCACGGAAATGGCCGGCGGAGGCGTCAACAACGCGGAAATCGTCGCGTACCTGATCAACCGCGGAGATAATATCGTCGAGGGCATTGCCTCCATGCGCGGCATCATCGAGGGATCGATCTGTGTCCTGGTGCTGACGCCGGAAGGCATTTACGCCGCCCGGGACAAGGTGGGCCGTTTCCCGCTGGCCCTGGGGCGAAGCAAGGATCCCGCCCGGAAATCACACGTCGTAGCCACGGAAGCCAGTTCCTTTGAAAACCTGGGATACGAGCTTGCGAGATTTCTGGGGCCGGGGGAAATCGTCCTTTTGTCCGACGACGGCGTCCGGCAGCTCAAACCGGAAGGGAACCAGAAAAAAATCTGCTCTTTTTTGTGGATCTATACCGGTTCTCCCTCTTCCGTTTATGACGGCATCAGCGTGGAGCACACCCGCGAACGCTGCGGCCGCTACCTGGCCAAGCGCGACAGCGTCGAAGCGGACTTCGTCGCCGGCGTCCCTGATTCCGGCGTGGGGCATGCCGTCGGCTACGCCATGGAATCCGGCATTCCCTACCGGCGTCCGCTGGTCAAGTACACGCCGGGCTACGGAAGGAGCTACACGCCGCCTACGCAGGAAATCCGCGACTTGGTGGCGACAATGAAACTCGTGGCGGTGCGGGAGGTCATCAACGGCAACCGGATGATCATCTGCGACGATTCCATCGTCCGCGGCACACAGCTCAAGAACCTGACCGTCAAGAAACTCTGGGACAACGGCGCCCGGGAAATTCATATCCGCCCCGCCTGTCCGCCCCTGATGTTTCCCTGCATTTACGCCTCCTCCACACGGACCACGGCGGAGCTCGCATGCCGCAAGGCCATGCGCGCCCTGGAAGGCCGGGATCTGGACGAGCCGTCGGACTATCTGGACCCGTCATCGGCCAAGCATGCGAAGATGGTGGACTGGATCCGGCGCGACCTCAACGTGACGACGCTGAAATATCTGGAAATCGAAGACATGATCGCGGCGATCGGCCTGCCGTCCGATCAGCTCTGCCTGCACTGCTGGCTGGGAAAGTAAAACGCAAGACAAGGCGGCTTAACGCAGGTCGGCAATGCAGGACCGCGGGGCCGCCTTTTTTTTATTTTCGCAAAGCCGTCGGGAATGCCCCTCTTCGCAAAATAGCCGTTGCCCGCGGAAGATACACATGTTATAAAATTTCCAAAGGCAAAGATGAAAGCGCCCAGCTTATGGAAGAAGCCTCACTACGAAGAAGAAAAACCAGAACCATCCGGATAGGATCCGTCCGGATCGGTTCAGATGCGCCGATCGTCGTCCAGTCCATGACCAATACGGACACCCGGAACGTCGCGGCAACCGTAAAGCAGATTAACGCCCTCGAAAGGGCGGGCTGCGAAATCGCCCGCGTGGCGATTCCCGATGCGGACGCCGTCCGGGCGCTTGCAGACATCAAGAAGGGCATCGCCATTCCACTGATCGCCGATATTCATTTTCAGGCTCAGCTGGCCATCGACGCCATCAAAAACGGGGCGGACGGCATCCGGATCAATCCGGGCAACATGGCGAAGGACAGGATCGCCGAAATTGTCCGCGCAGCCAGGGATCATGCGACGGCCATCCGGATCGGCGTCAATGCCGGTTCGCTGCAAAAGGACCTGCTTGCCGAATACGGTGTTTCGGCCCGGGCGCTTTGCGAAAGCGCTCTGCGCAATGTCGCCCTGTTTGAAGACCTGGGCTTTGAGCAGATCAAGCTGTCGCTCAAGTCTTCCGACGTGCCGATGATGGTGGAAGCCTACCGCAGCATTGCCGCAAAAACGGATTACCCCCTGCACCTGGGCGTCACGGAAGCGGGGCCGCTGGTGGATGCGGCGGTCAAATCCGCACTGGGCATCGGCATGCTCCTTTACGAGGGCATCGGGGACACCATCCGGGTATCCGTGACGGGCGATCCCGTGCAGGAGCTGCCCATCGCCTACGGCATTTTGCGGGCCCTGAAAATCCGGAAAGTCGGGCCGGAAATCATTTCCTGTCCGACGTGCGGACGCTGCGAAATCGATCTGGCCGGTCTGGTGTCGCAGGTGGAAAAAGCCCTGGCCGGCCGCAAAGCCTATCTCAAGGTGGCATTGATGGGCTGCGTGGTGAACGGCCCCGGCGAAGCGGCGGAAGCGGACATCGGCCTTGCCGGCGGACGCGGCTTCGGCATGATCTTCAAAAAGGGCGTCGCCTGCAAAAAAGTCGCGGAAAAAGATTTTGTCCCGGTATTACTCGAAGAGATCCGATCCCTGGACAATGAACCATAAGGAGGAGGAATGCGTTACTCGGAAATGCACCTGCCCACCGGACGGGAAGTGCCGTCCGATGCGGAGGTGGTCAGCAATCAACTCATGATTCGGGCGGGAATGATCCGCAAACTCACGAGCGGAATTTACTCTTATCTGCCGCTCGGCTATCGCGTCATCCGCAAGGTGGAGCAGATCATCCGCGAGGAAATGAACCGGGCCGGCGCCCAGGAAGTGCATTTGCCGATGGTGCAGCCGGCGGAACTCTGGCAGGAATCGGGCCGCTGGACCTATTACGGCAAGGAGCTGCTCCGCTTCCGCGACCGCAACGACCGCGACTACTGCCTGGGGCCCACGCATGAGGAAGTCATCACGGATCTGGTCCGCCACGACATAAAAACCTACCGCCAGCTGCCGCGCAATCTGTACCAGATTCAGACCAAGTTCCGCGACGAAGTGCGTCCGCGGTTCGGCGTGATGCGCTGCCGGGAGTTCGGCATGAAGGACGCTTACAGCTTTGACGCGGACGAAGCGGGCGCGGAAAAAAGCTACGACAAGATGTTTGCCGCGTACAACGCCATCTTCAGCCGCTGCGGCCTCACGTATCGCCCGGTGGAAGCGGATTCCGGCAGCATCGGCGGCAGCTTTTCACACGAGTTCATGGTGTTGGCCGAATCGGGCGAAGATGCCATCGCTTTCTGCGACACATGCAGCTATGCAGCAAATCTGGAAAAGGCGGAAATCGCCAGGCCGGAAAAGACCGCGCCCAAAGCCTCGGACCGGCCGGCTCTGGAAAACGTGGAAACGCCCGACGTGCGCACCATTGAAGAAGTCAGCGCTTTTCTGAACGTTTCTGCAAAGCAGATCGTGAAGACCCTCATCTTCAACGCGGACGGCAAGGCCTGCGCCGTTTTGATCCGCGGCGATCATGAGGTGAACGAAATCAAGGTGAAAAATTACCTCGGGGCGGCCGAACTGGAACTGGCCGACGACGACATGATTTTCAAGGCCACCGGCGCGCCGCGCGGCTTTGCGGGGCCCGTCGGCGTCAAAGTCCGCGTGATCGCCGACTATTCGATCCTCCCTCTTGCCGACATGGTGACCGGGGCGAACCGGGAAAATTATCATTTGAAAAACGTGAACCTCGGCCGGGATTTTACGGTGGAGTCTTTTGCGGATCTGCGCGTGGTCCGGCCGGGCGACGCCTGTCCGCGCTGCGGCGGCGAAATCAAATTCGCCCGCGGCATCGAAGTCGGCCACGTTTTCAAGCTGGGCGCCAAGTATTCGAAGGCCATGAAAGCCGTCTACCTGGATCGCGACGGCAAGGAAAAAACCATGATCATGGGCTGCTACGGCATCGGCGTCGGCCGGACCGTGGCCGCCTGTATCGAACAGAATTTCGATCAAAACGGCATCATCTGGCCGATGCCCCTTGCGCCTTACGCCGCGATTGTTACACCCGTCAACATCAACGAGCCGGAAGTCATGAAAGCAGCCGAGGAGATCTACGCCGGCCTCCTGGCCGCGGAGGTGGAAGTGATTCTCGACGACCGGGATGAACGTGCGGGCGTAAAATTCAAGGACGCCGATCTGATCGGCATTCCCCTGCGCATTGTCGTGGGGCCCAAAAACCTGGCCCAGGGCAAGGTGGAATTGAAGATCCGCAAAACCGGCGAAAGCCGCCTTTACGCAAAAAGTGACATTGTCGGAGAAGTCCGGGCGATTATTGCCGCGGAGTTGAAGCAGGCCGGTTGATTCCCGCGCGGGACTGGAAATCTTCATGTTAAGAATCAATGACATTCTTGATAAAGCTCAAGCCTATCTCCCGGCCGAAGAGCTGGAGATGATTCAGAAGGCGTATATTTATTCCGCCACCGTGCACCAGGGGCAGGTTCGTCTGTCCGGCGAGCCTTACCTTACGCATCCCATGGAAGTGGCCGGCATGCTTGTCGACATGAAGATGGATTCGGCGACAATCATCAGCGGTCTGCTGCACGACACGATTGAAGACACGCTCACCACGCGCGAGCAGATCGAACAGGAGTTCGGCAAGGATGTCGCTTTTCTCGTCGGCGGGCTGACCAAGCTGAGCCGCATTTCCTTCGGATCGCAGGAAGAACGCCAGGCCGAAAATTTTCGGAAGATGATTCTCGCCATGTCGGCGGACATCCGCATTCTGCTGGTTCGCCTGGCCGACCGCATTCACAACATGCGGACCCTCCAGTACCAGAAGCCCGACCGGCGGGAGTACATCGCCCGGGAAACCATGGACGTCTACGCTCCGCTGGCCAACCGGCTGGGCATCAACTGGATGAAAATGGAGCTCGAGGACCTTGCCTTTCAGTACATTTCGCCCGAAGCCTATCAGGAACTCGACACGCGGGTCGCCAAATCCCAGGAATCCCGCAACCGCTACACGGAGGAAGTCAAGGGCATCATTTTCAGGGAACTCGAGAAGGTGTCCATCCGGGGGGAGGTCGAGGGCCGGGCCAAGCACCTGTACGGCATTTATAAAAAAATGCACGAACAGCGCATCAACTTCGACGAGGTATACGACGTCATCGCCTTCCGCATCATTCTGGAGTCGGACATCGACAAGACCTGCTACGAGGCGCTGAGCATTGTCCACGCCCTCTGGAAGCCGGTTCCCGGCCGGTTCAAGGACTACATTGCCATGCCCAAGGCCAACAACTATCAGTCGCTGCACACCGCGGTGATCGGCCCTTACGGCGAGCGCGTCGAAATCCAGATCCGTACCCGGAGCATGCACGAGTGGGCGGAAAAGGGCATCGCCGCGCACTGGCGCTACAAGGAAGGACGGGCTTTTCAGGACCACGAGGACAATCAGATCAAGAAACTGCGCGAGGCGCTGGAGATTCAGCAGGAAATCAAGAATCCGAAAGAGTTCATGTCCAACCTGAAACTGGCGCTCTTTCCGGAGGAGGTCTACGTCTTCACGCCGCACGGGGACGTCAAATCCTTCCCCAAGGGCGCAACGCCCGTGGACTTCGCCTACAGCATCCACACCGACGTCGGCCACCAGTGCACGGGGGCCAAGGTGAACCGCAGCATCGTGCCGCTGCGCTACCAGCTGCAAAACGGCGATCAGGTGGAAATCATCACGCAGGCGGGGCATCACCCGAGCAAGGACTGGCTGAAGTTTGTGGTGACCTCCCGCGCCATCTCCAAAATCCGCAACTGGGTCAACGCGGAGGAAAAGAACAGTTCGCTTACGCTGGGCAAGGACCTGCTG
Organism: Deltaproteobacteria bacterium; assembly: GCA_012729055.1. GTDB lineage: Bacteria > Desulfobacterota > Syntrophia > Syntrophales > Smithellaceae > UBA8904. The sequence continues at coordinate 58,707 of JAAYDW010000050.1, forward strand.
GAAAAGGAATTCCGTCGCAACAACCTGAAGTTTTCGACCTACCTCAAATCGGATGAAATCCGCAAAGTGCTCTCGGAATATTCGCTGCAAACGCTCGATGACCTGATTTCCCAGGTCGGCTACGGGCGCATTTCCGCCAAACAGGTGGTCAATCATTTCCTGGCGGCGGAGGCGCCGAAGGAGCCGGAAGCGCCGCCGGACAAGGCCAAAAAGAAATCCGCCGCGCCTTCCCTGGGCATCAGTCTGACCGGCATCGACGACGTCATGGTGAAATTCGCCAAATGCTGCAACCCGATTCCCGGCGATGAAATCGCGGGCTACATTTCCCGCGGCCGCGGCATTGTGGTGCACACGCAGAAATGTCCTCATCTGCAGCGGCTTGACGCGGAAAGAATCGTCGATGTCAACTGGGACGTCCGGGAGAAACACGCTTATCCCGTGCACATCAAAGTCGTCTGCACCGACCGCAAGGGCGTGATCACTGAAGTGAGCTCGGCGATTTCGTCCTTTGACGTGAACATCAGCTCTGCCCGCGTCGAGACGACCGACATGATCGCCAATCTGATGTTTGTCATCGATGTTTATGACACACAGCAGTTGAACGCCATTTTTTCGGCCATCCGGCAGTTGAAAATCGTCCACTCCATCGAACGCATCTCCAAGGGTTGAAAATACCGGAAGGAATCCTTTTTGATTGACAAACGCAGCCACTGTGCGATAAGCAGGCCGAGCCTGCACGGCAGGCCAATGACTCTCCGCGACAGGTGAAAAAAATGCTACGCAACCGGCTGAAATATACAGTTTTCTGTTGTTCCGTTCTTGTCCTGTGTTTCTGGACGTTTACCGCTTTTTCCCAGAGCGCGAAGCCCGTCGTGCTTATCGATCCGGCGCACGGCGGCGCAGATGCGGGCGTGACGGGCATTGACGAGACGGCGGAAAAAGATATCACCCTGGCCATCGCCCTGGCTTTGCAAAAGGAACTGGCGAATGACTCCTCCGTTGAGGTCGTGCTGACACGGAATTCGGACAAGGTCGTTTCGCTGGAAGAGCGACGCAAAATCATTTCCGAGCGGAAGCCGGCGATAGTTCTCAGCCTGCACGCCAACGCCGGTTTCGGCAAGTCCGCCTCCGGCTACGAAATGTACTATCCGGGATTCAAAAATATCCAGGCGGGCGGCCGCGACGCCGGGGGAAAAACCGGCGCGCAACAGCATTTGAACGACGCCGTCAAAATGGCGCGCCTGGTGCAGAAAAATTTCAGCGCGCTCTTCCCGCGCAAGGACCGGGGACTGAGAGAAGCGGATGTTCCGCTGGCCGTCGGACTGACCGTCCCCGTGCTGACGATTGAGATGGGATTTGCAACGTCGCCGGAAGACAGGAAGAAGCTTTCGTCGGCCAAAATCCAGACGCAAATCGCCCAGGCCCTGGCCAAAAGCGTCAAATCCTTTTTTTAGGTGTCCCGTGTTTTGCAGATCTTCGAACAGAAAATATGACGAGCTCAGACCCGTCTGCATCACCAATCAGTACCTGAGAAATGTTCCGGGATCGGTGCTGGTAGAGTTCGGCCACACGAAAGTGCTGTGCGCGGCCTCTCTTGACGACAAGACGGCGCCTTTTCTGAAAAACACGGGCAAGGGCTGGCTCACCGCGGAATATTCGATGCTGCCCATGTCCACGCCGGTCCGTTCGGCGAGGGAAGCCGCCCGGGGCAAGGTAGGGGGCAGAACGCAGGAAATTCAGCGGCTCATCGGCCGGTCGCTGCGGGCGGTGACGGATCTGACCGCTTTCGGCGAAAGAACCGTTTACATCGACTGCGACGTCCTGCAGGCGGACGGCGGCACGCGGACCGCCGCGATCACCGGCGCCTTCGTGGCGCTGGTGGATCTGTTCCGGGAAATGAAGCGCCGGGGGCAGATACCGGACATTCCCGTCCGGGATTATGTGGCGGCGGTCAGCGTCGGCATCATTGGGGAGCAGGCGCTTCTTGATCTGGAATACGAAGAGGATTCCCGGGCGGACGTCGATATGAACGTCGTCATGACCGGCGCGGGATCCTTTATTGAAATTCAGGGCACAGCCGAACACGTTCCATTTACCCGCGTTGAGCTTGACGCCATGACGGCGCTTGCCAGGACCGGCATCGACCGGATCATGGCTTTTCAAAAGGCTGTGGCGGGCGACCTGACGTCATGAGAATCGTTTTTGCCACCAGGAATGAAGGCAAGGTCCGGGAAATTCGCGAACTGCTGGCAGCTGAGGACATTGAGCTTTGCTCGCTCAATGCATTTGCGCAGGCGCCGGACATCGTGGAGGACGGAGCAACCTATCTGGAAAACGCCTTGAAGAAAGCGAAGATCATCTCCGAATTTTCGGGCGAGACGGTGCTGGCCGACGATTCGGGGCTTCAGGTCGACGCGCTTGACGGAGAACCGGGCATTTATTCCGCGCGCTATGCGGGTGAGGGGGCGACGGACGAGGAAAACAACGCCAAACTGCTGGACCGGTTGAAGGATGTGCCGCCCGCGGCGAGAACGGCGGCTTTTCATTGCGCCCTGGTGCTTTACGAACCCGGCGGCCGCTGGCGCGCTTTCGAAGCCCGCTGGCCGGGGCTGATCATCGACGAACGGCGCGGGACCAACGGCTTCGGCTATGATCCGATTTTCCTGGATCCGAAATATTCCAAGACCGCCGCGGAGCTGCCGCCTCGGATCAAAAACACCGTCAGCCACCGCGGACAGGCTTTTGCGCTTCTCAAAAGCCATCTCTGCAGTGCATAATCCATACGGGGCGTAGCGCAGCCTGGTAGCGCGCTTGCTTTGGGAGCAAGATGTCGCAGGTTCAAATCCTGCCGCCCCGACCATCCGTTTTCCGGGGAAACCGGGCGAAAACGCCGGCACCATTCTCTTTTGCATACAGTCTTTCCGGACCGAGTGGTCCGCCTGCAGGAACTGCGTCTTGACTTATGATACCTCGTTTTCTATACTGATGTCGAAACGATAAGCCGGGCTCCGGCCGGTCGGCATCCCGGACATACGGGGAAGCTCAACGCCTGCCTCGCTTCCGGTAAGAAAGATGGTCTTTTCCGGTAAGCAGGCCGGATGACAGCGGAGAAACTGTGAAAAAAACAGGTCGTTCCATCACCGGCACATTGTCTGTCGTGACGGCGGTCATCGCGCTGCTTTCCTTTGTCTTGATCCCCACCCTATATTTTGTTTTCGCTTATCAGCAACTGTCCGGCCTTGCGAACACGGAGGCGGAAATTTCCGCCCGTGCCCTGGAAAGACGGATTGCCGGCCATCCCGCGTCCTGGCGTCTTGAAGCCACACGGTTGCAGGACATGCTGGAGCGCCGCCTGGATTCCACACAGCCGGAAAACCGGACGATTCTTGATTTGCAGGGAAGCGTGATCGCCGAAGTTCGAAATCCGCTTAAGCCTCCCACGGTGAAATTTCAGAAAGTAATTTACGATTCGGGAAGCGCGGTGGCGTTCATCGAAATTGAAGAGTCGCTGGCCCCCATTGCCTCCCGCACCGCCGTGGTTGCGCTGTTTGCGGCGGGACTTTCCGCCTTGTTGTTTGCGGCGGTTTATTTTCTTTCCCTGCGGTTGCAGAGGGCGAAAGGCAGCGCAGCCCGCGACTCCCATGACGCATCCACGCCGTCGATCAGTCCGGTGCATGATCTGGCCGAACGCCGGCGCAGCGACGAAGCCCTCCGGGAAAGCGAGAACAAGTACCGTCTGCTGACCGAGAAAATGACGGACATCGTATGGACGGCGGACATGAACTTGAAGACGACCTATGTGACGCCTTCAGTCGAGGCGGCCCTGGGATATACCCAGGAAGAGCGGATGGCGCAGAGCGTGGATGAACAGTTTACACCGGAATCGCTGGCATACGGCCTGGAGGCCATGGCGCGGGAACTTGCCCTTGAAAAGGAGGCAGGGGCGGATCCTGCAAGAAAAGCAACGCTGCTTTTGGAGTATTACCACAAGGACGGCTCGACCCGCTGGATGGAGACGATCATCACCGGCCTGCGGGATGAACAGGGAAAACTGGTCGGTCTGCACGGCGTGTCCCGCGACGTTACGCAGCGTAAGCTGGCGGAAGATGCGCTCCGGGCCAGTGAGGAGCGTTTTAAGTCCATCGTGTCCACGAGCCAGGAATGGATCTGGGCCATGGATTTATCCGGACGCCGCACATACTGCAACGCCGCCGTGGAGACGATTCTGGGGTACCGTCCCGAGGACACCCTGAAATCGGGCTGGTCGCAGCGGCACCTGCATGAAGAGGACGCGAAACAAGCCGGGGAGATATTCGATCGCTGCATTCGGGAGAAGAAGGGCTGGACGGGGGTTGTTTGGCGGTGGAAGCATCGGGACGGGACGTTTCGGCATCTGGAAAGCAATGCCGTCCCGGTTCTGGACCGGTCGGGCCAGCCGGTCGGATTTCAGGGCGCCGACCGGGACATCACCGACCGCATCCGGGCCGAGGAGTTGACGCGGCAATCGGAGGAAAAATTCCGCAAAGTGTTCATGGCGTCGCCGGACTGCATGGTCATCACGCGCCTCCACGATGGCCTGATTATGGACGTCAATGCCGGCTTCGAGAAAATCACCGGCTGGCCGGCCGGTCTGGCGATGGGAAGAACCTCGCTGGACCTTCGCTTCTGGCATCAGCCGGCCGACCGGCAGGCGATGATCCAAACACTGACGGCAGGCGAGGATGTTCTGCACCGGGAATTTCAGTTCCGGCGGAAAGACGGCGAAGTACGCATCGGGGCATACGGAGCGCGGACACTCCGGCTCGCCGGCGAAGACTGCCTGATCTTCCATATGCAGGACATTACGGACCGCAGGCGGATGGAAGAGGAGCGTCAGATTCTCGAACAGCGGCTTTTTCAGGCGCAGAAGATGGATGCCATCGGACAACTGGCCGGCGGCGTCGCTCATGACTTCAACAACATGCTGGGAGTCATCATCGGAAATACGGAAATCGCATTGGATCATGACGTTACCGTGCCGTCGCTCTGCGCCGCGCTTAAGGACGTCCGAAATGCCGCGCAGCGCTCCGCGGATCTGACCCGTCAGCTGCTGGCGTTTGCCCGCAAGCAGACCATCCGCCCTCAAGTGCTGGACCTGAACGTCACTGTGACGGGTATGCTCAAAATGCTGCATGTTAGCAGCAAATAGAAAAGTCCTATTTTGTAGCACATGATATGTCCGCTTTTAACGATGTTCAAGGAAAGGGGCGGAGGGCGTAGCCCGCAGCCCCTTTCCTTCGGTTTTGGCCGCGGCGGAC